>NZ_JAUXVZ010000047.1 GCF_030680185.1 Phenylobacterium sp.
CGCCATGCCCCACTGGATGCCGCGCAAGCTCGGCCTTCGCCTGGCCGCCAAACGCATCCGCAAGCTGGTGGGAAACATGGAGGACTATGGCCTGCCCAAGCCCGACCATGAGCCGCTGACCGCCCACCCCTCGGTCTCCGGCGAGTTCCTCACCCGGGCCGGCTGCGGCGACATCAAGTTCAAGCCGAACATCGCCGAGCTGATGGGCGACCAGGTGCGCTTCGAGGACGGCAGCGTGGAGACCGTGGACGCCATCATCTACGCCACCGGCTACAAGATCAGCTTCCCCTTCTTCGACGACCCGGACCTAAAACCCGACGCCGAGAACCGCTTCCCCCTGTTCAAGCGGATGATGAAGCCCGGCGTGCCGAACCTCTTCTTCATGGGCCTGGCCCAGCCCCTGCCGACCCTGGTCAACTTCGCCGAGCAGCAGACCAAGCTGGCCGCAGCCTGCCTCACCGGCCGCTACGTCCCGCCGCCGCGCGCAGAGATGGAAGCCATCATCGCCAAGGACGAAGCCCTGCACCTCGGCCACTTCTACAAAAGCCAGCGCCACACCATCCAGGTCGACTTCGGGCTCTATGTGCACGACCTGATGAAGGAGATTGGGCGGGGGGAGAGGCGAGGGTAACCCTTGACAAGCACTTCGCAGCACCTCTGCCATAGACGACATCGTGAGATCGATTGAGCCTGCCCACACATACGGGCAGCGGAGGGAAAATGTTCAAAAAGATTGCGGATCTCGATATCGGCTCAATCGACGCTATCAACTATAGCGGCCGAAAAGAAAAGGAACTTCTGAAGCGCATATTTTATAAAGACGCGTTCTTAGACCGAATTCTAGAGACTAAAAAGTATTTTATCGTCGGCGAGAAGGGAACCGGAAAAACTGCATACGCCACTTACCTTAGCAACGGCGTCTACAATTCTACAAATTCGACGACAAAAAATATCAATAGCACGGACTATACTAAATTCTATCACTTAAAGCAAATAGGTCACCTTCCGGTGTCTGATTTTATAGATACATGGAAAGTAATACTTTTACTTTTACTTTGTGACCATATAAAAGAGAATGGACGTTCGAGATTTGGGGCGCCCGAGAAGTTCAAATCCGCCCAGCAAGCAATTGAAAAGTACTACGACTCGGCTTTCGATCCGGAGGTCGTCAGCGCCATCGAATTCGTGAAAGATGCAGAGATTAGCGCCGAGCTACTTGTAAAGTATGCAAAATTAGCCGCATCAGAAAGGTCGAGCGTCTCGGCCTCTGGCACTAAGTTCCAGACCAATCTACTCATAATTGAAAAATCTCTAAAAGAGGCTATCTCTTCGTTAGACTTGAGAGATGATCATATTCTTTTCATTGACGGAATCGACGTTAGGCCAAGCGCGCTAAGTTTTACAGACTACATGGAATGCGTTAGAGGCCTTGCATTCGCAGTATGGCAACTTAATACCGAGTTTCTAGCTAACATTAGGGACTCAAAAGGGCGAATTAAGGTAGTTCTTCTGCTACGGCCCGACATATTTGATGCGGTTGAGTTCCAGAATGCCAACGCTAAAATGAGAGATAACTCTGTAAATTTATCCTGGATTACTACCTACGGTGATTACAGGACGTCTCGCATATTTCAACTAGTGGACGGCATTCTTGCTAAGCAAACCGGACACGATCCAATGATTGCCGGAGAGGCATGGGATCACTATTTCAATTATGACGTTCCAAATATGCGCATCGCAGAACGTCTAGACAATCCGTTCGTTTCATTTCTGCGATATTCTTTTTATAGACCCAGAGATGTAATATCCTACCTTGGAATTATGCAAGAATATGTTCGTCAGCACAATTCCGGTATGATGAATTTTACAGACCGCGTATTTTTGAACTGCCAAAAGGAGTATTCGGACTACTTACTTGGTGAAGTTCGTGATTATCTATCATTCTACTATTCGTCCGCAGATTTCAATGAACTCGTCGGATTTTTTAAATTTATGAAAGGAAAGAGCAAGTTTTCATGGGACGAATTTATTGAGAATTACACGCGCTTTCATGCAGCTAATTCCCGAGAGAAGCTAACGCTTCAGCAGCTTAAGGATGGCCCAGAAGAGTTCATTCAGTTTCTTTATTCTATGAATGTGGTTGGGTACGACGAGGAGGCTGAACATGGGCCAGGGCGGTTTGTACACTGGTGTTTCCGCGATAGAACCCCCGTCAACTTGTCACCGAAGATTCCAACCGGACTGAACGCAGGTCGTCCGTACGGAGTTCACCCAGGTTTGGTGCGAGCCCTCCAGGTTGGCGGCGAAAACGAAGCCAAGGCTACACATCGGCGGCGCTAGGCCTGCCATCGACCCCCTCTATCGACCCCCCAGATAAAATCGATTTCTGCGATGCAGCATGGGGTGGTAGGAAGGCGGTGTTTCCTCCCCCTATCCACAAAACGCCCAGGAGCGCGCCGCATGGCTTCCGTCAACACGACCATCCTTCCCTTCACCGCCCAGGCCTATAAGGGCGGCAAGTTCGTCGAGGTCAGCGACGCCGACCTGAAGGGCAAGTGGTCGGTGGTCTTCTTCTACCCGGCCGACTTCACCTTCGTCTGCCCGACCGAGCTTGAGGACCTGGCCGACAACTACGCCCAGTTCCAGAAGCTGGGCGTGGAGATCTATTCGGTCTCGACCGACACCCACTTCTCGCACAAGGCTTGGCACGACTCCTCGCCGGCCATCGGCAAGATCGAATACACCATGATCGGCGACCCCTCGGGCCTGGTCACCAACAACTTCGGCATGATGCGCGCGGGCCAAGGCCTGGCCGACCGCGGCACCTTCCTGGTCGATCCGGAAGGCGTGATCCAGTTCATGGAAGTCACCGCCGAGGGCATCGGCCGTAACGCCATGGAGCTGCTGCGCAAGATTCGCGCGGCCCAGTACGTGGCCGCCCATCCGGGCGAAGTCTGCCCGGCCAAGTGGGAAGAGGGCGAAAAGACGCTCTCGCCGTCCCTGGACCTCGTCGGCAAGATCTAAGGCCGACCCTTTCCAGATCCCCTGATCCTGCCGGGTCAGGCTGACGGAATAAGGGGCGTTTCCGGTCCCGTCTGGCGCACGCGCCGGGCAGGCCTGCGGGAACGCCCCGCCCGCCCTATCGATCGTGGAACCGAAAAGGCGCGCCGGACCTAGACTTGGTCCAGGCCCTGCCGGGCCGTGGTCGCCGCCCTGATCGTTTTCCTCCCCCTGCGCGCCGCGGGTCTTAGGCCCTTTGCGCGCGAACACCGGAACCGAGCCATGTTGGACGACACTCTGAAGAGCCAGCTGCAGGGCTATCTGCAGAACGTCACCCAGCCGGTCGAGCTGGTGGCCACCCTTGGCGAGGACGCCAAGAGCGCGGAGATGAAGGACCTGCTGAACGACATCGCCTCGGTGTCGGGCGGCAAGGTGACCGTGCGCCTGGATGGCGACGATGAGCGTAAGCCTTCCTTCGAGATCCGCCGCACCGGGACCGATGTGGCCGTCACCTTCGCGGGCCTGCCCATGGGCCACGAATTCACCTCGCTGGTTTTGGCCCTGCTGCATGTGGGCGGCCATCCGCCCAAGGTGGACGCCGAGACCGTCGAGCAGGTGAAGGCGCTGGACGGCGACTTCGTGTTCGAAACCTATTTCTCGCTGTCGTGCCAGAACTGCCCCGACGTGGTGCAGGCGCTGAACACCATGAGCGTGCTGAACCCGCGCATCCGCCACGTGGCCATCGACGGCGCGCTGTTCCAGGAAGAAGTGGCCGCCCGCCAGGTCATGGCCGTGCCCACCGTCATGCTGAACGGCGCGGAGTTCGCGCAAGGCCGCATGACCCTGGAACAGGTGCTGGCCAAGCTGGACACCGGCGCGGTCGCCCGCGAAGCCGAGAAGATCAAGACCAAGGAACCCTTCGAGGTCCTGGTGATCGGCGGCGGTCCGGCCGGCGCGGCGGCCGCCATCTATGCCGCCCGCAAGGGCATCCGCACCGGCGTCGCGGCCGAGCGGTTCGGCGGCCAGGTGCTCGACACCATGGCCATCGAGAACCTGACCGGCACCCCGCACACCGAGGGCCCCAAGCTGGCGTCCGACCTGGAGCGCCATGTGCGCGACTACGAGGTCGACATCATGAACCTGCAGAAGGCCGCCAAGCTGATCCCGGCGACCGAGACCGGCGGCCTGGTCGAGGTGGTGCTGGAGAACGGGGCGTCGCTGAAGTCGCGCACCGTCATCCTGGCGCCCGGCGCCCGCTGGCGGCAGATGAACGTCCCCGGCGAAGACAAGTATCGGAACAAGGGCGTGGCCTACTGCCCCCACTGCGACGGCCCGCTCTATAAGGGCAAGCGCGTGGCGGTGATCGGCGGCGGCAATTCCGGCGTCGAGGCGGCCATCGACCTGGCCGGCATCGTCGCCCACGTCACCCTGATCGAATATGACGGCAAGCTGCGGGCCGACGAGGTGCTGCAGCGCAAGCTGAAGAGCCTGAAGAATGTCGACGTCATCACCTCGGCCCTGACCACCGAGGTGATCGGCGACGGGTCCAAGGTGACGGCTCTGACCTATAACGACCGCGGGACCGGCGAGAGCCACACGGTCGAGCTGGACGGCATCTTCGTGCAGATCGGCCTGGTGCCCAACACCGAATGGCTGGCCGAGGGCGGCGTGGCCCTGTCCCAGCGCGGCGAGATCGAGGTCGACGCCAAGGGCCAGACCTCGGTGGCCGGCGTGTTCGCCGCCGGCGACGCCACGACGACGCCCTACAAGCAGATCGTCATCGCCATGGGCGAAGGCTCCAAGGCCGCCCTCTCGGCCTTCGACTACCTGATCCGCCTGGCCCCGGTGGAGGCCCGCGAAGCGGCTTAAGGGGAGGCGGCGCCCCCACCCCCAACGCCGTCATGCTCGGCCCTGTGCCGAGCATCCCTGTCGAGGGCGGACGCAAGCGTCGAGAGGGATCCTGGGCACAAGGCCCAGGATGACGGCGGAGAGGGAGGCCCACCCACGCCCCTCATCCTGAGGTGCGAGCGTAAGCGAGCCTCGAAGGACGCAAGGCATCCCCGTCTCCGTCACCCTCGGGCTCGACCCGAGGGTCCATGCACACCGCGGCCAAGGCCTGCGTTCATGGATGGTCGGGTCAAGCCCGACCATGACGGTAGAGGGGGTGAGCGCAGTTCCCCCTCCACCCCCACGTCGTCATGCTCGGCCTTGTGCCGAGCATCCCTGTCGAGGGCGGGCGCGAGCGTCGAGAGGGATCCTGGGCACAGGGCCCAGGATGACGGTGGAGAGGACTGCGCGCCGTCCTCGTCCTTCGAGGCCCTGCTAGCGCAGGGCGCCTCAGGATGAGGACGGACTTCAGACGCCCACATCCACGCCCCTCATCCTGAGGTGCGAGCGAAGCGAGCCTCGAAGGACGCACGGCCCAGCAGCCCCTACCCCACCGCAGCCTTGATCGCGTCGATGTCCAGCTTGACTTGGCTCAGCATCACGGCGCTCGCCCTCTCCGCCGTCTTTGGATCGGCCAGCAGGGCGTGGAGCTCCACCGGCACGACCTGCCAGGAGACGCCGAAGCGGTCCTTCAGCCAACCGCACTGAACCGGCTGTCCGCCGTCGGTCAGCCTCTCCCAGTAATAGTCCACCTCGCCCTGGTCAGCGCAGGGGATGACGAAGGACACCGCCTCGGAATGCGGGAACTGCGGCCCGCCGTTCAGGCCGGAGAATTTCTGGCCATCCAGTTCGGCCTCGACCAGCATAGCCTTTCCAGGCTCACCCATCCCGCCCTCGGGATAGCGGGTCACGTTCAGGATCTTCGAATTGGGGAAGATCCCGACATAGTGGCTCATGGCCTCTTCGGCCTCGGTGTCGAACCACAGGCAGGGATTGATCTTAGGCATGGCGTCCTCCGTCGTTGGGCTGACCCAAGGACGCCCCAGAGGTCGGCCGACCGACAGAGGCCGTTAATTCTCTTCCGGCGCCTGGGCCTGGAGGGCGGCGTTCATCACCTGAAGCTTCTCGCGCAGGTCGGCGATGTCGGCCTCGGCCATGGGCAGGCGGCGAACCACCTCGCAGCGGACATCGGCCACCTGCTCGCGCAGGTCCCAGCCGGCCTGGGTCAAGGTCACCCAGACCAGCCGCTCATCGGCGGTGTCGCGGGCGCGGGCCACCAGGTCCGCCCCCTCCATCCGCTTGATCAGCGGGGTGAGCGTGCCGGTGTCCATGGACAGGGTCTTGCGCAGATCGCGCATGGTCAGCGGGCGCTCGGCCTCCCACAGGGCGATCAGCACCAGATATTGCGGATAGGTCAGGCCGAGCGGATCCAGCAGGCCGCGATAGATGCGCGTCACCTGGCTGGCGGCCACCTGCAACGCCAGGCAGAGCTGGCGATCCACATAGAGGTCCCGCAGGCGGTGGGGCAGCTCGGCCGCCTCAGGCCTGGCAAAGGTATTTGTGGTGAAAACTGACATGGATCAAAGCCGACCGCAGCAACATGCGCCTACAGACAGCCTAGGGTAGAATGGCAAACCAAACCTTTACGCAATCATTTTTGATTCAATCAGGTTTGATACAATCACTTGTTAGGGATTGCGGGGCCATAGGGAAGAACAACGTTCCTCCAATACCCGCAGGACCTCCCCATGTTCCGCTTCGACTCCAAACGGCAGAAGGCCCAGGATCTCGAACTCTCCGAGCTGCGCGCCAAGTCGGCCGCCATGCTTCGGTCGCAGGCCGTCATCGAATTTGAGCTCGACGGCACGATCATCACCGCCAATGAGAACTTCCTCGGCGCGATGGGCTACACCGCCGACGAGGTGGTGGGCCGCAAGCACAGCATCTTCGTGCCCCCGGATTTCGCCAAGAGCCCCGAATACGCCGCCTTCTGGGACGGCCTTCGCCGGGGTGAATTCATGGCCGAGAAGTATCTGCGCCTCGGCAAGGGCGGCAAGGAGATCTGGATCCAGGCCAGCTACAACCCGATGTTCGACCCCGACGGCAAGGTCTACAAGGTGGTGAAGTTCGCCACCGACGTCACCGCCATCGAGGACGAGCGCGCCCGCAACGAGGCCGAGCGCCGCCAGCGCCAGGCCGACCAGCAGATGGCCATGAGCGCCATCGGCGCTGGCCTCTCGGCCCTGGCCGAAGGCGACCTGCGCGCCCGCATCGACGGCGACTTCCCCGCCGAATACGCCGCCCTGCAGCAGGACTTCAACGCCGCGGCCGACCGCCTGGGCGAAGCAATGGCCGCCCTGGTGGCCGTCGCCGACCAGATCGGCATGAGCACCGGCGAGATCAGCCAGGCCTCCGACGACCTGTCGCGCCGCACCGAACAGCAGGCCGCAAGCCTGGAAGAAACCGCCGCGGCGCTGGACGAGATCACCGCCACGGTGAGGAAGTCCGCCGAAAGCGCTCGCCTGGCCCGCGACTCCGTGGCCGTGACCCGCGGCGACGCCGAGGCCTCGGGCAAGGTGGTCCGCGAGGCGGTCGCCGCCATGGGCCAGATCGAACAGTCCTCGGCCCAGATCGGCCAGATCATCGGCGTCATCGACGAGATCGCCTTCCAGACCAACCTTCTGGCCCTGAACGCTGGGGTCGAGGCCGCCCGGGCCGGCGACGCCGGCCGTGGCTTCGCCGTGGTGGCCTCCGAAGTCCGGGCCCTGGCCCAGCGCTCGGCCGACGCCGCCAAGGAGATCAAGACCCTGATCAGCGCCTCGGCCGGCCATGTGGCTGGCGGCGTGCGCCTGGTGGCCGAGACCGGCCAGGCGCTGGAGACCATCGTCACCCAGGTCAGCCAGATCAACGGCCTGATGATCGAGATCTCCGCCTCCTCCGAGGAGCAGTCGATCGGCCTGGCCCAGGTCAACTCGGCCGTTAACCAGATGGATCAGATTACGCAGCAGAATGCGGCCATGGTCGAGGAATCTACCGCCGCCAGCCATGCGCTCGCCCAGGAGACCGCCGAGCTGAACCGCCTGATGGGCCGGTTCCAGTTCGCCACGGACATCCGCCCGCGCGCGCAATCCAAGGCTCCGGTCCGGGCGCCTCGCCCTGTCGCCCCCGCCCGTGCGCCGCGTCCCATGACGCACGGATCGGCGGCCTTGAAATTGGCGCCCGTGGCCCAAGAGGCCGGCTGGGAGGAATTCTGACCATGAACGACCAGGACACCATGTCGGCCAGCGGCGAGCTGATCACCGTCATCATCGGCGCCCAGCGCTTCGCCATCGACATCCAGCTGGTCCGCGAGATCCGCGGCTGGACCACCTCGACCCCGCTGCCCAATGCGCCGGACTATGTGCTGGGCGTGATCAACCTGCGCGGCGCGGTGCTGCCGGTGCTGAACCTGGCCGCCCGCCTGGGCCTGCCGGCCAGCGCGGCGGGGCCGTCGTCGGTCGTCATCGTCGTCGATCTGGTGGGCCGCACGGTCGGCCTGCTGGTGGACGCGGTCAGCGACATCATCAATGTCGGCGAGGGCGAGATCCAGCCCGCGCCGGTGATCGGGGCCGCCGCCTCAAAGGGCCTGGCCCGCGGCATGATCACCACCGACGAAGGCATCATTACCCTGATCGACATGAGCGGCATCCTGCCGACCGTCGCACAGGAAGCCGCCTGACCTCTAAATTCTAGGGCTCAGCACTCCACCACATTGACGGCCAGGCCGCCGAGCGAGGTCTCCTTGTAGATCTCGTTCATGTCCTCGCCTGTCCGCTTCATGGTGGCGATGACCTTGTCCAGGCTGACCGTGTGCTGACCATCCCCCAGCAGGGCCAGGCGCGAGGCGTCGATGGCCTTCACCGCCCCCATGGCGTTGCGCTCGATGCAGGGCACCTGCACCAGGCCGCCGATGGGGTCGCAGGTCAGCCCCAGATTGTGCTCCATGGCGATCTCCGCGGCGTTCTCGATCTGGGCGTTATTGCCGCCCAGCGCCGCCGTCAGGCCTGCCGCGGCCATCGAGCAGGCCACGCCCACCTCCCCCTGACAGCCGACCTCGGCGCCCGAGATCGAAGCGTTGCGCTTGTAGAGCGCGCCGATCGCCGCGGCCGTCAGCAGGAAGGTCCGGCGCCCCTCGGCCCCGCCCCGGTGGAAACGGTCATAGAAGCGCAGCACCGCCGGCAACAGGCCCGCGGCCCCGTTGGTCGGCGCCGTCACCACCTTGCCGCCTGAGGCGTTCTCCTCGTTCACTGACAGCGCCCAGAGATTGACCCAGTCCAGGGCCGCCAGGGGATCGCTGATATTGCGCTCCATCCGTCGGGTCAGCTCGTTGAAGTGCTGCTGGGCGCGGCGGCGCACCTTCAGGCCGCCGGGCAGGCAGCCATCCTGGCGCAGGCCCCGCTCGATGCAGGCCTCCATGGCCTCGAAGATGGCGTCGAGCCCGGCATTGACCTCCTCGGGCGTGCGGCGGGCGATCTCGTTGCGCCACATCAGTTCGGCGATGGTCACGCCCTGCTGCTCGGCCATGGCCAGCAACTCATCGGCGCTGGTGAAGTCATAGGGAACCGTCGGGCCGTCCGTCGTCGGCGCCTGTCCGAACTCGGCCTCGTCCACCACAAAGCCGCCGCCGATGGAGAAATAGACCTGCTCGGCCAGCACCTGGCCCTCGGCGTCCAGGGCGCGGAAGCGCAGCCCATTGGGATGTTGCGGCAGGCGGGTGCGGCCCTCCCACAGGATGTCGCGGGCGGCGTCGAATTCGACCTCCGGCCCCTCGCCGCCTAAGGTCAGGCGGCCCTCGGCCGCGATCTGCGCCAGAACGGCCTCGGCTTCGTCCGGGTCGATGGTGGCGGGCTCGAAGCCGGCCAGCCCCAGGATCACCGCCCTGTCGGTGGCGTGCCCGCGGCCGGTCATGGCCAGGGAGGCGTAGAGGGTCGTCTCCACCCGCGCCACCGAGCCCAGCCCCGACGCCTGAGCCAGGCCGCGCAGGAACCGCGCCCCGGCCGTCATCGGCCCCATGGTGTGGGAACTGGAAGGCCCGACCCCCAGCTTGAAAAGGTCGAAAACGCCGGCGGGCATGAAGGGCTCTTGGAATTGAGGCGAGGGAAGGCGCGACCATAGCGACCGCCTGCGCCCTGGCCAGCCTTGCGTTGCGCCACAGGCTGAGGGCCCGCCCTATGGGCGCTTCTGAACGCAATGCGACCACCAAGCTGACCTCGGGTGAGCTTTGACAAGGCCGGACGGCCCGCTCAACCTCATGCCATGACCGAGATCGCGCCCCTGCCCGCCCTGCCCTCGCAGCCCGCCGCCACGCCGTGGCCGACCCAGCAGTGGCCGGAGGGAGACCTGCCCAGCCAGGTGGATCGATCCGCCCTGGAGGCGCTCGTGGCCACCGCCTTCGCCGCGCCGGACACTGAGCTGCTCGGGGAGACCCACGCCCTGCTGATCGTCCAGGGCGGGCGGATCGTCCTGGAGCGCTATGGCGAGGGCTTCGGTCCGGACGCCACCTACCCCTCCTGGTCCAAGGCCAAGAGCATCACCCACGCCCTGGTGGGCCTGTTGGTCGCCGAGGGGAAGATCGACATCCACGCCCCGGCCGACGTCCCGGAATGGCGTGAGAGCCCCGGCGATCCTCGGGCTGAGATTACGCTCGATCAGCTCCTGCGCATGTCCAGCGGGCTTTCCTTCGTGGAGGACTATGTGCCGGGCCACGTCTCCGATGTGATCGAGATGCTGTTCGGCTCAGGCAAGGCCGATGTGGCCCACTACGCCGCCAGCCGGCCGCTCGCCCATCCGCCGGGGACCTTCTGGTCCTATGCCAGCGGCACGACCAACATCGTCGCCCGCTGCGCCGCCCGCGCGCTCGGCGTCGATGGGGCGGGCTTCGAGGCCTTCATGCGCCAGCGCCTCTTCGGCCCCCTCGGCATGGCGAGCCCGGTCCCCAAGTTCGACCCCGCCGGGACCTTCATCGGCTCGTCCTTCTGCTTTGCGACGGCCAGGGACTTCGCGCGCTTTGGCCTGCTCTATCTGCGCGGCGGACGGTGGGAGGATCGCCAGCTGCTGCCGGCCGACTGGGTCGACTATGCCCGCACGCCGACGCCGCAGCCGGCCGTGCGCGAAGGCGACTACGGCGCCCACTGGTGGCTGAAAATCGCCGGCCCCGGCTCCTTCAGCGCCAATGGCTATGAGGGCCAGTACACCGTCCTGGTCCCCGATCTCGACCTGATCCTCGTCCGCCACGGCAAGACGCCGCTGGAGAAGAAGGACCATGTCAAGACCTGGATCGCCCAGGTGGTCGACGCCTTCCGCTAGGGGTCAGTCCTCCACGGTCCGGCGAAGCGGCGCGAGCGCCACCAGGCTGACCAGGGCTGCGGCGCCCAGATAGAAGCCCACGGGGACCAGGCCACCGCGGTCGGCGAGCAGCTGGGCCACCAGGGGGGCGAGGCCGCCGCCCAGGATGCCGCCCACATTGAAGGCCACCGAGGCGCCGGTGTAGCGGACCCGCGCTGGGAACAGGCCCGGCAGGAAGGCGCCGAGCGGTCCATAGACAAAGCCCATGCAGAACAGGCTGAGCGACAGGAAGCCGAACACCAGCAGCAGCGAGCCCGACCCCAGCATCGGGGCCAGCAGCAGACCTGCGACGATCACCATGCCGCAGCCCCACATGAGCACGCCCCGGGGCGTGGTGGCGTCGGACCAGTAACCGGCGATGATGATGCCGAGCGCCATGAACAGAATGGCCCCCAGCTGGATGGCCAGGAACGACTCCCGGGAATAGCCCAGCGCCGTCACCCCATAGCCCAGCGCAAACGAGGTGGAGAGGTAGTAGGTGGCGAAGCAGGCCACGACCGCAAACGTGCCGCCCAGGGTCTCCAGCGGATGGCGGGCAAGCAGCTCGAACAGGGGCGTCTTGGGCGGCGGCGCTTCCTCCAGGGCCTTGGCGAAGGCCGGGGTCTCGGTCAGCTTCAGCCGCACCCAGAGGCCCACGCCCACCAGCACGGCGCTGAGCAGGAACGGGATCCGCCAGCCCCAGGCGATGAACTGCTCAGGGGTCAGCAACAGGCCCAGGATCAGGAACAGGCCATTGGCGGCGATGAAGCCGACCGGCGCGCCAAGCTGCGGGAACATGCCGAACCGCGCCTTCCAGCCCGGCGGCGCATTCTCCACCGCCAGCAGGGCCGCCCCGCCCCACTCGCCGCCGAGCCCCAGGCCTTGACCAAAGCGCAGCAGGCAGAGGAGAGCCGGGGCGATCCAGCCGGCGGTGGCATAGGTGGGCAGGAAGGCGATGGCGAAGGTGGAGACCCCCATCAGCATCAGCGACGCCACCAGGGTCGATTTGCGGCCGATCCGGTCGCCATAGTGGCCAAACAGCGCCGCACCTACGGGCCTGGCGAAGAAGGCGATGGCGAAGGTGGCGTAGGACGACAGCAGCTGCGCCGACGGCGAGGCCGCCGGGAAGAACAGCGGCCCGAACACCAGGGCCGCGGCCGTGGCGTAGATGTAGAAATCATAGAATTCCACCGCCGTGCCCACCAGGCTTGCGCCCAGCACGCGGCGGGTGGACGGCGCCTTCAGCACCTCGATCCCTTGCGACATCTGTTGTCCCCTCCCCGTCGAGGTCGAACGGCTTGGCCCCGGTGAAGATCGCCGTCAAGTCTTCGGCTTTTCCAGCCCGCCCCGGTTGTGTCACCTTGGCCGACCACAAGGAACAGAGCCGCAAAGCGGCCGACGGCGTCCGGGGAGGGCGAAATGGCCAGATTGGAACTGCCAGCTCAGGGGACGCCCTGGCCCCAGGTGGCCGCCCGCATGGACGAACTCGGCGCGCACGACGTCAAATGGCGCGACGGCAAGGCGGCGGTCTATGTGTTCAACGCCGGGCCTGAGATCGAACAGGTGCAGAAGGAGGCCTATGCCAGGTTCGCCTCGGAAAACGGTCTGGGGCCGGCGGCCTTTCCGAGCCTGAAGCAGATGGAGGCCGAGGTCGTCGGCTTTGGTCTTGGTCTGCTGCACGGCGACGAAGCCTGCGTCGGCAACATGACCAGCGGCGGCACCGACTCCATCCTGATGGCGGTGAAGGCCGCCCGCGACCACGCCCGCAAGGTGCGCGGCCTGACCGGCCAGCTGAACCTCGTCCTGCCCCGCTCGGCGCACCCCGCCTTCGACAAGGCCTGTGCGGTGATGGAGATCGAGGTGCGGCGCACGCCGCTGGCCGACCTGCTGGCCGATCCGGTGGCCATGGAGGCCGTGATCGATGGCCAGACCATCATGATCGTCGGCTCGGCGCCCTGCTTCCCCTATGGCCTGATCGATCCCATCGAGGCCCTGGCCGAGCTCGCCCTGCGGCGCGGCGTGTGGCTGCATGTGGACGCCTGCGTCGGCGGCTATATCGCCCCCTTCGTGCGAATGAACGGCGCGGCCATCCCGCCCTTCGATTTCGAGGTTCCGGGCGTCTCGTCCATCTCGGCGGACCTGCACAAGTACGGCTACTGCGCCAAGGGGGCGTCCACCGTCTTCTTCCGCAGCGAGGCCCTGCGCGCCCACATGATCTTCGAGGTCGGCGAATGGCCCGCGGGCAAGATGGTCACCCCGACCCTGGCCGGCACCCGGCCCGGCGGCGCCATCGCCGCGGCCTGGGCGGTGATGAATGTGCTGGGGATCGAGGGCTACCGGGCCAAGCACGGCGAGGTCACCGACGCCCGCCAAGCGATCGCCAAGGGCGTCCAGGCGCAGGGCTGGCGGCTGCTGGGCGATCCGATGCTCGGCATCCTCGCCTTCACCCGCGACGACGTGAACCCCTTCGCGGTGCTGAAGAAGCTCTATGAGCGCGGCTGGGTGACCAGCGCGGTGACCGAGCCGGCCGGGCTGCACCTGATGCTCTCGCCGGTTCACAAGTCCGTCGCCGACCACTATCTCGCCGACCTGGACTGGGCCATGACCGCCGCCCGCGGGGACGGCGGCAAACCGGCGGAGGCGCGCTATGGCGGCTGAACGGAAAATCCCCTGGGGCGCCATCGCCGCGGTCGGCCTGCCCACCGCCCTGCTCGGCGGCTTCCTGCTCGCCCGCGGCCAGCTGAACGACGAGTCGGTGCCCAGGGCTCATATCCTGCCTGGCGTCGGCGCCGAGGTCACGGTCCTGGCCATCTGGGCCCATCCGGACGACGAGATCACCTGCGCCGGGACGCTGGCCCGCATGGCCAAGGCCGGCGCGCGCGTCATCCTGCTCTATCTCACCCATGGGGAGGCGGCCCAGCACACCGGCTATGGGCCCGAGGAACTGGCGCGGGTGAGACTGGCCGAGGCCAAGGCCGCCGGCCGCCTGCTGGGCGCCGAGGCCGTGGAGGTGCTGGACTTTCCCGACGGCGGCCTCATCCGGCTGGATCCGGCCAAGCCCAAGGCCGCCATCGCCGAGGCCATCGGTCGCTATCGCCCCCAGGTGCTGATCAGCTTCGACGAGAAGGTCGGCTTCTACGGCCATCCCGATCACGTCCGCACCGGCGTCTGGGTGCGCGAGGTCTTCGAGGCTGCGCCCAAGGACGGACCCTGGCCGCGGCTGCTCTATCAGGTGACCCTGCCCGGCGCCCTGGTGCGTCTGGCGCGCCGGCTGGTGGCCGCCTTCCGCGAGCATTATCCCCGCGATCCAGCCAAGGGGCTGCCGTCGCCGGAACTGGCGGTGAGCATCGCCAGCGTGGCCCAGACCAAGCGCGACCTGCTGGACGTCCACGCTTCCCAGGCCAAGATCATCGCCGACGTGCAGCCCTATTACGACCGCGTGCCGGCCTGGCTCTATTACCGCCTGTTCGACCGGGAATATTTCGCGTCCATCCGCCGGCGCTGAGGCCTGCCCCCAGCGCCTTCCGGGTGTCAGGCAGCGTCGGTCCAGAGCGGCGAAGAGTCCTTCATGAAGCGCAGGCAGAAGGTCACGCGAGCGTGGTCGCGCCCGGAACGGGGGTCGGCGATCAGCACATCGTACCAGACGTTCTCGGTCCTGGGGCTTTCGGTCAGGGCGTGGATCCGCGTGCGGCCCACATAGTCGGCGCCGGCCCGCAGGGGACCCTGCAGAAACTGGATCTCCAGGGCGCCGAACAACCCCACCGCCGACCCGGCCGAGGCCACGACGGCCGATCGCGCCCCATGGGCCAGGTGGACAACCATCGACGGCGGCAGGACAGCCCGCTCGTCCTGATAGCAATCCAGGGTTTCGGTGATGGTCTCCAGCCGCCGCTTCAGGGCCTCTGGGGACACGCTGAGCGCGATGTCATGGGCCTCGTCCCCCACATGCAGGTCGCCCAGAATGCGAAGGGCGCTGCGGGATGCCGACTCTCGGGTCAGCAGCCGCCGCGACAGCTCGGAGCCGGCGTCGGCATGGTCGGCGGCCGTGCCCTGGCAGATCATGGCGCGGGCCTCGTCGTACATCTCCAACCGGGCGCGCTCGACGCCCGGCGTCGCCTGGGCGATGACCGCCTCGCCGTCCACGGTCGGCTGCTTGAACAGCAGCGAAAGATTGCCGCCCTCGAACCAGGACTCCCCATAGAGGTCCATCAGCAGGGGGACGAACTGGTCCATATGGATCGAGCCGGCCACCGTGCCGCCCCGGAATCCGAGCTTCTTGGCGGTGGCGTCCTCGTGGATGGAGCCCTGAACTTCGCCGGCCATGTTGCGGGGCGTGCGACGCGGACCGACCAGAGTCGCCCCGTCGCCTGCCGCCTGTTGTGCGACGCGCATCATCGTTTCCTTCCCTGGCCCGGTCATTGGCGCCGAGCTCATTTGTTTTCTGCAGGGCGCGCGCGATCGCGGGTGCGCGGACCCTGGCCAAGCGGCGCGGCGCGCTGGCCGCGACGGCATGACGGCGTTATCCTGACACGACCCCGCCAGAGGGTCACGGCGCCAATTGTCGCCGACCAGACACGGAGGACGTCACGCCCGCCGGCGCCCGGCCGGCCGCAGCCTTGCCAATCAGAACAGAGCCGCCCCAGGCGGCCGGGAGCGCCCCATGACCGAACACCCCGCCGAACACGACGCCTTTCGCCAGTCCGCCCGCGCCTGGCTTGCGGAGAACTTCCCCCCGTCCCTGGCGCACCGACCACCCCCTGGCCCCGGGGTGGAGGAGGGCGTCGAGACCGACGACGCCAGACTGTGGAAGTCTCGTATGGGCGAAAAGGGATGGGGCGTGCCCACCTGGCCGGCCCGCTATGGCGGCGGCGAGCTATCGGCCGAGCAGGCCCGCATCCTGGCCGAGGAGATGAAGGCCATCGGCGCGCACAACCCCATCGGCGGCATGGGGGTGATGATGTTTGGCCCCACCCTTCTGGAGTACGGCGACGAGGACCAGAAGGCCCGCCACCTTCCGCCCATCGCGCGGGGCGAACTGCGCTGGTGCCAGGGCTTCTCCGAGCCTGGCGCAGGCTCCGACCTTGCCTCGCTCTCGACCCGGGCCGAGGACAAGGGCGACCACTGGCTGGTCAACGGCCAGAAGATCTGGACCTCCGGCGCCGACCTGGCCGACTGGTGCTTCTGTCTGGTCCGGACCGACACGACAAAGAAGCACGAAGGCATCTCCTTCCTGCTGATCGACATGCGCTCGCCCGGCGTCGAGGCCCGCCCCATCCTGCTGATCGCCGGCAATTCGCCCTTCTGCGAGACCTTCTTCACCGATGTGAAGGTGCCCAAGGAAAACCTGGTCGGCCCGCTGAACGGCGGCTGGACCATCGCCAAGCGCCTCTTGCAGCACGAGCGCAGCGGCCTGGCCGGGGCGGCTGGCGCCCAGCGCGCCCAGGTCAAGGTCCCCCTGCCGCAGATGGCCAAGGCCTATGTGGGCGAGGATCAGGCCGGCCGTATCGCCGACCTCGACCTGCGCCAGCGGATCATCAATTACGAGATGGACCTGAAGGCCTTCCAGCAGACCGCCGAGCGCGCCGCCCTGGAGGCCAGGTCCAACCGCGGCCCCAGCGCGGCGACCTCGATCATGAAGAACGCCGGCTCCTTCCTGCGCCGCGACGGCGCCGAACTGACCGTCGAGATCATGGGCTGGCGGGGCCTGGGCTGGAGCGGCGATCCCTTCAGCGCTGACGAGCTGGCGGCTGCGCGCACCCTGGGAAGCTCCAAGGCCGGAACCATCGCCGGCGGCTCTCAGGAGGTGCAGTACAATATCATCGCCAAGCGCCTCCTGGGCCTGCCGGACCCGATCTCGGCGGCGGCGGGGCGTTAGGTTGGGCGGGGCTTCGGTGCGTCCTTCGAGGCTCGCGCCGCTCGCACCTCAGGATGAGGCGCGTGGGGACGGGCGCTCGCTGGAGCCTCTCATTCCGTCCTCATCCTGAGGCGCCCGGTGAAAGCCGGGCCTCGAAGGACGAGGGCGGAGGCTCGGGCCCTCGGTCCAGCGCTCGTCATTCCCGGCCTTGCGCCGGGAATCCCTTTCGAAGCTCGGGACAAGCCCGAGCATGACGGTTGGGAGCGCTGGGTCTAATATCACCCTCGGCGAAACGGAGAGTGCGATGAGCGACGCGGTCGGCCCTGGCGATCTGGTTCTATGCGTCAATGCGGCCCCCAATCACGTCAACGGACGGCCTGTGCCCCTGCAGGCCGGCGAGACCTATCGCGTCTGGGCGGTGATGGACTTCCCCTGCCCCTGCGGTCGCTCCGACGCCCTGATCGATGTCGGCGTCGACTTCGCCTGGTGCCAGTCCAGATTCCGCCTGCTCCCCAAGCCCAAGGCCCAGGCCAAGCCCCAGAAGGTCTCGGCGCCGCGGGAGAAGGAAACGGTGCGGTAGGTGGGCCCTACTCCGGCTGCCGCGGCCGGTCTGCAAAGAAATTCTCCCACCCCCTGCCGCGGACGTGGGTCTTCATGGCCTCGGGCTGGTCGGCAGGGCGCTCCATCCCATCGGTGACGTCAGGGCCGCCCCGCTGCGCCTGGGCGCGCTTGTTCATCAGGTTGACCAGTTCCGGCGAGGATCTCCAGAGCGCCGCATAGACTGGGGTGCGGCTGACCGACGGGGGAAACTCCGTGGCGCCGTAGGGCAGCGCCCAGGGCAGGTAAAGCGAGCCTCGGTCCACGGCCTCGCGGAGCGCTTCGAGCGCCCGCTCCGATGCGCCGGCCTGGGCATATTCCAGGGCGAGCACGAACCAGGCGTCCCCTAGTGTACGCCCGAATTTCCGGGCGTCGGGCGGGGCGGCCTCATAGAGGGCGCGATCAGCCTCAAGCACGCTGAGGAAGGCCTGGGGGCGTCCCTCGAGAGCATCGGCGCCGGCCTCCATGCGGGCGATCTGCGCGGCGATCTGCGCCGGCGGGGCGCCCCGCCAAAGATCGCTGCGCGTGAATTCGGCAAGGGCTCTCAACGCGGGCGCGTTCCGCTCCGCCAGCCGCATCAGATAGACCTCCCGCAGCAGGAAGGCATTTGCGGGGTCGCGCCCTTGGAGATCGCGGTAGATGTCCGCAGCCGCCTGCCGATGGCCCGCGCAGTGCAGCAGCCGGGGGACGGCCAGCTGGCGCCAGGTGACGTCCGGGGCGAGGCCTGCCGCGATACGGGCATGCTTCAGGCCCTCGTCGCATCGCCCCAGCAGCCCGAGGTGATAGGCGTACCAGGTGTTGGCGTCAGGCGAGTTGGGATCGATGGCGATCGCCCGTTCCAGCAGCCGCTCCGCGTCATCCCAGCGCAGACTCTGTCGATAGCTCTCGCCCGCGGCGACGAGGACTTCGGGATCATCCGGATTGGCGGCGACCGCGCGCGCCAGATAGCCCGCCGCCCGCTGCAATCGGCCCTGAAACTCGGCTTCGGTCTCGCCGGGCCGCGGATACTGGGGGGCATGGTCGACCTGATAGCGCACCATCAGGGCCCCGGCCGAGGTCGGCTCCAGGGCGAGGGCGCGTGCGGCGTCGGCGTCGGCGGCCTGGGCCAGCCGCATCGACAGGGGCCATTCACGACGATGCCTGGCTTCGTTGGATTGGGCGTAGGACCTTCGGGCCTTCGCCACCAGCCGCTCGGCCTCGGGGTCGGCCGGCTCACGAGCCGCGGCCTGCCCAGCGAGCCCGTCGCCGAGACGGACCGCGAGATACCGGGCCGCGGCTGAAACGGCGCGCTCCTGAGCGGTGGGATCGTCGGTCGCGCGGCCGTCGAACCGCGCGCTCCAGATACGCACGCCGGAATGGCCGTCACTGAGAATCAGCTCGATGACCGGCTGGCCGTCGCCCTGGCTCACGACCCCCTCGAGACTCAGATCCGGCGAGGCGGATGAACCGGCGTTCGTCGTCACCAATCTCAAGCCCTGCATATGCGACAGGGTCTCGCGCATCTGCCGTTCGAAGGCGACGGCCACAGGGGCGTCGGCAGGGTTGGGCGCGGTGAGGCTCAGGGACAGGCTTGGTCCCTCAAGGGACCCTGCGGGCGCCGGCGCTGCGGACGGCGGCATGAGGCGCGCCGCCAGCAGCCCCCCGCCCGCCGAAAGGATGACCACCAGCGCCAGCACGCCCACGAGCCATCCCATCCTGCGCCGGACCGCGGCGGCGGCGATCTGCGGTCCGCCGTCGGCCCCATTCTGGAGCGCACCGGGCTCGGGCGCGACGGGGTCCAGCCGATAGCCGACCTTGCGGATCGTGCTCAGGTGAAAGGCCCCGGTGGCGCTCGAAAGGCGGCGCAGGCGTGACAGCACGCGATTGATCGCGTCCTCGCTCACGGCGCGCCCGTCCCAGGCCTGGTCGACGATGGCGTCACGCGAGAGAACGCGGCCGGGCTGCCGAGCCAGGGCCAGCAGCACCCGCATGACCTGGGGCTCGATGGTCTCCACCCCGCCCGGGTGGACAAGTTCGCACGTCGATGGGCGCAGGGTCATCAGGCCCAGCGTCAGATCGACCTCATCGGCGAGCGGCGTCATGGGAACCCTCGGTAGCACTCCTGCATGTCAGGAAGAAATCGGCTTCCCGTCAGGTTGCGGTCCTTTTGCGAAGGCTCGCAGACCACGACCCTCTGCGCCACCTATGAAGCGGAGGGCGTGATGACGACTTTGGAGATGGCGGCCGGGGAACCTGGCCCATGGCGCACGGCGCGGGGCAGCCGGCGGTTCTTTCTGATCATGGCGCTAGCGATCGCAGCGACCGTGGTGTTCGGGTTCACCTTGAATGCGTCGCGCTTCAATTTCGATGTCTCCACCCTGCCGCCGCTGGTGCACCTGCACGCTGGGCTGTTCGCGGCCTGGATCGTCTTCTTCGTGCTGCAAAGCGCCCTGGTGGTCTCCGGCTCGGTCGCACTTCATCGGCGCCTGGGCGGCCTGGGCGCGGGGCTCGCCGTGCTGATGGTGATCACCGGGATCGCCGTGACCATCGCCTGCGTGAAGCGTGGGGCGACGCCGCCATTCTTTCCGCCCAACGTCTTCCTGATGGTCGATATCCTCGGGGTGCTCTGCTTCTTCGGCCTCACCGCCGCGGCCGTGGCTCTGCGACGCTCGCCGGAATGGCACCGGCGGCTGATGCTGTGCGGCACCATCATGGTGATGTCCCCCGCCTGGGGTCGTATCCTGCCCATGCCCCTGCTCGGGCCGTGGGGTGGATGGGCCGTGTTTGGGGCGATGATGGCCTATCTGCTGGCCGGCGTGGTCTATGACCTGGTCACCCGTCGGCGCATTCATCCGGCTTACTTCTGGGGAGGCGGCGCCATGTTCCTGACCCAGATCCTGATCGGACCCGTCGCCTTCAGTCCCCCGATCATGGCCTGGACCGCCAGCCTGCTCCCGTCATGACATGCCGGGCTTCCGCTGGGGTCCGCCCTATTCCCGCTTCAGCAGGCGTTCGGTGAAGAAACTTCCCCACCACTTGGCTCGGAAGTCGGCCTTGATGGCGTCGGGGTCGTAGGCGGGGCTTTCGACCCATTCGATGAAGGACAGGCCCGCGGGCTCGCCCTCGGCCAGGTAGCGCTCGAAGGTGTAGTCGAGCACGCCGGTCTTGCCGGCCTTCACGTGCAGATAGCGCAGGTGGAGCTGGTCCAGGGCCTCGCGGATCGTCTTGCCCTTGCGAAAGTGCATGTAGAAGACGCTCATGATGCCAGCGCGGTCCGCGCCGGACTTGCAGTGCATCAGGGCGGGATATTCGATCGACTGGAACAGATCCCGCGCCCCCAGCACGCGCACGCGGCTCGGCACTTCGCGCGAGGTGATGGTGAAGTCCACCAGGGTCAGGCCCAACCGCTCGCAGGCCTCTTTCTCCAGCACGTGGAAGCTGCCGTCGAAGCCGCCGCGCAGGTTGATGATGGTCTTGATGCCACGGGCCTTCCAGCCGGCCAGCTGCTCAGGCGAGGGCTGATTGGTGCGCACCAACTCCTCGCTGATCCAGTGGGCGTTCTGGAAGCGCAGGCGCAGGAAGGCGTGGTCGTTCCACATATAGTCCCGCCGGGCGCGCTTGCGGCCTTCGGGGGTGCTGAGGTCGAATTGGGCCAAGGGGCGCTCCGCGATTTGCCGCATAACTAGGCGGTCAGGGCGCTGAACGGAAGTCTTGGCGCCTGCGGCTTACTTGACTTGCGCGCCGTGACGGACGACGCCAGGGCCATGAGTTCCACGGCCACCCCGGAGCCTGACAAGACGCCCGCCCGCGTCCTGATCGGCCGCATTGCGCAGGTCTATCTGAAGCCGCGCTGGAAGGGCTTCACCGTGGCGCTTGTGGCCGCCGTCATCGTCGCCTTCTCCAGCGCCAAGCTGGTCCAGATCCTGGAGCCGGCGATCAACGACCTGCTGGTGGTGCAGAAGCCCGGCGCCATCTGGGCCATTCCCCTGGCCATCGCCGGCTACGCCATCCTTAGGGGCGTCGCCCAGGTGACCCAGGCGTCCCTGGTCAACCGGATCGGCAATGGCGTGGTGGGCGACGTCCAGGTGCAGCTGTTCGGCAAGCTGGTGCGGGCCGATCTCGCCCGCCTGCGGGGCCAGCATTCAGGCGCCTATGTCTCCTCGGTCCTCTATGACGCCGGTCTGATCCGCGAGGCGGCGACCTCTGGCCTGGTCAACTACACCCAGCACTTCCTGACCGTGATCGGCGCGGTGCTGGTCATGCTGTCCAACGATCCGATCCTGACGCTCGCCATCCTGCTGGCCGCGCCCCTGGCGACGGGCATCATGCGGCGGTTCTCGAAGAAGACCACCAAGGCCGCCCGCGGCGCCATGGCCGAGACCTCGGCGCTCTCGACCGCCATCATGGAGAGCCTGGACGGGGTTCGGGTGGTCAAGATCGAGAACCGCGAGGCCTTCGAAGAGGCCCGCGTCGCCGAGGTGGTGGCCAGGCGCCAGGCCCATCTGGTCAAGGGCGCCAACGCCCGGGCCGCCGCCGCGCCGGCCACCGAAACCCTGATGACCCTGATCGTGGCCGGCGTCATGGCCTATGCCGGCTGGCGCGCCGCGACGGGCGCGATGAATGTCGGGGCCTTCGTGGCCTTCATCGGCGCGCTGGGCATGGCGTCCCAGTCCCTGAGGCAGCTGGCCAATCTGCAGACCGTGTTCGCCGAGGGCCTGGCCGGCGCCCGGCGGCTGTTCGCCGCCCTCGATGTGGAGCCGCTGATCCGCGAGCCGGCCGGGGCCAGGGCCTTGCCCCGCAGCCAGGGCGCCATCGCCTTCGAAAATGTCAGCTTCGCCTATGGCGAGGGCGCGCCCGCCCTGACGGGGGTGACGTTGAGCGCCAATCGCGGCGAGACCATCGCGCTCGTCGGCCCGTCGGGCGGCGGCAAGAGCACCATCCTGAACCTGATCCCGCGCTTCTACGACGTGACCGCCGGCCAGGTGACCATCGACGGCGCCGATGTCCGCGAGCTGACGCTGGCCTCCCTGCGCGAGCAGATCGCCCTGGTCACCCAGGAGCCCTTCCTGTTCGACGACACCATCCGCGCCAACATCGCCTATGCGAGGCCACAGGCCAGCGAGGCCGAGATCGAGGCCGCCGCCCAGGCTGCGGCGGCCCACGACTTCATCACCGAACTGCCATCGGGCTACGCCACCCTGGTGGGCGAGGCGGGCGCGCGGCTGTCCGGCGGCCAGCGCCAGCGGATCGCCATCGCCCGAGCCTTCCTGAAGGACGCCCCCATCCTGCTGCTGGACGAGGCCACCAGCGCGCTGGACACCGAGAGCGAGGCCCAGGTCCAGGCGGCGCTCACCCGCCTGATGGCCGGGCGCACCACCATGCTCATCGCCCACCGTCTGTCGACCGTCCGCGGCGCCGACCGCATCTATGTGATCGACAAGGGCCAGGTGGTGGAGACCGGCGACCATGCCAGCCTGGTCAAGGCCCAGGGCCTCTATGCACGGCTGGCCAAGAGCCAGGATCTGGAGACGGAGAGCGCGGCGTGAAGCAGCTGCTGCGGCGCCCGCGCGTCCAGGCCTTTCTGGGTTGGCTCCTGGCCACCTATCTGCGGCTGATCCTGCGGACGGTGCGCTGGCGGCATGTGGATGACGCCTGTCTCGAACCGTTTCTGACCGACAAGACGGGACTGCTGGCCCTGCTGTGGCATGGGCGCATCCCGCTGTCCCTGGCCACCGCCCCCAAATGGTGGCCGAGGGGCAAGACCCAGGTGCTGGTCTCGCCCTCCTCGGACGGGGAGTTCGTCGCCCAGGCCCTGGAGCGGGTGGGCTTTCCCTCGATCCGCATGTCGTCGGCCAAGAAGGGCGACTCGGCCAAGGCCCGCGCCGCCGTGGCCGGCTTTCGCCAGGCCCTGGGTTTCGTGAACGACGGCGGCGCCCTGATCATCAGCCCCGACGGCCCCCGCGGCCCCAACGAGGTCGTCGCCCCCGGTGCGGTGCAGATCGCCAAGCGCACCCAGGCGCCGGTCTTCCTGATGGGCCTGGCGGCCGCGCCGTCCCTGCGGCTCGACAGCTGGGACAAGGTGATGCTGGCGGCCCCCTTCGGGCGCGGGGTCGTCGTCTGGGATGGTCCCTTCTACGCCCCGGCCGACGCCCAGGAGGCGGAGATCGCCGAGCTTTGCGCCGACTGGTCCGCCCGCCTTTCGGCCGCCACCCGCCGAGCCGAGGCCCTGGTGGGCGCCGCGCCGTTGCCTGCGCCAAGCGCGGATGAGACATAGGGCCATGGCGCACGACCATCCCGGCCATCCTCACGATCACGCCGACGGCCATGATCATGGGCACGCCCATGGTCATAGCCACGGCCATAGCCACGGACTGGGCGGTCATCACCACCACGCGCCCAAGGATTTCGGCCGCGCCTTCGCCATCGGCGTCATCCTGAACACCGGCTTCGTCGCCGCAGAGGTGGCGGCAGGCCTCTGGTTCGGCTCCCTCGCCCTGCTGGCCGACGCCGGCCACAACCTGTCGGACGTGATGAGCCTGCTGCTGGCCTGGGGCGCGGCGAGCCTCGCCAAGCGCCAGCCCTCAGGGCGCCGCACCTATGGGCTGCGCAAGGCGACCATCCTGGCCTCGCTCGCCAACGCCATCCTGCTGCTGGTGGCCGTCGGCGCCATCGTCTCCGAGGCCGTCCGGCGCATCGCCGAGCCCGCCGAGGTGGCCGCCGCCCCGGTGATGATCGTCGCGGCCATAGGCGTGGTCATCAACACCGCCACGGCGCTGATGTTCATGGGCGGCGCCAAGGGCGACCTGAACATCCGCGGCGCCTTCCTGCACATGGCTGCAGACGCCGCGGTCT
The DNA here is from genome assembly GCF_030680185.1 of Phenylobacterium sp. GTDB lineage: Bacteria > Pseudomonadota > Alphaproteobacteria > Caulobacterales > Caulobacteraceae > Phenylobacterium. The sequence continues at coordinate 24,533 of NZ_JAUXVZ010000047.1, forward strand.
CCCTGGCCGTGGTGATCGGGGCCGGCGTCATCGCGCTGACCAGCCTCTACTGGCTCGATCCTGCGCTCAGCCTGCTGATCGTGGCGGTGATCCTGATCGGCACCTGGGGCCTGCTGCGGGACTCCGTCGACCTGGCCCTGGACGCCGCCCCCCGGGGTATCGACGTCGAGGCCGTCCGTGCCTGGCTCGCGGGCCTGCCCGGGGTCACCGACATTCACGATCTGCATATCTGGGCCATGAGCACGACCGAGACGGCGCTCACCGTCCATCTTACCCGCCCCGACAATCACGACCCCGACGGCTTCCTGCATATGGCCTGCGAGGGCCTTCAGGGCCGGTTCGGCATCGGCCACGCCACCTTGCAGGTCGAGACCGGGGGGGGGGGGCGCCCATTGCCGTCTCTATCCGGCCGAGGTGGTGTGAAACCCCGTCCCCGCTCCCCTGGCCTAGCCGTCTATCGCCTGGCCCTGGCCGCCCTGGAGCCCCTGGCGCCGCATCTGCTTCGCGCCCGCGCCCGGCGGGGCAAGGAAGATCCCGAGCGGCTGAACGAGCGCCTGGGCCAGCCCCGCTGCGCCCGGCCGCCCGGCGATATCGTCTGGCTGCATGGGGTGAGTGTCGGCGAAAGCGTGTCGCTCCTGCCCCTGGTCGAGGCGCTGGGCGAGCGCCGTCCGGACCTGAAGCTGCTGGTCACCTCAGGCACCCGCACGGCGGCCGAGCTCCTGTCGCGGCGCCTGCCCCCCGGCGTGATCCATCAGTACGCCCCGGTGGACGGCCCCCAGGCGGTCGCCGGCTTCCTCGACCACTGGCGACCGGCGGTGGCGATCCTGGTGGAAAGCGAGCTCTGGCCCAACCTGATCATGGCGGCGGCCGATCGCGGCGTCCGCCTGGCCCTGGTCTCGGCCCGGATGACGGAGAACAGCGCGCGCGGCTGGGGTCGTGCGCCAGGCGCCGCTCGCGCCCTGCTGAACGCCTTCGACCTGGTCCTGCCGCAGGACGCCGAGACCGCCGCGCGGCTGACACGCCTGGGGGCGAGCGTCGGCCCGCATCTGAACCTGAAGCAGGTCGGCGCCCCCCTGCCCTGCGACGGCGCCGAACTGGACCGCCTGCGCCAGGAGACCGAAGGGCGTCCGGTGATCCTGGCCGCCAGCACCCATCCTGGCGAAGAGATCCTGATCGCCGAGGCGGTCCAGGGCCTGATGGCCGATCAGCCCGGCGCCCTGCTGATCATCGCCCCCCGCCATCCCGAGCGCGGCGCCGAGGTCGCTCAGATCCTGGGTCAGGCCGGCTTCAACACCGCCCGCCGCAGCGCCGGCCACATGCCGACGCCCCTGGTGGGGGCCTATGTGGCCGACACCCTGGGCGAGCTTGGCCTGTTCTTCCGCCTGGCCGATGTGGTGGTCATGGGGGGCGGTTTTGCGGCGGGCGTCGGCGGCCACAATCCGCTGGAGCCTGCGCGGCTGGGCGCCGCCATCATCACCGGCCCCTTGGTGTTCAACGCCGCCGAAACCTACGGCGCCATGTTCGACGAGGTCGCCGCCCTCTGCGCCCCGGACGGCGCGACCCTGACCCGTCACCTGGCCGGCCTGTTGGACAATCCCACCATCGCCCGGCGCATGGGCGCCGCCGCCCTGGCCCACGCCCAACGCTATGGCGCAGCCCTGGACCAGGCCATGGCCCGCTTGGCGCCGCTGCTGCCCGGCGAGGTGGCCCCTTGAAGCTCTCCACGCCGCGCTGGTGGTACGTGCGCGAGCGCGACCGCTCGTCCATGCCCATGACCCGGGCCCTGCTGACGCCGATCTCCTGGATCTGGACCGTCGTCACCGCCCGCCGCATCGCGCGTACGGAGGCCTGCGAGCCCGGCGCGCCGGTCATCTGCGTCGGCAACATCACCATGGGCGGAACGGGCAAGACGCCGGTGGCCCGGGAAATCCTCGCCCGACTGCGGCGCAGCGGCGTCGACGCCCATGGCCTGTCCCGGGGCTATGGCGGTCGGCTGACCGGACCCGTCCGCGTCGATCCCGCCCAGCACACCGCCGCCGATGTCGGCGACGAGCCCCTGATGATGGCGCAGGACGGCTCTCCCATCTGGATCGCCCGGGACCGGGCCCTGGGCGCCTGCGCCGCGGTTCAGGCGGGCGCGGCGGCCATCGTCATGGACGACGGCCATCAGAATCCCAGCTTGGCGAAACGCCTGTCCCTGATCGTGGTGGATGGGGAGACCCGCGAGGGCGAATGGCCCTTCGGCGACGGGGCGGTCTTCCCGGCAGGGCCGCTGCGCGAGCCCCTGGCCGCGGGGCTGGCGCGGGCCGATGCGGTGGTCATCATGCTGCCGGAGGATCTGGCCGCGCCGGACCGCGAACTCCTGGCCCTGTTTGGCCAGACGCCTGTGCTGGTCGCCCGACTGAAGGCCTCGTCGCCCCCGCCGCCGGGGCCGCAGGTGGCCTTCGCCGGCGTCGGCAAGCCGTGGAAGGTGGAGCGCGCCCTGAGGGCGGCCGGCTGCGAGCTGGCCGACTTCGTCGCCCTGCCGGACCACTTCGCCTATGACGCCGGAACCCTGGCCCGCCTCGCCGCCCGCGCCGAGGATTTCGGCGCCGGGCTGGTGACCACGGAAAAGGACTGGGCGCGCCTGCCGCCCGACTGGCGCAGCCGCGTCGCGGCCTGGCCCGTTCAGGCGCAGTTCGAAGACGAGGCCGCCCTGGACGCGCTGTTGTCCAGGGCGATCGGCCAGCCGCTTTAGCCTGCCGCCTTAAGCGGTCGCCCCCGCCTTCTTGGCGAAGCTCCAACCGGCCTTGGCCAGCAGCGGTACGCGCTCGGCCATGGCTGCGGCCTGCGGGCTGTTGGCCGTGCCGTCGCGGACGCGCCCGACGATGCCCTGGATGATGCCGGCCAAGCGGAAGATGTTGTAGGCGAAGTACCAGTTCAGGTCCGGCAGGCTGTCACGGCCGGTCAGACGGCAGTATTCGGCCACGTACTCGTCGATGGACGGCACGCCGTGGGCCTCCAGGTCCTCGATATTGGCGATGGTCCCATTGACCCAGTTCATCAGCAGATAGGTGAAGTCGGCCAGGGGCTCGCCCAGGGTCGACAGCTCCCAGTCCAGCACGGCGATCACCCGCGGTTCGGTGGGATGCAGCACCATATTGTCCAGGCGGTAGTCGCCATGGACGATGGAGGTCCGCTCCTGGGGCGGCACGGTGCGGGGCAGCCATTCGATCAGCCGCTCCATCTCCTCGAGCTTGACGGTCTCCGAGGCGCGGTACTGCTTGGTCCAGCGATCCACCTGCCGGCCCATATAGTTGCCGGGCTTGCCGTAGTCGCCCAGGCCGATGGCCTCGTGGTCGGTGTTGTGCAGATCGGCCAGGGTCTTGAGCTTGGCCATGTAGATCGGCCGGCGCTCCTCGGGCGTGTACTGGGGCAGTTGCTGGTCCCAGAGGATGCGGCCTTCGACCATGTCCATGACGTAGAACATGGTGCCGATGACCTCGTCGTCGGTGCACAGGCCGTAGGACCGGGCCACCGGGAAGCCGGTGGGATAGAGGGCGCTGATCACCTTGTACTCGCGGTCCACCGCGTGCGCCGAGGGCAGCAGCTTGCCCGGCGGCTTGCGGCGCATGACGTACTTCTTGTTCGGCGTCACCAGCTGGTAGGTCGGGTTGGACTGGCCGCCCTTGAACTGGCGCACCTCGAGCGGGCCCTCGAAGCCTTCGACATTGGCCTGCATCCAGGCCTCAAGCCGGGACTCGTCGAACCGGTGGGACTCCGCGACCTCCTTGGTGCCGGTGTTCAGCTGTTCGCGCTGCTGCTCGGCGGCGTCGACCATGGAATTCCCCTCTACTCGCAGGCTTGGGCGCGTAAGTCTTACGCTTGTTTGAACCCACCTTACCGAGCCTGCGCATGGCGCCGCAAGGCGTTCGGCGCCCGAGCGTACCGGAAGCTCGAAATTCCCAGGCGGCGCTCAGCGCTGCAGGGCGCGCCAGCCGATGTCCGAGCGATAGAAGCCGCCCGGCATCTCGATCTGGTCCACGGCGCCATAGGCGGCCTTGCGCGCCATCGGGAAATCTGGACCGACCGCGCAGACGTTCAACACCCGGCCGCCCGCCACCCGCAGGGTTCCATCGGCGTCCTTCGCCGTACCGGCATGGAAGACCACGACGCCATCGCCGAACGCCTGATCTGAGCCAGTGATCGGCGCGCCGGCGATCGGAGCATCCGGATAGCCCTCGGCCGCCATCACGACGCAGACCGCCGCCTGATCGCGCCAGACCGGCGCCGGGAGCCTGTCGAGCTCGCCCTTGGCGCAGGCCGTCAGATAGGGGACCAGGTCGCTTTCAAGCCGCAGCATCAGGACCTGGCATTCCGGATCGCCGAAGCGGACGTTGAACTCCACCAGGCGCGGGCCATCGCGGGTGGCCATGAACTCCACGAACAGCACGCCGCGATAGGGCGCGCCCTCGGCGGCGATGGCGGCGAAGGTCGGCTCAGCCAGCTCCTGGCGCACACGATCCACCAGTTCGTCGGTGAACAGCGGGGCCGGCGCATAGGTGCCCATGCCGCCGGTGTTGGGGCCCTTTTCGCCGTCATAGGCGCGCTTGTGGTCCTGGGCATGGCCAAAGACCATGCTGGTCGTTCCGTCGCACAGGGCGAACAGGGAGCCGATCTCGCCCTCGAGGAATTCTTCGATCACCACCCGCGCGCCGGCGGCGCCGAAACGGCCGCCCAGGGTGTCGTCGATGGCGGCCTCGGCCTCAGCCCGCGTCTGGGCGATGACCACGCCCTTGCCGGCCGCCAGGCCGTCAGCCTTGATCACATAGGGGGGCGAGAAGCGGTCCAGGGCCGCCTTGGCCGCGGCGGCCTCGTCACAGACCACATAGGCCCCGGTGGGCAGGCCGTGACGTTCGGCGAAGGCCTTGGTGAAGGCCTTGGAGGATTCGAGCTGGCCGGCCGCCTGGCTCGGGCCGAAACAGGGAACGCCCGCAGCGGCGAGCGCGTCGGCGAGACCGGCCTCGACGGCCGATTCAGGGCCAATGACCACGAGATCAGCGGCCATCTCCCGGGCCAGGGATACGAGGCCCACGACGTCGGTGGCCTTGACCGGCACGACCTCACCCAGGGCCGCCATGCCGGGATTGCCCGGCGCCATGACCAGGCGGCTGAGCAGGGGCGACTGGGCGATCTTCCAGGCCAGCGCATGCTCGCGCCCGCCCGAACCGACGAGGAGAATGTTCATGGGCGGGCTTTGCCGCGCCGCGCCCCCAGCGTCAAGCTGACGGCGTCAGGCCTCGACGTCGAGGGAATAGCCGGCCGAACGCACGGTGCGGATCGGGTCGGCCGAGGCCTCGCGGTTCAGCGCCTTGCGCAGGCGGCCCACATGCACATCGACCGTGCGGGCCTCCACATAGACATCCGAGCCCCAGACAGCGTCCAGCAGCTGCTCACGGGAAAACACCCGGCCAGGATGCTGCATCAGATAGTCCAGCAGGCGGAATTCGGTCGGGCCGAGGTGGATTTCCTTGCCGCCGCGCTTCACCCGGTGAGCGACGCGGTCGATGACCAGGTCGCCGATCCGCACCCGGTCCTCGGCCAGGCCCGGCCGCAGGCGGCGCAGGACCGCGCGGATGCGGGCCGAGAGCTCCGACATGGAGAAGGGCTTGACGATGTAGTCGTCGGCGCCGGTGTCCAGGCCGCGGATCCGGTCGGTTTCCTCGCCCCGGGCTGTCAGCATGATGATCGGGATGTTGCGGGTTTCGGACCGCGCCCGCAGGCGGCGGCAGACCTCGATGCCGGACACCTTGGGCAGCATCCAGTCCAGCAGGATCAGGTCGGGCATCTTCTCGTCGACCATCACCAGGGCCTCTTCCCCGTCGGCGGCGACCGCGACGGCGTAGCCCTCTTTTTCGAGATTGTAGTTCAGGAGGGTCGAGAGGGAGTCTTCGTCCTCGGCGACCAGGATGTTGGGGGTCATGGGGTTGTCTCCCGCGCCTACCGCTGCAGCGGATCGGTCTTGGGACGCTCGGCGGCGATCGCCTCGTCCCCGGTGATCTCGTAGTGGATGATCTCGGCGATGTTGGTGGCGTGGTCGCCGATGCGCTCGAGGTTCTTGGCCACGAACAGCAGATGGGCGCAGGCGGTGATCGTGCGCGGATCGGCCATCATATAGGTCAGCAGTTCGCGGAAGAGGCTGTTGTAGTGCTCGTCCACCTCGTCGTCCCGGGACCAGACGGTCATGGCCCGCTCGAGATCTGACGACGTGTAGGCGTCCAGCACCTCTTTCAGGCGGGTCACCACCAGCCGGCCCATACGCTCGATGGAGCGCGTCAGGGGCACCATCGGGTCGGACTCGATGATGACGATGGTCCGCTTGGCGATGTTCTTGGCCAGGTCGCCGACCCGCTCAAGATTGTTGGCGATCTTCATCGCCGCCACCGTGCGGCGCAGGTCGTTGGCCAGCGGCTGGCGCAGAGCGATCATGCGGATCGCCTTGCGCTCGATATCGGCCTGCAGGACGTCCAGACGCTCGTCGCGGCCCACCACCAGGTCGGCGGTCTGCTGGTCACGGCGCACCACGGCTTCCAGCGCGTCGGCGACGGCGGCCTCGGTCAGCCCGCCCATCCGCGCGCACTCGGCGGTGAGCATGTTGAGCTCGTCTTCGTAGGCCTTGACGATGTGTTCGTTCATGGCGGCGTCCTCCCGGTCAGCCGAAGCGTCCGGTGATGTAATCCTGCGTGCGGGTGTCACGCGGGTTGGTGAAGATCTCGTCGGTGGCGCCAGCCTCGACCACCGTGCCCATGTGGAAGAAGGCGGTGCGCTGGGAGACCCGCGCGGCCTGGGCCATGGAGTGGGTGACGATGACGATGCAGTACTGGCTGCGCAGATCGTCGATCAGTTCTTCGATCTTGGCCGTGGCGATGGGGTCGAGCGCCGAGCAGGGCTCGTCCATCAGGATCACTTCAGGGCTCACGGCGATGGCCCGGGCGATGACCAGGCGCTGCTGCTGGCCGCCCGACAGGCTGGTGCCCGGCGCCTGCAGGCGATCGGCCACCTCGGCCCAGAGGCCGGCGCGCTTGAGCGAGGATTCAACGATGTCGGCCAGCTCGCTCTTGGTGGAGGCGAAGCCGTGGATGCGCGGCCCATAGGCCACGTTCTCGAAGATGCTCTTGGGGAAGGGATTGGGCTTCTGGAAGACCATGCCCACCCGGGCGCGAAGCAGGACGGGATCGACGCCGCGATCGTTGATGTCTTCTTCGTCCAGAATGATCCGACCCTCGACCCGCGCTCCGGGAATGGTGTCGTTCATCCGGTTGATGCAGCGCAGAAAGGTCGACTTGCCGCAGCCCGAGGGTCCGATCAGGGCCGTGACGGCCCGGTCGGGCATGTCCAGCGAGACGTCGAATAGGGCCTGCTTGTCGCCATAGAAGACGCTGATATCGGTGGCCGAGACCTTGGGGCCAGCCTGGCTGGCGCGGGAGATCGTCGTAGAGACGCCCTGGGCGTGGGCGTCGTCGCGTTGGCGGGTCATCGGCGAACTCGGGGTATGGCGGGATTGCGAAGACATGGGGATCACCACCGCCGTTCGAAACGCCGGCGGAGCAGAACCGCGGCGAGATTCATCAACACCATGAAGACCAGCAGCACGATGATGGCGGCGGCCGTGCGCTCATGGAAGGCGCGCTCTGAGGCGTTTTCCCAGATGAAGATCTGCACCGGCAGCACGGTCGCGGCGCTGGTCATGGTCTCGGGCACGCCGGGCACGAAGGAGACCATGCCGATCATCAGCAGGGGCGCGGTCTCGCCCAGGGCGTGGGCCAGGGACAGGATGGTGCCGGTCATCATGCCCGGCAGGGCCAGCGGCAGGACGTGATGGAAGACCGTCTGGGTGCGCGAGGCGCCCACGGCCAGGGCGGCCTCACGGATCGACGGCGGCACCGCCCGAAGCGAGGCGCGGGTGGCGATGATGATGGTCGGCAGGGCCATCAGCGCCAACACCAGGCCCCCCAGCAGCGGCGAGGAGCGCGGCACGGCCAGCCAGTTGATGAACACCGCTAGGCCCAGCAGGCCGTAGATGATCGAAGGCACGGCGGCGAGGTTATTGATGTTCACCTCGATCAGGTCGGTCCAGCGGTTCTTGGGCGCGAACTCTTCCAGATAGGTGGCGGCAAGGACGCCGATGGGCGCGGCCAGCAGGGCGGTGACCAGCAGCATCATGGCCGAGCCGACCACCGCGCCGAGCACGCCGGCCTGCTCCGGCTCGGTGGAGTCCGAGCGCGAGAGGAAGGTCCAGTTGAAGCCGCCGCTGACCATGTCGCGCTGGCGCAGTTCGTCCAGCCAGTCGAGCTGACGATCGCTCAGCAGCCGCCCGCCGATCTCGGTGTCCCGGCTGATCTGGCCCTTGTAGTAGAGGCTGGCGTTGGCCTTCATCGGCCCCTGGACCGTGATGGTCTGGCCAACGAGCGAGGGATCTTCCCGCAGGCGGTCGAGGATCTGGAAGCCCAGGTCCCCCGACAGGATGGCCATCATCTCGGCTGAGGCCTCCCCATAGGGGTCGTCCTGTTCGCCCAGAACAGCGAGCGCGGACTCGGCGACCATGAGGTTGAAGTTCGAACCGCCGAGGTCGGCCATGTCGACGCGGTCGGCCGAGATCTCCACCGGCAGGCTGATGCGATAATCGACGAAGGTCGAATAGCCCTGGGTCCCGATCCGGCCGAGCAGCACCACGAGGAAGGCCAGGGCCAGGAAGATGGCCGCGCGACCATAGAACCGGAAGCGCGTCTCGGCGCGATAGCGGCGCTTCAGGCGCGCCTCGGCCTGGGCGCGGGCGCGGGCCTTGGCGGCCTGGGCGGGGGTCAGGGCCGCGTCAGTCATACTGTTCCCGATACCGCTGCACGATCTGCAGGGCGACGATGTTGAGCACCAGCGTGATCACGAAGAGGGTCAGGCCCAGGCCAAAGGCCGACAGGGTCTTGGGGCTGTCGAATTCCTGGTCGCCGGTCAGCAGGGTGACGATCTGCACCGTCACGGTGGTCACCGTGTCGAGGGGATTGAAGGTGGCGCGGGCCTGAAGGCCGGCGGCCATGGTGACGATCATGGTCTCACCGACCGCCCGGGAAATGGCCAGCAGCAGGGCGCCCATCACGCCCGGCAGGGCCGCAGGCATGATGACCCGGGTGATGGTCTCCGACCGCGTCGCGCCCATGGCCAGGGAGCCATCGCGCAGGGATTGGGGGACGGCGTTGATGATGTCGTCCGACAGGGACGAGACGAAGGGGATCAGCATGATGCCCATCACCGCCCCGGCCACCAGGGCCATCTGGTTCTGCACCTGCATCAGGTAGAGGCCGACCCCGTCAAAGGGGCCGCCCAGGAGTTGCGCGCCGATGCCGTTGAAGAAGCCGCGGAACAATGGTCCCACCGTCAGGGCGGCGAAGAAGCCGTAGACCACGGTGGGAATGCCGGCGAGCACCTCAAGCAGCGGCTTGACCACCGCCCGCGTCGTGCGCCCGGCATATTCCGAGAGATAGATGGCGGCGAACAGGCCGACAGGCGCAGCCACCGTCATGGCGATCATCATGATCAGGAAGGTGCCCATGAACAGCGGCACCGCGCCGAAGGCGCCCGAGGAGGCCACCTGGTCGGCGCGAATGGCGATCTGTGGGTCCCAGGTCAGACCGAACAGGAATTCGAAGATCGGCACGGCCTGGAAGAACCGCCAGGACTCCCAGACCAGCGAGGCCACGATGCCCACCGTGGTCAGCACAGCGACGATGGAGCAGACCAGGAACAGGGCGGCGATCCACCGCTCCACCCGGGGGCGGGCGGCGAAGCTGGCGCTGATCTTCGGCCAGGCGAAGGCCGCGCCGGCCAGGGCGAGGGCGAGGGCCGCCGCCAGGGTCGCCGCCACGAGATTGCGGTGGATGTCGCGGGCCTGGACCAGCTTGGCGCCGAAGGCCTCGCCGATGGCGCCGTCATAGACGGTCTGGCTGACCTGACCGCCCGTCACCGTGGCGACCACGTCGTTATAGAAGACGTCCTGCGTGCTGTCGGGCAATTGCGTGACGACGGCCGGCGGATCGGCGCGCAGGGCCGCTTCCTCGATCTGGGCGCCGAGCATGCTGACCAGGATCAGCAGGATGGCGGCCGGCGCAGCCGCCCACAGGGCGACATAGGCCCCGTAGTAGCCCGGCAGGGAATGGAGCACCCGCGTGCTGCCGCCCGAGGCGCGCAGCACCTTGCGGCGTCCGGCCGAATAGGCCGTGAGCGAGAACAGGACGAGCCCGATTAGGGCGATCCAGATGAGCATTCAGGCCTTCGACTTGCGGCTCGGATCGCGCGGGGAAAAGGGGTTCATAAGGCTGAACTGACCCTTGGGTGCGCGGCGCGGAACCTGCCTACGGATTGCTGATGGAACGCGACAGTTTCATGACACTTTTGCGACATCGTCAGACTTGTCGGGGTTTCCGGGCTCCCGACGGCCCCGCGCCTGCTCCACGCGGGGGAAATAGGCGGTGAAAATGGCCCCGCGGCCGGGCGCGCTTTCCACCATCAGCCCGCCTCTGTGACGGTTCATAATGTGCTTGACGATGGCCAGGCCGAGCCCCGTGCCGGACTTCTCGCCGCTCTTCTGGCCCTCGACGCGATAGAAGCGCTCCGTCAGCCGGGGCAGGTGCTCCCGCGCCATGCCGGCGCCCGAGTCCGTCACCGACAGGGCGGCGAAGCGGTCCGGACCATGGTCGGGCGTCAGCAGCGACAGACGCGCCGCCTGGTCCATGCGCGCCGCCATGGCCGCCTCGATCCCCAGGCCATCCTCCAGGGCGATGCGGACCACCCCGCCGGCGGGCGAGTATTTCATCGCATTGTCCACCAGATTCTGGGCCACCTGCACGACCTGGTCGCGGTCGCCCACCGCTGTCACGCTGCCCCTGGGCGGCAGGTTGACCTCCAGACTGACGCCCTTTTCCCGCGCCAGCGGGGTGATGGCGTCGACGACGTCCATCACCGCAGCCACCAGATCCACGTCTTCACTGGGGGGCACATGTTCGTTCAGCTCGATGCGGCTGAGCGACATCAGGTCGTCGATCAGGCGGGACATGCGCTCGGCCTGGACATGCATGATGCCCAGAAACTTCTCGCGGGCCCCCTCATCGGCCCGGGCGTGGCCGCGCAGGGTCTCGATAAAGCCCGAGAGCGAGGCCAGCGGCGTGCGCAGTTCGTGACTGGCGTTGGCCAGGAAGTCTGCCCGCATCCGTTCCACGCGGCGGATGTCGGTTTCGTCGTGCAACACCAGCAGCGCCAGGCGCCCCCCATCGCCCCCCATCCCCAGCGGCCGGGCATAGACCCGGAAGATTCGTTCCTGGGAGCCGCCCGGCTCATAGAGCGCCTCGCCTTCGAGGCCGCCGAACAGGGCCTCATCGACGGCTTCCAGCACGTCTGGATCGCGAATGGCGGTGACCAGCAGGCCGGCCTCCCGCTGGATCTTCAACACCTCGCGGCCCGCCAGATTGACCATGACGAACCGACGCCCGGTAAGGTCGTCGGGCTCATGGGCCGAGATCACCATGACGGGATCCGGCAGGGCGTTCAGCACCGCGGTATAGGGAAGGGACAGCTGGCCAGCGGCGACCTCGGCATGGGTCTCGGCCACCTCGGCCTTGATCCGCGCCGCCTCGCCCCTGGCGCGGAAGGCCTGGATGGCGGCGACGCCCGCCACCGGCAGGGCCAGTATGAAGGCCGCCAGGGGGTCGGCGTCGCCCACGGCGACCAAGCCAGCCATGGCCAGCAGGCCCGTCGCCCCGGTGACGAGGGCGGGCCCGGCGGCGAACCCGCGGCGAGGTCCGAGGGGCAAGGGTTGCGGCAGCAGGGACAAGATCGAATCTCCGTTCGCCGGATCATCCACCAAGCCGCATACCTGTGTCATCGCCGTGACAGTGGAAAGAATCCCTGACCGACATACGCCCGACCTGGGCCGCCGTTCGGGAACTGGCGTGGGGAGCCGGCGTTTCCCAAGCCCTGGGGAGTGGCGGTGCAGGTATTATGAGCGAGCGAAGGGACACCTTTCGGGCCGACAGTCTGCTGACGCCGCGGGCGGGAATCGACGATCCGTTCGCCGCGGCGGTGCACGCCACCCGCATGTCGATGATCATCGCCGACGCTCAGGCGCCCGACATGCCGATCGTCTTCGCCAATGACGCCTTCCTGGCTCTGAGCGGTTACGCCCGCGATGAGGTGCTGGGACGCAACTGTCGCTTTCTTCAGGGCCCTGACACCGATCCTGAGGCGGCGCGCCGTCTGGCGCAGGCGGTGACCGACGCCGTGCCCATCAATGTCGACATCCTGAACTACAGCAAGGACGGCAAGCCGTTCTGGAACGCGCTCCAGATCAGTCCGGTGCACAACGCCGATGGCGTGCTGGTCTATTTCATCGGCTCGCAGATCGATGTCACCGCGCGGAAGAACGCCGAGGATCGCCTGGTGCAGGATCGGGAAGGCCTGGTTTCGGTGGCCACCGAACAGACCAGGGCCGCCGAACAGGCCCTGGCTGAACGCACGGCCCTGCTCCACGAGGTCGATCACCGGGTCAAGAACAACCTCCAGCTCATCAGTTCCCTTCTGGTCCTGCAGACGCGGCGGACCGAAGATGCAAAGACCCGGGTGGCCCTGCAGTCGATGCTGTCGCGGGTCAGCGCCATCGCCACGGTTCACCGCCGGCTGTTCCAGAGCCGCGATCTGGCGCGATTCGACGTGGCCGCATTCGTCCGCGATCTGGTGGGCGACGTCTCATCGAGCCGCGAGGAGGTCGAGGTCGATCTGGACCTGGAAAGCATCGACATCGCCGCCGCCCAGGCTGCGCCCCTGGCCCTGGCGGTCAACGAGTTGCTGGACAACGCCTTCGCCCACGGCCTGGCGAGCGAGAAGGCCGGAAAGCTGGGAATCCGCGTCAAGCGGCTGAACGGCCACTATGTGATCGAAATCTGCGACGACGGCCCCGGCCTCCCCCCCACGGGACGGTTCGAGCCAGGCTTCGGCCTGACGATTGTGGGACTGCTGGCGCAACAACTGCGGGCAGAACTGCGTTTCGAGCCGACGAACCCCGGCGTGCGCGCCATTCTCGAACTGCCCGTAAACGCCTAGGTCCCCCATGTCGCAACCCATGTCCGTGCTGATCGTCGAAGACGAGGCCCTGTTGGCCGTCGAACTCGGATTCCTGGTCGAAGAGGCGGGATGCGTGCCGGTGGGCCACGCCCTTGACGCGGCGGTGGCGGTTCAACTGGCGGCCCGACACAGGCCAGACATCGCCCTCGTGGACGTGCATCTGGCTGACGGCCCGACAGGCGTCGATGCGGCCCGCGAGATCGCCGGTCATCACGGGGCTCTGGTGCTGTTCATGCCGGCCAATGTGAAACGCCTTCCTGAGGATCTGGCCGGCGCCTGTGGCGTCATCGGCAAGCCCTATACCGACCGGGCCGTCCGCCGCGCCTTGACCTATCTTGTCGGATGCCAGGCGCGCGGGTGCGCAGAGTCGCCCCCGCCCCCCGGTCTCACCTTGTCCGACGCCTATGCCGCCCGCTGGGGCGTTCATCAGCTCGAACAGTCGGCCTAGTCGAAGACATGGCTGCGAGTTTCCTGCCAGAGGCGATCGGATTTTTGGCCGGTCTGTGTTCGATGGTGAGCTTCACCCCCCAGCTCATCAAGACCTGGCGGGAACGGGACGCCCGGTCGATCTCGCTGCGCATGTATGTGGTCACCGTCACCGGCTTCGCCCTCTGGGTGACCTATGGCGTATCGATCGGAAGCCTACCGGTGATGCTGACCAATTCGGTCTGCCTGGTTCTTTCGGGACTTATCCTGGCGATGAAGTGGCGTTTCTCGCATACGCAGGCCGGAGCCGACCTCAAGCCCATGGCCTAGCCTGGCGGCCTTGGTTGGCGCCGCAGCACCGGCTGTCTAGAATTGCGACTCCGACGACAGGCGCCTCGCCTCCCCTGGCGCGCGCCGCCGCCAATTCAGGACCTCGCAATGAACGACCGGATCGCCGCTGCTGAGGCTGCTTTCAAGGCTGGCCACTTCGACGAAGGGGTCGCCCTGACGGAAGCGCTGCTCATCGACGAGCCCAAGTCAGGAAACCAGCTCTATCGGAACTTCGCCTCGCTGCTGTTCCGCCGGGGGCGGTATGAGGACAGCGCCCGCTGGGCGAAGACCGGCGCCGAAATCTATCCCCGCGACAGCGAGCTGTGGAACATTCTGGGCGTCTCCCTGCGCCGCCTCGATCGCCCCCAGGAGGCCCTTCAGGCCCTGAACGCCGGCATCAAGGCCCAGCCCAAGAATGAAGCCCTCTGGCAGAACAAGGGCAATGTCCTCAACGATCTGAAGGACGGCCCAGGCGCCATCGCGGTGTTCAGTCGCCTGGTCCGTTCGGCGCCGACCAACCCCGAGTTTCAGCGGAGCCTGGGGCGCGCCCATTGGCACGCAGGCGACATGGAAAAGGCCGAAATGCGCTATCGGCTGGCCACGCGCCTGCGGCCCGACCTGGTCGACGCCTGGCTTGATCTCTCGGCGCTGCAGGCCGACTCCAAGAAACCGGAAATCGCCGTGGCGACCCTGGACGAGGCGATCGCGCAGAATCCCGCGCCGCGCCTGAAGGAGGCCAAGGCCCTGGCCATTCGCCGGTCCAACAAGCTGCGCCAGGCCGAGGCCTATCTGCTCACCCTTCTGGAGGAGCTTCCGGACGAGGCCTGGGTGCACCACCAGCTGGGCGCCGTGATCACCGACTGGGACCGGCCCCGGGCCAACGAGCATCTGCGCCGGGCCGTCGAATTGGCGCCGGACAATCTCGAATATCGGATGGGCCTGGTCGAAAGCCTCGCCCGCTCACGGCACGGCGATGAAGCCGCCCATATCGACGCGGCCTATGTCGAGCTGAAACTCGCCCGCGAGCTCGGCCCCCTGGTCACCGGCGGTCAGTTGAAAGTGGCTTCCGAAGTCCTCTCGCGCGTGGCCGATTTCGAGGGCCTGGAGGCGACTTGCGACTTCCACGAGACGGGCCGCCTTTGGGCCGAGCAGGGCCGCCACACCGCGCTCCTCAGCCAGCTGTCGCGGGTGCGGGCGCCGGAGGATCGCGACGAACTGGTCACCCAGCACCGCATCTATGGCGATCTCGTGCAGGAGCGCGTGGCCCGCTACCCCCTGCGTGCGCCGGCGGCGCCCCGACAACCGGACGGCAAGATCCGTCTGGGCTTCATGTCATCGGACCTGCGCAACCATCCGGTGGCCTATTTCGCCCTGCCCCTGTTCGAGCACTATCCCCGCGATCGCTTCGATCTCTATTGCTACTCCTTCTATCAGGGGCAAGAGGACCACCTGCAGAAGCGGATCACCGGCCTGGTGAAGGCCTTCCGTTGGAACCAGGACGTCAGCGACCTGGACGCCGCCCAGATCATCAGCGACGACCAGCTGGACATGCTGATCGAGCTCGGCGGCTCGACCCACATGAACAAGCTCAATGTGATGGCCTGGAAGCCGGCGCCCCTTCAGGCCAGCTGGCTCGGCTATCCGCACTCCTCGGGCCTGTCGAAGATCGACCATCTGATCGTCGATCCATATCTCCTGCCGCCCCGGCCGGAACTGATGATCGAAGAGCCCCTGCTGATGCCTTCGAGCTGGATCGCCATGGGCGAGCTGGCCTTCCCCGAGCGACCGATGGCCGCCCAGCCGCCTGTGGTCGCCAATGGCTTTGTCACCTTCGGCACCGCCAACAATCCCTACAAGTACAGCCGCGAGATGGTCCGCCACTGGGCGCGGGTGACCGCCGCGGTGCCCCATTCGCGGTTCATGTTCGTCCGGCCCGAGGCGGGCACGGCGGCGTTCCGCGACAACATCAGCGCCATCTTCGAGTCCGAGGGCGTGAGTCGAGACCGGATTCGCTTCGAGGCCGTGCGCGGCGCGCACATGCCGTTCTACAACGAGATGGACATCACCCTGGACACCTTCCCCCAGACGGGCGGCACCACGACGTGCGAGTCCCTCTGGATGGGCGTGCCGGTGGTGACCCTGGTGGGGCCTGGCCTGTTCGAGCGGTTGAGCCTGTCGATCCTGGGCAATGCGGGCCTGGCCGATCTCTGCGCGGGCGACCTCGACACCTATCTCCAGACCGCGGTGAAGCTGGCGGGCGATGTGGAGCGGCTGACCAGCCTTCGCCAGACTCTCCGCCCGACCCTGAAGGCGAGCCGCCTGGGCCAGACCAAGGTCTTCGCCCAGGACTTCTACCGCATGATCGACGCCGCGGTGACCCGCAGCCAGGGGGCGACGGCCAAGGCCAGCGAGGTCGCCTAACCCTGGAAGAAGCCCGGCGCCGCAAGGGCGTCGCGCAGCAGCCCCTGGGCGTCGCGCGGGGTGACGCCCAGGGCGCGCAGGCGCTCGGTCGCGCAGGCCGGCGCCGGCGGCGTCGGTCGATCGGCCGCCAGGTTCAGGGTCCAACCGGCCTCGGCGAATACGCGGGCGAGATCGGCGTTGGAGACGTTCTCTCCCCGGGCCACATTGACCACCCCGTCCGCCCCTTGATCGGCCATGGCCAGCAGGGCCGCCACCACGTCGTCGGCATGGATGTAGTCGCGCACGGCGCCGGGGAGAGAGTCCCGGGTCAGGACCCGGCTTTGACGGGCCTCCTGCAGCAACTCCGGCAGGAAGCCGCTGGCGCCTTGGGCCAGATCGAAGACATTGGAGAGACGGGCCACCGCGCCACGGCCATCGGAGCGCGCCAGGGTCAGGTTCTCGCCCAGGGCCTTGGAGAGATCATAGACATTGCGCGGGGCGGCCGGATCAAAGGCCAGGACGTCGTCCTCCCGCCCGCCGGCCGCGCCGAGGCTGTCGTAGAGCCTGGTGGACGACAGATAGATCAGCCGATCGAAACGGGCCTTGGCCAGCACCTGGGCCAGCAGGGTGACGTGGGCCTCGACCGTATCGAAGGGCCGGACGGCGAAGTCGCCGGTCAGGCCGGCGCAATAGAAGACCTGGCCCAGATCGCGCGTGAACAGATCGGCCTCGCCGCGGGCCGGCGCATAGACCGCCTCGCCCCGATCGCGCAGGGCCTGGGCCAGCCGTCCGCCGATGAAGCCGCCGGCCCCGATGACGGTCCAACCCCTCACCGCTTGCCGCGCTCGCCGATGCGGCGGACCGGCGCGCCGGCATAGATTCCGTAGGGCTCGAGCTGGCCGCGCACCACTGCGCCCGCGGCCACGACGCAACCCTTGCCGATCACTGCGCCGTCCAGCACCACCACGCCGGCGCCGAGCCAGACGTCGTCCTCGATGACGATGCCGCCGCGGCTCTCCATGAAGCCCTGGTCGCGGATGCGCACGTCACGGTCGGCGATCTCGTGATTGGTCGGGGCGAGCGTGCAGTTGGCGGCGATCAGCACACCCTCGCCGATGCGCACCCCATTGCCGGTGTAGATCACCGTGCCGGAATTGACCGCGGAGTCCGCGCCGATGGTCACCTCGCCAGAGCCGCCGACGGCCTTGATCTTGACGAAGGAGTCGATGAGCACGCGCGGTCCGATCTCGATCAAGGTGCCCCGCACCGAGCGCTCGATATCCGCCAGCGGCGAGATGGTGGCGGTGGGGTCGATCTTGAGCATCAGCGGCCTCCTGGCCCGGCTTCGCGACCGAAGTCCGGGTAGCTGGCGTCCCGCTCGGAGATCACCTGCGGGTCGGCCGGCCAGGCGATGGCGAAGGCCGGATCGTTCCAGCGCACGCCGGCCCCGTACCCGGGCTCGAACATCGGCGCGATCTGGTAGAGCACGTCGGTGTCGGCCTCCAGGGTGAGGAAGCCATGGGCGACGCCTTCGGGGATGAAGAGGGCGCGGCCGGCTTGCGCGTCCAGCTCGACCCCGGTCCAGCGGCCCAGAGTCGGGCTGCCCGGACGCAGGTCGAGGGCGACATCGAAGATCCGCCCCCGGACGACCCGCACCAGCTTGGTCTCCCCATGAGGCGCTGGCTGATAGTGCATGCCGCGAAGGGTCAGCGCCGCAGTGTTCCGCGACAGGCTGGTCTGGGCCGGGGTGAAATCGATGCCGGCGTCTGCAAACTCGGCGGGGCAATGCAGCCGCGCAAAGGCGCCGCGGTCATCAAGGACGGGGTCGGGATCAACGACGACGACGCCCGCGATATCCGTCGGCGCAAACCGCATCAGTCGAGAACCTTGGTCACCGGCGAGGCGATCACGAAGCGGCCGCCCCAGTCCCGCACATAGGCCAGCTGGCCCATGATCTCATCCTTCAGGTTCCAGGGCAGGATCAGCACATAGTCGGGCTTCACCTCGGCCACCTTGTCAGGCCCGTAGATCGGCGCATGGCTGCCAGGCAGGAAGCGGCCCTGCTTGTGCGGATTGGCGTCGAAGGCGCAGACGATGTCGTCGGGTCCCACGCCGGCATAGTTGAGGAAGGTGTTGCCCTTGGCCGCCGCCCCATAGGCGGCCACCGTCTTGCCGTCGGCCTTGGCCTGGCGAAGGAAGGCCAGGAAGCTGTCGCGCACCTCGTCGACCCGCGCGGCATAGCCCTCATAGGTCTCAAGCTGATGGAGACCGGCCGCGGCCTCGCGGGCGCGCAGGGTCTTGAGCGCGTCGGTCTCCTGGTGGCTGGAGGCCTCGTGGGCGCAAAACAGGCGCAGCGACCCCCCATGGGTCGGCAGCAGCTCGACGTCGAAGGCGCGCAGGCCGTTGGCCCGCAGCACCTGGGCCACCGCCAGCAGCGACAGGTAAGAGAAGTGCTCGTGATAGATGGTGTCGAACTGCACCATCTCCAGCATGTTCAGGAAGTGGGGAAACTCGAAGGTCAGCACGCCTTCCGGCTTCAGAACCTCGCGGAACCCGGCCACGAAGCCGCCGATGTCAGGCACATGGGCCAGCACATTGTTGGCCGCCATCAGGTCGGCCTTGATCCCCCGCGCCGCCAGCGCCTTGCCGGTCTCCCCGTGGAAGAACATCACCTCGGTGGGCACGCCCTTGTCGATGGCCGCCTGGGCGGTGTTGGCCGTGGGCTCGATCCCGAGCACCGGCACGCCAGCGGCCTTGAAGTGCTGCAAAAGGTAGCCGTCGTTGGAGGCGATCTCGACCACCAGGGAGTCAGGCCCCAGGCCGAACCGCGCGATCATCGCCTCGGCGTAGCGGCGGGCGTGCTCCACCCAGCTGGCCGAGTAGGACGAGAAATAGGCGTAGCCGGCGTCGAAGATCTCGTCGGCGGCGACCGGATCGTCCACCTGCACCAGGAAGCACTCGGCGCAGACGCGGGCGTGCAGGGGATAGGTCTTCTCACCGCCGGCGGCCAACTGCTCGGCGGTCAGGTTGCTGTTGGCCAGCGGCTGACGGCCCAGATCCACCAGGGTATGGCTGAGCGGCGAGCGGCAGAAACGGCAGACGGGCGTCGTCATCACAGGCTTTCGTAGGTCTCAATCTGCGCCAGGCAGAGGTCGCGGGCGGCTTCGCCCAACCCCTGGCGGCGATACCAGTCCATGGTCCAGGCCACGGCTGTGGGGCCATCGAGGGCGCTCTCGAAGTCGAGCGTCCTGCGGGCGAGGCTGGCGTCCACCGCCAGGCTCCTGGCCTCGATGGAGGCGGGGTCGGGTTCATGACGCCAGGGCTGGGCGTCCAGGGCGGCGATGGCCTGGGTGGCCAGTTCGCCGACGGTGATCTCGGCCGCGCCCGGACGCGGCCCGAAGTTCAGGGCGCGCGGGGTGTCCGGCTTCTGGACCAGGGCCTGGGCGAAGACGAGGTAGCCGGCCAGGCAGTCCAGCACATGCTGCCAGGGCCGCGTGGCCTCGGGGTGACGCAGGACAGTGGTCTCCCCGGCTCTCGCGGCGCGGACGATATCGGCCACCAGGCGGTCGCGGGAGAAGTCTCCCCCGCCGATCACATTGCCGCCTCGGGCGGTGGCCACCGGCACGCCGGCCTTGTCGAAATAGGAGCGAGCGAAGCTGGCGGTGACGATCTCTGCGCAGGCCTTGGACGCCGAATAGGGATCCTTGCCGCCCAGGGCGTCGCCCTCCTGGAAGGCGCGGCCGCCGTCGTTGTTGGCGTAGACCTTGTCCGAGGTGATCACCAGCACGGCGCGCAGGGCGTCCTCGTCCCTTAGGGATTCCAGCAGATGGGCCGTGCCCATGATATTGGTGGAGAAGGCGCCAACCGGGTCCTCGATGGCCGCGCGCACGATGGGCTGGGCGGCCATGTGCAGCACGAGATCGAAAGGCCGGCCGCCGACCACGTCCAGCACAGCGCGGCGATCGCGGAGGTCCGCCAGATGCGAGGCGGCCAGATGGTCATAGCCGGCAAGGTCAGCGAGGGCCGGGGTCTGGTCCGGCGCCAGCGCCAGGCCGGTGACCTTGGCCCCCATGCGCGCCAGCCAGAGGCCCGCCCAGGCGCCCTTGAAGCCCGTGTGGCCGGTCAGCAGGACGCGCTTGTTCGCCCAGAAGTCCGGGTCGGGCCTGATCATGCCCACTTGCGCCAGGGCGCCTGACCCGACGCCCAGAGGCCTTCCAGCTGGTTCTTGTCGCGCAGGGTGTCCATGGCCGCCCAGAAACCGTCATGGCGATAGGCGATCAGTTCGCCGTCCGCGGCCAGGCCCTCCAGGGGACCAAGCTCCCAGACGGTGGCGTCATTCTCGACCCGGTCGATCACCGAGGGGTCGAGGACGAAGAAGCCGCCATTGATCAGACCATTGTCGCCCGGCGGCTTTTCCACAAAGCGGTCCACCCGGTCGCCGGTCATCTCCAGCGCGCCATAGCGCCCAGGGGGCGCCACGGCGGTCACCGTCGCGGGCTTCCCATGGGCGGCATGGAATTTCGCCAGGGCCGTGAGGTCCACATCGGCGACCCCATCCCCATAGGTGAAGAAGAAGGGCTCGCCGGGGGGCAGGAACTCCCGCACGCGCTTCAGCCGCCCGCCGGTCATGGTGTCGGGACCGGTGTCCACCAGGGTCACCTTCCACGGCTCATGCTTGGTGGCGTGGTAGTCGATGGCGCGGTTGGCGAGGTCGACGGTGAAGTCCGCATTGTGCAGGACGTAGTTGGCGAAATACTCCTTCACCACATAGCCCTTGTAGCCCAGGCAAACGACGAACTCGTTGAAGCCGTGGTGGGCGAACATCTTCATGATGTGCCAGAGGATCGGCCGGCCGCCGACCTCGATCATCGGCTTGGGCCGCAGGTGGCTTTCCTCGGAAATCCGGGTGCCCAGGCCGCCGGCCAGGATGACGACTTTCATCGCTGCTGTTCCCCCGCCGACGCTCAGGCGATCCGCTTGACGAAGGCGTCAGGCCAATAGGTGACCCGCGAATTCACCACCCCTTCGTTGAAGGGGAAGGTCGGCTCTTCGATGATGAAGCGCTTATCCTGGGCCACGAACTCATGTACCGCCTGACGGGGATTGTTCCAGGTCCAGTCCTCGGCCGTGCGGGGTCCGCCCACCACCTGTTCCATGATCCCGTCGGTGGCGACGATGTAGGAGCCCACCGGCACCATGTCGGCATAGGCGCGCAGTTCGTCGAGCACGTGGCCCTTGGTGTGGTTGGAATCGAGCACCACCAGCACGGTCTCGCCGGGCTTGATCTGCGCCTTGACCTGTTCGACCACCTCGGGCGCGGTGGAGGAGCCTTCGATCAGCTCGATCCGCTTCTTCATCGGGTGGGCCTCGATGGCCGTGCGATTGTGCGGCCGGATCTCGATATCGATGCCGATCACCCGACCCTTGTTCATCGCCTCGAACAGGGAGGCGTAGAAGACCAGGGACCCGCCATGGGCCACGCCGGTCTCCACCAGCACGTCGGGCTTCAGATCCCAGATCACCTCCTGCAGGCGGACCATGTCCTCCGGCAGCTGAATGATCGGCCGGCCCATCCAGGCGAAGGAATAGACGTATTTGGAATCCCAGGTCGCCCGGACCCAGGCCTTGGACGCCGCGGCGAACCCTTCGGCGGTGGAGAGGCTGTGGCGCGTTTCTGTGTCGCCGTCGCGGACGACGACTTCGCCGCGCTCTTCGTCGATGATGGTGATCAAGACCCCGACCTTGTATGCCGTTTCTGGCGGGCCGTGCTTAGGTGACCCGCTCTGTGGCCTCCTCCATATCGCGTGTCGGCGGCCCGATGAAGCCGTATCCCGCGTCAGGGGCGCTGGCGCTCCTCTAGATGATCCAGGAGCAGGACTTGGAGCCGAAGGTCGATTTCATCATCGTCGGCGCGCAGAAGGCCGGGACGACGGCCCTGTTCGACTATCTGGGCGAGCATCCGCAGATCGGCCTGTCGGACGTCAAGGAAGTTCACTTCTTCGACGACGAGACCCAAGACTGGGCCGCCCCGGATTACGGCGACTATCACGCCCGCTTCGACCTGGCCGATCGCAGCCGCCGCTGGGGCGAGGCCACGCCCATCTACCTCTATTGGAAGAACAGCATCGCGCGGATCGCAGCCTATAATCCCGCGGCGCGGCTGATCATCCTGCTCCGCGATCCGGTGGAGCGGGCCTGGTCGCACTGGAAGATGGAGTTCGCCCGGGGGGCGGAAACCGCACCGTTCGATTGGTGCATTCGACGGGGCCGCGCCCGACTGTTCGAATCCGAACCATGGGGCTTCCATCGGGAGTTCAGCTATGTGGAGCGCGGCTTCTATGGCGAGCAGATCGCCCAGGCACTGGCGCATTTTCCAGCGCGACAGCTGCTGATCCTGCGCTCCGAAGATCTCGACGCCGCGCCTGCGGCGACCTTGCAGCGAATCAGCGGCTTCCTGGACATCGACCCTGCCCCGCCCGTCCAGCGCCGGCGGGTGCACGAGGGCCAGCCAATGAGCTATCCGTCCAGCCTGACGACCGAGGATGTCGCCTATCTGCGCGGGCTGTATGGCGAGGACATGGCCCAGCTCGCCGAGCTGACCGGCATTCGATTCTGGTGAGCCTCGCCATATTTCCGTCAGGCCACTTGGCCAATCTCGCCGCCATGCTCGCCATGTCCCGCAGGTGGAAAACGCCACCGGCCGCCGTTCCGATTCTTGCCGCGACCACCCTGCTGGCGGCCTGTTCGCCTAGCGCCCCGAGCGAGGCGGCTGACGCGGCTCCGCTCGGCCCCCAGCTCGTCCTGCCGGTGGACTGCGTGCTGGGGGAGACCTGCGAGATCCAGAACTATGTGGACCGCGACCCTGGCCCCGGCGCCAAGGACTATACCTGCGCGACGCGCACCTATCAGGACCACAAGGGCGTCGATATCCGCATCCCCGACATGGCCGCCCAGCGAGCCGGGGTCGATGTCCTGGCCGCAGCGCCGGGCCGTGTGACGCGGTTGCGCGACGGGGTGGCCGACGTATCGGTGCGCAACACCGGGGTGGCCGCCGTGGACGGCGTTGAGTGCGGCAATGGGATCGTCATCGACCATGGCGACGGCTGGGAAAGCCAGTACTGCCATCTGGCCCAGGGCAGTCTGATCGTCGCACAGGACGCCGAGGTTCGGGCCGGACAACCCATCGCCCGCATCGGCCTGTCTGGGCAGACCGAATATCCCCACCTGCACTTCTCGTTGCGCAAGGACGGCCAGGTAGTCGATCCATTCGCACCGGAGGGCGGCGAGGCCTGCGAGGCGAGGGGCGCGCTATGGGCCGCCAGCGTTTCAGCGGCCATGGCCTATAAGTCCGGCGCCGTGCTCAACACGGGATTTTCGTCCGGCGCCGTGTCGATGGAGTCCATCGAGGACGGCGGGCTGCCCCCGGCCAGCGCCCATGCGCCAGCCCTGGTGGCCTATGTTCGCGCCATTGGCCTTGAGGCCGGCGACATCCAGCATCTTACGGTCACGGGCCCCGGAGGGGACCTGCTGGCCGAGACCACGATCGATCCCCTGGATGGCCCCAAGGCCCAGTACATGCTCTATGCCGGCCGACGGACCCCCGCCGACGGCTGGGCGCCCGGGACCTATATGGCGGCCTATTGGGTCGAGCGCGGCGGACGACGCGCCCTGGAGCGGCGCTTCGAGATCAACCTCCAGGACTAAGCGGTCCGCCTGGAATTTTCTCTAAACCTGTCGTTAAGACGACAGACTCTCTTTCGCAGCTCGGCGGACTAAGCTACAGTTTGATGTCAGCCTTGCTCTCCAGGGCTGTGTCGCATCGGTCGGGCCATAGCGTCCATGCCAGCTATGGCCCGACCTCTTGCATCTCCTGAAAATTTGGATCGTTCGTCGCCGGGTCGAGGTGGCCTTGGTCGCGTCAGGCTTGTGCGCGCGCTTGTTGTCGGGCGACGCGTGCAGGCCTCTTGGGCCAAATCGTCCGACGCCGACGTTGTTCAGGGGCCCCGAGGCCCCGTATGGCCAGGTCTGCCTGGAAAGCCGAGCCGCCCGACGGCCCTGCCTGTCGAAGTCCGGGTTTCTGGCCTAGACCGGCCCAGAACAGGCCTGACTTGCACACAGATCGGACGGGGAAGCCGGTGCGCGTCCGTGAGCTCCGTCGAGAGACAGGCTCCGATGACGTGAACGGGTCGCACCAAAGAAAAGGGGCCGCCCCGAAGGACGGCCCCAATCTTAGTTCGGACTGTAAGTCGTTTAGACGACGAAGTCGGACTGCTCGACGCCAGCCAGGGTGACGCCGTTCAGGTAGACAGTGCCGGTCACCGTGTTGGTGCCGCTGATGTCGGCGAAGACATAGACGTCGCCGCCAACTTGCACCGCGACGATGTCGCGCTGACCGCCGCCGATCAGGGCAGCCGCGTCATTGAACGCCTGGGCGTAGGTCCAGGTCGCGTCGCCGATTTCGGCGTAGTTGGTCGCCGTGGCGGCCACACCGAAGGAGATCGAGTCATCAGCAGAGACGAAGTTGTTGATGCGATCGATCGAACCCGTGGTCGACGAGGTGTCGCCGGCCGCGAAGACGAAGCGATCGGCGCCAGCGCCGCCGTCCATGGTGTCGACACCGGCGCCGCCGGTGATGGTGTCAGCGCCAGCGCCGCCGATGATGGAGTCGTTGCCGGCTCCACCGAGCAGGGCGTTGCTACCGCCGTTGGCGGCCGCCGTGATCAGGTCGTTGCCTTCGCCACCGTTGATGGTGTCGTTGCCGCCACCCGAAGTGATCAGGTCATTGCCCGCATCGCCGTTAGCAACGTTGTTGCCGCCAGCCGACAGATCGATGGTGTCATTGCCGTCGCCACCGGAGATGGTGTCGGCGCCCGTGCCAGCCGTGATCGAGTCGTTGCCCGCGCCGCCAGACATGTTGTTGGCGCCCGCGGTCGCGCTGACCTGGTCGTCACCTTCGCCACCGTCGATGGTGTCGTTGCCCGCACCGCCGGCGAGGGTGTCGTTGCCGCCCTCACCGAAGATTTGGTCAGCGTCCGTGCCGCCGGTGATGTTGTCGTTACCAAGGTTGCCGTTCAGGAAGTTGGAGCCCGAGGTGCCAACGATGGTGTCGTTACCTTGACCGCCGAGGAGGGTGTCATTACCCGCGCCGCCCGTCATGTTGTCGTCGCCGAGGTTGCCGTTGGCCCAGTCGTTGCCAGCGTCGCCGTCGATCGTGTCGTTGTCCTGACCGCCGTACAGGCTGTCGTTGCCGGCGCCACCGTTGATGGAGTCAGCGCCCGCATTGCCTTGCAGCGAGTCGTTGTCGGCTTCGCCCAGCAGGGTGTCGGCGCCGAGGCCGCCCCACATGGTGTCGTTGCCGGCGCCGCCCGTGAGGCTGTCAGAACCTTCACCGCCATCGACGCTGTCGTTGCCCGTGCCGCCGGCGATATCGTCGTCGCCAGCTTCACCCAGGAGGGTGTCGTTGCCGCCGCCGCCAACGAGCGAGTCGTTGCCGAGGTTGCCGTTGATGAAGTCGGCGCCAGCGCCACCGGTGATCGAGTCGGTGCCTTGGCCGCCGAGCAGGGTCTCGGACTGACCGGTCAGGCCGCCACCGGTGATGGTGTCGTCGCCCAGGTTGCCGTGAGCAAAGTTGTTGCCGCCACCGGTGCCGATGACGTCATTGCCCTGGCCGCCGTAGATCTGGTCAGCCGACGAACCCGCGGTGATGGAGTCGTTGCCGGCGTTGCCTTGGATGAAGTTCGCGCCGTCGTTGCCGGTCAGCGAGTCGTTGCCGTCGCCGCCGTACATGCCGTCAGCGCCCGAAGCGCCAGCCTGGGTTTCGTTGCCGGCGCCGCCGATGAACAGAACCGAACCCGTGGTGGTGGTTTCGACTTCGCCGTAGATGCCGGTGCCGAAGATCTTCGTGACGCCATTGACGGTGATGCTCACCCGAGCCGGCTCAGCGCCAACCGCGGGAACGTAGAGCACAGTGATCGCCGAAGCGTTGGTGCCCGGCGCGAACGCCAGCGAGTCAGCGCCGGACGCATAGGCGAGGGCCTGTGCCGGCGTAATGGTGTCGAAAGTATAGTTAGCCATGCTTCTCTCCAGTCAGTGTCACGTGGACCCCAGAACGCCTGGCCACCATCCCGCGGATGGAGCGGTCCTGGCGGTCCCTCCCCGCGCGCCATTACACATGGACGTGGCGAAGGTTAAAACGAGCCCGAGGAATGGGTATCGGATGCTTCGGCGATACGCAATATCAAAAAGCCTTGCCGGGCGCGGGTCGCGTAGAGGTGTGACTTACCCGCCGAGACTCATATGACCTGGATTCTACTCTTCCCGCAGGGCGTTGTCGAAGGTGTCGGTCAGCGGATCGAGAATATAGGACAGGATCGAGCGGCGCCCGGTGACGATCATGGCCTGGGCGGGCATGCCCGGCGCCAGCTCCACGTCGCGGGGTAGCTTGGCCAGGGCCGCGGGGTCGATGCGCAGCTCGGCGAGGAAGTAGGCGACGCCGGTCTGCTGATCCACCAGGCGGTCGGCCGACAGGCTGGTGACCGTGGCGCTCATGGGCGGGACGCGGCGCGAGCTGAAGGCCGAAACCTCGACCTGGGCCTCCTGGCCGATCCTGACGCTGTCCACGTCGGTCGGCTTGACGCGGGCATGGACGATCAGCGGCGCGTCGGCCGGCACGATGTCCATCAGCAGCTCGCCGGGGGTGACGACGCCGCCCACCGTAAACTGGGTGAGGTTCAGCACATAGCCGTCCACCGGCGAACTGACCGTGGTGCGGTCCAGAATCTGCCGGGCGGCGGTCAGGCGGGGGCCCACGTCGGAGAGCTGGCTCTGCATCTGGCGGAGGCCTTCGGCCGCCTCGCTGATTCGCTGATTTCGCAGGGTGGTGAGCTGAAGCCGCGCCTCCCCTTGCGCCTGACGCAGGCGATTGAGCTCTGAGGTCAGGGCGCCGCGACGCCCGCCCAGCTCCGCCAGGCTGCGCTCATAGCGCAGGATCAGGGTTTTGGGCGCGTAGCCCTTTTCATAGAGCGTCTGATAGCCGGCCAGCTCCTCGCGGGTGAAGCCGATCTGTTCGTCGATGGAATCGAGCTGGGCCTGGACCCCGACCATCTGGGTGGCCAGCTGATCGACCCGCTGCTCCAGCACGCCCTGCTGGCTGATGAAGAACTGCAGGCGGGTGTTGAACAGAAGCTGCTGGTCGCGGATCAGGCCGGCGACCCGAGGATCGCTCATGCGGCCGGTCAGTTCCTGCGGCAGGGCCAGGGTCTGGCTCCCTGCCGATTCGGCGCTGAATCGGGCGCTCTGGGCCAGGACGGCGTCATACTGATTCTGAAGCACGTCGACCGTGGCGTCCGACTGGACGGCGTCGAAGCGGATCAAGGGCTGATTGGCGCGCACGCGCTCGCCCTCGCGCACCAGGATCTGGGAGACCACGCCGCCTTCCCGATGACGCAGGGTCTTGCGGCTGGACTCCACCCGCACCTCGGCCGGGGCCGCCACAGCCGCGCTGATCTGGGTGAAGCCCGCCCAGATCAACATGCCGAAGACGAAGACGCCCACGACCACGCAGCCGATCAGGACCGGGCGCCAAAGGCGCTTTTCCAGGTCGCGGTTCGGCTCGGGCTCGCCCACGTCAAAGCGGGTGTCGAGAGGGCGGATCGGGCCGAGCACCGGCTTGAGGGGACCGAGGTCGAATTTCATCGGCTGGCCTCGACGGGACGCACAGGCGCCGGCTGGGTGACCCGGGCCATGACCGCCTCGCGCGGACCGAACATCTCCATGCGGCCATCGCGCAGGACCAGCATCTTGTCGGCGGAGCGCAGGATGCTCGGCTTGTGCGACACCACCACTACGGTCGCGCCCTTGGCGCGCTGGGCGTCGATGGCCTGCATCAGGGCGTTCTCGCCCTCGGCGTCCAGGCTGGCGTTGGGCTCGTCCAGCACCAGCAGGCTGGGATCGCCCAGCAGGGCGCGGGCGAGGCCCACCCGCTGCCGCTGGCCAGCCGACAGGATATAGCCGCCGTCGGTCAGCTCGGTCTCATAGCCCTTGGGCAGCCGCAGGATCATCTCGTGCACATTGGCCTGGGTGGCGGCGTCGATCACCGCTTGGTCGGTCACGTCGGCCCGGAAGCGGGCGATGTTGTCGCGCAGGGTGCCGGCGAACAGCTCCGTATCCTGCGGCAGGTAGCCCACATGAAGGCCAAATTCCGCCCGGTTCCAGGCGAAGACGTCGGCGCCGTCCAGGCGCACATGGCCGTTCACCGGCCGCCAGACCCCGACGATCAGCCGCGCCAGGGTGGACTTGCCCGCCCCCGAAGGGCCGATGATCCCGAGCATTTCGCCGGGCTCGATCTTGAAGTTCAGCCCCTGCAGCACATAGCGCTCGGCGCCCTGCGGGGCGAAGTTCACCCCCTCGATGCTCAGCTGGCCGAGCGGCCGCGGCAGGGAGGTGGCCGGGGTCGTCGGCTTGTAGGCGTTCAGAAGATTGTTCAGCCGGTCATAGGCGCGGCCGCCATTGACGATGCCGTCCCAGGCGCCGACCACCTTCTCGATCGGCTGCAGGGCGCGGCTGGCCAGGATCATGTTGGCGAACAGCATGGCCGGCGGGATCTTGCCCGTCACCACCAGATAGGCGCCGACGCCGATCACCAGGATCTGGATCAGCATGCGGGTGAACTTGGTGGTGTTGGCCACCACGCTGGAGCGCTGCGAGGCCCAGGCGCCGCGTTCGATGGCCCGGCCGCGGAAGGCCGACCAGCGGGCGCCCAGCGCGCCGAGCATGCCCATGGCGCGCACCACCTCGCCATTGCGCAGACCGGCCTCGGTGAAGGTGTAGGCCTTGAGGCTGGCCTCGTTGGCCTCCTGCAGCGGCGGCCGCGACAGGCGATCCTGCAGCATGGCCAGGCCGAACAGGGCCACAGCCCCGATCAGAGTGATGAACCCGACGAGGGGATCGATCACGAACAGAATGCCGATAAAGAGCGGCATCCACGGCAGATCGAAAATGGCCGAGAAGACCGCGCCCGTCAGGATCTGCCGAAAGGCGTCGAGGTCGCGCAACGCCTGGGACCGGGTCTGGCCCTGCCCCTTGCTCTCGGCCTCGAACAAGGCGGCGAAGACATGGCTGGAGACCCGCTGGTCGAGCATGATCCCGTAGTTGATCAGGATCCGCGTCCGCAGCTCGTCGATGACGCCCGAGATCACGAACACCAGCAGCGTTCCCACCGTCAGGACCATGAGGGTCGAGAGGCTGTGGCTGGACAGCACGCGCCCATAGATCTGGAAGGTGTAGAGCGGCAGGGCGAGGTAGAGCAGGTTGCTGATCAGGCTGAAGCCGGCGGCGAACGCCAGAGGCCTGGAGCCTTCCTTCAGCGCGCCCGTCAGCACATTGTCGGGCAGCGACGCAAACGGGTTGAGTATCTTCATGCGTGCGAGCGTCCGTCGGAGCCTCAGAGCCCCCAACATTGGAGCGCTTGAGGGCGCGACACATGACGACCGACGCTGGTCAAGTCAATGGCGGCCCCCTTATGGGGCGAACATGCTATGGCCCGGTCAAGGCCTTCCGGAAAAGGACCCATGGCGAGAGTAGCGATCCTCGGCAGTTGCATCACCCGCGAGCTTTGGCCGCGCCGCGATGAGGCGCCGTCCGACCTTCTCTATGTATCCCGCACCAGCCTTCCGAGCCTGTTTTCCACCCCTGTCGATCCCGGCGGCGCCCCCGGCCATGGGCTGACGCGGTATCAGGCCATGGCGGTCGAGGCCGACCTGACCAAGCGCGGCCTGGCCGAGCTGGTGGCGCACCGGCCGACCCACCTGATCCTTGACTTCATAGATGAGCGCTTCGACCTGCTGGCCCTGCCGGGCGGGCAGATCGTGACCCATAGCTGGGAGTTGGACAGCGGCGGCTGGCTAGGGACGCCGGCCTTCGCCGAACGTCGCGAAATTCCAAGGCTGTCCGGCGCCTGCGAGCATCTGTGGCGCAACGGCCTGGATCAAATGGCCCTGCTGCTGAACGCCAGCGTGCTGAGCGAGGCCCAGATCATCCTCCACTCGGCCCGTTGGGCCGACCATCAGCGGAACGCGGATGGCGCCGAGACGCCGCTGACCCGCGAGCCGCACATCTGGGACGGACGCCCGGCCAGCCTTGTGGCCCACAATCAGCTGCTGGCCAGATATGAGGCGGCCTTCATGGCCGCCGTCCCCCAGGCGCAGGTCATCGCCGCAGCCCCCCAGAACAGAGTGGCCGATCCGGCTCACCGCTGGGGCCTGAGTCCCTTTCACTATGTGCCGGCCTATTACGACGACATCCGCCAGGCGCTGGCAGAGCTCGGGGTTTGAAGCTCTTGCCTACGAGCCCGGGGCGGATCGGGCCCAGTGCTCCAGCGGCGTCATGCCGGTCTCGGCCAGTTCGGGGTGGGCCGCCAGATAGGCGGCCGGCGCGAAGCCGGACGGCGCCGCGCCAAGGTCCCAGGCGCCGCCGGCCAGATAGTCCATCAGCGGATTGATCCCCGGCGCCAGGCCGCCAACCTTGGCCGAGGCGTATTGGGCGGATGAAAACCATCCGCTGGGGTCCCGCAGCTCGGCGCCGCCCACCATGACGAAGTGGGTCAAGGGCTCGACGCCCGCGTCGGCCACATCGGCATAGCGCTCCAGGTACCAGGTCGGGTCGAACAGGGGATGGGGCTTGAACCCGTCCCGCCAGCCCTGGGTCAAATAGTGCAGCAGGGCCGGCTGGTCCCGCGCGGCCTGGCCAGCCTGGGCCAGGTAGAAGTCGGAATCGAACACGGGGTGGGGATTGACGCCTTCGCGCCATCCCTGGGTCAGATAGTGAACCAGGGGGTTGACCCCTGCGGCGGCGAGATCGGGGCGCCGGGACACATACCAGTCCCCACAGAAGAGCGGATGGGGATCGAACCCTTCGGCGGCGCCGATCCGCACATAATGCTCCAACGGCGAAAGGCCGGTCGCCTCGACGGCGGCGCGATAGGCCGCAAGGTAGAAGGCCGGATCAAACAGCGGATGGGGAATGCGGCCTTCCCGCCCCCCCCTGACCAGGTAGTGGCCCAGCGGGCTGGCCCCGGCGGCGTCGGGGTAACGCGCGAGATAACCGTCGTGGTCGAAGATGGCCGAGGGCCGCAGGCCAGCCTCGGAACCCTGCCGGGCGTAGCGCGCCATATCTTTCAGGCTGGACAAGCGGCCTCGCACCCCCCCGGCCGACGGAACCCACAAGGCCGAACGCGCAATCATCGCCGCCCGTCCGGGGGCGCCAAGCCGCAGAAGCACGCTTTGGATCATCTGGCTGAGGCGATTGCGCCGTTGCGGACGTCGACGGGCCGCCCGGCGGTGGATCGCGACCTGCGCCTGGCGCGCCGCCGCCTCGGCCTCGGCCCGACCGGCCAACGCGCGATCCAGGGCCAGGGTCAGGCGCGAACGCGTCAGGGCCAGTTCAACCTCAGCCTGATGCTGGTCGGCCTGCAATCGCCTGTGGCGCTCGGCCAGCCTGATCGCCTTGGCGAAGACCGGACTGACGGCGTTCTGCGGGTCGGGAAGCGCGCCGACGACGGCGGGCGGGTTCGGGGCTTTAGTCATGCGGCGCTGTCCTGGGCGCGGCCCTCGGCGATCAGCCAGGCCAGATAGGAGCCTGGGCCCGCAGCGAAGGGGTCTTCGAAGGCGGCCTGCAGATCGGGGCTCTCCCGCCACAGCACCCGATGGCTCTTGTCGATCAGCGTGCCGTCCGCATAGGTCCCATAGGCCCAGTAACGGGCGGGTATGGCGGGATCGGTGGCCGCCGCCACCTGGCGCTTGTACCAGTTCCAGATCTCATAGACCTCGAAGTTGTCGCCGGCGTACTTCTTGGTCATCAGGTCGCCTGTCAGCCCCAGCTTGGTGAAGTGCCAGAAGCGCAAGGGCTGACCGTTGACGGTGATCGCGCCGTCCTTGCCGATGGCCACCTTGCGCTGGGAGAGATTCCAGCTGGCGACATTGTAGCCCGGGTCGCGCACCACCTTCACCTTGTCGAACAGGGCCGGCACGTGGTCGCACCACCGCTGATCGACGAACAGGCCGCGAGGTATGTCGTCATAACAGTATTCGAGCAGGCGATCGTTCCACCAGCTGGCGAAGCGCGCGCCCTCGCCCCGCGTGCGGATCGCCACGAAGCCGAGATTGAAGATCCCCGTGCGCGAGGCTGACAGGTCGTTGTCTAGGATGGCGGTGCGCTCGGTGTTCGGATCGAGCAGATGGGGCGTCAGCAGGATTTCGTCGGTCTGCAGCCAATCGATCAGGGGGTCGAGGGGCGCGAGCAGGGCCGTATCTGGATCCAGATAGATGGCGATGTCAGCCTGGCTGCAGGCCTGGTGGATGAAGGGCCCCTTCACCGCCGTACAAACCTCGACCACATCGTGGCGGAACAGCCAGCTGCGGAAGTTGTCGATCCCCAGATCCTGAGCCCAGACGACCCGATCGAAGGGCTCCTGGTCCGGATCGAAGGCGAAGCCCGCCGGCGGTTCGTCGGTGATCAGCGCCACCAGCTCCCAATCCGGATGGAACCGCCGCAGGGTGGAATAGAGCACGCGGGCCCGGTTGAGGTAGGAGAAGGTGAAGCTGGAATAGCAGAGCACCTTCATCAGACGGCCTCCCCATCCAGAAGGTCGAAGGTGAGGCGGCTATAGCTGAGAGCGGACAGGACGGGCTGGCGCAAAGACCGGCGAAGGTCGAGCACGGCGCCTGTTTCGAACATGTCGAACAAGGCCGCCTCGTCGTCGAGCACCCGCCCCTGCCCCGTCTCTGCAACGAAGGCGGCGACATTGCCCGTGTCCGGGCTCGTCAGGATCGCCGCGCCGGCGGCGGCAGCCTCGTAGGTCGTGAAGGAAAAGGTTTCGCGGCACAGGGACCAGATCATCACCGCATCGACGCCGAGCGCTTCCAGGGTGTCCTGCATGGCCGTGGGCTGGGCTTCGCTCACGGTCACGGGGTGGAAGCTGAGGGGAAGCGCCCCGGTGGCGTCGCGGGCCAGATGCAGGAACTCATAGCGAGGATCCTCGGCGAACCTGAGGACCAGGTCGCGGAAGACCGGCCAGCCCTTGAGGGTGCTGGCCATCCCCGGAAAGGCCAGACGGAAGGGGCGATCTGCGGGGGCGGCTAATTCAGCTGGCGCTCGCTCAACCAGCCTGGCCAGGGGCGCGACGACCGCGCGCACGCCAGCGAGGCCGGTCCCCCGCCGCCAGGTGTCCAGGGCCGCCTGGCTCGGGGCGGCGACAGACATGCTCAGGACACTGAACAGCCGGTCGTGCTCATCCAGATGAAACTGCCGGTGCGGGCCATAGACGCAGACGCCGCAAGCGGCGCTGCCTATGGGCGGGGCGCCGCAATCGGCGACGTCGTTGCGCAGGAGGTGATAGCTGGCGCAGACGCCGGCGAAATCATGGACCCAGAACCAGCCTTCGCGGAATCCGGCGGCCCGGGAGATCGCCAGAATGTCGCTGACCGAGTGGCCGAGCAGGCTGTGAACGGCGAGACTTCGCCGCCCGGGGACCACCGCCGCCAGGGCCGATTCAAGCCCCTCGACCAGAAGGCCGGGATAGAAGGTTCCCGCCGGGACGCCATTCCACACCACGCCCAGAAGCTCGGCATGGCCGGGGCGGCGCAGAACCGGCCGGGAATTGGCGGGATAGATGTGCAGATGGTCGCGCCCGACCGCAGCGGCTGCGGCGCCCTCGCGCTGAAGGCAGAGCTGCACGCCGCCCAGATTGGACATGTAGTCGTCGTGACTGAAGGTCAGGTGGAGATCGGCGAGGCCGGACCGGCTGGTCGCCAGCAAGGCTGCGAAGTCGCTCGCCGTACCGCTCGTCGGCGGCTCGTCCTCGGCCTCTGACGCCTTGATCCGCGCTTCCAGGGGCTGCAGCGCCGCGATGATCCGGTAACGGAACCCGAGCTCGAGACGCGGAACCCGACCCTCCTGACGGCCGGCCCGCAGATAGTGGACGAACGGGTTGATCGAGGCGGCCGCGACGTCGGGATTGAGCTCCAGATAGTCGGATACCGAGAACCAGCGCGTCGGGTCGCGGCCCTCACGCCAACCGACCTCGAGGAAGTGCGTCACCGGATCGGCGCCCTCTGCGGCGACGTCGGGATTCTCCGCCATATAGTAGGGGCGGTCAAAGGCCTCGGCGACCAGGTCATAGATCGCGCCCAGCGACTCAGACTCGGGCTCCGGCGGCTCCGGCGGCTCCGGCTCGGCATGGAGATCGTCCGGCGGAATGTCGGCTTCGTCCGGCTGGACCGTGTCGTCAGGGCCAGGCGCCGGAGCGGCAGGTTCGGGGACGTAGGCCCAGGCCACCCGCGTCGGATCGTCGGCCAGCACGCGCCCCAGGGCGGAGGCGCGGATGGTGCGACCTTGGCCGGCGCCGACCGCCAGGAAATGAGCCAGGGGGTTCTCCCCCGAAGCGGCCACATCGGCATGGTCGGCGAGATAGGCGGTGGTGGAAAACCAGGCGGCAGGATCGCGCCCTTCCTGCCAGCCCCGCTCCACATAGTGCGCGATGGGGTCGGCGCCGGCGGCGGCGACGTCCGGATAGGCGCGCCGATAGAAGACGGGATCGAGGGCGGTGCTGACCAAAGCCAGTGCGAAGTCTTGGGCGGCCGGAGCAGCCATGCGGGGCTCCTTGTCGAGGCCGAAAGGTTGTGTGCATCAGATGAACGGGGGGATCAACCGCAGCGTTCACGTCTTGCGGCGCGGACCGCGCGGCCATACAGCACCTTGTGTGACACTCGCCAAGAGCCATCCGATGGACCAACGAGCGGCCAGCCCCCCTTCGAGCCGGGCGGCTTATCTCGTGCTCGGCATGCATCGGTCGGGCACGTCTGCGATCACCCAGGTCCTGGCCCTGGCCGGCGCCTCGCTCCCGGAAAACGTGATGCCGGGGGACGAGTACAACGCGAAGGGCTACTTCGAGCCCTGGCGGATCGCGATCTTCAATGACCAGAGATTGCGCGCCGCCGGCTCCGCCTGGGACGACCCCTTCGCCTTCCCCTATCGTCCGCTGGAGGTCCGCGAGGAGAAGCGCTGGATCACGCGGGCCACCGACCTGTTCGACGAAGAATTCGCAGGCGCCCGCCACCCCCTGATGAAAGATCCCCGGGTGAGCGTCCTCTGTCCTCTGTGGCGAACGGTCCTGGACGATCTTGGAATATCGGCCCGGGCGGTCATTCCCGTGCGCCATCCTCTGGAAGTGGCGGGGTCCCTGACCAAGCGCAACGGCTTTCCGGTGGAGAAGTCGCTGCTGGTCTGGGTCGCCTATATGCTCGCCGCCGAAGCCCACAGCCGCGACATGCCCCGCGCCTTCGTGCCCTATGACGGACTGCTGAAGGACTGGCGCGCTCAGGCGGCGCGGATCGAGACCGCCCACGGCGCGCCCCTGCCCGCCCTGACGCCACAGGCGGGCAAGGCGATCGACGGCTTTCTGACCCAGGAGCTGCGCCACAACGCCGCCCATGGCGAGCTGGACAAGGTCCCGCACGTGGGGGCGCTCGCCGCCCAGGTCTATGACTGGTTCGAGGCTGCGGCGCAGGATCGCCCAAGGCCCTCGGCCGAACTCGCCGCCGCCGCAGAGGCGCTCGAGGAGATGCGACGGGTCATGGGCGTGTTTGTCTCGCCGGTGACCTCCGATCTCGATGCGACACGCAGCGACCTGCTGGAAATCCGCCAGATCGCCGCCTTCGAACAGGCCAAGATCAGATCCCTGGAATCGCAGCTTGCGAGCCAGCAGGCGATCAACCTGGCGCAGGCCGACGAGCTTCGCCGGCTTGAACAAACCTTGGACGAGCTTCTAGACGACCCTCTCAGCGAGAGCTGAACCCTCGCCCACCGACGGATCCCCGTGTCAGAATCCAATTTCTCTTCGCCGACCGATCAGGCCGCCGAACTCCTCGGCAAGCGCCAGCGCGTGCGCCTTCAGACGGTCGCCGCCGCCGCCCAGCGCTGGCGGCGATACCGCGAGGTCCGGGTCCGCCAGGGCTCCAGCCTTGTCCTGGCCCGCCTGGCGCAGCGCCTTGCGCTTCCCTTGGCCCGGGGCAAGTGGCCCGGGCGCGCTCTGCTGATCATGGCCTCCGGCCTTTGGCGGGAGGAGCAGGTCTATGGGCTGGGGATCGAACCCGCCATGACCCCTGGCCTCGACGCCTATGTGCGGGCCGGTCCCGACCCCGCCATCCAGCCCCGCGCCCTGTTCGATCAGTCGGACTATCTGAGCCGCGCCCCGGAACTGGCCGGGTCACGCTGGGCGCCCCTGGCCCACTATCTTGTCCTGGGCGACAGCGCCGGCCTCGATCCCCATCCTCTGGTCAGCGTCAATGACTACCGCCTGCGGCACGGCGTAGCCGTTGAGGCGAGCGGACTGAGCGTGCTTCAGCACTACCTGCTGGTCGGCGCCGCACAGGGGCTGGACCCGCACCCGCTGTTCGATCTGCGCCACTATGTGGGCCAGTGCGAGGCCGTGGCGACGTCGGGCGAAGATCCCCTGATCCACTACCTGCGGGAGGGCTGGCGGCAAGGCCTGGATCCGCACCCCCTGTTCGCCAACGACTGGTATCTGGAGCGCTACCCCGAGGTCGCCGTCGCCGGCGTCGCCCCCCTGCTGGACTATGTCACCGGCGGCGCCGAACTGGGACGCGATCCTCATCCCCTGTTCGACAGCGCCTGGTACGCCGAGCGCTACCGCGACCTGCGGACGCCGGGCTTCAATCCCCTGGCCCATTTTGTCCGCTTCGGGGTCCGCGAGCATCGCGACCCCAGCCCGCACTTCGATTCCGCCTTCTACCTGCAACAGGACGGCGCAGCAGAGGGCGGCGGGCCGGACCCGTTGAGCGACTATGTGGCGCGAGGCGCCTTCGAAGGCCTCTGGCCAGCCGCCGACTTCGATGAGGCGGCCTATCTTCTGGCCAATCCCGAGGCGGCCGCCACGCCCTTCAGCAGCCTGGAACACTGGAAGCGCCATGCCGGGGCCAAGCCTGAACCTCTGGCGGGGTCCGGGGTGCAAGGCGCCGCGGCCATGTTCGACCAGATGCGCGCAGCGAGCCGCCACCGCGACCCGGCCGCCTACGACCCCCAGGGCTATGACGACCTCGCCCGGGCCTGGGCCAGGATTCAGGCCGAGCGGATCGAGACCTTTGTTCCCACCCCGCCCAGCATGGTCTCGATCACCGGCGACCTCGCCGCGGCGGCGCGGCGGATCAGCCTGCCGGCTGCGGCCACGCCCCGCGTCTCGATCATCATTCCGGCCTTCAACAATCTGCGCTTCACCCTGGAGTGCCTCCAGGCCCTGGCCGACGCCGGAGGGCTGGAGGGCGCAGAGACCCTGGTCATCGACGACGCCTCCACCGACGAGACGGCTGCGGTGCTCGCCCTCGTCAACGGCCTGAAGGTCATCAGCAACCCTGAGAATCTGGGCTTCATCCGCACCTGCAACCGGGCGGCGGCCGAGGCCCGGGGCGAGGTGCTGATCTTCCTGAACAACGACGTGCAGGTGCGGAAGGGCTGGCTTGCGCCCCTGGCGGAGGCGCTGGCCGATCCACAGGTCGGCGCGGTCGCGCCCAAGATGCTGTTCCCCGATGGTCGGCTGCAGGAGGCCGGCGCCCGGATCAACGCCGATGGCTCCAGCGAGATGATCGGCCTCTTCCAGGACCCGGACCTGCCGCGCTGGAATGTGGCTCGAGAGGTGGACTACGCCTCGGGCGCCTGTCTGGCCGTGCGCCGGGCCGACTTCGAAGCGCTCGAAGGTTTCGACCTGGCCTTCGCGCCGGCCTATTGCGAGGACGCCGATCTCTGTTTCCGCCTGCGGGAGCGGGGCGCGAAGATCCTTTATGAGCCGCGCTCGGAGATCATTCACCACCTCAGCGTCACGGCCAATTCCATTGATGCGGGCTACAAGCTGCGCCTGGCGACTCGCAACCAGCAGCGCTTCGTCAAGCGCTGGGCCCACCGGCTGGACGCCCTCAATCAGGTGCGCACCATCGCCTTCCACCTGCCCCAGTTCCACGCCATCCCGGAGAACGATCGCTGGTGGGGCGCAGGCTTCACCGAGTGGACCAATGTCACCCGCGCCCTGCCGAGCTATCGCGGGCACTACCAGCCGCACCTGCCCGCCGACCTCGGCTTCTACGACCTGTCCGATCCCGCCGCCCTGAAGCGGCAGACGGCGC
Source organism: Phenylobacterium sp. (assembly GCF_030680185.1). Lineage (GTDB taxonomy): Bacteria > Pseudomonadota > Alphaproteobacteria > Caulobacterales > Caulobacteraceae > Phenylobacterium. The sequence goes on from NZ_JAUXVZ010000047.1 coordinate 63,019, forward strand.
TGGCGGCCCGCTATGGCCTGGGCGGCTTCTGCTTCTACTACTACTGGTTTTCGGGCGGGCGTCGGGTTCTGGAGACGCCGCTCAACCATCTGATGGCTGACGATGGGCCGGACTTCCCGTTCTGCGTCTGCTGGGCCAACGAAAACTGGACGCGGACTTGGGATGGTCAGGAGCAGGACGTCCTGCTGGCCCAGACCTACAGCGACGAGGACGCCGTCGCCCTGATCACCGACATGGCGCCGCTGATGCGGCGGCCCAACTATATCCGCGTCAATGGCCGCCCCCTGCTGGTGATCTATCGCCCCGGCCTGCTGCCGGACGCCGCGGCCTGGGCCAGGACCTGGCGCGAAACGGCTCGGGCCCTCGGGCTCGGGGAGATCTATCTGGCCTTTGTCGAGACCTTCGATGTGGCCGGGACCTATCCCGATCCCGCCGTCCTGGGCTTCGACGCGGCCATCGAGTTCCCCCCCATGGGCGCGGCCCAGCCGATCAGCCTGCCCGGTCCCCTGCAGAACCGCGCCTTCGAGGGCGTGGTCAGCGACTACCGCGAACTGGTGCGGCATTTCCTGAAGGCGCCGACGCCCGGCCACACCCGCTTCCGCGGCGTCGCGCCCTCCTGGGACAACACCGCCCGGCGGCAGGACAACGCCTATGTCTTCCACCATGCCAGCCCCGGCGCCTTCCAGGCCTGGACTGAGGCCATGCTGGCCGAAGCTAGACGCCAGAACTTCGGCGACGAGCGGATCGTCTTCATCAACGCCTGGAACGAGTGGGCCGAAGGCGCCCACCTGGAGCCCGACGTCCGCTTTGGTCACGGCTGGCTGGAAGCCCTGAGGAACGCGGCCGAGGCCGACCTGCTGGAGCCCCGCTCATGAGCGCGCCAAGCCGCGACGCCGATCTGACCGACCTGGTGGTGGTCGGCCACCCCTTCGCCCCGATCGGCATGGGCGAGCATCTGAGGTCCACCGTCCGCGCCCTGCGCGCGGCGGGCCTGCGCCCCGGCCTGCTGGACGTCTATGGCATGGATCGTGGCCGGGATCCGGATCTCGAGCGAGCCTATGGCCCTGACGTGACCCGCCAGCTGTCGCGGGCCTTGAACCTGTTCTGCGTGAACGCCAATGAGGTGGACGAGGTCCTGGCCCGGCTGGACGCCTCAGCCTTCAGCGAAGCCCACAACATCATCTTCCCCGCCTGGGAGTTGCCCGACTACCCCCAGCCTTGGGTGGAGAAGCTGGCGGCCTTCGACGGGATCTGGGCGCCGACCGCCTTTGTCCAGGACGCCATCGCCCGGGCCACGGGCCGGTCAGTGGCGCGCATTCCCTTGGCTGTCGACATGAAGCTCTCGACCTTCCTGGGACGACGCTGGTTCGACATCCCCGAGCACGCCTTCGTGGTGATGTTCGCCTTCGATTTCTCGTCCTATGCGGCGCGGAAGAACCCCTTCGCCGTGCTGGAAGCCTTTGAGCAGCTGGTGGCCAGACGGCCCGAAGCCCCCCTTTACGCCGTGATCAAGTACAAGGGCGGCGCGCCGGACGATCCCGACCGTAAGGCCTTGGAGGCGCGGGTCGCGCAGCTCCACGGCCGGGCGCAGACCATCACCCGCGAGATGTCGGACAACGAGGTCAAGAACCTGTTCCGCAACATCGACGTCTTCGTGTCGCTGCATCGTTCGGAAGGGTTCGGGCGCGGCCTGGCCGAGGCCATGGCGCTGGGCGCCCCTGTGGTGGCGACCGGCTGGTCGGGCAATATGGACTTCATGGACGCCGAGACGGCCCTGCTGGTGGACTACCAGATCGTGCCGGTGAAGCCCGGGGCCTATCTCTATGGCGAGGGGCAACACTGGGCCGAGCCCGATGTCGCCCAGGCCAGCCGGCTGATCGAACAGGTCATGGACCGTCCCGCCGAGGCGCGGGCTCGCGCGGCGCGGGCCCGGCGGAACATCCGCATTCACCTCAATCCCAAGACGGTCGGCCTGGATGCGGTCGAGGCCCTGCGGCCCCCTAAGGCAAGCTAGGTCGCAGGCCGCAGGCCGATCGCGTTTTCCGGGGCGGGCGGCTCGGTGATCGCCACCTGATGGATCAGGAACTCCCCGCCGGCGGCCTCGTCGAGGTCGATGCGAACGCGGTCGATCACCGAGGCGGTCCAGTCCTCGCCCCCGGCCAGGGGCTTTGACATGTCATAGGCCAGGATCACCGTCTCATTGACCTCGGGTTCCTCGCCCTCGAACGGCCTGTTGGTGAACTGCACGGACTCGGGGTGGGCCTCGGTGGCGTAGTACAGGGCCCCGTCCCAACCCGTCCCACCGGCCAGCCGCGTGGCCCGCACCAGCACATGGGTATATCGCCGCCCCTGAAGCGCGAGACCGCTTGGGGTGCGAACCGCCGAGTCGACGACACGGGCGGCGATCCTCAGGCCGCCCTCCTCGGCGGGCGCCACCTCGCCGCCGCCCATGACGAATCCGTCCGTCGAGCCATCGAAGGTCCAGGTGCGGGCCGCGCGCAGGGGTTGGCCGTTCCACAGGAAAGCCTTGGCGGCCGGGTCCCAGGCGAAGGGGCTGGGCCGTTCCACCGTATTCTCCGGCGAGAAGTCCGTGGGCGGCAGGCTGAGATTGTCGGGCGCCACCGGCCGCGGATTGAGTTTCGGCTCGCGCGAGCGGGGCTCGTCGCAGGCGGCCACGACGGCGGTGGCGAGGATGACGGCAGGAAGAACGAAGGCTCTCAAAGGGCGCTCCCGGACTGGGTCGCTCAGCGAAGCCGCCGCCGCAACCGGCCATAGGGTGGGTCGAGGGCCAGATATAGGAGGCCTGCGAGCGCTGCGAGGTCCAGGAAGTAGAGATATCTGTAATCGCAGGCGATGGAGATCACTGCAAAGCTGGCCGCAAAGGCCAGGGCCGACAGCAGCATGGCGACGATCACCAGATCCGCCGCCTCTCGCCGCCACAGCAGCACGCCAGCGCAGACCAGGGCGATCAGGGCGTAGAACACGTGGGAATACAAAGGCGTATCGAAGAACCAGGTGGCGTAGTTGTACAGGGCCTGGTCTGCGGGATCGGCGGCGATGGCGATGCCGAGCGATGCGGCCAGATCCTCAGGCCCGCCCACCCCCACATGCATGGGCAGGCAGGAATCGATCTTGGGGGTGGTGAACACCCAGCGGAAGACCTCCCAGCGATGGCGCAGATAGGCGTCCGGCTGTTGCGTCACGATATCGCGCCACTGGGCGAACACCACCTCGTCAGGCAGGCCCCAGAGCGAGCGGCCGAACTCGGCGTCCTGGCCGAAGTAATCCATGCGTTCGGGCGTATAGAGCGCCACGCCGCGATGGCGGAGCAAGCGCTCGGTCGCGGGGTCATGCTGGCGTATGGCCTCCAGCGGCAGGGTCGGCTTGACCGCCGTGGCGCCGACGATGTCGTAGTGGGCGACGATGCGCAGGCCCCGCGTCCCGGCCACGTCGGGCCCCGCCTGCGGCGGCTGGGCCAGGTGCCCCATGGCGGCCGAAAGCGCCAGGGTCAGGATCAGGCCGCCGCCCCCCCCAGACCAGGCCTGAGCGCCATCCGCTCCGCCCCCAGGCGAGCCACGCCAGGGCCAGGGCGGCGAACACCGGCGCGATGAGGCCGTTCTGACGAACCTGGGCGGCGGCCGCGAACAGCAGCAGGGCGCCGATCAGGGCCAGCCAGGGCCGGCGGGGGCCATCCCAGACCCGGGCCGCCTGGGCGAGGCACGCAAACCCGGCGAGGGCGAGGTTGGCGAACAGCACGTCCTTCCAGACCACGCCCTGATAGATCAGCAGGGTCGGGGTCAGCACCATCAGCAGGGCCAACCCCACCGACAGCCAGGAGACCTGGCGGCGCAGACGGCGGAAGGACAGCAGACTGCCGGTCACCAGGAATCCGCTGGCCGCCACATAGAGTCCCGTCCCGGGGATAACCTCGTCGAAGGCGCCGAGGATCCAGGCATAGAGCGCCGGCCCGATGGATTCCCGGACATGCATCCGGCCTTCATGCAGCTGAATCAGGGAGTCGTAGGACAGATGCCCCGGCAGATTGCCCGCGAGCATCAGGACATAGCCGGCGAGCAGAACGATCCCCAGCGCCTGGCTGGCGCTGAAACCGAGCCTTTGTTCGAGCGTCATGGCGGCTCCCCCTCCGACATCTCCTACGATTGGCCGTGGCCGACGGAAAGGTCCATTCGCGTGACGCCCGCGAGAGGGCGGCCCGCAAGGGCGATCGCCAATCTGGCCGCCGGCCCAGGGGCGGGCTATGTGTCGTCATCCGTGACGCCAGGGTCGATCCAGATCGGGCGCGACGGGCGATGTCGCATCGTGCAGGGAGCCGATTGGGATGGATGCATTGATCGGCGCCACCGGGTTCGTGGGCGGAACACTGGCGCGTCAGCATGCGTTCGCCGCCGCCTTCGACAGCCGGACGATCGACCAGGCGCGAGGCTGCGCCTTTGACGCCGTGGTCTGCGCCGCCGCGCCCGGCTCCATGTTCGAGGCCAACCGCTTTCCCGACCGGGACCGCGCCCGCATCGACATGCTGATCGATCATCTCGCGACCCTGAGGGCCGAGACCTTCGTCCTGATCTCCACCATCGCCGTGCTGGCCGATGGCGGTCTGCAGGCCGACGAAACCGCCGACCGGTTCGAAACCGACAAGGCCTATGGCCGACATCGCCGGGACCTCGAGGTCTTCTGCGCCGACCACTTTCCCCGGTGTCTGATCGTTCGCGCCCCGGCGCTCTTCGGCCCCGGATTGAAGAAGAACTTCCTGTTCGACATCCTCAATCCGACGCCTTCGATGCTGAATGCGACGCGCCTGGCTGAGCTTCAGGCCGCCCTGCCTGCGGCCCTGGGCCAGGCCCTCGCGGGCTTCTATGTCTGGGACGCAAACCTCGATCTCTTCGTGCTCGACCGGCCGGCCTTCAACGCCTCTGGCCAGCGGCCCGCCTGCGAGGCGACCCTCATTGAGGCAGGCATGTCGGCCGTAGGGTTCACCAACCCCGCCTCCACCTTCCAGTACTATGACGTCAGCCAGTTCTGGGCGGACATCGGTCGGGGGCGGGAGGACCGCCTCGATGTCCTGCACCTGGCGCCCGCGCCGCTACAGGCCGCCGCCGTCTTTACGGCCCTCACGGGTCACGCGCCGCCCCCCAGCCCCGCGCAAGTTCACCATGAGGATATGCGCACCCTGCACGCGGATCTCTGGCGCCGCGCCGGCCCCTATATCTCGGAGCCTTCGGAGGTCCTGGCCGGCCTGGAGCGCTTCTACGAGTCTGAAAGACCTGCCGCGTGAAGCTCGCGGTCTCGAACATCGCCTGGCCGGCCGCCGACCGGGACGCGGCCTATCGCCTCCTGGCCCGCCACGGGATCAGGGGGTTGGAGATCGCGCCCAAACTGCTGTTTGCGCAGTCGCAGGACGCCTTCGCGCCCAGCCCAGACGAGGCCGCCCGCGCCCTGGACGCCGTCAGGTCGGAAGGCCTGCAGCTGGTGTCGATGCAGTCGTTGCTGTTCGGCGTCGAACGGGCGGCGCTCTTTCGCGACCAGGCGTCCCGGGACCGCCTGGTCGCGGCGACCCTCCGCGCCATCGACCTGGCCGGACGCTTCGACATCCCCAATCTCGTCTTCGGCTCGCCGAAGCAGCGAGACATCCCGCCCGACCTGGACCGCGCCGCCGCCGAGACCATCGCGCTTGATGTCTTCCATCGTCTGGGCGAGGCGGCGGCGAAGGCGAACACGCGGCTTGGTCTCGAGCCCAATCCCGCCGCCTATGGCGCCAACTTCCTCAACCGGTTCGATGAGACCGAGGCCTTTGTCCGCCGGCTGGATCATCCCGCCGTGCGGCTCATCCTTGATGGCGGCGCGCTGATCATGAACGACGAGATGGCGGTGCTTCAGGACCTGACCCCGGACCGGGTGAGCCGCATCAGTCATGTCCATATCAGCGAGCCGCAGCTCGCCCCCGCGCCGGCCGACCCGCAGACGGCCAGCCAGATCCTCCGCGCCATGTCGGCGGCGGGCTACGGCGGGTGGTTCTCGATTGAGATGAAGGCGTCCGCCGGGGGGCTGGAGGATCTCGATCAGGCCCTGGGTCGTCTGGGGGCGGCGGTCGAACTGGCCAGGTCGAAGGGTTTGGACGTCCGATGACCACAAGCCGTCGCGAGGATGTCCTGGTCTCCGTCTGCTTCGCCGACGCCGAGTTCGACGCGGCGGGATATGACGCGCTGAAGCGGCTTGCCCAGGCGCTGAATGAGAGCTTCCGCTATTGGGAGATCCTGATCCTGGACGACGGATCGCGGCGGCACATGGAGGACGACCTCCTCCGCGCGATCGAGAACCTGCGCCTGCTGCGCACCAGCCTTGGCATGCCCTTCTATCGCCGCCGGGTGGCGGTGGCCGCCGAAGCCATCGGCGACCTCGTCCTCCTGACCGCAGCCGAGGAGATCGGCCAGATCGACGCCATCGCCCTGTTGAGGACGGCCGAGCAGGACGGGGCCATCGTGGTGTCCCGCAAGCCCGGCTGGAGCGCCCTGAACCTTCCATTGCGCGTCCTGGGCCGCACGGCAGGGTTTCAGGTGAACGCCCAGGACATGTTGAGCGCCGCTTTCCCGCGGACCCTGCTCAACCGGCTGCTGGCGCGGCGGGACCGTGAGCTGGCGGTCCGTTTTCCCCCCGCAGACGGCCTGACGCCGGTCATCTGGCGCCTCTGCGACACCGCCCGGGGCAAGGGCCGGTCCCTGCGGGAAACGCGGCGCCGGTTCAATCTTCTGCACAGGCTGCTGGTGGCCTCGGCGCCGCGGGTGCTGGCGTTGCTGGGGCTGGGCTCGTTGTTGGTGGTGCTGTCGGCCCTGGCCTATATCGCCTACGCCATCATCGTCTGGCTGGTGATGGACGACGTCCAGTCGGGATGGCTGACCACCTCGGTGGTGCTGGGCCTGACCAGCGCCTTCCTGGGGACCGCCATCTTCGGCCTGTCCATCGGCCTGCAGAACCTCATCGAGCTGTTGGCCACCAACGCCGGCGACGACGTGCTGGAGGAGCGCAGCGCGGTGGACCTGTTTGGCCGCGTCATCGACGAGCTGAACGTCGAGATCAGCACCGGCCTCGCCCATCCGCCCCCCCGCGTCCGAGACAGACAGGACGGCCCGCGGGCATGAGCGGGCGGCGCAGGTATGACTATGTCATCGTCGGCGGCGGCTTCTACGGCTGCAACCTCGCCCTGTTCCTCAGGTCGATCTCCTCGAGCATTCTCCTGCTGGAGGCTGGCGACGACCTCATGACCCGCGCCTCGCGGGTCAATCAGGCGCGCATCCATACCGGCTTTCACTATCCCCGCAGCGCCCTGACCGCCGTGAAGTCGATGGTGTTGCGCCAGAGGTTCGCCGCCGACTACGCCGAGGCGGTGATCGACGACTTCCAGATGCTCTATGGGATCGCCAGGCGCCGCTCGCGGGTGAACGCCAACCGGTTCTTTCGCACCTTCAAGACCATGGGCTCGCCGATCGAGCCGGCCAATGCGTCCCAGTCGGCCCTGTTCGACCCGGCCATGGTGGAGGCAGTCTTCAACTGCGTCGAATACGCCTTCGACTACCGCGTCCTGCACAGGGGGCTGGCCAACCGCCTCGACGCCCTGGGGCTGGAGGTGGCCCTCAACACCGAGGCGGTCGAGCTGGAGGATCGTGCGGAGAGCGTCGTCGTCAGGTTGGCCGACGGTCAGGAGGTCGAGGCCCGCTACGTGTTCAACGTGACCTATGCGCAGATCAACCACGTCCTGCGCGCTGGCCATCTGCCTGAGGCTCACCTCAAGCATGAAGCGGTGGAGATCGCGCTGATCGAACCCCCGGCGCAGCTCGAGGGCTATGGGATCACCATCATGGACGGCCCCTTCATGTCGACCATGCCCTATCCGGCCGAGCGGCTCTATTCGCTCACCCATGTCCGCTACACGCCGCAGAAGAGCTGGACGGACGCCGAAACTTCCGATTCGCCCTATCAGGTGTTGGCCGCCGCCGCGCCCGTGAGCCGCCACCGCCACATGCTGCTCGACGCCCAGCGCTATGTGCCCAGTCTGGCTGAGGCCGCCTGGGTCAAATCGCTCTATGAGGTGAAGACGGTGCTGCTCAAGAACGAGGCCGACGATGGGCGGCCGATCCTCTACCAGCGACAGCCCCGGGATTCCCGGGTGATCTCCATCATGGGCGGCAAGATCGACAACATCTACGACCTGTTCGAACTGATCCGCACGACGGAGCCGGAATGGGCCGGCGCCGATGACCGCCACCTCTTTGCGCGTCAGATCCCTTGATTCCCCAGGTGCTCAGATTTGGCCTGGTGGCCGCGGCCGGCCTGGTCGTGGACCTGGCCGTGGCCTCGGCGCTCGCGGCAGGGGCCGGCCTGCCCCTGCCCCTGGCGGCGGCCTGCGGCTTCTGCGCCGGCGCGGCCTTCAACTATGTGGTCAACCTGCGTTGGACCTTCGCCGCGGCGCGACCGTCGGGGGGCGTACGGCGCATCGCCGCCTATGGCCTGACCCTGGCGGCCACGCTCCTGACCCGGGTGGTCATGGTGGCGCTGCTGGAGCCTCTGGCGGGCGAGGGCGCCCTGGCCGCGCTCGGGGTTCTGATCGCCGCCACCGGCGTCTCGTTCGTTGTGAACTATGGGCTGAGCAAGCGCTTCGTCTTCGTCCCCAGCCAGGATCGGACCTGAGATGACGTCGGACGTCCCGAGCCCTCCCGCCGACCGCGCCGGGTGGCGGATCCCCGCCCATGAGACGCTAAGCCTGGGCCCGCGCCGCCACGCCTACGCCCTGGTCATTCCGGTGATCAACGAGGGCACGCGTATCCAGCGGCAGCTGGAAGCCCTCCAGGCGGCGAACCTGCCGGTGGACGTGATCATCGCCGACGGCGGCTCCACCGACGGCTCCCTGGCGCCCGAGTTCCTGCGGCAGGCGGGCGTCCGGGCGCTGCTGACCAAGACGGGCCCGGGTCGCCTCAGCGCCCAGCTGCGCATGGCCTATGCCTGGTGCCTGGACGAGGGCTATCTCGGCGTCGTCACCATGGACGGCAACGGCAAGGACAATGTGGAAGCCGTCGCCCAGTTCGTGGCCCTGCTGGAGGCAGGCTATGACTATGTCCAGGGCTCGCGCTATCGCCCCGGCGGACAGGCCGAGAACACGCCGCTCGACCGCACCCTGGGCAACCGTCTGGTCCACGCGCCTCTGCTCAGCCTGGCGGGGCGGCGCTGGTTCACCGACACCACCAACGGCTACCGCGGCTATTCCAGCGCCTATCTGATCGATCCGCGGCTGGCCCCGTTCCGGGACGTCTTCTCCAACTACGAGCTGCTGTTCTACCTGACCGCCCGCGCCGGCCCCCTGGGCTACCGGGTCTGCGAGACCCCGGTCCGACGGTCCTATCCCGTGGGCGAGGCCACCCCCACCAAGATCGGCAGGCTGTCGGCCAAGCTGGCCCTGCTGGGCCAGACGATCCAGGCCGCCCTTGGCCGGTACGATCCGCCAAGGTCTCCGTCCTAGATCGTCTCCCCCGCACGGGAGGCCGCCTTGGCGGCGCCGCACAATCATGGTCATTTGGCCGCGATGGACACCGAAACCCCGGATATCAGCCCCTCAGGCGTGGCCCCCGCCGCGCTCGAGGCCTATTCGGCCCTGCTTTCGAATGTGTTCGGGGCGGGACCGAAGTTTACGCCCGAGGCGATCGCCTGGCGCTATCGCGACAATCCGGCCGGCCATGTGGTCGGGGCCGATGCGTGGTCGGGATCAACCCTGGCGGCCCACTATGTCACCTGCCCCATGCGCGCCTTGGTCGAGGGGCGGCCCCTGAAGGGCTTGCTGTCGCTGAACACCGCCACCCATCCGGACTTCCAGGGTCGTGGGCTGTTCACCCGGCTGGCGCGGGCCACCTATGAGCAGGGCGCCGAGCGGGGCTATGACTTCGTGATCGGAGTGGCCAACGCCCAGAGCACGCCAGGCTTTCTCGGACGCCTGGGGTTCCAGCATGTGGGCCGGCTGGAGGCTGGTCTGCTGGCCGTCGCGCCCCGAAAGTTCGCAGACGTCCCCCTGCAGTTCTGTGGCGACTGGGACGCCGCGATGCTGGCCTGGCGGCTGGCCAACCCGGCCGCCACATACCGGACAGCCCGACGGGGCGAACTCACCGCCGTCTATGCCGACACCCATTTGAGCGGCGTGCGCTGCGCGGCCTTCGTCGACGGCCAGGCGCTGGGCGCGACCGAGGCGGCCCCCCTGGGCTTCACGCTTTTCCTCGGTCTCGATCCGCGCTTCAGCCTGGATGGCCCGCGCCTCCTCCGCCTGCCCGACCGCTTCCGGCCCTCGCCGCTGAACCTGATCTACCGCCCCTTGAGCGAGGCCGCGCCACGCAGCCTCGATCCCCGGGCCACGGCCATCAGCTTCCTGGACTTTGATCCGTACTGAGATGACGGTCGTCTACATCCTGGCCCATTGCGACGACGAGTACGCCGCCCTGCCGCTGATCCTGGAGGCCAAGGCCGCAGGACGGGACCAAGTGTTCCTCTATGTGGCCGAAAATCCGGGCGCGGCCGTGGCCGAGCGGCGCCTGGGCGAGACCCGCGCCTTTCTCGCCAGCCTGGGGCTCCCAGAAGAAGGCGCCACCTACGCCGTGTCGGGCGCCGAGGCCTATGACGGCCAGGTTCACCGCCGCCTCGACGCCTGCCTGGACCAGCTCCGGAAACGGCTGGCGGCGAGCCCCCGTGTGGAAAAGTTCGTCATCGCCGCCTGGGAGGGGGGCCACGCCGACCACGACGCCTGCGCCGCCCTCACCGCCGTCCTCGCCGCCGAGTACGGCGCGGCGATCGAGCAGTTCGGCTTGTATAACCGCCGGGGCTTGAGCGCCCTGCCGTTCCAGGCCTGCGCGCCGATCCCGGAAAACGGCCCGGTGCGCCGCATCCGGCTCAGCCTGCGCCAGTGGCTGAACTGGGCTATGCTGGTGCGGCGCTATCCGTCCCAGGCCACCAGCTGGCTTGGCCTGTGGCCCTCGATGTTCGCGGGCTTCGCCCTGCGCGGCGGCTACGGCGTTCAGCGGCTGGACCCCGCCCGCCTGGCCGAGCGACCGCACGCGGGCGACCTGCTCTATGAGCGTCGGTTCGGGGTGGCCTATGCCGAGGTGGCCGAGGCGGTACAAGGCCTGATGGCCCGAGAGCTCAGGCCTGGCTCTGCGCCTGCATGACCACCGCAAAGCCTGCGAACATGATCAGATAGCCCAGGGCGAAGCGCCAGGAGACCGGCTCCTTGAACAGCGCCCAGGCCAGCAGCGGCACCAGGGCCGAGCCCAGGATCGAGAAGACATAGGCCTGCGACAGCGGCACTCGGGTGAGGATGTAGAACCACAGCAGCGCCGTCAGGCCGTACCAGGAGAAGGCGCCGATCAGCGGCAGGTTCTTGATCAGGCGCAGGATCAGCGGCCCATCAAGCCTGGCGTTGTAGAGCGCCGCCCATTTGAACATCACCTGGCCCACCGGCAGGGCCGCGGCGAAGACCACGCAGAGCGCCATGTCGCGCAGGGCCATCATGCGCGCGCGTCCCCGACGGCCATCGTCGCCTCGGTATGGGCGGCGGCCTCCATGCGGGCCAGGGTGCGCAGATAGGGGTGGATCGGCCGCACCGGCACATTGACCACGTCGAAGTTCATCGCCTGGAGCAGCAGCTGGACGCCGATGATCACCGGCAGGGCGGCGGTCATGACAACGCCGGCCGAGGCCGCCTGGCCGGGTTCGCGCACCGCCATCCAGTTCAGGGTGTAGAGGCCGCCGAACACCAGGAAGAGGGCGCCGAAGATCAGCTCCAGGGTGGCGACGTTGAAGTCCCGCACGAAATACTGGCCCAGCGCCCGACGCACGAAGTTGCGCAGGTGGCGCCAGGCGAAGGGGCCGAGCACCTCGGTGATCTTCAGATTGCTCACCTCGTCGCCGTAGCGGGCCGGCATCGGCACGTCGCGGACCACGGCGCGCAGCGTGCCCAGGTGATAGAGCAGGTCGGTCTCGAAGAAGAAGCGCTTGGCCACGCGCTTCTCGGCCACCAGCCGGGCCACGCTGGCCTCGATGGCCGTAAAGCCATTGGTGGGGTCGAACACGTTCCAGTAGCCGGTGGAGAGCTTGGCCAAAAAGCTCAGGCCCGCATTGCCCAGGATACGGACGCCGGGCATGCCCTGCAGGTGGCTCACGGACGAGAACCGGTTGCCCTTGGCGTAGTCGGCCTCCCCCAGCAGGATGGGCGTCACCAGCTGGGGCAGGTAGGACAGGTCCATCTGGTCGTCGCCATCGACCTTGACCAGGATCATGCCCCCCAGGCGCGCGGCTTCGCCATAGCCGGCCAGGGTGGCGCCGCCGACGCCCTGATTCTCGGCCAGACGCAGCACATGAACCCGAGGGTCTTCGCAGGCCGCTTCGATCAGGTCGCCCGATCGGTCGGGACAGGCGTCATCGACGCAGACCACCCCCTCGACCCAGGCTGGGACCTTGGCGAGGACGTGCAGGATATGGTCGCGCACCCTGTAGCAGGGGATGACGATCCACACGCCAGCGCCCTCAAGGGCCGGCTCCATCAGGCGCAGATCGTGATGCGCCGGGGCCGGCGACCGATGGAACTGATCGATGGACGACATGCGGGCGACGGTCTCCTTCGCTTTGCGCTATCACGGGGCCGCCTGTGTGCAAAGCTGCAGCCCCGGCGCCATGCTTGCGCCGCAAAAATGCACCTGATACCAGCGGCGCTCGCTTTGGGAGACCCTATGGAATCCGCTCAACACATGCTGCGGACCGGCCGGCGTGGCACGCTGTTCGAATTCAGCATGGCTCTGCGGGACCTCGCCATGTCCTGGGACCGCCGCGGCCTGGCGTGGTCGCTCGCCTGGCATGACGTGGTGTCACGCTATCGCGGCTCCATCCTCGGTCCGTTCTGGATCACCATATCCATGGGCCTGATGGTTCTGGGCATCGGCCTGCTCTATGCGCGGCTGTTCGGGATCTCGGTGGCCGAGTTCATGCCCTATGTGGCCATGGGCATCGTCTTTTTCGGCCTGATGTCCGGCACGATCAACGAGGGTTGCGAGACCTTCGTCCAGGCTCGGAACATGCTGAGCCAGACGGCGCTCCCCATGTTCGCCTTCGTCTGGCGGACCGTGCTGCGGAACCTGATCAACCTCGCCCACCATGCGGTGATCATCGTCGCGGTGATCGTGGTGTTTGGCCTGTGGCGGGAGATGGTGATCCTGCCAGCCCTGGCGGGCTTGGTGCTGACGGTGCTGAACCTTTCGTGGATCAGCATGCTGGCGGCCATCGCCTCGGCGCGATTCCGCGACATTCCGCAATTCGTCATGTCGGTGATGCAGTTCGCCATATTCATGACGCCGGTGTTCTGGAAACCGGACGCCTTCCCCGACCGCCACGCCTTCCTCACGCTGAATCCGTTCTACCACATGCTCACCACCATCCGGGCTCCGCTGCTGGGCGAGCAGGCCGACGGGCTCTCCTATATCGTGCTAGCTATTGCCGCGGTCCTGGGATGGGCGCTCACCTTCTCGGTCTTCGCTGTCACCCGCCGCCGGATCGTGCACTACTTATGAAGCCTCCCGAAGTCTCGATCACGGTCACCGACCTCAGCCTGCGCTTCCCCGTCTATGGGGTGGACGCCAAGTCGCTGAAGAAGAACCTCGCCCGGGTCACGGTCGGCGGTCGGCTGGGCTCGTCGAACACCGGCGCGACCGAGGTCACCGCCCTTTCCAACATCAGCTTCAATCTACGGCCCGGCGATCGCCTGGGCCTGGTCGGCCACAACGGCTCGGGCAAGACGACCCTGCTGCGGGCGCTTTCCGGGGCCTATGAGCCGGACGAGGGTCAGATCGAGGTGCGCGGCCGAATCGCCGCCCTGCTGGACCTGTCCCTGGGCATCGACCCCTCGGCCACCGGGGTGGACAATATCCGCCTGCGTGGCCGCATTGCGGGCATGAGCGCCAAGGAGATCGAGGGCAAGATGGACGAGATCGCCGCCTTCAGCGGTCTGGGTCCCTTCCTCGCCATGCCTATGAAGACCTATTCCGCCGGCATGCAGGCCAGGCTGGCCTTCGCCGTCGCCACGGCGGTCGAGGCCGACGTGCTGCTGATGGACGAGTGGATTTCGGTGGGAGATGCGGAGTTCAAGAAGCTGGCCCACCGCCGGCTGTTGAACCTGGTGGAGCGCGCCGGCATCCTCGTGCTGGCGTCCCACGACACGCAACTTCTGCGGCTCTACTGCAACAAGGTGATGCGGATGGAAGGCGGGATCGCCTCCGAGGTGAAGGACATCCGCCGCATCGACGAACTACTCGCCGCCGCCTGATCCTGGACGGCCCGCGGGGCCGCGACCAGTCGGGCGCCAGCTGTCGGGAGCGGGCCCTTGGACGTCGTCTTCACCATCGTCTCGCGGAACTACGCCGCCCAGGCCGCGGTCCTCATGCGGAGCCTGGCGCAGGTCGAGCCCGACGCCGCCCGGGTGGTGATCGCCGCCGACGGCCCGATCCCGGCGCTGGAGCCGTTCGCCCGGGTGATCGAGGCGGCCGAGACCGGCGCGCCCATGGGACCGATGAGCGTCTATTACGACGCCCTGGAGCTCAACACCGCGATCAAGCCCCACGCCTTCAGACGGTTGATGGCCGAGCCGGGGGTGACCTCGGTGACCTATCTGGACCCGGACATCTTCGTCTACGCGCCCCTGGAGCGGGTGCGCGCGGGTCTTGCCGCCGCGCCCCTGGTGCTGATCCCGCACCTGACCCGACCCCTGGCCGGCGAGGCCAATCCCAACGACCACACCATCCTGACGTCGGGCGCCTTCAACCTGGGCTTCATGGCCGCCCGGCGGGCCGACGAGATCTTCGCCCTGCTGGACTGGTGGGCCGAGAAATGCCGGTTCGACTGCCGGGTGGACTTCGAGAACGGCCTCTTCACCGACCAGAAATGGATGGATCTGTCGCCGGGCCTGGTCAGCGACGTGGCCATTCTGCGCGATCCCGGCCTCGACCTCGCGTACTGGAATCTTGAGGGCCGCACCCTGTCCGATGGCGGCGGGACGTGGATGGTCAACGGCCAGCCCCTGGGCTTCTTCCACTTCTCGGGCTTCGATCCCCGCAGCCCCGACGTGCTGAGCAAGCATCAGGACCGACAGGTGGTCCCGCAGGGCTCGCCCCTGTCGCGCCTGCTGGAAGGCTACGCCAAGGCGCTGCTGGACAACGGCCACGACAAGGCCCGCCACCAAGCCTACGCCTATCAGGCCTTTCCCTCCGGCCGCCCGATCAGCGGCCCCATGCGCCGCCGCGCCCTGCGCGCCGCGCGCGAGGGTCAGAGGTTCGACGACGGCCTCACCGCGCCGGTCGAGGCCTGGCTGGATGCGCCCGACCCCCTGGCCGCCGTCGATGGTCTGCCCGACGTGACCCGGGAGATGGACCAGGTCTGGCGGGAGGACGCCTTCGCCGCCGCCCGGTTCGGCCGCGGAGACCTGGAAAGCCGTCTGGGCTTCCACGCCTGGTTCGCCGCCCAGCCGCACAGCGCCACCGCCTCCATCGCGGCGGGTCAGGCTCTGCTGGACGCCTGGCGGGCCGGCGCGCGGATCGCCGCCCCCTGGCCCCAGGAGGATCCGCCCTGGACCGGCGAATCTTCCCAGATCGCCGAATGGCTGACCGCCCCTGGCGATCGCCCCCTGCCCCGGGCCGCCGCCGCCCTGCTGGCCGCCCGGGCAGACCTGCGCCGACGGTTCGAAGGCGGGCCGCCGGAAGACCTGCTGGCCTGGCTGCTGGGACCGGAGGCGCAAGGCGGGCGCTTCGCCCCGGCCCTGCTGGACGGTCCGACCCAGCTCGATCTCAGCCAGGAGGTCCAGCCCCTGCTTTGCGCCGCCCGCTACGCCCGGGCGGCCCAGGGCGACCTGGCGGCCTTCCGGCTGCAGGCCTGCGCCGGCTATGGCCTGGCCGTGCGCGGCCGGTGGCCGCCCGTCCTGGCCCAGGCGGTCCGCGGCGATGGCGACCGGCTGGTGGGCAGCCTGTCGAGCCCCTTTCCCTTCCCCCGCATCCTGATGCTTGTCTGGGAAAGCCGCCCGGATCTGCAGCGGCTGTTTCCCCTGCATCGGCCGCTGGGTCGGGTCCGATATCTGCGCTGGCTGATCGGCGGCGGGTTCGCCGAGTACGACATCGATCCGGCGGGCCTGCCCGATGTCCTGACCCGCAGCCTGGTCTATCGCCTGGCGCGGCTGAGCGTGCGCAATGGCGCGCCGCTGCTGGTGCGCAACCGGCCCGCGCGGGTCGCCGCGGTGGTCGTCGCGCCGATGCGCACCCGCGACATGGAAGACTGGCCCAATGACGTGGTCATACTGGAGGCCGCGACGGGCCGGCTGCGCCGGGCCGACGGCGGGCCGATGGGCCCGGTCGAGGCCGATCTCGTCGTGTACGCCACCGGACCTGGTTTCGTCGCCGCCGACGCGGTGGCGCTTGTCGCCCAGGGGGTCACCTGGCGGCAGGCGGCCGCAGCCTGGACCACGACGGCCCTGGCCGAACTGGCCGACGACCATCCGGTCTGGGGTTTCATCGACGAGGTCTGGAGCGACCGCCCCGCCGTGGACGATCGGCCAAGGCCGGTGCGGACCCTGTCGTCCCAGACGCCCCTGCAGGCCCAGATCGCCGGACTGATCGGCCTGTGAGCCTGCTCGGCCCGGTGCGCAAGGCCTGGCGCGACCTGGCGCCAGAGCGCCTTCGCCGTATGGCCCAGCCGGTGCTGGCCCCGATGCTCGAGGCCCATGTCCGCGCCCAGGCGCGGAGGCCGCACGGGGCGGCGCGGCAGGACGGCGGACCGATCCGCATCGTCGGCCATCTGTCCGGCTCCCACGGTATCGCCGCCTCGGCCCGGCTGGCGGCCCGGGCCTTCGAAGCCCTCGGCGTTCCGGTCGAGCGGATCGACGCCACAGGCTCGGCCCTCACCTGGAGCCCGCAGGGGCCTGCGCCCACGCCGGCGGCGGCCTGGATCTTCCACCTCAATCCGCCGGAAATGCTGGCCGCCCTGGGACAGATGGGCCCCCGGCGGGTGATTGGGCCCCGCTTTGGCTATTGGGCCTGGGAACTGCCGAGCGCCCCGCCGCAGTGGCTAAAGGACGCCGCCATGGTCGATGAAGTCTGGGCGCCCAGCCGATTCGTCGCCGCAAGCCTGGCCGGCGCGCGGGCGCCGGTGCGGGTCGTGCCGCATCCGCTGTTCCTGGAAGACTATGAAGACGTGCGCCCCGCGCCGCGGCGGGCGGCGTTTCAGGCCGTCGCCCTGTTCGATTTCAATTCCTCCCAGGCCCGCAAGAACCCGCAAGGCGCCATCGCAGCCTTCGTCCAGGCCTTCGGCGATGACCCGACCGCGCAGTTGGTGATCAAGACCCAGAACGGCGGTCAGCATCCGGACGCGCTGGCCCGGCTCCGCGCCGGCGCGCCGGCCAATGTCGAGATCATCGATGCGGTCTGGCCCTATGCCGAAGTGCTGGCCCTGATCGCCGGCGCCGACGTGCTGATGTCGCTGCATCGATCGGAGGGCTTTGGCCTGACGCCCGCCGAGGCCCTGGCCCTGGGGACCCTGGTCCTGGCCACCGACTGGTCGGGCGTGACCGACTTCCTGGACGACGAGGTCGCCCTGATGGTCCCGGCCAGCCGCACCCCGGTCGAGGACCCCCAAGGGCTCTATGCCGGCCAGACCTGGGCCGAGCCGGACATCGGCTATGCCGCACAGGCCCTGGTCGGCCTGCGGGCAGACCCCGGGCGCCGGGCGGTGCTGGCCGCGGCGGGCCGCCGCCGGGTGGCCGAGCGCCTCTCGCCTCAGGCCTGGTTCACGACCCTGCCGGACACGGTGAAGGCGGCAGCCATGCGGGCGGCGCAGGGACGCTGAACCGCCGGCGCCGATCTCAGAAGTCGAAGCGGACGCCCTGGGCCAGGGGCAGGGTCGCCCCGTAGTTCACCGTATTGGTCGCCCGGCGCATATAGGCCTTCCAGGCGTCGGAGCCGGCCTCCCGGCCGCCGCCAGTCTCCTTCTCGCCGCCGAAGGCCCCGCCGATCTCTGCGCCCGAGGGGCCGATGTTCACATTGGCGATGCCGCAGTCCGAGCCTTCGGCCGAGATGAACCGCTCGGCTTCCCGCAGGTCCAGGGTGAAGATCGCCGAGGACAGACCCTGGGGCGCCGCATTCTGCGCGGCGATCGCCTGATCCAGCTCCCGATAGCGAATGACGTAGAGGATCGGGGCGAAGGTCTCCCGCAGCACGACCTCACTCTGCTCAGGCATCTCCACCAGGGCGGGGCGGACATAGACGCCGGGCGCCTCCACCCGCTGGCCCCCATGGACCAGGCCGCCCGCAGCCTTCGCCTCATCGAGCACCTGCCCCATGGCCGTGGCCGCCGCCTCGTCGATCAGCGGTCCCACCAGGACGCCCTCGGCCCGGGGATCGCCGACGGCGACCGACGCGTAGGCCGCCTTCAGGCGCGGCACGAAGGCGTCATAGACATCCTCGTGGACGAACAGACGGCGCAGGCTCGTGCACCTCTGCCCCGCGGTCCCCATGGCGGCGAAGGCCACGCCCCGCAGGGCCAGATCGAGATCGGCCGAGGGGGTGACGATGGCGGCGTTGTTGCCGCCCAGCTCCAGCAGGGGGCGGGCGAAACGCCCAGCCAGCCGCGGCCCGATGGCCCGGCCCATGGCGGTGGAGCCGGTGGCCGAGATCAGCGGCAGGCGCGGGTCGTCGGCCAGAACCTCGCCCACCTCGCGCCCGCCGATCAGGACCGAGGACAGGCCTGCCGGCGCATCGCCGAAACGGGCGGCGGCGCGTTCGAAGGCCGCCTGGACGGCCAGGGCCGTGAGCGGCGTCTTCTCCGAGGGCTTCCACACCACCGGGTCGCCACAGACGAGCGCGAGGGCTGCGTTCCACGACCAGACGGCGACAGGAAAGTTGAAGGCGGTGATCACCCCGATGGGTCCCAGGGGATGCCAGGTCTCCATCATCCGGTGGTCGGGTCGCTCGGTGGCGATGGTCAGGCCAAAGAGCTGCCGCGAAAGCCCCACGGCGTAGTCGCAGATGTCGATCATCTCCTGGACCTCGCCCTGGCCCTCGGAGACCACCTTGCCGGCCTCCAGCGTCACAAGGCGCGCCAGGTCGGTCTTAATCCTCCGCAGTTCCTCGCCTAGCAGGCGCACCAGTTCGCCCCGCCGCGGCGGGGGAACCTTGCGCCAGGCCAGCCAGGCCTCGTGTGCGCGGCCGATGGCCCCATCGACAGCCTGCAGGTCAGCGTCATGGACCCGAGCCACCACCTCGCCGGTGACGGGCGAGACGACCGCGCGCTCGCCGCCGGTCCACAGGTCAGGCGCCACACCCAGGCGCTGCAGGGTGGCGGCGACATCGGCGGCGGCGTCCGGGGTCGGGGCGGACTGGAGAGAGGGGGTCATAGGTGTCCTTCAGGCCGAGCGGAGGGCTTGGTCGTCGCTGGCGTACCAGCGGCCAAAACGGTTGGCGAGGAAGCGGTCGAGGGGAATGTCCTCCTGCCGCACAAAGCCGCTCTGGGGCAGATCGCCCTGGGCCAGCATGTCGGCCACCGCGCAGATGGAGGCCGCCGTGGTGATCTGGATGGCGCTCATCGGCAGCCCGTCGACGGGCTGGGCGTATATGCGATTCACATAGGTTTCCTGCATCAACGCTCCGGCCTTCAGCCCGCTGACCGTGACGAAGACGATCACCACGTCCTGCAGGGTGGCCGGCACCGCATGCTCCAGGATGTCCTTCAGCAGGTCGCGGCGGTCGCGCAGGGCCAGGTCGTGCAGCAGGGTGCGCATGATGGCGGCGTGGCCGGGATAGCGGATGGTTCGGTAGTTCAGGTTTCGCACCTGGCCCACCAGGGTGTCGCACAGGCTGCCCAGGCCGCCGGAGGTGTTGAACGCCTCATAGGCGACGCCGTCGAGGGCGAAGGCCTCCAGCCCCTCCAGGGGCGCAACCTCGCGCCGCTCGCCCAGGACGATGGCCTCGCAGGGCTCGCAATACTCGTTGATGACCCCGTCGGTGCTCCAGGTCAGGTTGTAGTTCAGGCCGCCCGTGGGATAGCGCGGCAGGGCGCCGACCCGCAGGCGCGCCTCATGGACCTCGTCGAACCGGCGCGCCAGATCCATGGCCACGATGCTGATGAAGCCCGGCGCCAATCCGCATTGGGGGATGAAGGCCCCGCGGGCGCCCTGCGCCAGGGCGCGCACCTGGCGGGTGGCGGCCACGTCCTCGGTCAGGTCGAGATAGTGGGCGCCGGCCGCCTTCACCGCCTGGGCGATGGGTACGGTGAGTTGATAGGGCGCGGCGCTGATCACGGCGAAGACGCCCTCCAGCCGCGCCGCCAGGGCCGCGGGATCGCGGACATCGACGCAGATTCGCTCCACGCCCTCGCCCACCTTCAGGGCCGCCAGTCGCGCCGCGTCCTGGTCGATGACGGCCACCTGATAGGCGCCCGAGGTTCGGAGCATGTCGACAATGGCCGAGCCGATCTTGCCCGCGCCGACGACGGCGATCTTCCGCATGCTGCCTGCATCCTGTGGCCGGAGGTGTGATAGGCCAGGGTCACCGGCGGGCTTGGCGGTATCAATTGCGATATCGGCGAAATCGCCCCATAATCTCGGCGATCTGCCATAGATTTCCGGCGTAATCACCATGGACGACCTGGACCAGCATCTGCTGGCGCGACTGCAGGAAAACGCCCGCGCGCCGGTCGCCGAGCTCGCCCGCAGCCTTGGCCTGTCCCGCACCACCGTGCAGAGCCGGATCGCCCGGCTGGAGCGCCAGGGCGTGATCGCCGGCTATGCGGTGCGCACCTCGCAGGCCCATGAGCAGGGACAGATCCACGCCTTCGTCATGCTGACCATCCAGCCCAAGGCGGCGGGCCTGGTGGCCACGGCCATGCGCAAGATGCCCGGGGTGCGGCGCCTGCAATCGGTGAGCGGCGCCTTCGACCTGATCGCCATGGTGTCGGCGGCCGACGTCGCGGCCATGGACGCCCTGATCGACGAGATCGGCGCGCTGGCCGGCGTCGAGCGGACCAATTCCTCCATTGTGTTGTCCACCAAGTTCGACCGCTAGATCCCGGCCTTGCCCGTCACCTGGAACGCTCCCCCTGGAACTCTCCGGCGCGCCTGCGGATTGGGGATCGGTCAGAAAGGGACTCGCCATGACCGACGACAAGCAGGACGCCTTCCGCCAGGACGCCGAGCGGACGGCGCAGGACGAACGCGCCATCCAGGCCCGCATCGACCGCCAGGACGCCGCGGCCTCAACCGAAGATGAGGCGCCCAAGGCCATGCAGGCCGGCACCCGGGCCTATCCCGCCCCGCCCCTGCCGCAGCAACACCTGAAGAAGCCTGGGCGCGAGGTCGATCTTGAGCTGAAGCCCATGTACGACGCGCCCTTCTACAGGGGCTCAGGCAAGCTGGAGGGCTGCGCGGCCCTGATCACCGGCGCCGACTCCGGCATCGGCCGGGCCGTGGCGGTGCTCTATGCCCGCGAAGGCTGCGACGTGGCCATCGCCTATCTCTCCGAGGATGAGGACGCAAAGGCCACCAAGGCCGCGGTGGAAAAGGAAGGCCGCAGGGCGATCCTGCTGCCTGGCGACGTCGCCGATCCGGACTATGCCCGCGATGCGGTGGCCAAGACCCTTGAGGCCTTTGGCCGCCTCGATGTCCTGGTGAACAACGCCGCCTTCCAGGAACACGCCGACGACTTGGAGCAGATCACCGACGCCCACTTCGACCGGACGATCAAGACCAACCTCTACGGCTATTTCTACATGGCCCGCGCCGCTGTGCCGCACATGAAGCCCGGCGCCGCCATCCTGATGACCGGCTCGGTGGTCGGCCTGCAGGGCTCGGGCGAGCTTCTGGACTACGGCATGACCAAGGGCGGCATCCACGCCTTCGCCCGCTCCCTGTCGGCCCAGCTCATCCCCAAGGGGATCCGCGTCAATGTCGTGGCGCCGGGCCCCGTCTGGACGCCCCTGAACCCGGCCGACCGACCAGATGTCAGCAAGTTCGGCTCTGGCGTCCCCATGGGCCGACCGGCGCAGCCGGAGGAGATCGCGCCAGCCTTCGTCTTCCTGGCGTCGCCCCAGATGTCGAGCTACATCACCGGTGAGATCCTGCCGATCATCGGCGGCTACTAGCTCTCAACTCGCACGGGAAGACCCGCCTTGGCCGAACCTGACCTGAGCCCGCCGGCCAAGACCCCCAAGGCGTCTTCCCTGTCTCCTGTTTTCGTGCGGCGGGTGCTGTTTCTGGTCGGCGTCGGCCTGATCCTGGTGGTCGCCTGGCAGCTCATCGACGTCATGCTGCTGGTGTTCGGCGCCATTCTGGTGGCCGTGCTGCTCCGGGCTCTGGGCGACCCGATCCACAAGCTGACGCCCCTGAACGAGGGGTTGTCGCTGCTGGCGGCCGGGCTGCTGATCGTCAGCCTGCTGTCGGCCGCCGGCTGGCTGTTCGGCGCCACGATCGCCGAGCAGGTGCAGGAATTGCTGGAAAGCCTGCCCCAATCGGCCGAGGAGCTTCAGGCCCGTCTGGCGGAACTGCCGCTGCCGGCCGACGTCATGGCGCAGTTCCAGACCTTCGACCTCGACTCCGCGCGCCAGGCGGCCGGCCCGATCCAGAGCATCCTCGGCCGGGTGGGCGGCTACGCCATGACCGTGGCCGGCGCCGTGACGAACCTGCTGGTGGTGATCTTCGCCGGCATCTATCTGGCCATCAGCCCGCGCTCCTCCCGCGACGGCCTGCTCAGCCTTGTGCCCTCGGGCCCTCGGGAGCCGATGCGTCACGCCATGAACGTGACCGGCGTGGCCCTGCGCCGATGGCTGCTGGGGCAGTTCGCCTCGATGGTCATTGTGGGCGTGCTGACCTGGATCGGCGTGTCCATCATTGGCCTGCCCTCGCCGGTGGCGCTCGGCCTGTTCGCCGCCCTCGCCGCCTTCGTCCCCATCGTCGGGCCTGTGGTCTCGGTCATTCCCGCGATCATGCTCGCCCTGCAGGACGGGCCGATGATGATCGTCTGGGCGATCCTCGTTTACATCATCGTTCAGCAGGTGGAGAGCAACCTCACCTATCCCCTGATCCAGAAGCGCGCCGTCGCCCTGCCCCCGGCGCTCACCCTGTTCGCGGTTTTGGGCTTTGGCGTGCTGTTTGGCCCGCTCGGCGTCATCTTCGCCGCCCCCCTGCTGGTGGTCCTCTTCGTGATGGTGAAGATCCTCTACATCCGCAACACCCTGGGCGACGACGCCGATGTCCCCGGCGAGAAGGCGCTGGAAGCGCAGTAGGCCACCGGCAGGAGCCCCCGACTGTCAGGCCTTGCCGTGGTCGCGCCTGGCGTGCGACGGGCATAGAGGCGCTGAGGGTCGCGCGCCGGCCCCTTGCACGGCTCCACCGTACGCGGAGGGTCCGTCCCATGGTCGGATATGAGGTTGTTTCGTGACGGGGTGGGGAAAGGCGCCGCGGCTTGCGGCGCAGCTCGGCTGGTGGAGCGTGCTCGGCCTCGGCGGCTTGGTGGCGCTGTTCTATGTGAACCGCCTGTTCCCGGAATTCCCGCTCTATGCCAGCGACGAGGGCGCCTATCTCATCCGGGCGCTGTTCGCCGACCAGATCGCCCTCTATCCGGAGCTGCACCGCCACCTGCAGCCGGTCGGCAACTCGGCCTATCTGCTGGTCATTCGGGCCGTCGATGAGCTGACCCTGAATGTGCTGCCCTGGCTGCGCCTGATGGGCGCGGCCGCCTATTTCGGGGGGCTGCTTCTGCTCCTGCGGGCCGTCGGCGCGAGATTGCCCCGCCCCCAGCTGTGGGGGCTGGCGGCGGTGGCGCTCCTCTTTCCCTATTACCGCTTCGTCTTCTCGGCCATGCCGGAGGGCCTCTATGTGGGTCTGCTCTGCGCGATCATCGCGATCACGGCCTGGCTCTATCAGCGGCGGCCCTATGCGCACGCCCTCGCGCTCGGCGCGCTTGGCGCCACCCTGGTCCTGATCAAGCCCCATGGGCTCATCGTCCCCCTGGCCTTCGCCCTGCTGGTCGGAGCCGAAGCCCTGCTTTCACCGCCCGCACGGCGCGTCATGGGTCAGCGGCTGATCCTCTTCGCCATCGCCTTCCTGGCGACCGGCGCGGCCATCGACCTCGCCGCCCGGGGGCCGGAGGCCGATCCCCTGCTGTTCTTCCTCGGCGGGGCCTATTCCGAACACCTGGGCCTGGAGCCGCCGGGTGACGGCCTCTGGCTGGCGGCCCTCGGCGTGGCGTCGATGTCCGCCGTGCTCGCCCTCTTCGCAGGCCCGCCCCTGTTGGCCGGCCTGTGGTCGCTGGCTGCAGGCGCGCGCAGAATCCTGCGGGAGGGCGGCGCCTTGCGGCGGGAGGATCTCGTCTTCCTCTTCACCCTGATCCTGGCCCTGGGGACGGTGGCGATGGTGGCTGTCTTCACGTTCAAGATCGCGGCGGTCGAAGGCGAGCGATACCGCCTGTGGGGCCGATACTTCGAGTTCTTCGTCCCCATCCTCTGGCTCGCCGCCGCGCCGCACCTGCAGCCCTGGCGGCAATCCTATCGGCATGCGGCCCGCGCCGCCGCAGCCCTGGCCCTGCTGGGCGCCCTGGGGCTCGCCGCCGCCTTCTGGCTAGGAATCATGCTCTTTCCCTGGGACGGCACGGCGGTCACGGCCTTCTTCGCCCCCGATCCCGAGCGCTGGGGCTTCGCCCCGCAGACGCCGTTCCGCTGGCTCGCCTTCATCGCCACGGCAGGCCTGGTGGTGGCTGCGGCGACCCGACGGGATCTCTACAGGTCCTGGGCGACCTATTTCGTCGTGCTCGGCGTGCTCTCGACCCTGTTCGACGACGTGTGGGTCGGCGAGATCGCCCAGCAGCGCAGCGACATCGAACGCGAGCTTCATGTGGCCCAGGGCCTGATCACCGCGACGCCCGGCCCCTCCGTCGCCCTGGTCCCCAATCTGAACAGCGCCCACCTGGCCTATATGCGGCTGGGCGGCGGCGTTCGGGTCCAGCTCGTCGCGCCAGGGTCGGCGGCCGCGGAGGCCGAGGGCTATGACTGGGCCATCGTCATGAGCGGCGAAGCCCTGGCCGCGCCGTGGACGCCGCGATTCGATGGTCGCGAAGTCGATGTCTTCCAGCACGAGGATGGCCCGCCGCCATGAGACTGTTCCTCGCCGCCGTGATCCTGCTGGCGTTCGTGACCGGGTGCGACAAGCCGAACGTCGAACGGGTCTCCGTATTGGAGCCGCCGCAGATCCGTTGGGACCAGGAGACCCGGCAGTTCCGCTCGGGCCCTCACCCCCTGCAGATCGTCGCCGCCTGGCGGTTCGAGAATGCGACCCACGGCGTCTCAGCCGTGAACGCGAGCCTGACGCCGACGCCGGACGGGCTGAGGGTCGTGGCCACCGCCAACGACGCCGGCATCCGCACGCCCGCAGGCCTCAGGCTGAACGGCCGATACGCCGACCTCGTCCTGGTTCGCCTCACCCGCCTGGCCGAGGCGCCGAGTTGGGATGGGTCGCTCTACTACGCCACCGACGGCCAGGGAGAATCAGCCGAGCGACGGGCCGCGCCGCAGCCGGCGTCGTCGCCGCCCATCGGCGTGCCGACCCTGCTGATCTATGACATGAAGCAACCGTCCGTCGGCCGCGCCTGGCGCCGATCCCAGATCGATCAGATCCGCCTCGACCTCGACAACGAGGCCGGCGGCGCCGTCCTGATCCACGAAATCGCCATCGTCCGCAGGTAGGCCACACGCTTGAGCACGGCCGTCGCCTAGCCCCGTCGACCCTGGCAGATCGTCTGTATTTCCTGGAGAAATGGCGCGCCCGGAACGACTCGATCACCAACGATGATCCACCCCCGCAGGAGCCGTGCGCCATAAGAACTTCTATGATTTTCAGCGGCTTCCGGTGTTGCGCGGTGAAATTGGCGATGTAAATCGTGGTGAGAATTCGCGGCGTGTGTGGGTGCGATGGGACGGAAACGCAAAGCTGGCAACGAACGGCTCGGGCAATATGTTCAGCTGAAGTCAGGAGGGCTTCTCGAGTTGCGATTTCCGCTCCCAGTGGAGGTTCGACACGCCTTTCTGAACGCCCAGGGAGAGCCGAAATCGCAGATCATCGAGTCGCTCGGCACGACCGACATAAGGATCGCCAACGAGAAGGCAGACCGCCGTCGGACAGAGATCAGAGAGGACATACGTCGAGTGCGAGAGGCCCGTGCCTCTGGCACGTTGGGTGACTTTCTACGGTGGCTCCACGAATACGAGATGGCGGCGTTCCAACGGGAGCAAGACGCCGCTGCAGCTGAAAGGAGACGTGAGCGCTTCAGACAAGCCGATCAGGGGGCAGCGATTGGTGCCCTTCGGACTAATACCCGGATGAAATATGGCGCGGCGCTCACCTCCGACGACCCGGATGAGCGGCTCGCCGTTGCCGCGTGGGCTGCCGACAAATACTTCGAACAAAAGGGCGTCAACGCGAACCGTAGCTCAGCTGAATACCGAGCAGTTGCGGAGGAGTGCGCTCGCATTCTGGCCGACGCGGTTATAGCACAAGATGACATTCTTCAGGGCCGGCCCGCGCGGCTGCCTATCTCTTCAAACATCGCAGGGGTGGCCTCGACGGACCTGTCTAGCGCCCTCACTGACCGCGGAAAATTGAAGCTGTCTGCGTATTTCGCCGAAGTCTACGCCCCGTCCGAAGGACGAGATAGCTCCAGCCCAAAAGGGGAGCGCAATATTGGTGGGAAGCGCCAATCCGTTCGGCTGTTTGTAGATTTGGTTGGCGACAAGCCAGTCTGCGCCATCACGAAAGGCGACCTATATGAGCTTCTCGATAAACTTCAGGATTACCCCGACAGTCGTCGCCTAACAGGCGAGCTAAAACGTCTATCCGCACTTGGCATCCTCGGGAAGATGCGCTCTGGCGAGCTAGAGCTACCTCGCATGAGCCCCAAGACGCCAACAAACATTTGTCGAACCTTTCTGCGGTCCTTCAGTTTGCTGAACAGCGTCGTGACGTGAACAAAGTCGACTCCAGGGGCGTCAAGGCCCGCATCGACGGGGGGGAGCTTGGCGCAGGAAGGTCGTTCACGACAGCAGAACTCAACCGTATTTTTGCCCTTCCGCTCTTCGCCGGTTGCGCTGGAGATCAGATTGAAGGCGGGCTCTTCAAGCCCGGCTCGGTGAAGATCAGGGACGATCGGTTCTGGATACCACTTGCACTCCTGTTTACGGGGGCGAGATCATCCGAGATCGTCGGCATCCTTTCCAACGAAGTGGTGCTTGACCACGAGGTGCCCCACTTCCTCATCCAGCCCAACGCAGTCCGCTTACGCCTAAAGAACGTCCATTCTAGGCGTATGGTCCCGATCCACGCACGACTGATTGAATTGGGCTTCTTAGACTTTGCTAAAGCAAGGGTAGCCAATGGCGACGATCGCCTGTTCCCCATGGCAGAGCAGACCCAATATCGGGAGGGTGCCACTGGTATAGCGGTGAGACGATCACTCGCTTCTAGTCTAATCATGCGCCAGTTTAATCGGACCGTCCTAACTCACGCTGACGCACGGGCAGACGGCGGCTCTATCAAGTGCTTCCGCAACACATTCGAACAAGAGGCAGCGTCGAAGATATCCTCCGATGAGGTCAGACAACGGTTGACCGGGCGCAAAGTCGTTAGCACTTCCCGAATTTATACAGAAAATATTCCATACGACCCCGTTAAGAGGGCTTCTCAGCTACTTATGCTGAAGAGTGAAATTGATAAGATCACTTATGACCACGTAAATCTAGATCATCTGCCCATAAGAACCGAAGTCTAAACTAGGACGCGCGATGCGTATCCCGGTCCGTTGTGTCGGCAGGACCCCAGGGGGCAGGCTCCCTTATAGGGCGCATGAATTCGCCGATATCGGCTTTTATCGGTCACTTTTCGTCCTTTATTCATGCGCAGAAATTTTTGGTTGATGCTCGATAAGACGGGCTATCTCCGCGTGGAGCTAGGCGCTGGCGGAGTGTAAGTTGATCATCGGGTAGCTGCGACAGGCCTGATCCAGCCCCACACGAGTGACTTCCTTCGTGCTTTCTACGTTGGGGTGCTTACCCCTCATATTCGGCCCCCTCTTGAGCATTGGCCCAGGACCGCCGAGACTTCTTTGTTCAGTTCAGCGGCGTTACAACAAATGCAAGGCTCAGCTTGGTGGAACTTGGTCCGCCGGCCAAGTCCGGCGAATTTTGCACCGATCTGAAGTTATCGGCGTGACTTAGCCGCGCTCCGCCGCTAAAATTTTGGCAATTGTGGAGTTCTTCACCCGACGTCTCGTCGTCGGCCAACCGGCTTGCCGGCCCTCCACAGCCACATGAAGCCCACACCCATCATGACAAAAGGACTTCCCCATGCGACCGCTTGCGCATGACGCTCGCGGCCAAGATTACTGCGACGCGCGCTAGCCTCGCAGCCAGCCGATGCTCTCTCCCAGCCGCTCTCATTGAAGGTTACGCGGACTTCTGGGTGGAGAATGGCGCAACGCACGAGCTGACAGTCTCACTCGGCGTTCATCCCACCAGGTTCGACCCAGAGACCGAATTCCTACCTCAGATGCGCCGGATCGCCCGCGAGATCACACGTCGCGTGCGCGGGGTTCCGAAGCGTCAGATGCTTTGGCTTGCTCCTCAGGATGCCGTCTGGATGGCGGGGTTCTATGAGCCGACGATGGGGGACGGATGCCTTTTCCCGCACTGGCATGGCGTTATCGCCCTTCGCGAGGGAGAGGAGTCGATCCTCCGGTCGCTTCTGGTCGAGTGCGTAGGCGAGGACAAGACGCAGGGCTCAGTGGGCCCTTTCGAGACTCCTCGGCCCGTCATCACGACGCCTAAGGCAAAGCCGACCTTCCATCTGACCTCGCTAGAGACGCCAGAGCGCTACGTCGCCTATGCCAACAAGACGGTCCGTGGACGCGATCCGACCCATTGGACCACCGCCGACTTCCTGCCCCAGCAAGACTGACCAACCCGAAACGTTATTCGCCAACAGCCCAACAGCCCAACAGCCCAACAGCACGAAGCAAATACGCCAGGCCGCAGATCAAGCGCGGCCTGGCCAATCCTCCTGAATAGCCGAACCGCCTCCTCTGCGAGGGATAGGTGGCCAGGGGGTCGCGGTGGTGGATTGGCCATAGCCGTGAACTACAGCCTGGAGCCTCCGACTAGGCGACAGCCTGTGCCGCTACAGCGCGGCTTCAAGCTCAGCAGCAGCATGTCGCGCCCGCAGAACGCGGGTGTCGGTCTACGACCGGGGGTCGCCCTCCCAACAAGGCGGGAATGGCGGATCGGGAGCGCGCCCCGACCGCCAGTTCTCATCATGCCTGAAGACGAGGGCGACGAGTCGAGACGCAAGGCGCTGGTTAGTCATCCATCCACTGCTAACATTCCCACCAGCCTCGCTTCCGGAGATGATGGCGCCGTGTTCGTCCCGTTCCCCAACAACCTGCCAGATGGCCCCGCAGAACGGGCTCTCGTTCTTCAGGATACCCTGATCAGTCGCTCTACAGGGGGCGCCTTCAATCCAGGGGTCTACAACCTCCTCCGCAAGGAGTTCATCGCTGATCCCGAGGCTGCGCCGCTACTCCCCCGCTACGTCAGGAGATGCAGGGACCTGAATGCGTTTTGGTCAGAAGCGAAGGCAATGTCTGACACCTATGAAGGCCGCCGCGCTCAGATTAGAGCCGACTTCCAGCCCCTGCTAGATCACTTGGAAGGTGCGGGACGCGCACCACTTGACGATGCGATTACGGACGCGCTTGCCGCCTTCAATGCCGAAGGCGTGTCGGTAGTCTGGCGTAAAGCGCTTGAGCGACGTGAGAGGGACCCGGAGGGGGCGATAACGGCCGCAAGAACGCTGCTAGAAACCGTCTGCAAGCACGTCCTGGATGAAGCTGGAGAAGTCTATGACGATGGAGCCGATCTACCCAGCCTTTACAAGCAGGCGGCGAAGCTCCTGAACCTTGCCCCCTCTGCCCACACGGAAGAGGTCTTTCGCCAGATACTCGGCGGCTGCACGTCGGTGGTAGCGGGGCTAGGGGCGGTTCGAAACAAAATCAGCGATGCCCACGGTCGTGGAGCAGCTGGGGTCCGCCCTGTCGCGCGGCACGCGCAACTCGCGGTCAACCTTGCGGGGGCCATGGCCACCTTTATCGTCGAGACTTGGCAGGCTCGCAATCAGCTGTCTGGCTGAGGCCATCTCGACCCGGCGGGCCACCTTGGCAAACCCGCTGGCGCCTCGCGACCCCTCTTAAGGCGAGGCGCTAGGCCTCGCAGTGAGGACTCGCTTCCCAGTCGGATGTTCTTTATATGTTCCGCCCCGTGTCCGAGGGCAGAATGGGCAGCAGAAATCCCGACCGCGTTCCAATCTCCTACCGTCGTCGGAAGTGCGAGACGGTCGGCGACATGATCCACCAAGGGTGGGACGTTCATTCCCGCTGCATGACCTGCGGAACGCTCTTCCGAGTCAATCTCCGGATCATAGCTAAGTTGAAGGGGGCGGGGTTCAGCATCTGGAACCGCAAAGACCGCTGCCGACGGTTGGGTTGCGTCGGTCACGTCGAGTTCCATGGACGCGCTCCGGATATGTCCTGGCATGAGGTGCTAAGCACGCCATAGCACTAGGGCCGATGGCCCCCGCCGACGCCCATTTCCCGGACTCTCAGGAGTCCGCAGGGCCGCCCCAGCAACCTCTCCGCTTGTTGGGTAGCGCAACAGCCTCATGAGCGCTCCAGCACGCTCCTGGCGGCTCGGCCGTGCCCCGACCAATTCCCACATTGTTCCGAGGGCGTGAGGCGGAAGAGGTGTGCACACAAAGTATTGCAGCAATACAACTCGGCATCATCTCATTTCGATAAATAGTCAACAATGACTATATAATATCCCAGTAGACTCCAACCTCAATAAGGTGCATTATGACATCGCTCTGTTAAGCAATACCCGAATTAACTCGGGCCGGCCTTCGGGTCGGCCCATTTTTTTGAGGTTGTGGATATGCAGCGATACCACATCGTGCGTTGGATAGACCAAATTCCGTTCGCCCATGAACGGTCTGTTCAAAACGACGACCAAGCGATTGGCTGCGCGACCGAAACAGGCCTCCGCCACCTCGAGCAGTGGGGTGAAAGCGCCGCAGGCATGGCGCCCCATATCCACGTCTACAAATCCGAAGAGGGCGCACGTGTTGTGCGCTTTTCGGTAGAGACCTTTGTCGCCTCGCTCCTTCCTCTCAGGAAGGATGGAGAACTTGGCTACGCGCTGAATTACCCAGCGGCTCAAGGCCGCCAGCCGAACAAGCGCGACCTTGAGATATGAGTTCAGAGGATGGACCGGCCGCCCAGGTGACGCAACGGCATCTTGGCGAGCTGGATCGAGAGCTACGCGAACTCGGGATTGTGAACCTGCGGCTGGACGCCCGTCTGGCAGAGCAGCGTGTCCGACTGGCGCCATGGTGGGCGGCAACTGGCGGCGCTGGCCTTCTAGCGGCTATCGTTTGGGCGGGGACGATCCTGGCTCGGGTGAGTGGCTCTTAGTTCTGACTGCCCTCACCTGGCTCTCGGCGCGTTTCAACAGGGAGATGGATGTGCGGGCTGCGACCGGCGCCCAAGCGGTTCGAACTATGGGGCATCCGCATCTTCGATAAGCTGCCGCAACTCCTCCACCCCCAACCAGGGCCGTGAGGAGTGGATCATCCGGTGGCAGTTCGGGCAGACCAGAGCGAGGTCCTCTAGCTTCGTCTTTCCTTCTTCCGGAAGGGTATGGACGGGCTTCGTATGGTGAGCCTCGATGAAGCCCTTTCCTCTGGCTCCATACGTCTTCTCGAAATCGAACCCGCAGACTTCGCATTCGAGTTTGCCGATCTCCTTCAGAGCTTTCGCCTTCCGGTTCTCGACAAGCTTCCTGTTCCGCTCCTTGTAGCGATGAAGCCGGGTGAGGATTTTTCCTTCCGGGGCTTCGACCAGGTCCTCATCGAACGCGATCTGGAGATCCTCGATCTCGACGGGAAGAGTGACCTGCTGGCGGATCGCCTTCGCTACCGCGGTCAACCGTTCCGGATCATCCGCGAAGAGGTCCCAGACGACCTGTTCATCCTTATTTCCGCGGACTAGGCCGACCCCTCCGGATGCGGCGACTTCCGGGTCCAGCCTCCGGAAGTTCATCATCTTCATGTAGACGCCGTTTGGGTTTCGGAAGGTCTCTGCGTCACCGCCCCCGGTTCGCTTCGCCAGATCGTTGAGGGTCGCCGAGAGTTCGGCGATGGGCTTGGACGTCTGGGAGGGCATGTGCTCCCGGTGTCGCATGTAGAAGTCCAGCGCCAGGATCAGTTCGTCCCGGGTCCAGGACGGGTTCCGAGGAGCGTCTTCGGTGAGCTTCACAACATCAAATCCGAGCGCAGTGAGGGCCGCTGAGACCGTCTTCTCACCTCCAGTGAAGTCCGCAGACTTGAGGGAGTCTCGCCCCTCAAGACGCCCATGAGCTGCCCCAGCGATGGCCTTGGAGTCATACCGGACACCATCCCGCACAACGAAATAGGAGCGCGCTGGTCCAAAGCCGTAGCGCTTTAGGAACGCGTCTCTTCCCAGGGCGTCGAATTCATCAAGGGCGGCTGTGACAGCAGCCTGTGTGAGGTCCTTGAGTCCCATGATCCCCCCGGAAAACTCTCGCTACCGTAGCGGGCGCTAGGGCGAGCCACTACGATCACCCTCAGGTGCATGGAGGTAAAGTGCGACTCCGGACGAAGGTGACCATTCGGACACTGGTCATTGCTGGTCTGGCGGGACTTGCGACGCCGGCGCTGGCGGACCCCTGTAAGGCGATCCCGGACCGTGGGCCGCTCCCTGCCTACCTCGCCCGTGGCTCAATTTTCTCCGGACCGGTGGTTTACATCGGGGACGGCGACAGCCTCTGTGTCGCCGTTGGCTCCGGTCCGGAGAACTGGGTTGAGGTCCGGGTGGCCGACTTCTACGCCCCCGAATTGAACACCCCAAAGGGCAAGCGAGCGAAAGCGACGCTTGAGCGGCTGGTGAAGGGGGAGCGAGCCGTCTGCCGCGCCGAGAAGCGTAGCTATGACCGGATGGTCGCCCGTTGCGAGGTCGGCGGGCGATCCATCGGAGAGCTGATGCGGCACGCCGGCGTGGAGAGCGGGGGCCGTGGAAGGTAGAATGCGCCGGCGGTCGGGGTCGCGGTCGGATGCCTGAACGGGCTATGGTGCCTTGGCTATCGCGCATATCAATGACAGGCTTCTCCACACAATCCGGAGGCCGCCATGAAAGCACTCTTCGCGCTGTGTCTCGTATGGCTCCTGACCACGCTCGCCGCCCCTGCTTTTGCTCAACAGCAATGCCCTATCGGCTCCTACCCATGGGTGGACTCATGGGGCAACCAAACCTGCAAGCGCCATGGGGATGGGAGCACAGCGACAACCCAGGCCCCTCGCGGAATGACATGCCCAACGGGCTCGTTTCCATGGGTGGACAGCTGGGGGAACAAGATTTGCCGCACTCACGACACCCCCAGCAAACCGCGCACCGACTATTACGACACCAGCAAGGGCTGTCCGGTCGGGACCTATCAAACGGTGGATAGCTGGGGCAACAACGTCTGTAAGAAGTTCTGACGGTTAGCCAAGCGCCCGATAGACGCTCGCTCGCCCGATCCCCAGTCTCTTCGCGATAGCGGACGCCCCGAGGCCCTCAGCCTTCAAAGCCACAATCTGCTCCGGATCGACTGACTTTGGCCGACCACGATAGCGGCCAGCAGCCTTCGCCTTCGCGATCCCGTCTGCCTGGCGCTCCTTCCGGATTTCAGTCTCGAACTCGGCGAAGGCTCCCAGCAGGTTCAGCATCAACCGCCCCTCAGAGGAAGTGGTGTCGATATGTTGCTGGAGACAGCGGAAGCCGACTTCCTTGTCGGTGAGCACGTCCACGATCCGGCGCAGGTCTACCAAGCTACGGGCAAGTCGGTCCAAGCGCGTGACCAGGAGAACATCGCCCTTCCGGACATATCGCAGGGCCGCTTCGAGCTGCTCGCGCCCTTCAGTGGTGGCGCCACTCCGCTTCTCTTCGAAAATCTGCTCGGCTCCAGCGGCGAGTAGCTGCTCGCGCTGAACGTCGAGGGACTGACCCGCGCTGGAGACCCGCGCATAACCGACAATGCTCATCTAACTGTCTCATTAGGTTCTAGACCTCCAGACAGTAGCGTCTCGAAATTGGTTTGTCGGGTCATTTGAGACAGGAAATGCGTCTCGCAGCAGGTGTCTCGTCGGGTATAAGCATCTGAGACATGAATACGACTGCATGACACAATGGGCGAGCTCGACGATATTCAGGAAATAACGGCCCGCTCAGGCGCCGAATGCAGAGTTGGAATGCTCAGACGATGAGAAACACCGCCCTACGATCAAGTCAGCCCCTTGTGCTTGGATTGGTAGGCGCAACCGGATCAGGCAAGACCACGATTGCTCGACTTCTCACCCAGCAGCACGGCTTCGTGAATTTCCATATGGGCCGACCTCTGAAGGACATGCTGCTAGCACTTGGTCTTTCTGAAGAGGATGTCGCCGGCACCCCCGAGCAGCGCGCCAAGCCGCAAGAATTGCTCGGCGGAAAATCCGCTCGGCAGGCGTTAACAAGTCTGGGAACCGACTGGGGTCGCAACATGGTCACGCCAGACATATGGGCGAACGCCGTGAGGCAACGGTTAAGGAGGCACTTCTCCGACGCAGCCTCACCTCCGCCCGTCGTCATCGACGATCTGCGCTTTCCGAATGACTGGAAGGTCGTTCGAGAGTTCGGCGGCGTCATACTCCGAGTTAGACGTTCGGATGTCGAGCGACACCGCACAGCACTGGAAAAGGCGCTATATCGCATTGGTCTGGGCTCATACGCAGCTGAGCGGTACGCATCCGGTGAGGACCGCGGCGGCTAGGCTGTGAAACGCCGGGAAGTGGCTTAGGCGGCAAGCGCCGTGGGCGTCCAGTTCCAGGGCAACAACTCGTTGAGACGACTGGCCGGCAGGTCGTTGATGCGCGCGAGGACATCGGCGAGCCAGGCCTGAGGGTCGACGCCGTTGAGCTTGGCGGTTGCGATGAGGCTGTACATGGCCGCCGCACGCTGACCGCCACGATCGGAGCCGGCGAACAGCCAGGACTTGCGGCCAAGGGCGATGCCTCTGAGGGCCCGCTCGGCGGCGTTGTTGGAGAGACAGACGCGGCCGTCATCCAGGAAGCGGATGAAGGAGGGCCAGCGTCGCTTGAGGTAGTTGATCGCCTTGATGATGTGGTGGCTGCTGGTGAGCTGCTGGCGGGTCTCGGCCATCCAGGCTTCGAGCTCGGCGAGGATCGGCGCGCTCTGCTCACGGCGGACGACCAGGCGAGCTTCGGGGCTTGCGCCGTTGATCTGCCGCTCGACGGCG
Organism: Phenylobacterium sp.; assembly: GCF_030680185.1. Classification (GTDB taxonomy): domain Bacteria; phylum Pseudomonadota; class Alphaproteobacteria; order Caulobacterales; family Caulobacteraceae; genus Phenylobacterium. Next base: position 98,527 of record NZ_JAUXVZ010000047.1, read on the forward strand.
AAGAGGGCGTCGATCAGGCGCACCGCGTCCAGAGCCTTGGGATAGACGGCCTTGGGCTTCTCGCCGCGGGCCTTCTGGCGCTCGGCGGTCTCGATGTCGGCCAGCTCGAAGAACTTGCGGCGGGCGTGCGCCCAGCACCCGGCCTCCACGATGAGACCTGGAGATCGGCCTGGCTTGTAGAGCTCGGTGTAGCCGCCAAAGGCGTCGGCCTGGAGGATCCCGCTCCATGTCTGCAGGTGGCCTTGCGGATGCACGCCCTTGCGATCGCGGGAGTAGTAGAAGATCGCCGCGGGCGGACCTGCGCCGCTGAAGGGGGCGTCGTCTCGCACATAGGTCCACAATCGGCCCACATCGGTCTGGCCCTTGGCCAGGACCGGAACGGTCGTGTCGTCGCCGTGCAGGCGCTCGGCGGCCAGGACATGGGCCTCAATGCGCTCGACCAGCGGCGCCAGGACCGTGGCCACGCCGCCGACCTGGTCGGCCAGGGTCGAGAGGCTGAGCGGCACGCCCTCGCGGGCGTAGCGCTCGGCCTGGCGATTAAGCGGCTGATGCTGCCCAAACTTCTCGAAGACGATCATGGCCAGCAGGCTGGGGCCGGCCCAGCCGCGGGGTAGGACATGGAAGGGGGCTGGAGCCTGGGCGATGGTCTCGCAGTCTCGGCAGGAGACCTTCTCGCGGACGGTCTGGATCACCTTCCACTGGCGGGGGATCACCTCCAGCGTCTCGGTGACGTCCTCGCCGAGCTTGGTCAGGCGCGCGCCACCGCAGCAGGCGCAGGTCTTGGGGGCCTCGATCACGACGCGCTCGCGCGGCAGATGC
>NZ_JAUXVZ010000033.1 GCF_030680185.1 Phenylobacterium sp.
GAGCCCGCGCGCGGCCTTGCGGGCGGCGTCGGACATGACTTTCAGAAGTGCGGTTTGCGTGGCCACGGTCTGTTCCAGTGCGCGCAAGGGACGGGCGGCGGTGGTCGGCGCTCGGGCGGGAAATGGGCGGCGGAACCTAGTAGCCACGCCGTCTTATGGCAAGGCGGGGTGTCGCGCGGCGCCTAGGCTTGCGCCTGGGCTCGGGCGGCGAGGCCGCGGGCGATGGCGGCGTTCAGCGCCCGGACGGCGGCGGCCGGTCCCTCGGAATGGGCCCAGACCCCGGCCGAGACGGCCAGGAAGTCCGCGCCTGCGGCGACCAGGCCCTCGGCGTTGTCGGCGGTGATTCCGCCGATGGCCACGCAGGGGACCTCCATGGACTCCTGCCAGATGGTCAGCAGTTCGGGCTCGGCCCGGGTCGGCGCGTCCTTGGTGGTCGTGGGAAAGAAGGCGCCGAAGGCCACATAGTCGGCGCCGGCCTCGGCGGCCTCCATCGCCAGGTGGCGGCTGTCATGACAGGTGACGCCGATCATGGCGTCCTTGCCCATGATCCTGCGGGCTTCGCGACAGGGGGGATCGTCCTGCCCCACATGGACCCCGTCGCATTTCAGGGCGGCGGCGAGATCCGGGCGGTCGTTGAGGATCACGGCCACGTCCCGGCTGTGGGCGATCGGCAGGATCACGTCCACGGCCGCGGCGATCACCTCGTCGGGGGCGCCCTTCAGCCGGATCTGCAGGGCGGCGACGTCGCCCGCGTCCAGGGTCTCGGCCAGGGTGCGGCCAAAGGCCGCCAGATCGTCGAGGGCGGGCGGCGTGATCAGATAGAGGCGGCAATCGGGGGGCGTGGTCATGACCCGCTTCTAGCCCCACGCCGGGGCGAAGGGGAGGGGGCTCATTCCAGGCCGAGCAGGGCGCGCAGGCTGTAGGCGACCACGCCGGTGGCCGCCATCCCGGCCAGGGCCAGGACGACGAACCAGGCGAGGCGCCGCGTCAGAGGCCGCCGGGGGGCGTCGGCGTCTGGCGGTCCCTCAATGATATCCGGCATCGGCGCCCACCTTGCCGCGGAAGACCCAGTAGACCCAGACGGTGTAGGCCAGGATCACCGGCAGCAGGATCGCCACCCCAACCAGCATCAGGCCGAGCGCATTCTCCGCCGAGGCCGCCTGGCGGAAGGTCAGGTCATAGGGGACGATGTTGGGGAAGAAGCCGACCGCCAGACCCAGATAGCCCGAGACGAAGACGGTCAGCGCGCCGAGGAAGGGCGCCACATGACCGCCGCTGGCGAGCCCCCGCACGACTAGGGCCAGGCCGGCCAGCCCCAGGAGCGGAATGGGCGAGAGCAGGCCCAGGCGGGCGAAATCAAAGGCGCCGTCCTCGAAGCCCCAGCGGATGGCCACCAGCGGATGAACGAACAGGGTCGCGACGCTGACCACCGCCAGCAGGGCGGCGCTGGCGATCACGGCCTTCCAGGCCCACCGCCGGGCGTCGCCGTGCAGATCATCCTCGGTGCGCCAGATGAGCCAGGTGGAGCCTAGCAGGGTGTAGCCGGCGGTCAGGCCCACAGCCACCAGCAGGGTGTAGGGGGTCAGCCAGTCGAAGGCGCCGCCGCCGAAGGCCTCGCCCTCCAGGGTCACGCCCTGGATGAAGCCCCCCAGCACCAGGCCCTGGGCGAGCGCGGCCACGGTCGAGCCGCCGGCGAAGGCGGCGGTCCAGAAGGCCTTGCCCCGCGTCCGTCCCCGGGCGCGGAATTCGAAGGCCACGCCGCGCAGGATCAGGGCCATCATCATCAGCAGGATGGGGATGTAGAGCGCCGGCATGATGACCGCATAGGCCAGCGGAAAGGCGGCGAAGAGCCCGCCGCCGCCCAGCACCAGCCAGGTCTCGTTGCCGTCCCAGAAGGGGGCGATGGTGTTCATCATCGTGTCGCGGTCGCGGGGCGAGCGGGCGAAGGGAAACAGGATGCCAATGCCGAGGTCGAAGCCGTCGAGCATCACATAGAGCAGCACCGCCAACGCGATGATGCCGGCCCAGATGAGCGGCAGGTCGAGGTCCATCAGCGGTCCTCCCGGGGGTTGGCTTCGCCGGGGTTCTCTGGCGCCGCCCCCAAGGCCCAGCCGGGCGGCCGGTCCTGCGTGGGCGGGGCCTCATGGGCGCCGGCCAGCGGCCCTTCGGCCAGCATCCGCAGAATGTAGAGGGCGCCGACGCTGAAGACGATCGCATAGACCACCAGGAAGGCCAGCAGCGAGGCCGACACTGAGCCGGCGCCGATGGGCGAAACGGCGTCCTCCGTGCGCAGAATTCCGTAGATGACATAGGGCTGGCGGCCAACCTCGGCGACGATCCAGCCGGAGATCACGGCGACGAACCCGGCCGGCCCCATGGCGACACAGGCGCGCAGGAAGGCGGGGCTGCGCGCGATGCGTCCGCGCCAGGCCAGCCAGGCGCCCCAGAAGCCCAGGGCGATCATGGCCAGGCCGAGACCCACCATGAGCCGGAAGGCCCAGAAGACGATGAAGACCGGCGGGCGATCCTCGGGCGCGAAGGCCTTGAGCCCCTGAACCTCGGCCTCGGTCGAGCCGGCGGTGATCAGGCTGCCGAGCTTGGGGATGGAGAGCTCCCAGTGATTGCCCTCGATCTCACGGTCCGGCCAGGCGGCGATATGGAAGGCCTGCTCGGTGCGGGTCTCCCAGAAGGCCTCGATGGCAGCCAGCTTGGCCGGCTGGTGATGCATGACGTCCTTGCCCGACAGGTCGCCCACCAGCAGCTGCAGGGGGGCGACGATGGCCAGCATGCCGATCGCCATCTTCAGCGCCATGGCCGATTCCGGCTCGGTGGCGTCTCGCAGCAGCCGGTAGGCGCTGGCTGCGGCCACCACAAGGGCGGTGGTCAGATAGGCCGCCAGCACCATGTGGGCCAGACGCTCGGGGAAGGTCGGCGAGAAGATCACCTGCAGCCAGTTCACCGCCACCAGACCCTCTTCGAGCGTGCCGGCGAACCCCGAAGGGCTCTGCATCCAGCTGTTGGCCGAGATGATCCAGAAGGCCGAGGTGAGCGTGCCGAAAGCCACCAGGACGGTGGAGGCGAAGTGGAGGCCCGGCCCCACCTTCTTCCAGCCGAACAGCATGACACCCAGGAAGCTCGCCTCCAGGAAGAAGGCGGCCAGGACCTCGAAGGCGAAGAGCGGTCCGATCACCGGGCCGGCCACCGCGGAGAAGACGCTCCAGTTGGTGCCGAGCTGGTAGCTCATCACCACGCCGCTCACCACGCCCATGCCGAACGAGATGGCGAACACCTTCACCCAGAACAGATAGAGGGTCTTGAAGGTCTCGTTTCGGGTCGTGAGCCAAAGCCCCTCAAGGACGGCGAGGTAACTCGCAAGTCCAATGGTGAAGCTTGGAAAGATGATGTGAAACGCAATCGTGAACGCGAACTGGATTCGCGACAGGAGCAGCGCGTCGAAGTCCATCTGGTCTCACTCCCCAGGCGGCAGTCGCGGTGGTGGGACTCTTGCGCCTAAGAGGGCTGCAGACCAAGTCGCGGCCGCGCGACATACGGTCGCGCCAAAAGGCGGCGTTCAAGCTGCAAATGATTTGCAAGCACGTTCGCATCTGCTAGATATCGATCCGTCGCTTGGGGAGTCGCACCGCTCGTGTACGTTTGTAATTGCAACGGTATTCGCGAACGCGAAGTCCGCGCCGCGGTCGCCGCCGGCGCCAGCCGCCCGTCGGAAATCTTCAAGGCCTATGACGCCAAGCCCCAGTGCGCGCGCTGCGTCTGCGACATGCGCGAGTATCTGCAGGAACAGCGCGAAGCCCTGCGCTACGCCGCCGAATAGGCAGGCCGTCTCCCCGCGCCGGACGACTTTCTTCGCCAGCGCAAATCACTTGCAAACATAGGCTTTGACACCAGGCGGTCCTCGCATGAGGTTGCGCGCAAATCTGTTTGTGACGTGAGGAAAGGAGCCCCCTATGCAGGGCGACAAGGCAATTATTCGACTGCTCAACGCAGTGCTCACCAATGAGCTGACTGCGGTGAACCAGTATTTCCTGCACGCGCGCATGTTCGAGAACTGGGGTCTGCGCCGTCTGGGCAAGATCGTCTATGAAGAGTCGATCGGCGAGATGAAGCATGCCGACAAGCTGATCAACCGCATCCTCTTCCTTGAGGGCCTGCCCAATCTGCAGGACCTGCACAAGCTGAAGGTCGGCGAGAGCGTCGGCGAATGCCTGGAGTCCGACCTCGCCGTCGAGACCGGCGGCCGTGTGACCCTGATCGAAGGCATCAAGCTCTGCGAGAGCGTCGCCGACTATGTGTCGCGCGAACTGCTGCGGGAGATCCTCAGCGATACCGAGGAGCACATCGACTATCTCGAAACCCAGCTGATGCTGCTGAAGTCCCTGGGCGAGGCCAATTACATGCAGAGCGCCATGGGCGACATGGAAGGCTAAACACCTTCGGATCAGACAGACGAAAAAGGCCGGTCAGGGTGTCCTGGCCGGCCTTCTGCGTTTCTGGGCCTGTCGGCTCGCCTATTCGGCGGCCTGGCGGGTGACGCCGATCTTCGGATTCAGCTCGCCGGCGGCATAGCGCTTGGCCATGACCGAGAGCGGCAGCGGCTTGATCTTGTCGGCCCAGCCGGCCGTGCCGAACTCTTCGAAGCGCTGGCGCACCACGACGCTCATGGCGTCCATGGCGGGCTTCAGATACTTGCGCGGGTCGAACTCGCCGGGGTTCTCGGCGAACACCTTGCGGATGGCGCCGGTCATGGCCATCCGGTTGTCGGTGTCGATATTGATCTTGCGCACGCCGTGCTTGATGCCGCGCTGGATCTCTTCCACCGGCACGCCCCAGGTCTGGGGCATCTGGCCGCCATACTGGTTGATGATGTCCTGCAGGTCCTGCGGCACCGAGGACGAGCCGTGCATCACCAGATGGGTGTTGGGCAGGCGGCGGTGAATTTCCTCGATCACGTTCATGGCCAGGACGTCGCCGTCCGGCTTGCGGGTGAACTTGTAGGCGCCGTGGCTGGTGCCCATGGCGATGGCGAGCGCATCGACCTCGGTGGCCTTGACGAACTCGACCGCCTGGTCGGGATCGGTCAGCAGCTGGGAGTGGTCCAGCTTGCCCTCGAAGCCGTGGCCGTCCTCCTTCTCGCCTTCGCCGGTCTCCAGGCTGCCCAGGATGCCGAGCTCGCCCTCGACCGAGGCGCCGACCCAGTGGGCCATGTCCACCACGTTGCGGGTGACCTTGACGTTGTAGTCGTAGTCGGCCGGCGTCTTGCCGTCGCCCTTCAGCGAGCCGTCCATCATCACCGAGGTGAAGCCGAACTGGATCGCCGTGGCGCAGGTGGCCTCGTTGTTCCCGTGGTCCTGATGCATGCAGATCGGGATGTGCGGATACATCTCGGCCAGCGCATCGATCAGGTGCTTCAGCACGATGTCGTTGGCGTAGGAGCGCGCGCCGCGGCTGGCCTGGATGATGACTGGCGCGTTGACGGCGTTGGCCGCCTCCATGATCGCCAGGCCTTGTTCCATATTGTTGATGTTGAACGCCGGCACGCCATAGCTGTGCTCGGCGGCATGGTCGAGAAGCTGTCGCAGGGTAATCCGGGCCATCGCGGTATCCGTCCGTTTCTCTTCTTGTCTCTTACTGGCTCAGAGCCGCCACACCGGGCAGGGTCTTGCCTTCCATCCATTCAAGGAACGCGCCGCCGGCCGTCGAGACGAAGGTGAAGTCCTCCGCGCAGCCGGCTGCGTTCAGGGCCGCCACCGTATCACCCCCGCCGGCCACAGCCACCAGTCGACCTGATTTCACCAGCTCGGCGGCGTGTTTCGCTGCTGAAACGGTCGCCTTGTCGAAGGGCGGCATCTCGAACACGCCCAGCGGGCCGTTCCAGATCAGGGTCTTGGAATTGTCCATCGCCCGGCAGAGACGCTCAATCGTCTCTGGACCGGCGTCGAGGATGCGTTCGTGCTCGTCCACGGCGCCCAGGGTGCGGACTCGCGCCGGCGCGCCCGGCGCCATCTTCTCGGCCACCACGATGTCGAGGGGCAGGAAGAGCTTGCAGTTGTGCTGGCCGGCCAGGCGGATGATGTCCCGGGCGGTCTCGGCCATGTCCTTCTCGCAGTAGGACGCGCCGACCTCGTGGCCCTGGGCGTAGAGGAAGGTGTTGGCCATGCCGCCGCCGATGGCCAACTTGTCGAGCTTGGTCACCAGGTGGCTGAGCAGGTCGAGCTTGGTCGAGACCTTCGAGCCGCCGACGATGCCGAGGACCGGGCGCTCGGGCTTGCCCAGCGCCTTGTCCAGAGCCGACAGTTCCAGGCGCATCTGCTCGCCGGCATAGGCGGGCAGAATGTGGGCCAGGCCCTCGGTGGAGGCGTGGGCCCGGTGCGCGGCCGAGAAGGCGTCGTTCACATAAAGGTCGCCATTGGCGGCCAGAGCCTTGGCGAAGGCGGGGTCGTTGCCCTCTTCGCCGGCGTGGAAGCGGACGTTCTCCAGCAGCAGCACGTCGCCGGGTTCCAGGGCGTCCACCGCAGCGGCGGCGGCCTCGCCGACGCAGTCGGCGGCGAAGGCCACCGGCCCGCCGAGCACCTTGGCCAGGGCCTGGACGATGGGCTCCAGGCTCATCGATGGCACGACCTTGCCCTTCGGGCGGTCGAAGTGGGCGAGCAGCACCACCTTGGCGCCGCCCTGGCGCAGCTTCTGGATGGTCGGGACCGCAGCCTGAAGGCGGGTGTCGTCGGACACCTCCCCCTCATGCATCGGCACATTGAAGTCCACCCGCACCAGGGCGCGCTGGCCCTTCAGGTCGGCGTCGTCGAGGGTCTTGAAGGTCATCGGCTTCCAGCGGTCAGGGCGTGGGCGGCGGGCCGCGCCCGGGCCAGGACCCGGGCGCATCGGCCTCGAGGGCGAACGTCCGGGCAGCCGATCAGATCAGCTTGGCCATGGCGAGCGCGGTGTCGCTCATCCGGGTCGAGAAGCCCCACTCGTTGTCATACCAGGACAGGACCCGGCCGAGCTGGCCTTCGATCACCTGGGTCTGGGGCAGGGCCGCGGTGGAGGAGGCGGCGATGTGGTTCAGGTCGATGGAGACCAGCGGGTCGTTGGACGTTTCCAGCACGCCCTTCATGGCGCCGTCGGCGGCGGCCTGCAGGGCGGCGTTGATCTCGTCCTTGGTCACCTTGCGGCCGGGCACGAACTTCAGGTCGACCACCGAGACATTGGGGGTCGGCACGCGGATCGAGGAGCCGTCCAGCTTGCCGGCCAGCTCGGGCAGCACCAGGCCGACGGCCTTGGCCGCGCCGGTGGAGGTGGGGATCATGGACATGGCCGCGGCGCGGCCGCGGTAGAGGTCCTTGTGCATGGTGTCCAGGGTCGGCTGGTCGCCGGTGTAGGAATGGATCGTGGTCATGTAGCCACGCTCGATGCCGCACAGGTCGTGGATCACCTTGGCGATCGGGGCCAGGCAGTTGGTGGTGCACGAGGCGTTGGAGACCACCAGGTCGTCCTTGGTCAGGACGTCGTGGTTCACGCCGAAGACGATGGTCTTGTCGGCGTTGTCGCAAGGGGCGCTGACCAGCACGCGCTTGGCGCCGGCTTCCAGGTGGGCGCTGGCCTTTTCCTTGGTGGTGAACAGGCCGGTGCATTCCAGGGCGATGTCGACGCCCAGTTCCTTGTGCGGCAGCTCGGCCGGGTTGCGGATGGCCGTCACCTTGATCGGCCCGCGGCCCACATCGATGGTGTCGCCGTCCACGGTGACCGTGCCGGGGAAGCGGCCATGCACGCTGTCATAGCGCAGCAGGTGGGCGTTGGTCTCCACCGGCCCCAGGTCGTTGATCGCCACCACTTCGATGTCGGTGCGGCCATGCTCGATGATCGAGCGCAGGACGAGCCTGCCGATGCGGCCGAAACCGTTGATGGCGACGCGGACGGTCATGATGGGAGTCTCCTGCGAGCTGCTGGGCCGGTAGGCGGTGATTTCCGATTGATTTGCAGGGGTTTTGTGCGGGCGCGCTCGCGGGAGTCAAGGGGAAGTGAGCCCGATCTGTCCGACCAGCGGGCGAATGTGATCCGGCGCAGGTTTCAACCCACGCGAAAGCGGTAGACGCGCCGATCCGCCAGGGAGATCTCCGTCGCCTCGTGAGCGCCGGCCGCAGCGATCGCCCGCGGCCAGAAGGCCAGGGCCGGCGCCGTGGCCTCATAGACCTGAAGCTCCCAGAGGCCCGGTGTCGTGGCGAAGACGGCGCGGGCGGCGGCCAGGCCTATCCCCGCGCGGCGCCATGTCGGAAGGATGCAGAACTCCGCGACCGCGGCGTCGCACCCCAGGCCGGATGGCGAATAGCGGTTCACCAGCGCAAATCCCGCTGCATCATCGCCCACGCTGATCCAGAAGGGCCGCCGTTCGGCCTGTGTCCAGTAGGCGTCGAAATGGGGATAGTCGGTGGGATCGCCGTGACGTCCCTCCGGGTCGACGATGTCGGCATGGGCGATCAGGTAAGGATCGAGGAGGCGGCGAAGCTCGGGCTTCTCCGCGAGCGCCACCGGGGCCAGCCGAACCTCGACCACCGCCTAGTCCCCCGCGACCACCCGGACCTTGGCCGCCGCCTCCACCGCCCGGGCGCGGGCGGCCTCGATGGTCGCAGCTCGAGCCAGCGCCACGCCCATGCGCCGACGCGCAAAGGCCTCGGGCTTGCCGAATAGCCGCAGGTCCGCGCCTGGCACGGCCAGGGCCTCGGCGACACCTTCGAAGGCCACGCCGCGGGCCTCCATGCCGCCATAGATCACTGCGCTGGCGCCGGGCTCGCGAAGGGTCACGTCCACCGGCAGGCCCAGGATCGCCCGGGCGTGCAGGGCGAATTCGCTCTGCACCTGGGTGGCGAGCGTCACCAGGCCCGTGTCGTGGGGCCTTGGGCTGACCTCGGAGAACCAGACCTCGTCGCCCTTCACGAACAGCTCGACCCCGAACAGGCCCAGGCCCCCCAGGCTTGCGGTGACGCGGCCAGAGATGTCGCGGGCGCGCTTCAGGGCCAGCGGGCTCATGGCCTGCGGCTGCCAGCTCTCCACATAGTCGCCCTTGACCTGGCGATGACCGATGGGTTCGCAGAAGTGGGTGGCCAGCTCGCCGTCCGGCCCGCGGGCGCGCACGGTCAACTGGGTGATCTCGAAGTCGAAATCGATGCGGCCCTCGACGATCATCCGGGCCTGCTCGACCCGGCCGCCTTCGAGGGCGTAGCGCCAGGCCTCGGCGACGCCTGCGGCGTCCTCCACATAGGACTGGCCCTTGCCGGAGGATGACATCACCGGCTTGACGAAGCAGGGATAGCCCACCGCCGCAGCGCCCGCCGCCAGCTCGGCCTCGGTCGAAGCGAAGGCGTAGGGCGAGGTGGCCAGCCCCAGCTCCTCGGCGGCCAGCCGCCGGATGCCCTCGCGGTTCATGGTCAGCTGGGCGGCCCGGGCCGTGGGGATCACGACGGAAAGGCCCGACGCCTCGATCGCCGCCAGCTCGTCGGTGGCGATGGCCTCGATCTCGGGCACGATCAGATGGGGCCGCTCGGCCTCCACCAGGGCGCGCAGGGCGGCCGCATCCGTCATGGCGATGACGTGGCTGCGATGGGCCACCTGCATGGCGGGCGCATCGGCGTAGCGGTCGACGGCGATCACCTCGCAGCCCAGCCGCTGCAGCTCGATGGCCACCTCCTTGCCGAGCTCGCCCGAGCCCAGCAGCATGACGCGCAGGGCGCCCGGCGAGAGCGGCGTGCCCAGGCGCATGGGCCTAGACCTTGGCCTCGACGGCGTCGGCCAGGGCCTCGGCGGTGATGCCGAACTCCTTGTACAGGCGCTCATAGGGGGCGCTGGCGCCGAACCCGCTCATGCCGACGAAGACGCCGTCCTCGCCGATGAACCGCTCCCAGCCCTGGCTGACGGCGGCTTCCACCGCGGCGCGCACCGGCGCCTTGCCGATCACCGAGGCGCGGTATTCGGGGCTCTGGGCGAAGAACAGCTCCCAGCAGGGGACTGAGACCACCCGGGTCGGCACGCCCTTGGCCTGCAGCAGGTCGCGGGCCGCCAGTGCGATGGAGACCTCCGAGCCGGTGGAGAAGATCGTGGCCTTGGCCTCGCCGTCAGCGGCGCGCAACTCATAGGCGCCCCGGGCCGACAGATTCTCGCCCGCAGGCTCGGTCCGCGCGGCCGGGACCTTCTGGCGCGACAGGGCCATGATCGAGGGCGTGGCGGGCGTGGACAGGGCCAGCTTCCAGCACTCGGCGGCTTCCACCGCATCGGCCGGGCGATAGACGTTGAGGTTGGGCATGGCCCGCAGGGCGGCCAGGTGCTCCACCGGCTGGTGGGTGGGGCCGTCTTCGCCCAGGCCGATGGAGTCGTGGGTCATCACATGGATCACCCGCACGCCCATCAGGGCGCCGAGCCGGATGGCCGGGCGGCTATAGTCGGAGAACACCATGAAGGTGCCGGAATAGGGGATGACCCCCCCATGCAGGGCCATGCCGTTCATGGCCGCGGCCATGCCGTGCTCGCGGATGCCGTAATGCACATAGCGGCCGGCATAGTCGGGCGCGTCGAAGGCGGGCGTGCCCTTGACGAAGGTGTTGTTGGAGCCGGTCAGGTCGGCCGAGCCGCCGACCATTTCCGGGATCGCCGGGACCAGCTGCTCCAGGGCCGCGCCGGAATGGACCCGGGTGGCGTTGGCCGGCGCGGTGTTGGCCATCTCGGCGATGTGGGCGTCCAGGCGCGCGAAGGCGTCCGCGGGCAGTTCGCCGGCCATGGCCCGCTGGAACTCGGCCTTCAGCGGCGAAGCGCCCAGCGCCTTCTCCCAGCTCTTGCGGACCTTGCGGCCCTTCCGGCCGGCCGCGCGCCAGGGCTTGTAGACTTCGTCGGGGATGACGAAGGGCTCGTGGCTCCAGCCCAGGGCCACGCGGGAATCGGCGATCTCGTCGTCGAACAGGGTGTAGCCGTGGCTGTGGGGGTCGCCCTCCTTGCGGCCGGCGCCCTTAGAGATCTTGGTCTTGCAGGCGATCATGGTCGGCTTGTCCTGCCGCGTGGCCCAGCGCAGGGCCGCGGCGATCTTGCCGAAGTCATGGCCGTCCACGGCCTTCACCGCCCAGCCGGCGGCCTTGAAGCGAGCCATCTGGTCGCCGGTCTCGGCGATGGTCGCCTCGCCGTCGATGGTGGTGTTGTTGTCGTCGAACAGGACGGTCAGCTTGTGCAGCTTGAAGCGCCCGGCCATGGAGATGGCCTCCTGGCTGACGCCCTCCATCAGGCAGCCGTCGCCGGCCACGACCCAGGTGCGGTGATCGACCAGATCATCGCCGAAGCGGCCCGCCAGGTGACGCTCCGCCATGGCCATGCCGACGGCCGTCGCGATGCCCTGGCCCAGGGGGCCGGTGGTGGTCTCGACGCCCGGCGTGTGGCCGTATTCCGGATGGCCGGCGGTCTTGGAGCCCCACTGACGGAAGTTGCGGATCTCGTCCATGGTGACGTCTTCGAACCCGGTCAGGTGCAGGAGCGAATAGATCAGCATCGAGCCATGGCCCGCCGAGAGCACGAAGCGGTCGCGGTCGGCCCAGTCGGGCGCCGCGGCGTCATACTTCAGGAACTTGGACCACAGGACGGCGGCCACGTCGGCCATGCCCATGGGCATCCCCTGGTGCCCCGACTTGGCGCGGTGGACGGCGTCCATCGAGAGGACACGGATGGCGTCGGCCATGGTCTGGAGCTGTGCGGGCATGGGCGTTCCGGGAAGTCTTAAAGGTCATCGGGCGGGGGCAGAGGCTGGCGGGGTCGCATGCACCGGGGCGGCGGTCAAGAAATGCGCCGCTTTCGGGCCGCGCCCGGCGCAGTCTATAGATTAACGGTCACACCTCTGGAGTCCTGAATGTTCCGTGATCCCGCAAGCGAAAGCGCCATCGACCAGGCCGCAAAGCGGCTGGAGCGCGCCGTCGCCCTGCTGGAACAGCGCCTGGGCGAAATGAAGCGCCGCGACGCCGCCGACACCGGCGGCCTGTTCGACCAGGATCGCGCCCGGCTGGCCGCTGATCTCGACCAGGCCCGCGCCCGCCAGCACGAGCTGGAGAGCGCCGGCGCCGAGGCCTCGGCGGCGCTGGGCCGCGCCATCGTCGAGATCCGCGAGGCCCTGGAGGGCGAGGGCTCGGAACCTGAGGACGAGCCGGCCCTTCCGTTCGGAGATGAGGCGGTAGACGACGACGAGGGCGCTTCGCCGCCCTGGTCGGAATCGAGGGAGGACTGACCCATGGCCCAGGTGACCATCGAGGTGAACGGCCGCCCCTATCAGGTGGGCTGCGAGGACGGGCAGGAAGGCCACCTGATCGAACTGGCCCGGCTGTTCGACCGTCAGGTGCGGGCGGTGTCCCAGGACATGGGCCAGCTGACCGATACGCGCCTGTTCCTGATGGGCGCCCTGCTGCTGGCCGACGAACTGGCTGATTCCCGCAGCCGCATGTCGAGCATCCAGGCCGAGCTGGCGCGGCTGCAATCGGACCAGGCCCGCATCGAATCCAAGGCCGTCGCGGCCCTGGACGGCGCGGCCAAGCGCATCGAAAAGCTCGCCGCCGAATAGGCGCCAAGCGGCCATCGTCTCATGCCGCTTGTGGTGGGGCCGCAGACTCCCTAATTTAGGACCCGGCGGGTCTGCTGTGGCTCACGTCGAAGGCAACCTAATTCCTCCGACCTTAATTGTCTCAAAGGGAGCTGTCCCTGTCCGGCGCCGTGGCCCCGGACACATGGCGCCCACCTGGTTATCCAGGTCTGAGGGGATTAAAATCGTCCTTCACGGTTCTCACGGCGCCGCCACCCTTGCTCCCTGATCGTTTAGCGGTTGCCCTGGGCGCCCGTGGCTCTCTCCGGGGTCAGTCCGCTTTGGGTGGCAAGCGGTCGTTGGTTCGCTTTAGGATCGAGCCGCATTGGCGTATCGAGGGTGCATGAGCGATGCGGGCCTTCATCTAGCTGAATGGTTTGAAGGACTTCTCGGCGAGAAGCTTCCAACCAACGGCGACGCCGATCTGTTTGAGCGGTTCGGCATAGAAGGCGACGATGCATCCGAATTCATGGACAGCTTCGCAGCGCGGTTTGGGGTCGATGGCCAGAACTATCGCTGGTATTTCCATCACTCTGATGAAGGCACGAATATTGGCGCACTATTCTTTGCGCCTCCCTATCGGCGTGTGCAGCGGATACCGATCACCCCAAATATTCTGACCGAGGCCATTGAAACGAAGCAATGGCCAATCAACTACCCTCCCCATAAATTGCCGACCGTGCGGTGGGATGTTCGGGTGAACCAGTCTTTAATCTTGGTTCCGCTCGCCTTGATTGTGTTGTGGTTCTGGCAACGTTTCGTCCGCTAGGGGTCGATAAGGTTAGGGATCGGGCATCCACCACCCAGCCGCCGGATAACGCTCGCCAACTCGCCAACGGGAAAGCCTTGGCGTCGAACGCACCGGCTCCAATAGCTTGCGACAATTTCCCTAGAGGCCTTAGGTTCGGCTAAGAGCCTGGCGGTGAACCTTGTCTCCCACCAGAAGTCCGTTCTGCGCCGGCAGATGCGTAGCCTGCGCTTGGCGCTCGCCGCCGCTGACAGCCAGGCCGCGAGCCGCGCCGCCGCCCATGCGCCGCTCGCACGCCTGGGGACCGGCCCAGTGGCGGGCTACATCGCCCAGGGCGCCGAGCTTGATCCCGCCCCGCTGATGAACGTGCTGGCCAAAGCCGGGGTCAACCTCGCCCTGCCGGCGGCTGTGAGCCGGGAGGCGCCGCTGATCTTTCGGCCCTGGACCCCAGGCGCGGCCCTGTCGCCGGACGCCTTCGGAATCCCCGCGCCGCTCGCCGACCAGCCCCAGGTGTCGCCTACCGCCCTGATCGTGCCGTTGCTGGCCTTTGATCGCCGGGGCGGGCGCCTGGGGCAGGGGGCGGGCGTCTATGATCGGGCGATCGCGGCGCTGGGCGCAGAACACCGCCCCTTCCTTCTCGGCTACGCCTATGCCGGGCAGGAGGTCGAGGACTTGCCGCTGGAGCCGCACGATCAGCGGCTGGACGCCATATTGACGGAAGCCGGGCTGATCGAAGTCCGCTAGGATGACCTGATGCGTTTCGCCTTTTTCGGAGATGTCGTCGGCCGGTCCGGCCGCGAGGGTCTCGCCGACCACCTACCCATGTTGCGCCGCCAGCTCGGTCTCGAGTTCGTGGTCATCAACGCCGAGAACGCCGCCGCTGGTTTCGGGATCACCGAAAACACGGCGCGCGAGCTGTTCAACGCCGGCGCCGACTGCCTGACGCTGGGCAATCACTCCTGGGACCAGAAGGAGGCGCTGACCTATATCGTCCGCGAGCCCCGCCTGATCCGGCCGCTGAACTATTCGGTCCTGGCCGATGCGCCGGGCTGCGGCGCCAATCTGTTCGAAACCGAGTCTGGCCGGCGCATCCTGGTGATCAACCTGCTGGGCCGGGTGCACATGGATTCCCTCGACGACCCGTTCTCGGCGGTGGATCGGGAGCTGGAAAAGGCGCCGCTCGGCATGGTGTCGGACGCCATTCTGGTGGACATGCACGCCGAGGCCACCAGCGAGAAGATGGCCATGGGCCACTTCTGCGACGGCCGGGCGAGCCTGGTGGTGGGCACCCACACCCACGTGCCCACCGCCGACTGCCAGATCCTGCCCGGCGGCACCGCCTATCAGACCGACGCCGGCGCGTGCGCCGACTATGACAGCGTGATCGGCAACCAGAAGGAAGAGCCGCTGCGCCGCTTCACCACCCGCATCTCAGGCGGCCGCTACAAGCCCGCCGAAGGGCCGGCCACGGTCTGCGGCGTGTTCGTCGAGACCGACGACGCCACGGGCCTGGCGCGGCGGGTGGAGCCGATCCGTGTGGGCGGCCGTCTGTCGGAAACCATCCCCCAGGTGGACCTGGCCCGCGCCTGAAGGCTTAGGCCCTTCCTCAGCGCGGCGGCCGCGCGCCCGGCAGGGGCGGCAGGGTGTCCAGCGTCAGCACCCCGTCGCCGTCCAGGTCCAGCAGGTCGAAGCGTCGGGCGGCTGCGTTGCGCCACTCGATCTTGCTGACCCGCCCCGACAGGTCGGCGTCGGCGCCTCGCACCGGATGGGGCTCGTTCAGCAGGCCATAGCGCGCCGCCCCCTGGCGCTGGACGCCGGGTTCAGGCTTGCCCCGGCCAAACCCCAGCATGGGCCGGCGGGGCCGCTCGCCGTCCGCCCCAGGCCGTCCGCCAGGTCCTGCGCCGTCGGGTCGGGTTTCGCCCATGCGTGTGATCTCCGGGGCGATCTGGCGCTCATAGGTCTGGGACTCGAAGCCATCGATCACCCCATCCCCGTCGGTGTCCACCACGGCGAAGAAGCGCTCGGCGTCGGCTTCGAACTCGGGCCCGGTCAGCAGGGTGTCGGCGTCATGATCGGCGCCGGCGAACCAGGCCGCCAGGCCATCGCCGTCGCGAAAGGGCTCGCCGGACGGACTGATGAACAGACGCGCGGGCGGCCCGCCAGGCCCACGACCCGGTCCAGATTCGGCGGGCGTCTGCGCCGCCGCCGCGCTCGCCCAGAAGCCGCACAGGGCCAGCATGATCAGGGGTCGTGTCATGGAAATCCTCAGTCCCGCCCGCCCAAGGCCACGCTCTCAACTGCGTATGCGGCGAAAATGGGCCGGCAGGGTGACGGGGCTCACGCCATCGGCGATTATGCCCGCCGATCCGGCGGCGCCAGGCCGCCTGCTGCAGGAGCCGACATGCTGGCCAGGTTCATCGTCCGCGCCGTCTTCGCCGCCATCGGCCTGTGGCTGTCTTCGATGCTGGTGGCGGGGTTGGCCTTCACCGATACGACCAGCCTGATCCTGGCGGCCATCCTGCTGGGGCTGGTCAACGCCGTCCTGCGGCCGATCCTGTTCATCCTGACCCTGCCGCTGACCCTGATGACGCTGGGCCTGTTCCTGCTGATCCTGAATGCGGCGATGATCGGCCTGGTGGCGGTCCTGCTGGACGGCTTCATCATCGATGGCCTGTGGCCGGGCCTGGTGGCCGCCATCGTCACCGGCCTGACCAGCTGGCTCGGCCACATGATCATCCGCGACGACAAGGGCCGCTGAGCGGGCAAAGAAAAAGGGCGGAGCCGTGAGGCTCCGCCCTTCTCGTCTTGAGAAAGCCTGGGAGGGCTGGACTTAGAAGTCCATGCCACCCATGCCGCCCATGTCGGGCATGCCGCCGCCGGCAGGCGCGTTCTTCTTCGGCGCCTCGACGATGGCCGCTTCGGTGGTGATCAGCAGGCCGGCGACCGAAGCCGCGTCCTGCAGAGCCGTCCGGACGACCTTGGCCGGGTCGATGACGCCAGCCTGGACCATGTCGACATATTCTTCGGTCTGGGCGTTGAAGCCGAAG
>NZ_JAUXVZ010000055.1 GCF_030680185.1 Phenylobacterium sp.
CCTCGGTCATGCTCACCGAGGAGGCCGTCAAGCGAGTGGCCGCGGGCAAGGAGCGCACCGACACCACCCAGCGCACCATCACCGAGATCACCGGCCGGGTGCAGGAAAGCGTCCAGACCTTCCAGCAGATCGTCGCCTCCACCAACCAGCAGCAGCTGGGCATCGAACAGGTCATGGGCGCTCTGCAGAACATCCGCCAGGCCAGCCAGCAGACCGCCGTCGGCACCCGCCAGCTGGAAGAAGCCGCCGGCAACCTCACGAGCCTGTCCCAGCAGCTGCTGGGTCTGGCTGAACGCTACCGGGTCTGATCGCGGACCGTGGCTGACCTCCGCGCCCAGCTCCTGGCGGCGTTCGATATCGAACACCGCGAGCACCTCGAATCGGTGCGTCGGTCCCTGGCCGCGCCGGCCGAGGCGGACCTGCGTGAGGTGTTCCGCCGCCTGCACAGCCTGAAGGGCGCAGCCCGGGCGGTGGACCTGGAGGTCGTGGAGCATCTGGCCCACCGGCTGGAGGAGCGGCTGGCCCAGGTGATCGACGACGGGTCAGTCCTTGACGCCGCCACGGTAGATCTCATCCATCTCGGCCTGGACGCCATCGAAGCCCAGGCGGCCGCGCAGCGCGATGGCGCCCCCCTGCCCGACGCAAGCCGGGCCCTGCAGGCGCTGGGCGCGCAGGTCGCGCAGCCGGCGCCGGTCAAGCCAAGCGAGCCGGTCGAGCGGGTTGAGCCGACCGCGGCGCCCGCGTCGGACCGCTCGCCCGAATATGTGCGGGTGGACGCCGAACTTGGCGAACGCCTGAACGAGGCCCTGCACCACCTGTCCAGCGAGGTCCAGATCGAGGCCGCCCAGGTGGAGCTGACCCAGCGCCTGCGACGTGAGGCCAGTCAGCTGGAACGCCTGTGGCGCGACATGCGGGCCCGCGGCGGCGAGGGCCGGACCTCCAACCGGGCAGTCGCCTTTGAACATGCCCTGCAGACCCTGACCCGCGATCTTGGCGAACTCGCCCGGCGTCAGTCCCGGGCCAACTGGGCCGTGGGCGAGAGCCTGGCCGTGCTGCGCGAACAGATCGACGAAATCGCCCTGGCGCCGGCTGAGAGCCTGTTGGGCGATCTTGGCCGCATGGTCAGGGACCTGGGCCGCGACCAGGGTCAGGACGTAGAGGTCCGCACCGAAGGCCTCGAGGTTCGCGCCGAGCGTCGCGTGCTCCAGGCTCTGCGCGAGCCGATCATCCACCTGTTGCGCAACGCCGTCAGCCACGGGGCCGAGGCGGCGGAAGTTCGCAAGGCGGCCGGCAAGTCCGAGCGCCTGCACGTAACCCTGCAGGCCCGGGCCCGGGGCGGTCGTCTGGAAGTCCGGATCGCCGATGATGGGCCAGGTCCCGACCTGGCCCGGATCGAGGCCGCCGCTATCGCCCGCGGGCTCCTGTCGCCTGATGACGGCTCCCGCCACCCTGACGAAATCCTTGCCCTGGCGTTCGAGCCCGGAGTCTCCGCCGCCAAGGCGGTGGATCGGCTGTCGGGCCGCGGCATGGGCCTGTCGGCGGTGGGGCAATCCCTCGCAGCCCTCGGCGGCTCGGCCCGCCTGCGAGCCCGCAGTCCCTTCGGCGCCGAGGTCATCCTGTCGGCGCCCTTGTCGGCCGCTCGGCAGACCCTGGTGGCTGTCGAGGCCGGCGGCGCTCTGTTTGGCCTCCCCAGCTTCGCTGTCCGCTCCCTGTTGCGTCTGAGAAGCGGTGAACTGGAAATCGTCGAAGGCGTGCCCAGCGCGCGGATACAAATCGACGGGTCGGACATTGTCACGCCCGTGATCCCGTTGAACGCCCTCCTCAACAACGCCGTGCTCGAACCGCCGGCGCCCGGCGCCGCAGCGCCGATGATCCTCATTCACCGGGGGGATCGACACCTGCTGCTGGCCGTCGACGAGATCGTCGATGTGCGTGAGCTCACTGTTCAGGATCTGGATGACAGCCGTATCGCCCCGGGCCTGACCCTGGGGGCGGCGATCCTGGACGAGGACCGACCCTTGCTGGTCCTCAATCCAGAAGCGCTGATCGACCGCTGGCTGAGGAACGCGCGGCGGCTGTCCGCTTCGGCGCTGGGGCTCGCCCCCAAGGAAACCGAAGCCCGGCAGGTTCGGACGGTTCTGGTGGTGGACGATTCCATCACCACGCGCACCCTCGAGAAGAGCATTCTGGAAGCCCAGGGCTATCGCGTCCTGCTGGCGGTGGACGGGGTGGACGCCCTGAACACCCTGCGCTCGTCCGACACTGTGATCGATCTGGTGGTCGCTGACATCGAGATGCCGCGCATGGACGGCTTCTCCCTGCTCCAGGCGATCAAGGCCGACGCCGGGCTGGCGCGCCTGCCGGTCATCCTGATGACCTCTCGCGACGACGAGGCCGATGTGCGCCGGGGGCTGGACCTGGGCGCCGAGGCCTACATCACCAAGCAGAAGTTCGACCAACGGGAACTGCTGGCCACCATCGGGCGCATCCTGTGAATCAAGGCCGCGCGCCTGTCCGGGTGATGATCGTCGAGGACTCCCTCGTCGTTCGCCAGCTGCTGACCCATATCATCGGCCGGGACCCGAGGTTCGTCGTGGCCGCCGCTGTCGCCTCGGCTGAAGACGCCCTGGCCGAAATCCCGCGGGTCCGCCCCGATGTGATCTCCATGGACATCCGGCTGCCGGGCATGGACGGCCTGGAGGCCACGGCCCGGATCATGGCCGACAACCCCACGCCGATCGTGGTCATCGCCGACGCGGTGGAGGACGCCTCCCTGCGGATCTCCATGAACGCCCTGCGGGCCGGGGCGCTGACCGTAGTGGAGAAGCCCGCGGGGCCCAGCAACGCCAGCTACGAGCGACTGGCCGAGACCATCTGCACCCAGCTGTTCATCATGAGCAGTGTTCCGGTGATCCGTCGCCGCAGCATTGGGGCGCCGCGGGATGAGCGAACCGAGACCCGGCCGGTCGTCCCGGGCGCATTCGAGCGGCTGGACTTCCTGGCGCTGGCGGCCTCCACCGGCGGGCCGCCCGCCCTGGCCAAGGTGTTGGGCGCCCTGCCCTCGAACTTCCCCGCGCCAGTTCTGCTCGTCCAGCATATGGGCGCGGCCTTCATGGAGGGTTTCGCCAAGTGGCTGGACGGCCTTTGCGCCATGCCGGTGGTCCTGGCGCAGGACGGGGTGTTGGCTGAGCCCAGCTGCGTCTATGTGGCGCCGGGGGACTCCCACCTGGCCATCCGCAGCTCCGGCGTCATGCGCATCACCCAGGCCCCGCCGGTGGGCGGACAGCGACCGTCGGCCAATGTGCTGTTCGGCGCCCTGGCCGAGGCCGCGCCTACCCGCACGGTCGCCGCCCTGCTGACCGGCATGGGGGAAGACGGGGCCCAGGGCATGTCCCGTCTGAGCCAGGGGGGCGCCCACACCATCGCCGAGCATGCCAGCACTGCGGTGGTGAACGGCATGCCCGCCGCCGCCGTGCGCCTGCGAGCGGCCCGGGACATTCTGCCTCTTGACCTGATCGGACCTCGCATCCTCCAGCTGTCCGGCAAGGGGCGTCCATGAGCCCCCATCCGCACGCCAAGGTTCTCGTGGTGGAAGATTCGGAGACCCAGGCCCTGGCCCTGCGCGGCCGCCTGGAGGCCGAGGGCTATACGGTGCAGACCGTCACCAGCGCCGAGGCCGCCCTGGAGAGGCTGAACGGGCCCCTCCCGGACCTGGTCGTGGCCGACTTTCACCTGCCTGGCATGGATGGACGCGAGCTGTCGCGGCAGCTGCGCCTGAACCGCCGGACCCGCACCCTGCCCCTGCTCATGCTGACCAGCGCCAGGGAGCAGGATCTGGAGCGCCAGGGCCTGGAGAGCGGGGCGGACGCCTATGTGTCCAAGTCCGCCGACATGGATGTCATGCTGGCCAGGCTTCGCGCCCTGCTGCGCCGGGGTCGGATGGCGGCCAGCGAGACAGCCGCCGACGCGGGCTTCCGCCCGGCCCGGGTGATGATCGTGCACGACAGCGCCACCCAGCGGATCAAGCTGGGCGCCGTCCTGGCCCAGGTCGGCTATGAGGTGAGCGAGGCGCCGGATGCGACGACGGCCATGGCGGCCGCCAATGACCAGATCGACTGCATCGTCATGCCCGCCACAGGCGCAAGTCTGGACGGCCTGGATCTGTGCCGCAGACTGGATCGTCAGCGCGAGCGCATGTCCCTGCCCTTCCAGATTGTCGTCATCGGACCGGGCGCCGGCGATCCCCACGCCCTGGCTGCGGCCTTCGACGCCGGCGCCGACGATGTCACCGCCAGTACCGACGAGGACGAGGTCCTGCGCATGCGGGTGCGCGCCCTGGTGCGGCGCAGACTGCTGGCCGAGGAAACCCGGCGCTCCGAAGAGGCGGACGCCCGGGCCGCCGCAGCCGACGAGCTGTCCCGCGCCAACGCGGAGCTGGAGGCCGCCAACCAGCAACTGCGTCAGGCGCAGGCCCAGCTGGTCCAGTCCGCCAAGATGGCCTCCCTGGGGGAGCTGGTCGCCGGCATCGCCCATGAGATCAACAATCCCCTGGCCTTCATTCTGGGCCACCAGAACACGGTCGAGCGGCTGGCGCGGCAATTGGCGGAGGCTCCGGACGACTCCAATCCCGCAGCCCTGGCCAAGATGACGGACCGGCTCGGCGCCATGCGGATGGGTCTGCAGCGCATCCAGAGCCTGGTGATGAACCTGCGGAAGTTCTCCCGCCTGGACGAAGCCGACAGCCAGCAGCTTGACGTCCCCGACGCTATTGAGACGGTCCTGGCTCTGCTTGGCCCCAAGATGGGCGCCATAGAGGTTCGCCGGGACCTAAGGGCCAGGCCACAGCTCACCGCCTCGCCGGCCCTATTGAACCAGGTGGTCATGAACATCCTGTCCAACGCGGCCGACGCCCTGGGCGGCGCCGGCGTCATTGAGGTCTCCACCGAGGAGCGCGATGGCGGCTACCGGATCGAGATCAATGATTCAGGCCCCGGCGTGCCAGAGGCGGTCCGCGACCGCATCTTCGAACCCTTCTTCACCACCAAGCCGGTGGGGGACGGCACGGGGCTGGGCCTGGCCATTGCCTATGCCGTCGTCCGCGCCCACAAAGGCGAGATCACGGTGGACAGCGGGCCCCTCGGCGGCGCGCGCTTCGTGATCGAGTTGCCCGTGGACCCCCAGGCATGAACGCCCTCTCTCCACCGCCTCTGATCCTCCTGGTCGATGACGAGCCCGATATCCTGGTGGCGCTCGCAGACCTGCTGGAGGACAGCTTCCAGGTCCTGGCCGCCAATGGCGGCGCCGAGGCGCTCGAGATCCTGTCGCGCGAGCCGGATGTGGCCGTGATCGTCTCCGACCAGCGCATGCCGGAAATGACCGGCGACGTCTTCCTGGGCCAGGCCAGACGCCTGTCGGAGGCTGAGGCCATCCTGCTGACCGGCTATGCCGATCTCAGTTCCATCACCGCCGCCCTGAACAAGGGCGGGATCGTCGGCTACGCCGCCAAGCCCTGGGACCCCGAGGCCTTGCGGGCCATGGTCTCGTCGGCCGCCGAGCGCCACCAGCTTCGCCGGGCGCTGAACGAGGAACGTTCCCTGCTGCGCGGGCTCATGGCCCACCTGCCCGCCGCGGTTGCGGTCAAGGATCGCGAGGGCCGGTACGTGCGCATCAATGAACGCAAGGCCCTGGCGCTGGGTCTGGGCGCCAAGACGGGTGTCGGCAAGACCGAGTCCGAGCTCGGCGGCTCCGGCCGCGCCGACGCCGAGGCCCTGGCGCTGGCCCGGGGCGAGACCGTCGAGGTGCTGGACGAGCGGGAGACCGAGGTCGGGACCCAGTGGCTGGAGACGGCCATCGTGCCGGTGCATGACCCCGCCGGGGAGGTCCGCCACCTGGTGGTCGTCGAGCGGGACGTCACCGACGAGAAGCTGGCCGAAATGCAGCTTCGCCAATCCGACAAGCTGCGGGCCCTGGGCACCCTGGCGGGCGGCGTGGCGCACGACTTCAACAATCTGCTGACCGCCATCATCGGCAGTCTCGAACTGGCCACCCGCCGCATGGGTGATGAGGCGGCCCTGCGCCGCTACTTGGACAACGCCACCCTGGCCGCTCAGAAGGGCGCGACCCTGACCCAGCGCCTGCTGGGTTTCAGCCGGCAGACCGAGAGCCGCGGGGCCGAGGTGGTGGACCTGGCCGAAATCCTCTCCGAGACCAAGGACCTGGTCGAGCGCACCCTGGGCGGAGGCGCGCGGATCAGCTGGAACCTTGCTGACGGCCTGTGGCGGTCGGCCATTGAGCCTGACCAGTTGGAACTCGCCATTCTGAACCTCGCGGTCAACGCCCGCGACGCCATGCCTGATGGCGGGCGGATCACCATATCGGCCTGGAACCAGACCCTCGCCGCGCCGGAGCCGCAGCTCGACCTTGCGGCGGGCGACTATGCTGTGATCTCAGTCCATGACACCGGCGCCGGCATGACGCCGGAGGTGCTGGCTCGCGTCCTTGAACCCTTCTTCACCACCAAGCCCGTGGGCAAGGGCACCGGTCTTGGCCTGCCCATGGCCTACGGCTTCGCTCAGCGCTCTGGCGGCGCCCTGGAAATCTGCAGCGAGCCGGGCCAGGGCACTGAGGTGAAGATCTATCTGCCCCGGGCGGTGATCGCGGCCCTCGAGGTGACTCCGGCGCCGGAAAAGAGCGCGGCCGACCAGGAGCGGTCCGGACGGCGCATTCTGGTGGTCGACGACGAGCCCCCTGTGCGTGCGGTGACCGCGGGATTCCTGCGGGACTGCGGCCATGACGTCGTCGAGGCGGACGGCGCAGACGCCGCGCTGCGCCTGCTCCGGGAGGGCGGGCCGTTTGACCTCGCCCTGGTGGACTTCGCCATGCCCGGCGTAAACGGCGTCGAGTTCGCCCGACGTGCTCGGGCGGACGGGTCGGACCTGCCGATCATCCTCATCACCGGCTATTTCGACGTTGAGGTGCCCGGCGACATCGCCCTGGTCCACAAGCCGTTCAGCAACGCCACCCTGCAGGCCGCCCTCGCCCGGGCCTGGGCTCAGTAGATCCCCATCGCGAGGCCTGCCGCCAGGGCTGCGCCGAGTTCGCCGCACCTTGCCAGCTCGGCCGGCGCGATCTGCTTCTCCGCCAGGATCGCCTCAGGCGTCTGGGCGTGGGTGCAGACGATGATCGGTTCGGCCACGGCCTTCAGCCGCCAACCGGTGGCGATCCGCGCCATCTGACGAACCGCGTTTTCCCCATCGCTGCCGGCGCAGACCATTAGGGCGTAAGGCCGGCCCTCGATGCGCCCCAGCACGGGATAATAGGCGCGGTCGAAGAAGGCCTTCATCTCACCGGAGATCGCCGCCAGGTTCTCCGGACAGACGAACAGGTAACCGTCGGCCTGAAGAAGGTCATCTGGCCCGGCCTCGGTCGCCTCAAGGACCTGGACCCGCGCCTCCCCCGTCTCGCGGGCGGCGGCCTCGGCAGCTTGGGCGATCTGGCGCGAACCGCCGGTACGCGAGTGATAGACGATCAGCAGCAACTTCATAGGGGCAGCATAGGCGACATCGCCATGCTCACACAGGCCAGCAGGCCGCCGCCCTTCAAGCTGACCCAGCGTGGCCGCTGAATTTTCCACCGAGCCACGTCAGGGCCGGAACCCGGCGGGCGGTCTGAGACTTTCTCCCACCAACAGGAGATTTCCATGGCCATGATCCAGGGCTTGGGCCTGCAAAGCGCCCCCGCAGCCGGCTTTTCGGACCCCAACAGCCTCCATCGGGGGCTAGCGCGGTGGAACCGCAGCCGCCTTTCGCCCTCCACGCCGCGCAATGACTGGCGGCTGGAGCTGAACCGCGACCTGCGGATGCAGCAGAAGGAAGGCGAGTTCATCGAAGCCTTCCGCGCCCGGGTCCAGGACGAGGTGGCGCAGGTCCCGACAGATCCCGCGGGCTTCATCGCCTGGTTCGAGGGCCTGAAGGACAACGGTCCCGGCCAGTGGGACCCGCTGTTCGACTGGCTCGCCACTGAAGCCGACCTGGAACAGATCTCCTGGTTCCTGACACAGGAAGCCGCCGGCGAGGCGGGGTTCGATGATCTGGTCGCCCTGACCCAGGTTAAGCTGCCGGCCCGACCCAAGCTTGAGCTGGCCCGCAACTACTGGGACGAGATGGGCCGCGGAAATATGGGCGGCATGCACGGGCCGATGCTCGACATGACCGTGCAGGGCCTGGAGCTCGCGCCGACCATCGAGGGCACGCTCTGGCAGTCCCTGGCGCTCGCCAACACCATGACCGCCTTCGCCGCCACCCGACGATACGCCTATCACTCCGTGGGCGCCCTGGGCGTCGTGGAACTGACCGCGCCGACCCGGGTGGCGTCGGTGGCCGCCGGCCTCAAGCGCCTGGGCGTGGCGCCAAAGCTGCGCAAGTATTTCGATCTGCACGCGGTTCTGGACGTCGAGCATTCCAAGGCCTGGAACGCCGAGGCGCTCATGCCCCTGGCCCAGGAGCACCCCGAGGTGCTGCCCGCCATCGCCGAAGGCGCGATCATGCGCCTGCGCTGTGGCGAGCAGTGCTTCGAGGCCTATCGCGCCTTCCTGTGGGCCGGCGCCCGCACCGCTCAGACCGTTCTCCTCAAGGAGTCGGCCTGACCCAGCCTGGCGAGGGGTCAATCCCCCTTGGAGGACTTGCGGTAATCGAGGGGCGGCGCCCGGTCGCCGACCATGGCCTCATAGGTGAAGTCCGCGCCGCGTCGCTCAAGCAGTTCGCCCTTGGCGGTCTCGATCAGGGCGGGCTCCCGCAGAAGCCGCGCGCCGGCCAGGGCCAGGGTCTTGGCTGCGACCTCGGCCCCCTTTGAACCAATGCTCGTTCCGCCGGCGGCGACAGCCTGCCAGCTGTGGGCGGCGGTCCCAGGCACCCAGGTCGCCGCGCCCATGCCCGCGGTCGGCGTCACCCAACTCACATCGGCCACGTCGGTAGATCCGCCGCCGCCGCCGCCAATGGAATAGGGCCTGATTTCGCTGGCCGGGGTCGGCTTGCGACCGGCCGGCAGCTGCTTGCTCATGGCCTCGGCGAAGGCCTTTTCCTGGTCATTCCAGACCGGCGGGCCGACCTCGCGCAGGGCCTGGTCCATGACCTGGCCTAGGGTGTCGTTCACCAGCATGTTGTAGACGCCCCCGGTCTGCTCGAAGCTCCCCGTGGTTTCGGTGGCGAGCGCCGCGCCTTCGGCGGCCTTCTGCATCCGGGCGAAGACGTCGCGGACGATCTGAGGATCGGTGTGGCGGACGTAGTAATAGACCTCGGCCTTGTCGGGAACGACGTTCGGGGCTGCGCCGCCGTCGGTGACGACATAGTGGATACGAGTCCCGTCCGGGATGTGCTCGCGCAGATAGTTGACCGCCACATTCATGATCTCGACCCCGTCCAGGGCCGAGCGGCCACGGAAGGGCGCCGCCGACGCGTGGGCCGAGGCGCCGGCGAAGCGGAACTTGCCGGAGATGTTGGCCAGCGAGACGCTCTGGGCGGCGCTGTTGCCGTCGCTGGGGTGCCAGTGGAGGGTCGCATCCACGTCGGAGAACAGACCCTCGCGGACCATATAGACCTTGCCCGAGCCCCCCTCCTCGGCCGGCGTGCCATAGACGCGGATCTCGCCAGCCACATTGTTGGCCTTCATCCAGGCCGCCAGGCTCTGGGCGGCGGCGACCGACGCCGCGCCGAACAGGTGGTGACCGCAGGCGTGGCCCGCGATCTGGCCGGCGATCGGGGCCGGCTCAGGCTTGGCCTCCTGGGCGAGGCCCGGCAGGGCGTCATACTCAGCCAGGATAGCGATCACGGGGCCATCGCCGTTCTTGAAGCTGGCGACGAAGGCTGTGGGCATGCCGGCCACACCGGCCTCCACCGAGAAGCCGGCCTTGCGCAGTTCAGACTGCAGCAGGGCCGAACTCTTGGTCTCCTGATAGCCGACCTCGGCGAACTCCCAGATCTGATGGGCCACGTCGGCCATGCGCGGCGCGCCCTTCTCGACGCTCGCGATCAGGGTCTGCTTGTCCTGCGGAGTCACCTGGGCGCTGGCCGGGGATCCGGACAGAATGAGGGTCAGGCTGGCGGCGCCCATCAGGGCGATCTTGAAGGCGGCGCGGCGCATGGGCGAACTCCGGAAGACTGGGATACCAAGGGGCGGCAAGCCCCGCTGACCCGACATCCTCTGCCGATGGCGGGCCGATGCAAGTCGGCGCGGGCGCCCCGAAGGCCGCCCGCGCCCTCGACCTAGAAGGTCTTACGCACGCTCACATACCAATAGCGGCTGTAGGGCGTGTAGAGCTCGCCCAGGTAGCCGTCCGAGGCCAGTGGCGGCTTCTCGTCGGTCAGGTTGCGCACCCCAACGCGCAGGCGGGTATCGGCCGCCATGCCATCGGTGAACTCGTACTGACCATAGAGATTGGCGGTCAGCTGGCTGTCGATGATCCAGGGATCGCCGGCCGCGTCGATCAGGCCGAAGTCCTGAACATCGCCCACATACTGGGTGAAGGCCCCCAGGGTGAACTGCTCGTAGCGCCAGGTGGCCGAGGCCGACCATTTCCAGTCCGGACGACCTTCGTCGCGGATCAGGTCGCCACCGCCGGCGATGTTGACGCCGGGATTGATGGCGCCGGCCGCCTGGGCGTCCAGGAGCTCCTGAATGGCCGGAGACGGCTGGCGGTAGAACTTCATCAGATGGGCGGCATTGAAGCTGGCCGAGAAGTCGCCGAACCGCGTGCCATTCAGGCTCCAGGCCACGCCGATGTCGAGGCCGCGAGCCTCCTGCGGCAGCAGGTTCTGGTACTGGTCGTTGACGAACAGCACCTGACCCACGGGGGTCAGGTTGGTGCCGGCGAAGGCGGCCACGTCATCGGCGGTGGGCGCCGCACGGATCACGTCGGGGTTACTCGTCCCCTGGGTGCGCAGCAGGTAGTCGAGGATCAGGGCGTTGCCCTCGCCGAACAGGCCGACGATGCCCTCCTGCTTCACCCGCCAGTAGTCGACCGTGAAGATGAAGTTCCCGACTTCCGGCGGCAGGAACTGGGGTTCGAAGACGACGCCCGCCCCCCAGGTCTCGGACTCTTCGGGCTTCAGGTCCTGGTTGCCAGCCCGCTGCGCGGTGGTGGCGCCCGACCGCGAGCAGGCCGCGAAGTTGGCGATGCGCCCGGCCCGCAGATCCGCCTCGCAGCGGATGAAGTCGGTCCGGGTGTTGGAACGGGTCACCAGGGTGGCGTTGACCTGTTCGAGGTTGGGCGCCTTGAAGCCCTGGGCCCAGGAGCCGCGGAAGCGCAGCCCATCGAACACATCCCAGGCCACCGCGACCTTGGGCTTGGCGACAGAGCCGGCGTCGCTGAAGTCCTCGAAGCGGCCGGCCAGCTGCATCTCCACGCTCTGGACCAGCGGGATGTTCATCTCCGGCGAGATCACCGGCACGGCGAACTCGATGAAGCCCGAGGCGACGGTCCGGGAGCCGCTGGTGTCCGGCGACGGGCTGGTGCCGATCAGGTCGCCTGCATAGGCCGTCCCGGTGACCACGTCGGTGAAGTTGATGGTGCCGTCCACGCGGCCGTCGCGGTCGTCCTTCTGGGTCTCGCGACGGTTTTCCTGGCCAACCGCCATGCCGACGTGACCGCCGGGCAGGGTGAAGATGTCCGTCCGCGAGACCTTGAATTCCGCCATGCACAGCGAGCTGGTGTTGCGGCGGACCGTCTTGATCCGGATGGCGTCCAGGGCGGCCTGGCTGCTCCGGGCGGTATCAGCCAGGCTGGTGTTCTGCAGATTGGCCCCGTTGAACGGGTTGTAGGCGTCCGGCGTCGACAGGGAGAGCTGACGTTGCAGCAGGGTGGCGCTGATGCCGTCCGAGACGTCCTCGACCTCAGCCTTCGAATAGAGGATCGCGCCTTCCCAGTTGAAGCCGAACCGCTCGCCCCTCAGGCCGGCCAGGGCCCGCCACTGAGAGTTCTCTACATCCACCGAGGTCGGCCCGGCGTCGGAGAAGTTGTAGGTGCGGATGGTCACATCACGGCCGCTCGCCGGGGCGTCGATGCCCGACAGGCGGTTCGGATTGACCGTCCCATTGGCGAAGGTCGTGGGGCCGAACGGGTTGTAATAGCTCGAGGCCGGCATGGTGATCGGCATCGAAGACAGGGTGCCGGTGGAGGTCTGCAGGCTCTTGGTGGTGGCGGTGTAGTAGCCGAGCTCGCCAAAGCCCGTGATCTCGTCGGTCAGGTCGTAGTTGCCGGTGAGGAACAGATTCACCCGCTCCACCTCGGGGATCACCGTGGTGTTGTAGGCTGCCGGCGAGTCAAAGCGCAGATCGCGATCGACGCCGGCCGTGGCGATGGCGCCGTCATCCAGGCAGAGCCCGCCGCTGGTGGGCGTCGCGCAGCCGGGGAAGGTGGTCGGCTGCACGTGGAAGAAGCCCGCGGTCGATGTCACCAGGGCGCCGTTGCGCCGCACAGGACCGCTGGCCTGGAAATAGCCCCAAGGGGTGACGGTGCTGCGGGCGTCCAAGGAGGTGGCGCCGTCAAAACGCGTACCGGCGAACAGCGGCCGGCGGTCCAGGGAGGCGGTATAGTCCTGGTCCAGGGCGTCCAGGGCGGTGCGGTCGGTGTAGCTGGCGAACACCGTGACATTACCGCGGTCGAAATTGCGGCCGAACAGGGCCGACAGATCGGTCTGGCGCAGGCCCGTGCCCTCGGCGCCGGCGTACTGGGCGTCCAGGGTCAGACCATCATAGTCGGTGCGCAGCACCGTGTTGACGACGCCGGCCACCGCGTCCGAGCCGTAGAGCGCCGCCGCGCCGTCGCGCAGCACTTCCAGGCGCTGGAGACCGTTCACCGGGATGGCGTTGGTGTTGTAGGTCAGGACTGGAACGAGGTTCTCGTCGGCGCGGCTGGACGGGTGGGTCACCACCCGGCGGCCATTCAGAAGGACCAAGGTGTTGCCGACACCCAGATTGCGCAGATTGACCGAGCCCACATCGCCCCGGGCGCTGTTGCTGGAGTTGGGCAGGTAGCTGGAGTTGAAGCTCACATCGCCCATCTGCGGGATGGAGCGGAACAGCTCGTCGCCCGAGGCGGCGGCGACCGCCTGCAGTTCGTCCTGTCCGAGCACGGTGACGGGCACGGCATCAGTAATCCGCGACCCCTGCACCTGCGACCCGACGACGATGATCTCGTCAACCATGGTTTCGGCCGTCTGGGCGAAGGCTCCGCCGGCGCCGAGCGCGCAGAGCATAGTCGTCCCGAGCAGACCGCGCCGCCCCCAGTTGGTGATGTTCATGTTGATCCCCTTTTGATCCCGACCCGAAGACCGACGTTTTCCCGGTTCTCCAGATCCTCTCGGCCGAATAGACGGCAGGGCCGGTGTAGCGTCGTTATACGGCGCTGGCCGACACACATTCGCCACACGGCCGCAAAAAGGGGCAATTCACGCCCAATTTCACGGCTTTTAGGTCGGTTCGGGACGGATTTCGCCGATCGGCGCTCAGTGATCAGTGATCAGTAGAACCTGACGTCGTCGACCTCGAGCCACAGGGTCTCACCGGCGTCCCGACCACCGCCGAACTGGACTTCCAGCAGATCACTGGCCGTCCAGGGCGTCTCAGCCCGCCGCCAGCCTGGCGCAGGCCGCAGATCCGAGAAGGGCACGGTGAAGCTGGCCCACTCGGGACCCGCCTCAACCTCGGTCTGCCACCAGCCGCCCACGGTGCGAATCATCACCCGGTAGAGCCCTCCGTCGCCCCTCAGGCCGAAAGCGAGCCCCTTGAAGGCGCGGGCGTCGACCGGCTGGACCGACCCGCGGCTGAGCGGGAGGATGACGCCGGTATGGGGGTCTTCCTTGACCGACATCCGTGCGGCCAGGCGCAGGGCGTTGTCGCCATCCGCCTCTGGCGCCACGAGGCTGATCAGCACGCTGCGGTCCATACCGCCGTCGGTGTCCTGCACCCGCAGGGCGCCTGTGGCCGTGCGGCCCGGCGCGCCTTCGAAGTCGTCAATCAGAGCCTGGGCGGGCGCGGGCGCCATGGTCATCTGGCTGTTGGCCGCCGGCAGGGCGACCCCGGGCCCCACCACCTGACGACCGTCGATGAAGACCCGCTCGGTCTTGCGGACGTCGGAGATGTGGGTCCAGGGCGCGCCGTCGATCAGCACCAGGTCGGCGCGCTTGCCGACTTCGATGGTGCCACGATCATCCAGGACGCCCATGGCGCGGGCGCTGTTGGCGGTGGCGACCATCAGGGCCTCCACCGGCGTGAAGCCGGCCTGAACCAGCAACTCCATCTCATGCAGAGTCGCGACCCCGTGCGGCGTGCCCGGCATGCCGGCGTCGGTGCCGAGCGCCACCAGAACCCCTGCGTCATGCAACGCCTTCACATTGCGCAGGGCGTACTGGAACTTGGCGTTGGACTGGACGAAGCGCGGATTGTTCAGGTCGTCCGGCGGGGTCTGGCCGGGCTTGACCGGCTCATAGACCGCGAGCGTCGGGGCGTAGGCCGTGCCCGACGCCTTCATCAGGTCGATGACCTCCTGGTCCACCGGCCCGTCCTGCAGGCTGTGGACGATGATATCCACCCCGGCCCGGGCGGCCACCTTGCCGCGCGCCACCGTTACGGTGTGTGTGACGACCTTCAGGTCATTCTTGTGCGCCTCGTCCACCAGGGCGCTCAGCGTGCCCACATCCATTGAGGTGTTGTCGGCCGAAAGGCCATAGCGCCAGCCGTCGGCGAAGGCCTTGATGAGGTCCGGCTCGTACGGAACCAGCCGGCGGACCTCGTGCCGGGCGCCGTCGGGGGTGTTGACCCACTTGGTGGTGGTTGTGTCGCCCCAGTCAGCCCCATGGCCGCCGGGCGTGCTCATCCGCGCCGTCAGGTTCACATGCGGCGAGGCCAGCTGCGACAGCCAGCGACGCCGGGGCTCGTAGGATTCCGGGGGCTGGTGAAAGTCGTTCACCGTGGTGACGCCAGCCTGCACATAGGCCGTGGCGATGGCCGGCGTCTGATAGGGCGCGCCGTTCGGCGTCCAGTGGGTGTGGACGTCGAAGAAGCCCGGGGTCAGGGCCTTGCCGCGGCCATCGATGGTCACCGCGCCAGCCGGCACGGTCAGACCGGCGCCGATGGCGGCGATCCGCCCATCCTGAATCAGCACGTCGGCCGTCCGCGGCGCCGCGCCCGTGGCGTCAAAGAGGGTGGCCCCGACGATGGCCACGGTCTCTGCCTTCGCCGGGGCGCTGGCCGCGCCGCTCGCCAGGGTGAAGCCGACGGCGGCTACAGCGAGAGACTTGAAGATGGGTTGGATGGTCACGAAACGCGCCCCGCACACTTGGTCGCCGCCTGTGATGCGGCGTCTGTCGCTTATCCCAGGGCCAGGATTGAATCCAGAAACCGCGACGTGAGGGCGCATTTCCCGCCCACACGCCGCCGAAAGCGGCACTTGTCAGTGGGCGAGCAGCACCGGGACCGGCGGCGACTCCAGCACGCTGCGGGTGGCGCCCCCCAGGACGAACTCCCTGGCCCGGGAGTGACCGAACGCCCCCATGACCAGGAGGTCGGCTTCGGTCCGCAAGGCGACATGGTCAAGGACCGAACCGATCTTCGCCCCGGCCGAATCGAACTCCATGGCCTCGGCGATGACCCCGTGGCGGGCGAGGTGGCGGAGCAGGTCCTGCGGGGCGCCCGGCCTGGCGGTCGCCTTTTCATTGAGCACGGTCAGGACGACCACCTTGCGGGCCGAGGTCAGGGCAGGCATCGCCGCGGCGACGGCGGCGGCGGCCGATCGGCTGGCGTCCCACGCGATCAATACGGTTCCGAGACCCGTCTGGGTGGGCCGGGCGTCGTTAGGCCGGAAGACCACGACGGGTCGGCCCGAGGCGAAGATCATCGCCTCCGCCACCCCCTGATGGGCCGTCGACTCACGGGCATACGGGATGACGCAGATATCCCGGGTCCGGGCGAGCTGGGCGGTGAGTTCCGGGATCTGGAACACTTCGGCCTCGGGCGACAGGCGGCCGCCGAACACCCCCAGCGCCGTGGCGCGATGCTCGAACTGTTCGAGCAGACGCGCGGCGTTCTGGCGACTGCGCCCCTCCTCCGCCCGAGCCATATCGCCGAGGTTCAGGGCGAAATCGGCCAGGCGATTGGTCTTCAGCGGAATCGAGACCTGGGGGACCAGGGCGGTGACCTGTTCGCCGAGCGCCGCGCACAGACTGACGCCCTGCTCCAGCGCCAGGTCGGACGTGGCATCGGGATAGGACTCAAGATGGAGAAGGATGTCTTTGTAAGGCATGGATAATCTCCATTGAAACAAGGCTTCGCCTGCCCTCGCGACCAGGGTCGTCGAGGGCAGGCGCGGTGTCGACGAGCCGATGGGGTCCCTGCTCGCTCAGGACTTCTTGCGGCGCTCGGCCACCAGCAGGCTGATCAGCAGGGCGGCAGCGGTCAGGGCGGCCCCGGCCGAGACAATGGGATGATCCTTCACCTCCTGAACAGCCTTGTCGGCCATGGCCTTGGCGGGTTTGGCCTTTTCCGAGAGGGCGTCGGCGGCCTTGCGCACCGCGACGGCGGCCTTGGCGATGGCTTCCTCGCTCTCCTCCGAGAGGCTTTCGGCGGCCGATCGCAGGGCGCGGGCGACATCCTCGAGGGTCTCGTCGATGTTCTCCCGCAGATCCTTGACGTCTTCGCGGAGGTCTTTGCTGATGGACTTCGACATGGGGCGGCTCCTTGGGGTTGCGCGCCTCATCTGGCGCCCTTCCCCCGGGCGACGCCTTGACCCGTATCAAATGCCTGGAAGCGCCCCTGCCGCTCAAGCTTGAGCCAGATCAAGGATGGCCTCAGCGCGCAGGCGCATCACGCGGCCACGGTCATACCGTCAATAAGGGGATAGTCATGAAAACCACCGCCGCCGTTCTCGCCGCGGGCCTCGCCCTCACCCTCGCCGGGGCCGCCCAGGCCCAGGAGTTCCAGCCCAAGAGCGCCGGGACCACGATGCTCAATGTCCGGGTGACCTCCGTTGATCCGGAAGCCGGCGACCCCATCACCACCCTGGCCGGCGCCGCGACGGGCCTGCGGGCCGAGGTGAACGCCGATGTGATGCCGACCATCGGCCTGAGCTACTTCTTCACCGACAATGTCGCTGTCGAAGTGATCGCCGGCACGACCAAGCACACGGTCACCGCCAAGGGTCCGGCCACCGACGTGAAGGTCAAGGAGACCTGGGTCCTCCCCCCGGTGGTCTCCCTGCAATATCACTTCGCCCCGGCCGCCAAGGTCAGCCCCTATGTGGGCGCGGGCGTGAACTACATGATCTTCTACAACGGCTCGGATAAGAACAACTTCGACCTCGACATCGACAACGGCTTCGGCTTCGCCCTGCAGGCGGGCGTGGACGTGGCCGTCAGCGGTCCCTGGAGCGCCAACCTCGATGTGAAGAAGGTGTTCTTCGAGACCGACGCCACCGACAACCGTAACGGCGTGAAGTCCAAGGTGAAGCTGGACCCGTGGGTCGTCTCGGCGGGCTTCGGCTGCAAGTTCTAAGCTGCGCGACATACGCAGACTGAAGGAAAGGCCCCGGCTTCACCGCTGGGGCCTTTTTCGCATTCAGCCGTCCTGCAGCAGGACCCTGGCGGCGCGGGCGATGACGATCTGTTCGTCCGTGGGCAGGACGAGCCCCTGAAGGCGGCTGGCCGGGGTGGTGATGATCTCGGCGCCTGCCCGGTTCGCCTCGGCGTCGAGCTCGGCGCCCAGCCAGGCGCAGGCCCGCAGCACGCCCTCGCGGATCGCCGCGGCGTTTTCCCCGACGCCGGCGGTGAAGACGAGGCGATCCACCCCGCCCAGGGCGGCGGCCAGCCCGCCGATCTCCCGCGACAGCCTATAGACGAACAGGTCCAGGGCCTCCCGCGCCTCCGGACGGTCGCTGGCCAGCAGGACTCTGATGTCGCCGCTCTCCCCGGACACGCCGAGCAGGCCCGACCGGCGATAGAGCAGGTCGGTGAGATAAGCGGCCGACATGCCGCGATCTTCCATCAGGTAGAGCAGAACCCCAGGATCGAGACTGCCCGACCGGGTGGCCATGGGCGGGCCATCCAGGGCCGAGAAGCCCATGGTGGTGGCCAGACTCTCACCATCGGCCAGGGCGCAGAGGGACACGCCGCTCCCCAGGTGGGCGACGATCACCCGCCCGCCGCAGTTTGAGCCGAACCGCTCTCGAAGCTCGCCGGCGATGAAGTCGTACGACAGGCCATGGAAGCCATAGGCCAGCACGCCGCCCTCGGTGAGGTCCCGCGGCAGGGCGTAGAGCCGCGCAAGCCGTGGCTGACCCGCGTGGAAGGCGGTGTCGAAGCAGCCGACCTGGACCGCGCCTGGAAACCGATGCTGCGCGGCGCACACCGCGGCCAGGTTGAAGGGCTGGTGCAAGGGCGCCAGGGGCGAGAGTCCCTCCAGGGTCTGCAATGTCTCGTCGTCCAGGCGAACGGGGGCGGCGAAGGCCAGGCCCCCATGGACGATGCGATGGCCGATGGCGTCGGGCGCGCTCACCCCACCCTCCCCGGCCAGCCACTCGAGCGTGCGCGCCAGGGCCTCATCCAGGACGCCGGCCGCCTTCGGCCAGTCGGTTTCAGCCAGGGTCTCGCCGTTGGCGTCGCGGACCCGGAACTGAGGTCGGTCCGGCAGGCCGGAGACGGCGCCGGTCATCCCCAGGGTCAGCTTGTCGCCGAGGCTGTCATAGACCGCGAACTTCAGGCTGGACGAACCTGCGTTCAGGACCAGGATCTGCATGCGCATTCCTAGTGGGCTGGCGGCTGGAGGCGGCCAGCCTTGGCCACCAGCAGGGCGACGGCGCAGGAGGCCAGGCGCGATAGGACCCCATCGGAGCGGCTGGTGAGCATGACCGGCACCCGCGCGCCCATGACGATCCCGGCCGACTGGGCCCGCGCCAGGTAGAAGAGCTGTTTGGCCAGCATGTTGCCCGACTCAATGTCCGGCACGAGCAGGATGTCGGCGTCGCCGGCCACCTCGGAGACAATGTGCTTCTGCGCGGCGGCTTCCTTGGAGATGGCGTTGTCGAAGGCCAGGGGGCCGTCCAGCAGGCCGCCGACAATCTGGCCCCGGTCGGCCATCTTGCAGAGCGCGGCGGCGTCCAGGGTGGCGATCATCTTCGGATTGACCGTCTCCACCGCCGCCAGGATGGCCACCTTGGGTCGGTCGACCCCCATGGCGCGGGCGCAGTCGATGGCGTTCTGGACGATGTCGCGCTTGGTGGCCAGGTCCGGGGCGATGTTGATCGCCGCATCAGTGACCAGCAGCGGCTTGGGATAGGTCGGCACATCAAGGATGAAGACGTGGCTCATCCGCCGCTCGGTGCGAAGGCCGCAGTCCTTGGCCACCACCGCTTCGAGCAGTTCATCGGTATGGAGCGCGCCCTTCATCACCGCCTCGGCCTCGCCCCGGCCGGCGAGCTGACAGGCCAGGGCCGCGGCGGCGTGGCTGTGCGGGGCGTCGTGCAGCTCGTACCGGCTGATATCCAGTCCCGCCGCGTCAGCGGCCGCGCGAATCCGCGCGGCCGGCCCCACCAGGATGGGAATAATGAGCTTGCGCTCAGCGGCCTCCACCGCGCCGCTAATGGAGAGGTCGTCCACCGGATGGACAACCACGGTGCGCACCGGGTCGGGCCGGTCAGCCAAGGCCAGCAGGCGCTCCAGCTGCGAGCCGGGCGCGCTGTCGGTCGAGTCAGGCAGGGTCAAGGTCGAACTCCGTCAGGGGCGAGGATCTAGCCTGTCACGGTCGCGGGCCGCCGCCCACCCCGGGTCATCCCTTAGACGGGCCGACCTGATAGCCGAGGTCCTTAAGGTCGGCGTCGTTCAGCCGCTCGGATTCAAGTTCAGCCGCATCGGCGGCGGCCGTGTCCGGAGCCGCGGACATATCGCCAGCATCCAGCAGCGGGGCCTCATCCTCGCCGATGCCCGGGCCGCCGCCGTCCTGAGCCGCGTCAAACACCGGACGGTCGCCATCACGGGCCAGACCATCCTGCTCATCTCGGCCGAGCGCGACGATCTCGCCATCACTGAGGTCCTCGGCGAACTGCGCCTCGTCATCGTCGGCGGCGCCCACCGCGGAGGTCTCGTCGCGGACCTGGGCCATTTCCTCGAAGGTGCGCATTTCGGCCGGCGGAACGTCATCGCCAGCCCCGACCGTGTTGTCCTCGTCAAAGACCTCGGCCTGATCCTGCGGTTCGAAGTCGGGCTGCTCGGGTGCGGGGGGCATAGGCTCTCCAATGGCTGGTGCGTTCACCAAACAACACCTGGACGCCATCCCCGTTCGATCCAGCCGCACAATTTCTGCCGCCGCCGCGACCGCCGTTGGTCACGAACCGAACCGGCCCTGATGCGTTGGCTTTGCTGAACCCGATTCCGAAAGAGGTGTTGCATGGACAGGTCCGCCCTGCGCCGCGACTTCGTCACGCGGCCGATCTATCACATGGCCAAGGGCGTCCTGCCCGAGATGTCCGACACCGAGGCCGAGGCCATCGCCGCCGGCGACGTCTGGTGGGACGCCGACCTGTTTTCGGGGGATCCGGACTGGCAGGCCATGCTGGCTATTCCGCCCGCCAGGCTGACAGAGGCCGAGCGCGCCTTCATCGACGGTCCGGTCGATCAGCTTTGCGCCATGCTGGACGACTGGAAGATCAACTGGGAGGACCGTGACCTTCCGCCCGAGGCGTGGGACTTCATCAAGCGCGAGCGCTTCTTCGGGATGATCATTCCCGAGGAATATGGCGGCCTGGGCTTCAGCCCCTACGCCCATTCCGAGGTGGTGCGGAAGATCTCCACCCGCTCGGTGGCCGCCGCGGTCACCGTCATGGTGCCCAACTCGCTGGGCCCCGGCGAACTGCTGATGAAGTTCGGCACCGACGACCAGAAGTCCTTCTGGCTACCCCGGCTGGCTGACGGCCGCGACATCCCCGCCTTTGGCCTGACCAGCGCCGAAGCGGGCTCCGACGCCACAGCCATGACCGACATCGGCGTGGTCTGCGAGGGCGAATACAAGGGCCAGAAGATGCTGGGCCTGAAGCTCAACTGGGCCAAGCGCTACATCACGCTTGGCCCCATCGCGACCGTTCTCGGGCTGGCCGTGAAGGTCAAGGATCCCGACGGCCTGCTGGGCGGCGAGGAAGACCTGGGCATCACCGTGATCCTGGCGCCCACCGACACCCCTGGCATCGAGATCGGCCGTCGGCACATCCCGGCCATGCAGGCTTTCCAGAACGGCCCTAATGCCGGCCACGACGTCTTCCTGCCGATGGATGCGATCCTTGGGGGCCAGGAGCAGATCGGCAGGGGCTGGATGATGCTGAACGCGGCGCTGGCCGCCGGACGCGGCATCTCCCTGCCCTCGCTCTCGGCGGCCGGCGCGGCCATGGCGGCGCGGACCACCGGCGCCTATTCCCGGGTCCGCACCCAGTTCCGCATTCCCATCGGCGAGTTCGAGGGCGTGCAGGAGCGTCTAGGTCGCATCGCCGCCAACGCCTATCTTCTGGACGCCGCCCGCCGCTTCACCTGCGCAGGCCTGGCGCTCGGCCACCATCCCTCGGTGGTCTCGGCGATCATGAAGAACAGCGCCACCGAGCGGATGCGCGTCAGCGCGAATGACGCCATGGATGTCCATGCCGGCAAGGCGGTGATCGATGGGCCGAAGAACTATCTCGGGACCTTCTATCGCTCCGTGCCCGTGGGCATCACGGTGGAGGGCGCCAACATCCTCACCCGCAGCCTGATCGTCTTCGGCCAGGGCGCGATCCGCGCCCACCCCTTCATCCTCAAGGAGATGGAGGCCCTGGCCGACGAGGACACCCAGCGGGGGCTGGCCGCCTTCGACGTCACCGTCTGGGCCCATGCCGGCCACATCCTGCGGACGGCCAAGAACGCCTTCATCCGCTCCTGGAGCGACGGCCTGATCGGTCCGGCGCCTGAGACCGGCCCCACCAAGCGCTACTACCGCAAGCTCAGCCGCTATGCGGCGAGCTTCGCGCTCGCCTCCGACGCCGCCCTCCTGACCATGGGCGGCTCCCTGAAGCGCAAGGAGATGCTGTCGGCCCGGTTTGGCGACATCCTGGCTGAGCTCTATCTGCTCAGCGCCACCCTGAAGCGCTGGGAAGAGGATGGCCGCCAGGAGGCGGACCTGCCGCTGGTCGAATGGATCATGCAGGACGGCTTCCTGACCATCGAGCGCCGGCTGAAGGAAATCCTCGACAACTTCCCCAAACAGCCGGTCGCCTGGCTGCTGGGCCTGTTCGTCCTGCCCTTCGGGATCATCCGCCGGGGGCCCAGCGACCGGGTCACCCGCGCCTGCGCCCGGCTGATCCTGGAGCCGTCGGCCACTCGCGACCGCCTCACCGACGGCGTTTATCTGGGCGCCGGCGATGACGCCGTGGCCGAGTTGGAACATGCCCTGGATCTGGTGGTCTCCACCGAACCGATCCGCGACCGTATGAAGAAGCTGCGGGTCCGCGATCCGGACTCAGCCCTCGACCAGGGCCTGATCAGCCGTGAGGACCACGACAGGCTGGCTGAGACGGCCATCGCCGTCGCCAAGGTCGTCGCTGTGGACGACTTTTCGCCCGAAGAGATCACCGGCAAGGCGACACCGGCCCAGCAGGTGCGCGTCGAGGCCGCAGAATGAGCCGGCCGGTCTATATCGTCGACGGCGCCCGCACGCCCTTCATCAAGGCCCGCGGGCGGCCCGGACCCTTCACGCCGGTGGATCTGGCCGTCCAGTGCGGCCGCCCCCTGTTGCTCCGCCAGCCGTTTGCGCCGAGCGCGTTCGATCAGGTCATCCTGGGCTGCGTGAACGTGGTGGCCGACGAGATGAACCCGGCGCGGGTTGCGGCCCTGCGGCTGGGCATGGGCGAGGCCATGGTCGCCTTCACCGTGCAGATCAACTGCGGCTCGGGCATGCTGTCCATCGACACGGCCTTCCGCTACATCCAGCAGGGTACCGCCGACCTGATCCTGGCGGGCGGCGCGGAGTCGCTGAGCCACGCCCCCCTGGTCCTGAGCCACGACGCAACGGAGTGGTTCGCCGAGCTGAACAGCGCCCGCAGCCCCATGGCTCGGGCCAAGGCGGCCATGGGCTTTCGGCCGGACTTCCTCAGCCCTGTCATCGGCCTGGAGCGCGGCCTGACCGATCCGATCACCGACCTCAACATGGGTCAGACGGCCGAAATCCTGGCGCAGATGTTCGACATCTCCCGTCATGAGGCGGACGTCTACGCCTCCGAGAGCCAGCTCCGCTCAGCCCGCGCCCACACCGAGGGCTGGTTCAAGGGCGAGCTGGAGCCCGCTTTCGCACCGGATGGCGAACTCCATGACCGCGACGACGGGGTGCGGGCCGATTCCAGCCCCGACAAGCTGGCCAAACTTAAGCCGGCCTTCGAGCCGCCGTTCGGCAAGGTGACGGCGGGCAACAGTTCGCAGATCACCGATGGCGCGACCTGGGTGGTCCTGGCCTCGGAAGAC
This sequence comes from Phenylobacterium sp., assembly GCF_030680185.1. Taxonomy (GTDB): domain Bacteria; phylum Pseudomonadota; class Alphaproteobacteria; order Caulobacterales; family Caulobacteraceae; genus Phenylobacterium. The sequence continues at coordinate 23,517 of NZ_JAUXVZ010000055.1, forward strand.
GCGGTCAAGGAACACAGCCTGGAGCCCCTGGCCGAGATCGTCGACAGCCGCTGGGCGGCGCTCGACCCGAAGATCATGGGGCTTGGCCCGGTGATGTCGGTCACGCAGCTGCTACGCGCTCACGACATGACCCTGTCGGACGTGCCGATCTGGGAGATCAACGAGGCCTTCGCCGCTCAGGTCCTGGCCTGTCTGGCCGCCTGGCAGGACGACGGCTTCCGCCGCCAGGTGCTCGGCCTGGAGGGCGACTTTGGCCAGATCGACCGGGAGCGACTGAACGTCGATGGCGGCGCCATCGGCATGGGCCATCCGGTCGGCGCCAGCGGCGCGCGGATCGTGCTGCACCTGGCCAACGCCATGAAGCGCCTGTCCCAGCCCCGGGGCGTCGCCACCGAGTGCAACGGCGGCGCTCAGGGCGGCGCCATGCTGCTCCAATCGGTCTGAATGAGACATCGATGACGGACACCGCCTGGAAGAATCACGAGCAGCGGCAGATTGAGCTAGGCCCCGATACGGGCGCGCCGGACCCGTGGAAGGCCTGGCGGCTGACCCGGGACGAGGACGGGATCGACTGGTTGATCGCCGACCAGCCGGGCGCCAGCGCCAACACCGTGTCCGAAGAGGTGCTCGAGGAACTCGACCAGATCCTCGCCAAGGTGGAGCAGGACGCGCCCAAGGCCCTGGCGATCCGCTCGGCGAAGGCCGGCGGCTTCTTCGCCGGCGCTGATGTGAAGGCCTTTGTCGGCGCCCGCGACGCCCATGAGGTGGAGCAACGGATGACGCGCGCCCACGAGGTGGTCGATCGCCTGGCCAAACTCAGCACGCCGACGGTCGCGGTCATCCACGGCTACGCCCTCGGCGGCGGGCTGGAGATCGCGCTGGCCTGCGACCACCGCATCCTGGTGGGCGATGAGGCGCGCCTGGGCTTTCCGGAGGTTCAGCTTGGCCTGCATCCGGGCCTTGGCGGCACGGCTCGCCTTCTGGATCTGATCGATCCCCTGGACGCCATGCAAATGATGCTGACCGGCAAGGCCAAGCGCCCGGGCGAGGCCAAGGCCATCGGCCTGGCCGACGCGCTTACCGAAGAGCGCCATGTGAAGGCGGCCGTCTCCGCCGTGGCCCGAGGAGAGTTCAGCTCAACCAAGCCCGGCCGCCTGGGTCGGCTGCGCCATCAGGTCACCGAACGCATTCTGCACGCCGATCTTCCGCGCCGCGCTGCGGCCGATCGCATGCGCAGCCAAGCGGCCAAGCAGGCGCCGCCGCAGCACTATCCGGCGCCGGGCGCCCTGGTGGACCTGTGGGAGCGCCATGGGGACGATCTGAAAGCGATGCGCAAGGCGGAGATCGCCTCTTTCGCCCACCTGATGACGACGGACGCGGCCCAGAACCTGATCCGGGTCTTCTTCCTGCGGGAGAAGATGAAGCGGCTGACCGAGGTGGAGGCCAAGGCGCCGCGCCACCTGCATGTCATCGGCGCCGGCGCCATGGGGGGCGACATCGCCGCCTGGGCGGCCTGGCATGGGATAAAGGTCACCCTGGCCGACCTGAAGCCGGAGATCATCGCCCAGGCCATCGGCCGGGCCGCGACCCTCTATCCGAAGCTGGGCCACGACAGCGCCAAGACCCGCGACGCCCTGGACCGGCTGATCCCCGACCCCGATGGCCAGGGGGTTCGCCATGCCGACCTGATCATTGAGGCGGCGCCTGAAAGGCTTGATCTCTAAAGGAAAATCTACGCCGATCTCGAGCCGCGCATGAAGTCCGGCGCGGTGCTGGCCACCAACACCTCATCGATCCGCCTGGAAGACCTGGCGCAGGGCCTCGCCCGGCCTGAGCGGCTGATCGGCATTCACTTCTTCAATCCGGTCTCGCGGATGCAGTTGGTGGAGATCGTCACCCATGAGGGCGTGGCCGACGACACCCTGAACCTGGCCAAGGCCTTCCTGGGCGCCATCGACCGCCTGCCGGCCCCTGTGCGCAGCACGCCGGGCTTCCTCGTCAACCGGTCGCTGACGCCCTACATGCTGGAAGCCATGGTGATGATGCAGGAGGGCGTCGCCCCCGAGACGATCGACGCCGCCGCCGAGGCCTTCGGCATGCCCGTGGGTCCGGCCGAGCTGGCCGACCAAGTCGGTCTCGACGTAGGCATCGCGGTGGCCGACAGCCTGAAGGCCGGCCTCGACAAGCCCCTGCCCGTCCCGCCGGACACCCTGCGCGCCAAGGTCACCGCTGGCGACCTGGGCCGCAAGACCGGCAAGGGAATCTACGCCTGGAAGGACGGCGAACCGCAGAAGGCCAAGTCCTTCGCCAAGCCGACCCAGGAGATGACCGACCGTCTGATTCTGCCGATGATCGACGCCTGCCTGGAATGCCTGCGCAAGGGCGTGGTCGAGGACGAGGACATCGTTGATGGGGCCATGGTCTTCGGCGCCGGCTTCGCCCCCTTCCGCGGCGGACCCATCCACTATGCCCGCCAGGCCGGGGCGCAGACGCTCAAGGCCCGTATGGAGGAACTCGCCGTCCTCCATGGCGAACGCTTCCGTCCCGACCAGGGCTGGGAGCGTCTGACGTGAGTGGGGCGATGCTGCGGATGACGCAAGCCGACGATGTCGCCAAGGCGATCATCGAACGGTTGGACGGCAAGGTGGTGCTGGGCCTGCCGCTCGGGCTGGGTAAGGCCAATCACATCGCCAACGCCCTTTATGCCCGGGCGGCGACCGACCGCTCGATCTCGCTACGGATCTTCACGGCGCTGACCCTGACGCCGCCGGAGCCCGGCAGCCTGTTGGAAAAGCGGTTCATGGGACCGATCCTGGAGCGCACCCTTGGGGGCTATCCCGAGCTCGCCTACGCCCAAGCGCAGCGCCGCGGCGGCCTGCCGCCCAATATCGAGGTGGACGAGTTCTTCCTGCAGGCCGGCATGTGGCTGAACGACCCCGAGGTGCAGCAGAACTACATCAGCGCCAACTACACCCATGCCAGCCGCTACATTCTGGAACGGGGCTGCAACGTGGTCGCCCAGCTGGTGGCAAAGGGAGAGCGCGACGGCGCCGAGCGCTACAGCCTGTCCTGCAACACCGACCTGACCCTGGAACTGCTCAAGGCCAAGGCGGAGGGCCGCACCGACCTCATCCTGGTGGGCCAGGTCAATTCCGAGCTGCCCTATATGCCCGGCCCGGCCGAGCTGCCGCCAGAGGCCTTCGCCATGATGCTGGAGAGCCCAGAGGTGGAGTTTCCCCTGCCCGGCCCGCCCAAGCAGCCGGTCACCCTGACCCACTACGCCATGGGCTTCCACGTCGCGAGCCTGATCCCCGACGGCGGCACCCTGGAGATCGGCATCGGCTCCATGGGCCACGCGGTGGCCCACGCTCTGATCCTGCGTCACCAAAAGCCGACACGCTTCGCCGCCATCCTCAAGGCCCTGACTCCGCCCGACGATCCTCTGGAGCGCCACACCGGACCCTTCGAAGAGGGGCTCTACGGAGCCACCGAGATGTTCGTGGACGCCTTTCTGGAGCTCTATCGCGCGGGCGTTCTAAAGCGCGAGGTGGACGGCGCGGTGCTGGACGCGGCCTTCTTCCTGGCGCCGCGGGACTTCTACGCCGCCCTGCGCGACATGCCGCTGGAGGAACGCGCGAAGTTCCGGATGACCGATGTGGGCTTCGTCAATGAACTGCACGGCGCGGACTTCGACAAGCGGGTGGCCGACCGCAAGGGCGCGCGCTTCGTCAACAACGCCATGATCGCCACCCTGCTGGGCGCCGTGACCTCCGACGCCCTCGAGGATGGCCGCGTGGTGAGCGGGGTCGGCGGCCAGTACAACTTCGTGGCCCAGGCCTTCGCCCTGCCGGACGCTCGCTCGATCATGACGCTTCCGGCCAGCCGGCAGGGAAGCGACGGGCGAGAGTCCAATATCCGCTGGTCCTATGGTCACACCACCATCCCCCGGCACCTGCGCGACATGGTGGTGACCGAGTATGGCGTCGCCGATCTGCGCGGCGCCCGGGACAGCGAAGTTATCGCCCGCATGCTGGCGGTCGCCGACGCCGCCTTCCACGAGGATCTGACGGGACAGGCCAAGGCGGCGGGCAAGCTGCCGGCCAGCCACCAGATCGCCGACTTTGCCGCCGACAATACGGCCACCGTCCTGGCTGAGCGACTGGCGCCCTTCCGCAAGGCCGGCGACCTGCCCCCCTTCCCGTTCGGCACGGAGATGACCGAGGTGGAACAGGCCCTGGCGCCGGCCCTGCAGAAGATCAAGTCTGCGGCGACCGCCAAGACCGAGATTGCGGCCCTGGCCCTGCGCGGGGTGACCGCTGGGCGACCTGACGATCGGGTGCGTCAGGCCCTGGCGCGGCTGGGCCTGGACCGGCCCAGAGGGGTGGCGGAGCGGCTCTATGCCCGGCTGGTGCGCGGGGCGATGGCAGAGCCCTAAGCTTCGCCGCGGCCCCAGCCTTGCAGCGCTCGGTTCAAATCGTACCGAGAAGGGACGCCGCCATGTTCGAAAAAGCCAACAAGACCCCCGCTCGGCCCCAGGCCGAAGAGACGCCCGCGATCCGCAACGCCGCCGCCTCACCGTCCGCCACGCCCAAGCCCAAGGCGCCGTCCCTGATCGGTCCGGGCCTTTGTATTCAAGGGAATATCGCCGGCGAGGCCGAGGTTCAGATCGATGGGCTGGTGCGCGGCGATGTTCGCGTCGGCAAGCTCAGCCTGGGACCCCAGGGCCGGATTGAAGGCACGGTTGTCGCCGTGGTGGCTGAAATCCGTGGCCAGATCAAAGGCCCGATGAAGGCGCGTCAGGTGCGCCTCTATGGCACAGCTCATGTGGAGGGCGACATCGCCCACGAGCAACTGGCCATGGAGACCGGCGCGGTCTTCGAAGGTCGCAGCGTGCGGCTGCCGAAGCCCGAAGCCGATGCGCCGGCCGCCGCCCCCGCAGCGCCCGCCGTCTCCAGCGCGGCCTGAGCCTTCAGGGCGCCGGTGACGGGGGAACGTCGGGGATGATCTCTGCGAACGCGGCGCCGGTCGCCCCGGCGGCACGTCCCGCCTCAAACAGCCTACGCATGGACTCCGCGTCAAACGCCAGGCTGTCGGCGCCGAGGGCCGTAGGGATCGCGGCGTAGCGCAGCCGCGCGTCATTTCGGTTGGCGAAGGCGACGGCGGCGATCAGATGGGCTCGAAGGTCAGATTTCGACAGGGTGTCGAAGCTGCGCATCAGGATGGGCAAGGTCGCCCCCTTGGTGAGCGCCCGCCGGGGCTCCACCTCGCCATTGATGATCACGTAGAGGTCGCGCGGGCGCATGACGCCTTCCGGCGTCCACAGGGTCAGGGTCGCGGGGGCCAGGACGAACGGCGTGCTGACGCCGCCGTCGACATGCATCTCAGCCAGTCCCGTCCCGGTGTCGTCCAGCTGCATCATCACCGGGGGGAAGACGCCGGGAATACTGGCTGACGCCACGAGGACGTTGCGAAACAGGGCCACTGCAGTGGCCTCCTGCCCCGGAGCCTGTCCGGCGGCCGCGATCGCGCCCATATCCCAAAGAACAGTGGCTTGCGCGTCCAGATTGGTGGTCGCCACCAGCAACCGCCGCCCTTTGCTGTGTTCAGCCGCGATGGCCCGCAATAGCGCCGGGTCCACATATTTTCCCACGAGAGCCCGCAGGGAGCGGTCGCTGTAGAGGCTTGGGCGAGACAGCGCCCCCCAGCCTCCCGAGGTCAGACGGGAGACATCCTCATCCCGATAGGCTGCAGTGAGGCTGTGGTCCCAGGTTGGTCCAAGGAAGGCGAAGGGCGAGATCAGGGCACCCGTACTCACCCCCGTCACCAGATCAAACACCGGCCGGTCACCGGCTTCGGTCCAGCCGACCAGCACCCCTGCCCCGTAGGCGCCGTTGGCGCCGCCGCCCGAAACCGCAAGCGCTGTCAGCCCATCGGCGTCGAGGGCTTCGCGCTCGGTCCGCCAGGCGCTCAAAAACGCTTGGCCCGCCGCCTCGTCATTGCCCGCGAAACGGAAGGGGTCGAGCACGGTCCGCGCCGACGCCTGAACCTGCGCTGGCTCGATGTCGGGCCGCGAAATCGAGCCACAGCTGGCGAGCGCCAGAGACAGGGCGACCATCAGGACGGCGGTCAAACGGCCGTGAGGAACCTTGTGGCTCAGGCGCATACACATGAGACTCCAGTGGCTCAGCCGGCGGGTCCTGTCGAGGCCGCACCGCGCCCGGCGCACCGCGCCGACAGCCGTTCGACCAGAAACCGGGCGAGGACCTCCACACGCGCCGGTCGGGGTCCCCCCGGCGGCATCACAAGATGCAGGGCCACAGGCGGCGGACTCCAGTCGGCGAGCACCGCCTCCAGACGGCCGGCCGCGAGGGCGTCGCCGACGATGAAGTCCGGTTGAAGCGCCAGGCCCAGGCCCGCCTCCAGAGCCGGCAGCAGGGCTTCGGCGTTATTGGCCCGCAAGGGTCCGACGGGGCGCACCGACGCCTCCTCCCCTGCCGCATTGACGAACCGCCAGGTCTCGGGCGTGGGCAGATAGGCGTAGCCGAGGCAGGCATGTTCAGCCAGATGGGCCGGGTGGGTCGGTCGCCCCCTGGCGGCGAGATAGGCCGGCGACGCCACCACGTGTCGCGGGACGGGTCCGATCCGACGGGCCACGAGGGATGAGTCCGGCAAGGCCGCGATCCGGAGCGCCATGTCGAACCCCATGCCGATGAGGTCGATGGCTTCATCACTCATATGCAGGTCCACCGACACGTCCGGATGGGCGGCGAGGAAGTCCGGCAGCAGGGGGGCCACCTCCAGCAGGCCAAAGGACATGGGCGAGGCCAGACGCACCAGTCCGCGGGGCTGGGCCGACTGCGCCAGGATGGCGTCCTCGGCCGCCTCGCCGTCATTCAGCAGCTGCGCGGCCGGCCCTGCCAACCGAAGGCCCGCCTCCGTCAGGGCCAGGCGCCTGGAGGTGCGGTTGAACAGCCGCGCCCCGAGCCTCGCCTCCAGCCGGGTCACCGCCTTGGAGACCGTCGCCTTGGACAGGGCCAGCTCATCGGCGGCGGCGGAGAAGGATTTGAGCTCCACCACCTTGGCGAAGATCGCCATGGCCTCCAGGTCCGGCAACTTGGGCATTTTAGAAACAGTGTCTTTCAGTAGTTTCTATTTATGGTGCGATCATCCGCCCTATCTTGGTCTCAGGCAAGAGCGCCCCGCTGGGCGCGGAGGTTTCGAGATGATCGAACGCAGAGGTTTTGACGGACTGGGCGGCGCCGACCACGGTTGGCTGAAGGCGCGCCACCACTTCTCCTTCGCCAACTACTACGACCCCAAGCGCATGGGCTGGGGGCCGATCCGGGTCTGGAACGACGACGAGATCGCGCCGAACTCGGGCTTCCCGCCCCATCCCCATGCCGACATGGAGATCATCACCTATGTCCGGGACGGCGCCATCACCCACCAGGACAGCCTGGGCAACAAGGGTCGCACCGAGGCAGGCGACGTCCAGGTGATGAGCGCGGGCTCCGGCATCCGCCATGCGGAGTACAATCTGGAGAGCGACACCACCCGCATCTTCCAGATCTGGATCGAGCCGGCCCGCACCGGCGGCGCGCCCGCCTGGGGCGCCAAGCCCTTTCCCAAGGGCGACCGGTCCGGACGCTTCGTGACCCTGGCCAGCGGTTTCGAGGACGACGCCGACGCCCTGCCGATCCGCACCCCGGCCCGGGTGCTGGGCGCCACCCTGCAGGCGGGTGAGACCACCGAGCACGTCCTGGACGCCGCGCGCCACGCCTATCTGGTGCCGGCCAAGGGCCGGGTGGAGGTCAATGGCGTGACCCTGGAGGCCCGGGATGGGGCGGCCATCACCGGCGAGACGTCCCTCACCATCACCGCCCTGGAAGATTCCGAACTCGTCCTGGTGGACGCGGCCTAAAGGCCGCCTCCCCTACCCCAACACTCACGCTTCAGGAGTTCCTCATGACCAAGGTTCTGGTCCTCTACTATTCGGCCTATGGCCACATCGAAACCATGGCCCAGGCCGTGGCTGAAGGCGCCCGGGAGACCGGCGCCCAGGTCGACATCAAGCGGGTCCCTGACCTGGTGCCCGAAGAGGTCGCCAAGGCGGCTCACTACAAGCTGGATCAGGCCGCGCCCGTGGCCTCCATCCAGGACCTGGCCGAGTATGACGCCATCATCATCGGCGTCGGCACCCGCTTTGGCCGCATGGCCTCGCAGATGGCCAACTTCCTCGACCAGGCCGGCGGTCTGTGGGCCAGCGGCGCACTGAACGGCAAGGTCGGCGGCGCCTTCACCGCCACGGCCACCCAGCATGGCGGCCAGGAGACGACCCTGTTCTCGCTGATCACCAACCTGATGCACTTTGGCCTCGTGGTGGTCGGCATGGACTATGGCTATCAGGCCCAGATGCGCCTGGACGAGGTGACCGGCGGCAGCCCCTACGGCGCCACCACCATCACCGGCGGCGACGGCTCGCGCCAGCCCAGCCAGACCGAGCTGGACGGCGCCCGCTATCAGGGCCGCCGCATCGCCGAGGTGGCCAAGAAGCTGCACGGCTAGGTTTGTCGGCGCACTTGTCCCCTCGGGATGGGTGCGCCGCACCGCCCTGTCTAACCAACAAGTCTCGGCCTCAACACCGAGACATCACCAAACCCACGAATGGATGACACTGGCCTAGCCTAGTGGAGGCCCCCGTCCGCTGATCACAGCAACAAGGGGGACGGACCATGTCATCCAACCATCTGCGCCATCCGGCGCGTCTCGCCGGCGCGCGTACGCGCCGCGCTCTGCTCGCCGTCTCGGCCTCTCTGCCCATTCTTGCCGCCGCCGCAGCGCCCGCGCTCGCCGAGGACGCCGAAGTCTCGGAGGTGGTGGTCACCGCCTCGCCGATCCGCGAGTCCATCGAAGCCTCTCTGGAAATCCAGAAGGCGTCGGACAACATCGTCAACGTCATCGCGTCCGACACCATCGGTCGCTTCCCCGACGCCACCGCGGCTGGCGCGCTGGCCCGCCTGCCCGGCGTCGGCGTTCAGCGCGACCAGGGCCAGGAGCGCTACATCCAGATCCGCGGCGCGCCCACCCGCTGGACCACCATGGCGCTGGACGGCGTCAACCTGATCGGGGCCGAAGACCGGATCTTTCGCTTCGACTCCGTGCCCGCCGCACAGATCAGCCAGGTGGTGCTGAACAAGACCCTGCTGCCGAACATGCCCGCCGAGGCCCTGGCCGGCCGGGTGAACATCGAGACCTTCTCGCCCCTGACCCTGCCGGGCTTCCATGGCTCGTTTGATGTGGGCGGCGGCTTCGTCGACATGGGCGACGGCCCGGTAAAGCAGTATTCCGGCCGCCTGTCCTGGTCCAACGGGACCTGGGGCGCCAGCCTGATCGGCTCGCACTACTCGTTCGAGCAGCACACCGACAACTCGGAGCCGCGGTTCGACACCGTGGGGCTCTCGTCGCAGCGCTTCACCAAGTATGTGATCGAACGGGTCACCGAGTCCTTTTCCGGTAAGATCGAATACTCACCAAACGACGACCACTACATCTCCCTCACCCACCTGACGACCGAGTTCGAAGACTTCGAAGAGCGCAACTGGTACGTCTTCACCTATGCCAACGCCTTCTCAGGCACGCGGAACTTCGAGACCGCCGACCTGATCGGCGTGCCGATGACCGCCTCCTTCGCCTATGGCATCTACACCAACGGCGTGAACTTCAACGTTCTGCACGGCGACCATCGGGTCAAGGACTGGGACCTGAGCTGGGACCTGGCCTACGCCACCACCGAGTTCAACAACTTCTATCCCTCGGTCGGCCAGCAGACCTCCACCTCCACCTCGCGGCCGTCGATCGCCAACACCGCCTTCCTTCCGTCGATGACGGTGAAGGTTAACGCCACGGGCAGCGGCATCCCGCTGCACACGCTTTACGACACCGTGCTGATCAATGGTCAGCCCGCGCGGGGAGCGCAGCGCACCTCGCTGAACCAGCTGACCCTGCCGGAATCCTTCGCCACGGAGTCCACGGGCCGGCTTGAGACCGAAGCCGTCACCCTGAAGTTCGACGGCAGCCGCGACTGGGACAGCTTCGGCGCCCAGGCCACCTTCAGCGCCGGCTTCCAGTACGACGACCGGGCCCAGGAGAACGACGTCACCGCCCTGGTCCGTCGCGACGGCACGGTGGCCACCGGCAACCGCACGGGCTTCCCGCTGGAAACCAATGGCGCCCTCCTGGGTCTGCCGTGGGACATGAAGACCCTGTTCGGCTCGACCGTCTGGGATCAGGATATGGACCGCGGATTCACCGCTGTTCACATCGACACCCGGCGCATGACCGAGGGCGTGCTCGCCCTCATGGCCGCCGCCCGCGCCGCCAATACGGCCGGAACCGGCAATTTCGCCGTCTATGACATCGACAAGCGGGCCACCAACGCCGTCGATGAGAAGGTCGCGTCTGGCTATGTGATGAACCGCTGGAAGTGGGATCGCCACACCCTCACCGGCGGCGTCCGCATCGAGCGCACGGAGATCAATTCCGAGGGCCTGGCCAATGTGGCGGGCGCGCTCGTTCCGCTCAGCTTCTCTACGGAAGAGACCAACGTCTTCCCGAGCCTGCACTACGGCTTCGACTATTCCGACACGCTGAAACTGCGGGCGGCCTTCATCACCGGCTCGGCCCGTCCGAGCCTGGAGGACATGCGCGCGACAGTGACCGTGAACGACACCAGCGAGACCATCAGTGGCGGCAACCCCTTCGTGACGCCGGAGAAGGCCTATGGCGTCGATCTGTCGGCCGAATGGTATTTCGCCCCCGCAGCCCTGCTGGCGGCCAGCTTCTTCCACCGGGAAGTCGACAATGTCCTGTTCGACGCCTCGCGCATCGTCGGCGATGACAGCTACAACTTCGGCGGCGTCGATCGCAGCGCCTACACCATCTCGTCGATCCAGAACGGCCGCAGCGGCTACCTGACCGGCCTCGAGTTCGTCTACACCCAGCCCTGGACCTTCCTGCCGGGCTGGCTGTCGGGCTTCGGCTTCCAGGGCAGCGTGTCCTTCACCAAGGGCGAGTTCGAAACCCCCACCGGCGAGACCGTGGAATTCCCGGGCACCTCGGATCGCATCGCCGGCGCCACCCTGTTCTATGAGAAGTACGGCCTGTCTTCACGCCTGTCCTGGCAGCACCGCACCGACTGGCTGGACGAAGTCTTCCCCTCAGGCTCTTCGGCCAACTCCAACCTCTACTGGGGCGACAGCCAGCGCCTGGACTTCTCCGCTCGCTACCAGGTCAACGAGACCTTCTCGGTCTTCCTGGACGCCAACAACCTCACCAATGAAGAAGGCGTGCGCTACCAGGGTCGCGAGGACCGTCCCTATGAGATCGAGGGCTTCGGCCGGAAATACCTCCTGGGCGTCCGCGCCTCCTTCTAGATCCCCGCTCCACCCTGACCTCGCCTCGCGGGGTCAGGGTATGGACACCACCTTGGGCGCCCCGGTCATCGCTGGCGCGCCCTTATTTTTCCGGAATGTGCTTGGGCGGCTCAGCGCCGTTCGAGGTCGGCCACCACAGCGGCATGATCGCTGGGATGCCAGCCCTCGACATCTGGCGTGTCCAGGGCGCGGAACCGCCGCTTGATCGCCCAGCCGCCCTGATCGACGAGGGCCAGATGGTCGATCGCCTTGGGATAGGCGGGGTGGCCGTCGCGCTCCCCCTGCAAGGTCGGGGCGGCCGCCAGATCAAGGGCGGCGGCGATCTGAGCGAGGTCCGGCGCATCGGCCGGCGCATTGAGGTCACCGGCCACGATCAGCCCTGCCCCCGGTCGCCGGGCGGCGGCCAAGGCCCTAGCCAGCTGCGCTGCACGAAGACTGGAGGCCTGCGGCCCCCTGAGGTGCGTCAGATGCAGGTTTAGCACCCGCAGGCCCGGGGCCACATCGGCCCACTGGCCGATCCGCTCGCCGTCGGCCGGGTCGGACGGAAGGGCCAGCCGGCCTGAGGCGAGAGCCCCATTGCGGCGCAGGATGGCGAGGCCCGAGGCGCTCTCGATCCGACGTCCCTGATGCGCCCGAAGCTTGTGACGGGCGGCCGCCACGGCCGCATCCAGCCTCAGCGCGTCGGCCAGATGACGCGCCGTGTCGAACCCGTCAGCCTGGAAACACTCCTGCAGGCAGACGACGTCGGGCGCCAGCTCACCCAGGCCTTTGGCCATCAGGGCGAGCCTGCGCTCATACTGGCCCTCATTCTTCCAGGTGTTGAGGGTGACGATCCGCATGGGCCTCACGCGGCGCGGGCGCCCTTCGTCCAGACTCCGCGCACCAGGGGCAGATCGCCGGCCAGCCGCACCCGCAACAGATCCGCCCGCTGACCAACGGCGATCTCCCCGCGATCGGCGAGGCCGACCGCCCGCGCCGGCGCGGCGGTGACCAGGGCCACAGCCTGAGCGAGGCTCCAGCCGAAGGGCGGCCGGGTTATGGCGAAGGCGCACTCCACTAAGCTGCGCGGGACATAGTCCGAGGCGAAGGCGTCCAGCAGGTCAGCCTCGGCAAGCTCGGCGGCCGGGACATTGCCGGAATAGGAGCCGCCGCGGATCAGGTTCGGACCGCCCATGACCACCACCATGCCGCGCTCCCGCGCCCGGCGGGCGGCCTCAGCGGTGACGGGGAATTCCGCCACCGTGGCGCCGAGATCGGCCGCCTCGTCGATGTGCTCCAGGCTTTCGTCGTCGTGGCTAGCCAGGGGGATCTGACGATCATTGGCCATCTGCGCCACATGGCGGCGGTTGGCGTCGGCGTTGCGGGCCTGGCGCTCTCGCACCTGAGCCAGGCGATCGAGGGCGGCGGCCTCGCTCATGCCGCCGGCCTGCCAGTTGGCCAGGTGCTTCTCCAGATTGCGGTACTGACGCTGGCCTGGCGTGTGATCCATCAGGGAGAAGAGCGACGTCATCGGATGGTCGGCCATGGCGTCAAGCCGGCCCCGCAGGTCGTCGGCCGTGGTCTCGCATCGCCAGTGGATCTTGTGATCGGCCCTGAGCATCCCCTGGTCCTGGGCGTCATGGAGGCCTTCCACCAGGCGCTTCAGATTATCGGTGTTGCGGGCCGCCGAGGGGTTGAAAGAGCCCAGGGTGAGGGAGTTCAGCACCGTCGTCACCCCCACCGACAGGCCACAGCCGTCGTGGGTCACCGCAGCGGAAACCGGGTTCCAGTCGATGTTCGGCCTGGGAAAATAGTGCTTCTCCAGGCTGTCGGTGTGCAGGTCCACCACGCCCGGCATCAGGACATCGCCCTCGAAGTCCTCCCCCACAGCGCCCGCGCCGCGGTCCACCTGGGCGACAACCCCGTCACGCACCAGCACCGATCCAATGAAGTCGTCGGCGCCCGTGATCACGCGCGCGTTTCGAAACGCCAGTTCCACGCTCAGTCTCCTGGAAAAACTAGGTCAGTTCAGTCCCGCTCGGGGTCCTGAAAAACGATTTCGATCTCGGCGGTGGAGCGCGACTCCCCGAACTCCAGCGGGCGTCCCAGGCCATCCACATTGAGGTACTTGCGGATCAGCAGGGGCACATGGCGCGGCACGTGCAGCTGCTCGGCCTCCTGCGGCGTCGGCAGGCGCGCGGAAATGGAGGTCTTGCGCCGCGTATAGTCAGGCACGCCGCTGTCGCGCAGGGTCTGGGTGATGGTGCCGCGGACCTTGTACATCTCGATGAAGGTCGGGAACCGCTCGAAGCTGAAGTGGTGAAGGCCCAGCGCCGTCGGCTCGCCGTCGACGAAGCGGCGCCGCTCCATGAAGATCACCGGCGCCCCGATCTTGAGGCCCAGGGCCTCGGCCACCGCGCTGACAGCCGGGCGGACTTCCAGCTTGATGATCTGAGTGGTGGGCTCGGCGCCGCTCTTCAGCACCGCCTCGGTGAACCTCGGCCGCTTCTGAAGCCGAGCCGGACGTGACGGGCGGCGCACAAAGCTGCCCCGTCCCTGGGTCGACTCCACAATCCCCTTTTCCTGCAGGTCCGACAGGGCCCGGCGCACCGTATGGCGATTGACCATGAACTGGCGCGAAAGCTCATGTTCGGTCGGTAACTTGTCGCCGGGCGTCAGTTCACGCGACCGGATCTGCTGTTCCAGCGACTGGGCGATCTCTCGCCACAACGGCATTCCACCTGACATTCCACCACCTCGTGATCAGTCTACGTCGGATGTCCTAGACAAGTTTTACTACTGTAAAATAAGTTTCATACTTGGCTTGTTGTCGCCTATTGGGCTTTCGAATACCCAATGCATAGGACGAATACAACATTTTACTTACTTGTCGAGGTGACGCATGCCGGTTGACCCGGTCAACAACGCGGCGGGCAATGAGCGCCGCCAATGGTTGTCCATCCTGGCCAAGGCGCAGCCTGGTGAGGTGAGCGCAGCCTGGGACGACCTTTCAGATCCCCCGGCCTATTCGGCCCTGCGGGCGCCGGAGACGGGTCTGGTGCTGGTGCGCGGCCGCATGGGCGGCGCCGGCGACGCCTTCAATGTGGGCGAGATGACCGTCACCCGCGCGGCGGTGCGGCTGGAGAGCGGCGAGACGGGGATCGGCTATGTCGCCGGTCGCGATCGCCGCCACGCCGAACTGGCGGCGGCCGTCGACGCCATGATGCAGGCGCCGACGCTCCGCCCGGTGGTCGAGGGCGCCGTGGTCGCCAAGCTGGCCCGCGCCCAGGCCCAGCGCCGCGACACCGCCGCCCGCAAGGCCGCGGCCACCAAGGTCGACTTCTTCACCATGGTTCGCACCCGAGGCCCCCAATGAGCGTCGCGACCCTCGATCTCAGCCGCATCGCCCCGGCCTTCGCCGATCCCGTCCGCGAGAGCCAGGCGGTGTTCCGCGAGGTGATGGAATGCATGGCCCGCCCCGGCCGCGTCACCCGTTTCGACCGTGCGCCCATGGCCCCGAACGGTCTGGGCAAGGCCGCCGGCGCCGTGGCGCTGACCCTGTTCGACTTCGAGACCTTGGTCTGGCTCGATCCGGCGCTGGCTGACTCAGAGGCCGAGGCCTGGCTGCGCTTCCACTGCGGCTGCCCGCTGACCACGAAGGCCCAGGACGCCGCCTTCGCCATCGTCACCGACATGGCCAAGGCCCCGAATCTGGCCGCCTTCAACCAGGGTGACGCCAAGTACCCCGACCGGTCCACGACGGTGATCCTGCAGATTGCGTCCCTCGAGGGCGGGCCTGTGGTGACGCTGAGCGGCCCGGGCATCCAGACCACCACCGACATTGCGCCCCAGGGCCTGCCCCAGGACTTCTGGACGCAGATCGAGACCAACCAGGCGCAGTTCCAGTTCGGTGTGGACGTTCTGCTGGTCGCCAGCGACCAGCTGCTCGCCCTGCCGCGCACCACAACCGCTCAGATCAAGGGAGGCTGACATGGCCTATGTTTCCGTCAAAGGCGGCGAGAAGGCGATCACCCACGCCCACCAGTGGCTGGCCGAGGATCGCCGCGGCGATCCGGGCGTCAGCGAGCTGGAGGTCGCGCAGGTTCGCGAACAGCTGTCGCTGGCCGTCGACCGGGTGATGAGCGAGGGCTCCTGCTACGACCGCGACCTGGCTGCGCTGGCGGTCAAGCAGGCCCGGGGCGATCTGCCTGAGGCCATCTTCCTGCTGCGGGCCTATCGCACCACCCTGCCCCGCTTCGGCGCCTCCCTGCCCGTGGAGACCGAAGCCATGGCGGTGCGCCGCCGCGTCTCGGCCGCCTTCAAGGACATTCCCGGCGGTCAGGTGCTTGGCCCCACCTTCGACTACACCCACCGCCTGCTCGACTTCGCCCTGGCGGCGGAAGGCGGCGTGGCGCCTGAGCCCGCGCCCCAGGCCGAGGAGCCGCAGGCCTATCCCATGCCCAACATCGCCTCGGTGTTCCGGCATGAGGATCTGCTGGAGCATGACGTCCGCGCCGAGGAGCCGCCCGAGCCCTACGACCTGACCCGCCAGCCGATGAAGTTCCCCGCCGATCGCGACCAGCGCCTGCAGGCCCTGGCCCGTGGCGACGAGGGCTTCCTGCTCAGCCTGGCCTATTCCTCGCAGCGCGGCTGGGGCTCCACCCACCCGCTCTGCGGTGAGATCCGCATGGGCGAAGTGGCCGTCGAATTCGTGCCTGACGAACTCGGCTTCGCCATCGAGATCGGTGAAGTCACCCTGACCGAGTGCACCATGCTGTCGGGCTTCGCCGGCTCCGCCGAGCGCCCGCCGCAGTATACCCGCGGCTATGGCCTGACCTTCGGCCATTGCGAGCGCAAGGCCATGAGCATGGCCATCGTCGACCGCGCCCTGCGTCACCGCGAAGTGGGCGAACAGGCCGACGCCCCGGTGCAGGACGAGGAATTCGTCCTCTACCACTCCGACAATGTGGAAGCCTCGGGCTTCGTGCAGCACCTGAAGCTGCCCCACTACGTCGACTTCCAGGCCGACCTGCAACTGATCCGCCGGCTCCGCAAGGAGCACTTCGAGCGCCGCGCCGCCCTGAAGGAAGCCGCAGAATGAGTACGCCCGTCCCGGCTCGCGCCAACGCGCCCGAGCGTTATTACAATTACGCCTATCTCGACGAGCAGACGAAGCGGATGATCCGCCGCTCGATCCTGAAGGCCCTGGCCATCCCCGGATACCAGGTGCCCTTCGGATCGCGGGAAATGCCCGTGCCCTATGGCTGGGGCACCGGCGGCATCCAGCTGACCGCGGCGATCATCGGCCCCGACGATGTCTACAAGTGCATCGACCAGGGCGCCGACGACACCACCAACGCCGTCTCCATCCGCCGGTTCTTCGCCAATGTGGCCGACGTGGCCACCACCGAAGACACCGGTGAGGCGACGATCATCCAGACCCGTCACCGGATCCCGGAAAAGCCCCTGAAAGCAGGCCAGGTCCTGATCTATCAGGTGCCGCAGCCCGAGCCCCTGCGCGGCCTGGAGGCCAGGGAGATCGAGACCCGCGCCATGCACGCCTATGAGGAATACGGCCTGCAGTACGTCTCGCTCTACGAGAACATCTCGGCCTATGGGCGCATCGCCGCCACCGCCGGCTATCCGGTGATGGTGGAGGAGCGCTATCTGATGTCGCCCTCGCCGATCCCCAAGTTCGACAACCCGAAGATGGCCCAGAACGAAGCGGTCATGCTGTTCGGCGCGGGCCGGGAAAAGCGGATCTACGCCGTGCCGCCCTTCACCCGCGTCCGCAGCCTGGATTTCGAGGACTATCCGTTCGAGACCCAGACCTGGGAAGAGACCTGCGCCCTCTGCGGGGCCGAGGACTCCTATCTCGACGAGGTCATCCTCGATGACGCCGGCGACAAGATGTTCGTCTGCTCCGACAGCCACCACTGCGCCGAACGCCGCGCAGCCGGCCACGTCGGCCCCATGGCCGGCCACACCCTCGACCAGGACGCCGCCCTGAAGGAGCCCGCCCAATGAACGCCATCCCTGGCAGAATCGCCCCGGCGCCGCTGCTCAGCGTCGAGGGCCTGACCAAGTGGTACGGCCATGTCCTGGGCTGCCGCGACGTGGCCTTCGACCTGCGTCCCGGCGAGGTGCTTGGCATCGTCGGCGAGAGCGGCTCGGGCAAGACCACCCTGCTGAACTGCATCTCCGGCAAGCTGACGCCCACCTCCGGCGAGGTCCGCTTCGACACCCGCCGCTTCGGCCTGACCGACATCTATGGCCTGTCCGAGCCCGACCGTCGTCGGATGCAGCGGGAAGAATGGGGCTTCGTGCACCAGAATCCCCGCGACGGCCTGCGCATGCGGGTCTCCGGTGGGGCCAATGTGGCCGAGCCGCTGATGAACCTCGGCGCCCGCCACTATGGCGAGATGCGTCAGTCGACCATCGACTGGCTGGACCGGGTCGAACTCGACACCCGCCGCATCGATGACAAGCCGCGCAACTTCTCCGGCGGCATGCAGCAGCGGATCCAGGTGGCCCGCAACCTGATCCACGGCCCGCGCCTGGTGTTCATGGATGAGCCCACCGGCGGCCTCGACGTCTCGGTCCAGGCCCGCCTGCTCGACCTGCTGCGTGAACTGGTCCGCGATCTGGGCCTGGCGGTGATCATCGTCACCCACGACATGGCCGTGGCCCGGCTGATGGCCGACCGCCTGATGGTCATGAAGGGCGGCGAGGTGGTGGAAACCGGCCTGACCGACCAGGTGCTGGACGATCCCCAGCATCCCTACACCCAGCTCCTCGTCTCCTCCGTCCTGCAGATCTAGAGCCATGACCGACAAACCCCTGATCATCGTCGAAGACCTGGCCAAGACCTTCGTTCTGCACAACGCGGAATCGGCCACCATCCCGGTCTTCCAGGACCTGACCCTGCAGGTCGCCGCCGGCGAATGCGTGGTGCTGGCCGGAGAGTCCGGCGTCGGCAAGTCCACCCTCATGCGCTCCATCTTCGGCAACTATCTGCCGACCCAGGGCGCGGTGAAGGTCTGGCACGACGGCGCCTATGTGGACATCACCCAGGCCAATCCCCACGAGGTGCTGGAGGTCCGTCGCCGGACCCTGGGCTATGTCTCGCAGTTCCTGCGGGTCATCCCCCGGGTGCCGACCCTGCAGCTGGTGATGGAGCCGCTGCTGGAAAACGGCGTCCCGTTCGAAGAGGCCAGGGACCGGGCCGCCGAACTCCTCTCGGCGCTCCGCCTGCCCCAGGCCCACTGGGACCTGCCGCCCGCCACCTTCTCCGGCGGCGAGCAGCAGCGGGTGAACATCGCCCGCAGCTTCATCCGCAAGTACCCGGTCCTGCTGCTCGACGAGCCCACCGCCTCTCTGGATGCGGAAAACCGGGCCATCGTCGTGCGCCTGATCAAGGAGGCCCTGGCTGAAGGGGCCGCCATGATCGGCATCTTCCACGATCTCGACGTTCGCGACGCCGTGGCCAGCCGGCTCTTTGAGGTGTCCCAGTTCAAGGCGGCCGCCTGACCATGACCGAGACCCGCATCTTCTCCGACCAGGTGATCACGCCTACGGGCCAGATCGCCGCTGAACTGGTGCTCCGCGACGGCGTCATCGCCGCCGTGGAGGCCCGGGCGTCGGCCCCGGCCGGCGCGCTGGACTGGACCGGCGATGTGCTGGTCGCCGGTCTGATCGACATCCACACCGACAATCTGGAAAAGCACTACCAGCCCCGCCCCGGCGCCCTCTGGGACGCCTATGGGGCGGCGCTGGCCCATGACGGCCAGTGCGTCACCGCCGGCATCACCACGGTGCTGGACTCCCTAAGCCTGCATGGACGCAAGGACGGCCTGGACCGCAAGGACGCCCTGGGCCCGATGATCGGCGGCATGGACCAGGCGCAGACCGACGGCGCCCTGCGCGCCGACCACCTGCTGCACCTGCGCTGCGAGGTGACCAATCCCGAGCTGCTCACCCTGCTGGAGCCGCACGCCGACAATCCGCGGCTGAAGCTGCTGTCGATCATGGACCACACGCCGGGCCAGCGGCAGACCGCCAATGTGGAGCGTCTCCAGGCGCGCATGGTCGCGGCCGGCCGTTCGCCTGACGAGATCGAAGAGATCATGGCCCGTCGCCACGCCGGCCGCGATCCCGGCGTCTCCTACGACAATCGCCGCAAGGTGGTGGCGTTCGCCCGGGAATATGGCCTGCCGCTCGCCGCCCATGACGACGAGACGCTGGAGCATGTGGAAGAGGCCCACGACGACGGCTGCATCATCGCGGAATTCCCCGTCACCCTGACCGCGGCCCACAAGGCCAAGGAACTGGGCATGTTCGTGGCCATGGGCGCGCCGAACTTCGTGCGCGGCGGCTCGCATTCGGGCAATCTGTCGGCCCGCGAGAGCGCCGAGGCCGGCGTACTCGACATCCTCGCCTCGGACTATGTGCCCCTCTCCATGCTGCGCTCCGCCTTCATGCTGATCGACGACCTGGGCTGGGCGCCGCAGGACGCCATGGCCACGGTCAGCTCGGCCCCGGCCCGCAGCCTGGGCCTGAAGGATCGCGGCGAAATCGTCGCCGGCCAGCGCGCCGACCTGGTGCGGGTCTCCCGCCGCAGCCAGGGCTGGCCCGTTCCGGTGGAAGTCTGGCGCCAGGGCGTGCGGGTGGCATGACTCCCCGCTACGCCGTCTATTACGCGCCGGATCCGCAAGGGGACCTTTGGGACCTGGCCTGCGCCTGGCTCGGCCGCGATCCGCACCGCAAGGTCGATTGCGTCCGGCCGGCCACGCCAGCCCTCGCCGACCTCGACCTGGACGCCCTGACCGCCAGCCCGCGGGGCTATGGCTTCCACGCCACCCTGAAGGCGCCTTTCGAGCTGGCCGAAGGGGTCCGCGAACGGGACGTGCTGGACTTCGCCGAAGGCTTCGCCGGCCGCCGGAGCGCCTTCGAGGCCTCGATCTCCCCCCAGGCTCTGGGCCGCTTCCTTGCCTTCCGGCTCAATGAGCCCTGCCCGGCCATGGACGCCCTGGCCGAGGCCTGCGTGCGGGACTTCGACCCCTTCCGCGCGCCCCTGTCGGAGCCCGACATCGCCCGCCGCCGCAAGGCGGGCCTGACGCCGGCCCAGGACGCCCGGATGCTGGAATGGGGCTATCCCTACATCTTCGACGACTTCCGCTTCCACATGACGCTGACCAGCGGCATCGCCGATGACGCCGTGCGCGCCCGGGTTCTGGAGACCCTGCTGCAGCTCTTCGCCTATGTGACCGGCCCCCACCGCTTCGACAGCGTCGCCATCTACCGCCAGGCCGACCGCGACGCCCCCTTCGAGGTGATGTCCCGCTTCAGCTTCGCCAGCGCGCGCGCGCGGGCCTAGAGCGCGTTCCGATAAGTGGGAACCGGTTATCGGATCGGAACGCGCTCAAGTATCAGAGTTTAGTTCCGGATCGCCGCGACCATCCTGGCGATGCCGCTTTCGCGGTCGCCGTCATTGCGCAGCTCGATCACGTCATCACCGGCGATGCTGTAGGCCTGGGCGCGGGCGATGCGGTCAGCGATCTCGGTTTCGGATTCGCGACCGCGGCGGCGCAGGCGTTCGGCGAGCTGATCTGGATCAGCGCTGACCGACACCACGCGCACCGCGCCCAGGCGCCCCCGCGCCTCATCGATCACGCCGCGGGAGACATTGACCACCACACGCCGCCCCAGGGCCAGATCCTGCAGGATGTCCGCCGGCACGCCGTAGCACAGGCCATGGGCGCGCCAGGACAGGGCGTAGTCACCGGCCGCCTCGCGGCGCTGGAACTCGGCCTCGCTGACCGGCTGGTGGTCTTCCCCGCCGGCCTCGGCCGGACGGGTGATGTCGCGGCGCACGAAGACCACGGCGGGATCGTCGGCCAAGGCGGCGCGGGCGCCGTCGATCAGGGTGTCCTTGCCGACCCCGGAAGGGCCGACCACCAGCACCAGCACGCCGGCCTTAGGCGTATTTCTCGACGAAGGCGTCGGCGTCGAGGGCGCGGAAGTCATCGAGGGCGTCGGCGAGGCGTTCATGGTCCCAGTCCCACCAGGCGATCGCGAGAAGGCCGTCCTGCACCGCCTTGGGGAAGCGCTCGCGGATCGGCTTGGACGGCACGCCGCCCACAATGGTGAAGGGCGCCACATCCTTGGACACCACCGCGCCGGCCCCGACAACTGCGCCGGTGCCGACGGTGACGCCGGGCAGGATGGTCACGCCATGGCCCAGCCACACATCGTGGCCCAGGGTCACGGTATGAGAGCGCCGCCACTCGAAGAAGTCCTGGTCGTCCTCGTCCCCCAGTTCATAGGAGATGGCGCGATAGCTGAAGTGATGCTGCGCGGCCTTCCAGGTCGGATGGTTGCCGGGATTGATCCGCACGTCCCGGGCGATGGAGCAGAACTTGCCGATCTCGGCATAGGCAGAGCTGGAGTCGTTCACGATATAGCTGAACGCCCCCATGGCGGTTTCCGACAGGCTGGTGCGCGCGCCCACCCGGCACCAGGGGCCAAGGATGCTGTCATGCACCTGGGCCTGGGCGTTGATAGCGGGCTCCGGCCCACGCACCTTCTCGGCCGGTTCGACCGGCGGCACAAAGCGCTCGAAATAGCGATAGCCCGGCGCCAGCGGCCGGTCGGCAAGTTTCAGACCCATCAGGCGGCGGCCACAGCCTGGGCGAAGGCCCGGCCAGCGCGGCCGGAGCGCACGCCATAGATCTTGTCGACCACGTCGGGCGTCAGGCCCGAAGGGGCGCCGTCATAGATGATCTTGCCCTTGGACATGCCGATGATGCGCGTGCAGTAGCGCCGGGCGATGTCCAGGCTGTGGAGGTTGACGATCACCGGAATGCCGCGCTCGCGGCACACGTCCTCCAGCGCCTCCATCACCACCTCGGCGTTGATGGGATCGAGGGAGGCCACCGGCTCATCGGCCAGCAGCATGTCGGGCTCCTGCAGCATGGCCCGCGCAATGGCGACGCGCTGCTGTTGTCCGCCCGAGAGGGTCGCCGCCCGCTGCAGAGCCACCTGGGCCATGTCCAGGCGATCGAGCTCGAGGATGGCGCGGGCGCGGTCCTCGGCGGGGAAGATCTTGAGCAGGGAGGTGGCCGTCGGCCGTTCGGCCAGCACGCCCACCAGCACATTGGTGATCACGTCCAGGCGCGGGCAGAGATTGAACTGCTGGAAGATCATGGCGCAGCGACGGCGCCAGCGGCGCAGGGGCTTGCCCCTCAGCTTGCCCACATCCTCGCCGTCCCAGAGGATCTGGCCCGAGGTGGGATCCGCCAGGCGGTTGATCATGCGCAACAGGGTGGATTTGCCGGCGCCCGAGCGCCCGATCACCCCGATGAACTCGCCGCGGTCACATTTGAAGGACACGCCGTCGACGGCGCTGACCTCCCCAAACCGCTTGGTTACGTTGCGCAGCTCCAGCATCCTGCCTCCAGGGTTCGGCGGTAAGCTCTTGATCCTTGGAGCTTAGGCCTGCCCGGTGACCCCGGCGTGACGGCCTTCGAGACCCTTGCGCGCACCAAGGGGGGATTTGTCGGCTGGACCGTGGCGGGGTGTCTCGCCCTCGTCACCGCCCTGGCTTACCTGTGGTCTGCGGAGGCGACAGCATGGCGGACTTCCTGGTGATCGGCGCCCTGGCGCTGGACCGTCCGGTCTGGCTGGAAGGCGCCCTCGAGCGCGGCGGTCGCGTGGCGGGCCGCAGCCTGGAGGCCCAGCTCGGCCCGCGCCTCGGGGGCGGCGGCGCCAATGCCGGCGTCGCCCTGGCCAAGGCTGGCCATCGTGTGACGCTGGCAAGTCTCGTCGCCTCGGACGCCGGCGGCGATCAGTCCATCGCCATGGCGATGGCCGCCGGCCTCGACGTCGCCCTGGTGGGCCGCCGGCCCGGCGAGAGCCGGACGACCCTGATTCTGATCGAACCCGACGGTGAGCGCCTGGTGCTGGGCCTGGATATCGACCGCGCCCGGCTCGTCCTGCCGCCCCTGCCCTCGCCGCAGGACCATCCGGAGATCCAGCCCGGCGGCGTCTTTGTCCGCGCCGCCTTTCCAGGCGCCGACGCCTGGGCCGCCCGGAGCCGCGGCCCGGTGGTGGTCCATTGGCCGGCCCCCAACTACGCCGGGCCGGCCGATGTGGTGGTCTGTTCGGCCGACGATCTCGATCCCGCCGTCCTGGCCGCGCCGTTCGAGGCCGCCCAAGCGGTCTTCGGTTCACGGCTGTCGAGCATCGTGGTCACCCATGGCGCGGGCGGGGCGAGCGCCTACAGCGCAGGCGAGCCGGTCACCGTACGGCCCCCATCTGCGGACGTTGTCGACTCCACCGGCGCGGGCGACGTCTTTGCAGCTGGCCTGCTGGAGGCCCTCAGCGCAGGCGCCGGCATGGAGCGTGCGCTGGAACAGGCCTGCGCCTGGGGCGCCGTCACCGTGGGATTGGCCAGTTCGGCGCCGGTGGACGCAGGTCCAGGCGTCTACCGCCCCTTTGCCCCCTAGGCCAGGCGGTTGCGCAGCGAGCGCGACAGGGTGTCGAGGCAGGCCACGGCGATCATGTAGAGCAGGATGATGAAGGCCACTTCGTCGAAGGCGAAGATGCGGATTCGCTCGTCCAGCTCGAAGCCGATGCCGCCGGCCCCGACGATGCCCAGCACCCCGGCGTTGCGGAAATTGCCTTCCAGGAAGAACAGGGTCTGGCTGGTGGCGACCGGCGCGAACTGCGGCGCCAGGCCAAACCGCATCACCGCCAGCGGCGGCGCTCCGGCCGAGCGCACGCCTTCCAGGGGCTTGGGGTCGGCGTTCTCGAGGGACTCCGAAAACAGCTTGGCGAGATTGGGGATGTCGGCCAGCGCCAGGGCGACGACGCCGGCAAAGGGGCCAAGACCGAAGGCCGAGACCAGGATCAGCGCCCAGACCAGGGCCGGCACGCCCCGGAAGATGTCGAGGAAGCGGCGGAAGGCGAAATGCAGGGCGGGATTGGACACCACGGTCTTGGCCCCGATCACGCCCAGCGGCAGGGCAACCAGCGCGGCGATCACCGTACCTGCGAAGGCCATGGCGAAGGTCTCGGCCAGGGCCTTGAGGATGCGCTCCGATTGTCCGCCCGACGAGGGCGGGAACATCTCGCCCAGGAAGCGGCCGAGCTTGCCAAAGCCGGTCATGAGCGCCCCGGGCGCCAGCTCCAGGTCGACGGCCATGGCCACCAGGGCGGCGAGGGCCAGCAGGAGAATTACGGCGTCTCGCGCCCGGCGCGTCCACGGCGCGCGGAGGGCGTTCGGCGCGATGGCCAGGGCCTGGTCGTAGGCGTGGCGTGTCATCAGGCCTTCTCAAGACCAATCAGGCGGTGACGGACGTTCTCGGAAAAGAGATCGATCACGAAGATCATGCCGATGATGATCAGAAGGATGGCCAGATAGGTGTCGAACTCGGTGTAGGTGATGGCCCGCTGAAGCTCGAGGCCAATGCCGCCGGCCCCGACAATGCCGAGGGCCGCAGCGCCCGCCAGATTCCCCTCCAGCCGGATCAGGGCGTAGGAGGCGTAGTTGGGCAACACCTGCGGCATGACCCCGTAGCGGATCTTCTTCAGGGGACCGGCGCCGGCGGCCTGCAGGGCTTCAAGCTGGCGGGGATCGATCTCCTCGTTGATCTCGGCGAACAGCTTGCCGAGGCCGCCCAGGGTCGAGATGGTCAGGGTGAGGACGCCCGCCAGGGGCCCGACGCCGAAGGCGGCCACCAGGATCAGGGCCATGATCAGGTCCGGCAAGGTGCGGATCGCCTCGAGGATGCGGCGCACCACGAAGCGGACCGGGGCAAAGGGCATCAGGTTCTGAGCCGTGAGGAACGACGCCCCAAGCGCCAGCACCGAGCCGAGCGCGGTGGCCAGGATCGCCATCTCGACGGTCTGCCAGGCCGCCCGCAGCCAGGTCGGCAGGGCGTAGAACCAGGAATGCAGCGAGCCGCGGGTCTGGCGGCCTTCCAGCAGGACGTCAGGCTGGAGGCCCGGGTTCATCCGCTGAAGGAAATCGGCCATGCGGCCCAGGGGATCGGCGCCGATATCGGAGCCAAAGAACTGGCTGCGCTGGAACGAAACCAGCAGCAGGACGGTGAAGATGGCCAGACCGACGAAGGCCTGGGTCCGCTGACGGATCAACATCCGACGGCGCTCACGCTCGAAGGCCTCGACGGCGGGGCTGGTCACGTTCATGACCCGACCGTCGGACCCTGGTGGATCGGCGCCTTGGCTTCGGTCGGCTCGAATTCCTCCGCCGCGGGTCCCGCCGCCCAGGCGAAGGCGTCGGGCGCTTCGTTATGCATCGCCACATGGATGCCGATCAGCCGGAAACGGCGGTCGTCGGACATGTCGGTGCGCACCGCCCAGCCCTCGTCAGCCACCCCACGCTGGCGCCAGACCACCCGCAGATCCTTGCACAGATCGAGCCCCGGTTGATCGCCGCGGCAGAGCTTCTGCCAGGCGCCGGCGTGCAGCACCATCGCCTGGGCCTGGCCGGCCCGTAGGCGCTCGGCGGCCTTCTCATAGTCTTCAGCCACCGCCTGCGCGCCGAAATACCCGTCGTCGGCGCCATAGTCGGCCAAGACGGCCTTCGGAACCTCCAGGCTGGCCTTCATCGGCCCGCCGAACACCAGGCTCGCGCCGGCCAGATCGGTCAGGGACTGCGCTGGAGCGGTGTCGAGCGTAGCGACCACCACCGGCAGGCGGTTCAGCGCGCCCCGGGCCCTGGTGGTCAGAACGCTGCGGACCGTGCCGGACACTGGTCCGAAGGCTTCGCCATCCAGTTTCGCAATATCGACCTCACCGGCCGCCAGAGCCTGGGCGGCTGCGGCGGCGTCGGCCATGGGACAGTTGAGCACATCGGTCTGCAGACGCTCGGCCAGCAGGCTGAAATAGGCGCGCTGGCCGGCCGGGGAGTCGGCGCCCAGGGGCGCGCAGGGGGCGGCAGGAGCGCCGATCTCGGCGATCCGTAGCGGCAGGGTCGGCGTCTGGGCCTGGGCGGCAGTGAGCAGGACCGCGCCCGCGGCGAGGATCAGGCGTCTCATTGACGCTCTCCGCTGCGGCGAGCGGCGATGTCGTCGGCGCGCAGTTTGATGATGGTGGCGTAGTGGTCGCGGGTGACGGCCGTATAGGCCGCCCCGTCCGGCTGGCCGATGTCGCGCCAGACCTCGGGGTCGTCATAGGGCAAGGCGGCCATCGCGCCGCGCACCGCGTCGATGAAGGGCTGCGGCCGGTCGGTGCGGACGACGACGGCGCTGTTGGGAATGGGGCCGGCGGTCCAGATGATTCGGAAGTCGTCCAGATCCACCACGCCGCGCCGCGCCATGGTGAAGTGGGCCCCGGTGGTGAAACCGTGCTCCGGGTCCCCGCCACCCATATTGATGATGGTGGCGTCGAACTGGCCGTTATCCAGGGCCATCACCGCCTGGGTGTGGCCACCGGCGAAGCTCGAGCGACCGAAATAGGTGTCGGGGTCGATCCCCTGCTCGCGCATCACCGCCCGGGGATAGAGGTAGCCGGAGGTGGAGTTGAAATCGACATAGCCCAGGGTCTTGCCCTTGAGGTCCTGGATCGACTGGTAGGGCGTGTTCGCCATGACCAGCAGGCCGGAATAGTAGCCGATATCGCCTTCCGCCTGGCGGACCGTCAGGATCGGCTGAGCCAGGTCGCCGATCTGGGCGTCCACATTGGCGTAGCCGCCGCCGGCCATGGTGGCGATATCCACCTGGCCGCTGGAGAGCGCCTGGATGGTGCCGTTGTAGTCCGACGATTCGTAGAGCTTGACCGGCAGGCCGGTGGCCTTGCCGATATAGGTCTTATAGGCAGTCAGGCGCCGGGTGATCATCGGGTCGTCCTCGGACCCGCGGACCGCCATCCGGACTTCCCGCATCTCTGACTGCCAGCTGCCGTCAGATGTTTTGGCTTCGCCGCCGCATCCTGCAAGGCCAAGGCCGATCGCCGCCAGGATCGCACCTGATCGTCGCCGCATGGAGAACCTCTACGCTGTCAAATCCGCGCGCTGGAAAGTCCGTTACGCAGGGGGACGTTTCGCACTCGGACGTGAAGCCGCGGTGACACCTGCCGAGCGCGACACGCCAATGGGCGCCGCACTTGTCGGGTCGGGCGCCGTCTAGGCTGGGAAGACCAGTCGCACCTGGGCGCCGGCGCCCGGCGGAAATTCCAGCGCGCCGTCAAGCTGGCCGGCCAGGCTCTGCATGATTCCGAAGCCCAGGCTGCTGCGGCTCTCAAGGTCTGGCGCCGCGCCGGGAAAGCCTGGCCCGTCGTCGGTGATCAGCAGGGCCGCCCGCCCGTCTGACAAAGGCGCCAGATCGATGGTGATCAGCCCGGCGGGGCGGCCCGCAAAGGCGTGCTTCAGAGAATTCGTCACCACCTCGGCCACCAGGAGGGACAGGGTCACCTGCCGCGGCGTATCGAGATCCACGCCCTGGGCCCGCACCGAGCAGGCCACGCCCGTCACGCCAGCGGCCTGAACCAGATCGTCGCAGAGTTCCTGCAGGGAGGCCCCGAGGCTGAGCTCCAGGCTGGCGGGGTCATAGAGGCGGCGGTGAATCTGCGCCATGGTGACCAGTCGGTTGCGCGCCTCATCGAGGGCGGCGGCGGCCTGCGGACTGTCGATCGTGCGCTTCTTGAGCTGCAACAGGGCCGCGACGAAGGTCATGTTATTGGCGACCCGATGCTGCAACTCCTGGAACATCACCCTCTGTCGCTCATAGAGCTGGGCCGTCAGGGCCTGCTCGGCGCCCAGGCTGGTCATGGCCCGGCGCATCAGTTCGATCACGGTGATGTCGACCGCCACCACGAAGACGAAGAAGACCAGGGTCAGGCCGCTGGCCGCTGACAGGCTGAAGCCGATGGGTGGGATAAAGAACCACCAGGCCGCCAGTCCCGAAAGGACCGCGCAGAGTATCCCCGGCCAAAGCCCCGCCAGGAAGGCGGTCAGAATCACGGCGGGGAAAAATGTCAGATAGGGAAAGCCTGGCGGCAGCACGCCATCCAGGATCCAGCGGACATAGAAGGCCAGGACTGTGCTGAGAATCGCCAGGCCATAGGCGAGCACAACGTTCTGCTGGAAGAACCGCATATCGTCCCGAAAAGGCCCCCCCAACGAGCCTCGGCCCGCACGTTCAGACTGTAGCTTAGGTCGTCGCCGTCAGGCCAGAGACATCCGCCGGATCAACAGCTTAAACCAGATCATCAGAGGCTGAGCCGGTTCGCGAGGGCGGCGTCTAAGGCCTGGGACAGGGCTTGTCTATCCGGCGCCCGACAGTCCGAAGCGCGCCGCCTGACAATTAATCTTCGCTTAACCATAAAAGCCCACCTTCACAGCGTCTTCTCTGAAGACACCCCACCATCACCAACCTTCTCAAGCCCGGCTCCGGCCGGGCTCTTTTTTTGAGCGTGGCTGTGGATAGCGATCTTTCGGAGACTTGCACCGCCCGCCAGCCCGGCGTATACGCGCCGCCCTACGGTGCTGATCCCCGATAGCTCAGTTGGTAGAGCAGTCGGCTGTTAACCGACTTGTCGCAGGTTCGAGTCCTGCTCGGGGAGCCACCGCACCGTCGAAGCGCCTGGAAAGCCAGGGCTTCGATCGTCCCGCCAGACGGGCGCATCCTAAATCCCTGCTGGAACCCGGTCGTCCCGCTCAGCCGAAGCTGGCGGGATCAGGACCTATACGGCCATCGACGGTGTCCAGGCTGGCCATGGCCGCCATGTCGTCGGCGTCGAGGACGAATCCGAAGACATCGAGATTCTGGATGATTCGGGCCGGCGTCACCGATTTCGGGATGACGATCAGGCCCAGCTGCACATGCCAGCGGATCACCACCTGGGCCGGCGTCACCCCGTGTTTGGCGGCAAGTCCGCCGATCACCGGGTCTTCCAGGATCTGTCCCTGCCCCAGGGGACTCCATGATTCGGTCAGGACGCCGGCGGCGGCGTCTGCGGCCCGAAGTTCGGTTTGCTGGAACCTGGGGTGAAGCTCGATCTGGTTCACCACCGGCACGACGCCGGTTTCGCCGATGATCCGGTCCAGGTGCTCGGCTGCGAAGTTGGACACCCCGATGGACCTGGCCCGCCCCTCCTCGCGCAGGCGGACCAACGCCTTCCACGACTCCAGGTAGAGCCCCTGCTGCGGACAGGGCCAGTGGATCAGATAGAGATCCACATGATCGAGCCCCAGCCGCTCGAGGCTCTTGTCGAAGGCCCGCAGAGCGCGGTCATAGCCCTGGCTTTCGTTCCAGAGCTTGGTGGTGACGAACACCTCGTCCCGAGGAAGGCCAGAGGCGCGCACGCCCTCCCCCACCCCGGCCTCGTTGCCATAGATGGCTGCGGTGTCCACCGCCCGATAGCCGGCCTCAAGGGCCATGCGCACCACCACGGCGGCGTCATCGGCCGGGGTCCGCCACACGCCGAGGCCGACCTGGGGAATGCTCCGGCCATCGTTGAGGGTGAGCCGCGTCCCGCCGGCCATCACCACTGCCCCTCATTGGGCATCGACGCCCAGGGCTCGGCTGGCGGCAAGGCGGCGCCAGCCTGCAGCAACTCCACCGAAATGCCGTCAGGCGAGCGGACAAAGGCCATATGGCCGTCCCGGGGCGGCCGGTTGATGGTCACGCCGCGGTCCTTCAGGCGCTGGCAGGCGGCGTAGATGTCATCCACGGCATAGGCCAGGTGACCGAAATTGCGGCCGCCCTGATAGTCCTCGGGGTCCCAGTTGTAGGTCAGCTCGACCGTGGGCGCGCGGTTGGTCCTGGCCATCTCCTCGTCGCCGGGGGCGCACAGAAAGACCAGCGTGAACCGCCCCGCAGCGTTCTCCATGCGGGAGATTTCGGTCAGGCCAAGCTTATTGCAATAGAAGTCCAGCGAGGCGTCCAGGTCCCGCACGCGAACCATGGTGTGGAGGTATCTCATGAAGGCTCCCTCTGAAGACTGTTGGGCGTCGCTGAGGACGCGGCTTGCGGGTTCAGCCGCAATCCTATGCCGTTCGCTGCGGTTCGTCAGGCACAGTCACAGCGCCAAAGCGATACTGTCTGCGATTTCATTTGCGTGAGCGCCTGTGGCGCAGCACAACCGGCGCGTGATCCCAGAGAACGTGGGAATGCGGGCTTGGACGGGCTGCAAACGCCCTCGTTGCGGCCGGGGGAAACAAATCTATGCGTCTAAAGGCGTCTCACTACTTCATTCTCGGCGTCTTCGGGGCGCTGGCGCTCTATTTCATCCTGATGTCCGTCCTCGGCGGCGGGAATAGCGCGCCGGCCGAAGCCGCCGCCAAGGCCGACGCTCCGCCGCAGGTCCAGGTCGCCGTGATCGAGGAGGTGACGCGGCCCTATCTGGTCAGCCTGCGGGGCCGCACCTCGGCCGCGCGCAGCGTAGTGGTTCGGTCCGAAACCTCGGGCGTTGTGGCCGCCACCCCGACCCGGGAGGGCGCCGTGGTCTCCCGCGGCGCCGTCCTCTGCCGGCTGTCGGTGGACGCCCGCCAGGCCTCGCTCGACCAGGCCCGGGCCGCTCTGCGGTCGCGAGAACTGCAGCGCAAGGCCTCGGCCTCTCTCGCCGAGAAGGGCTACCGCTCCGAGACGCAGGTGTTGCAGGACCAGGCCAATCTGGACGCCGCCGCCGCGGCTGTCCGTCAGGCCGAGATCGCCCTGGAGCAGGTGAATATCCGCGCGCCCTTCGCCGGCGTGTTCGACAACCGCGAGGCCGAGATCGGGACCTATCTCTCGCCGGGCCAGGCCTGCGGCACGCTGATCGAGCTCGACCCCATTCTCATCGTCGGCGATGTGCCTGAAACCCAGGCTGGCCGGCTTACCGGCGGCGAGCCGGCCACGGCCACCCTCGTGTCTGGTCAGGTCATCTCAGGCCAGGTCCGTTACGTGGCGCGGGAGGCCGATCCGGCCACCCGCACCTATCGGCTGGAGATCATCGCCCGCAATCCGCGCGGCGCCGTGCGATCGGGCCTGTCGGCCGACGTCAAGGTGACCAGCGCTTCGGGCCCAGCCCATCTGGTGCCCCCGTCGTCCCTGGTTCTCGACTCCGAGGGCCGACAGGGCGTGCGGTATGTGGGCGCCGGCGACGTGGTGGCCTTCGCGCCGGTCCAGGTGATGGAGGAAGGCGCCGACGGCGTCTGGGTCCGCGGCCTCACCGGCCAGACCCGGGTCATCACTGTCGGCCAGTCCTATGTCGACCAAGGACAGAAGGTCCGCGTGGCCCTGGCCCGCTAGGGCCAGAGGCGCGCGCACAGGAGGCTTGCGACTATGATCGGTCCATTGATCGACGGCGCCATCAAGCGACGCAAGGTCGTGCTGGGGGTCACCCTGATCGCCGGCATCTTCGGCCTGTTCGCCTATCTGGCCATGCCGCGGGAAGCCAATCCCGACATCGACTTCCCCTTCGTCTCGGTGGTCGTCCCCTATCCTGGCGTCAGCCCGGAGGATTCCGAGCGCCTGCTGGTCAAGCCCCTGGAGGTGGAGCTTCAGTCCATCGAGGGCCTGAAGGAGATGAACTCCGCCGCCCGCCAGGGCATGGCCATCGTCAACCTGGAGTTCGAGGCCGATTTCAACAAGGACACGGCCCTGGCCGAGGTCCGGGCCAAGGTCGATCTGGCGCGCGGGCGTTTCCCGCCTGACGCCGAAGAACCGATCATCGAAGAGGCCAATTTCAGCGGCGAGCCGATCATCGGCATCGTCCTGTCGGGCGCCGCGCCCGAGCGCGAGCTCTATCGCATCGCCCGCACCCTGCAGGACCGCCTGGAGGCCGCGCCTGGCGTTCTGGAAGTGCAGCTGACCGGCGGTCGCGAGGAGATGCTCGAGGTCACCATCGATCCCCTGCGGATGGAGGCCTACAACGTCACCACCGGCGAGCTGGCCCAGGTGATCAGTCGCAACAACCAGCTGGTGCCAGCCGGCAATCTGCGCTCCGGCGGCGGCCAGTTCGCCGTCAAGGTGCCCGGCGTGGTGGAGGAACCCGCCGACATTCTCAGCCTGCCGATCAAGCGAAACGGCGACCGCGTCATCACGGTGGGCGATATCGGCGAGGTGCGGCGCACCTTCAAGGAGCCCAACTTCATCACCCGCTTCAACGGCGAGCCGGCCATGTCGCTGGAAGTCGCCAAGCGCAGCGGCGCCAACATCCTCGACACGGTGGACGCGGTCCGCGCCGTCGTCGCCGAGGAGGAGACCCGCTGGCCCGAGACGATCCGCGTCTCCTACACCTATGACCAGAGCGACTTCATCCATCGCACCCTGGTGGTGCTCGAATCCGGCCTGCTGATCGCCACCATCCTGGTGATGATGATCATCGTCTTCAGCCTGGGCATCCGTCAGGGGCTGATGGTGGGCGCGGCCATTCCGGCCTGCTTCATGCTGGCCTTCCTGATGCTGAACGCTTCGGGCGTGACCCTGAACCAGATGGTCATGTTCGGCCTCGTCCTGGCCGTCGGCATCCTGGTGGATGGCGGCATCGTCGTGGTTGAGTACGCCGACCGCAAGATGGCCGAGGGGCTGTCCAAGGAAGAGGCTTTCGCCGCGGCCGGCAAGCGGATGTTCTTCCCCGTGCTCAACGGCACGCTGACGACGCTCTGCGCCTTCCTGCCGTTCATGTTCTGGAACTCGATCCCCGGCAAGTTCATGAGCTTCCTGCCGCTGACGCTCATGTACGTGCTCGGCGCCTCGATCTTCGTGGCCCTGATCTTCACCCCTGCGCTGGGCTCGATCTTCGGCCGCCAGGCCGCGGTGGACGAAGCTCATCTGGCCGAGATCGAAAAGTCCGAGCGGGGAGACCCGCGGGAGATGTCAGGCTTCATGGGCTGGTACGCCCGCACGCTGTGGACGCTGGGCGCCGCGCCGACGCGGACCTTCGCCGGCACCTTCCTGATCGTCGCCGCCATCGTGGCCTGGTTCGCCATGACGCCGCACCGCACCGAGTTCTTCCTCGAGGAGGATCCGGAGTGGGCGCAGGTCTATGTGAAGGCCCGGGGCAACCTGTCGCCTGAAGCCCATGACGTCCTGGTCCGGCAGGTGGAAGAGCGCCTGCTGGACGTGCCCGGCGTCAATTCGATCTATACGCGCTCCGGCGCCACCAGCCCCGGCGGCGGGGGCGGCGGACCGCCCAATGACACGGTGGGACGCCTGCAGGTCGATCTGGTCGACTTTGAGGACCGGCTGGCCCTGGGCCTCCGCGGGGCCGACATCGTGAGCGATATTCGCACCCGGCTGACCGACCTGCCCGGCGTTCAGATCGAGGTGCGCGAACCCCAGGGCGGGCCGCCCACCGGCAAGGATGTTCAGGTCGAACTGCGCGGCCAGAATCCCGAGACCCTGAACGCTGCGGCGGACCTGGTCCGCGCAAGGCTGGCGTCCGATCGGCAACTGTTCGAACTGGAGGACAACCGCACCTCGCCGGGGATCGAGCTGAACCTGGCGGTCGATCGCCAGGCCGCCGGCCGCTATGGCGTGGACGTGCTGTCTGTCGGCCAGGCCATCCAGTTCATCACCACCGGCGTGCTGGTCGGCCGCTTCCGTCCCGACGACGCCGAGGACGAGCTCGACATCCGCGTCCGCTTCCCGCCCGAGGCGCGCAACATGGCCGCCTTCGACGACCTGAAGATCTCCACCGCCCTTGGCCCGGTGCCGGCCAGCTATTTCATCCGCCAGGCGCCCGCCCAGCAGGTGACCACCATCCAGCGGCGGGATGGCGAGCGGCTGGTCATCGTCCAGGCCAATGCTGTCGACGGCGTCGCGGCCAACCAGAAGATCGCCGAGCTGCGCTCCTGGCTGGAACAGGCCGACATCGACGATCAGGTTCGCTGGAAGTTCACCGGCGCTGACGAAGAAGGCCAGGAGGCCGCCCAGTTCTTCATGGTCGCCATGGCCGTCTCGCTCTTCCTGATGGGCGTGATCCTGCTCTGGCAGTTCAACAGCTTCTACGGGGTGGTGGTGACCCTGTCGGCCGTCGCCCTGTCGACGGTGGGCGTGCTGCTGGGGGTGCAGATCAACTTCCTGGGCACGTTCAACTACATCTCGGTGATCATGCTGGGGACCGGCATCGTCGCCCTGGCTGGCGTCGTGGTCGGCCACAACATCGTGCTGGTGGACACCTACTACCAGCTGCGGCGCTCGGGCTATCCGGCTGACGACGCCGCCGTGCGCGCCGCCACCCAGCGGTTCCGGCCGGTCATCCTGACCACGGTGGTGACGGTGGTCGGCCTGTTGCCCCTGATGTTCCAGCTGCACCCCAACTTCCGAGTCGGCCACATCGAGTACCGCGCGCCGGGGTCGGAGTGGTGGGTCCAGCTGTCGGCCGCCGTGGTCTGGGGGCTGTCCTTCGCCACCCTGCTGACCCTGGTCCTGACCCCGGTCATGCTGGCCGCGCCCAAGGTCTACGCCGCCCGCCTGGGTCGGGCCGCCGCCTGGGGCCGCCGCAGGCTTGGCCTGCGGCCGCGGGAGGGCCGCGCCGCCAATGACGAGGCCCTGCCCCGGGCCGCCGAATAGGCTCAGCGCTGGCGGGTCTGGCGCCGCCACAGGGCGGCGTACTCGCCGGCGGCCTCCAGCAGGCTGTCATGGGTTCCGTGCTCGACGACCCGCCCCCGGCGCAGCACGACGATGAGGTCGGCGTCGACGATGGTGGACAGCCTGTGGGCCACCACCAGGGTGGTGCGACCGGTGCGGACCTTGCGCAGGGTCGCCTGGATCGCCTCTTCCGTACGCCCGTCCAGGGCGCTGGTGGCCTCGTCCAGGATCAGCAGGCGGGGATTGGCCAGCAGGGCGCGGGCGATGCCCACACGCTGGCGCTCGCCCCCTGACAGCTTCAGGCCTCGCTCGCCGACCATGGTGTCGAGCCCCTCGGGCAGGCCTTCGATGAAGGCGCCCAGCTCGGCGGCCTCAGCCGCAGCCTGGATCTCGGCCGCACTGGCGTCGGGCCGGGCGAAGGCGATGTTGGCCCGCAGGGTGTCGTTGAACAGGGCCACGTCCTGGGGCACCAGGGCGACGGCCCCACGCAGGGCCGACTGGCGGATCTGGCGCAGATCGACCCCGTCCATGAGCACGGCGCCCCCTTGCGGGTCGATCAGGCGCAGGGCCAGCCGCACGGCGGTGGTCTTGCCCGCCCCCGAGGGGCCGACAAGGGCCACCGTGGTCCCCGGCTCGGCCACGAAGCTGACATCCAGCAGGCCCTGGCTGCGGGCGTCATGGCGGAAGGCCACATCGCGGAATTCCAGCCGCGCGCCCTGCGGCGCCGCGGGCGGCAGGGCCTGAGCGTCGGCCGCGTCGATGATGTCCGGCGTCCGGCCGGTCAGGGCGACCAGCTGCTCCATGTCGATAAAGGCCTGGCGGATCTCGCGATAGTTGAAGCCCAGCATGTTGAGCGGCGCATAGATGCCGATCAGCAGCAGGATGGCCATGGTCACGTCGCCGATCCGCATGGTCCCGGCCGCCACCTCCACGCCCGCCAGCACGGTCATCACCGCCAGGCCGAGATTGAGGATCACCGCCTGGGCGCCGTTCAGCAGGGAGAGCGAGGTGTTGGCCTTCACCGCGGCGCCCACATAGGTGTCCAGCGCCTGGCCATAGGCGCCCACGGCGCGGGATTCGGCGCCGAAGGTCTTCACCGTCTCGAAGTTGATCAGGGCGTCCACCGACAGGCCCGCGGCCCGGGCGTCGGCCTCGTTGAGCTCCCGGCGGTGGGACAGGCGCCAGTCGGTGATCTTGAAGGTGACGATGGCGTAGATGACGACCGTCAGGAAGGCCGTGGCGGCGAAGCGCCAGTCCAGCCGCACCACCATGACGCCCATGGCCAGCACCAGTTCAACCGCCGTGGGGCCGAGGTTGAACACCACGCTGCGGATCAGGAAGTCGGTGGAGCGCGCGCCGCGCTCGATCACCCGGGCCAGGGTTCCGGTCTGCTTGCTCTGGTGGAAGTCGAGCGACAGCGACACCGCATGGCCAAAGCCTTCCACCGCGGCCCGGGCCATGGTGGCCTGGGACACGGCTGTGAAGATGGCGTCGCGGGCGAAGGGCGCACAGGCCGACAGCAGGCGAAGGCCGGCGAAGGCGAGCGCCAGGGCCACGAAGCCTCCGCCAATCACCACCACGCCGCCGGGGACCGACAGGGTGTTGATCGCCTCCCCCAGCATCACCGGCGAGATCACGGCCGCCAGCTTGCCGACCAGCACCAGCACGACAGCGGCGGTCAGGCGCAGGCGCAGCTGTGGCGCCCCCGATCGCATGACCAGCCGGCCCAGGTCGCCCATGGCCGGCCAGAAGCGAAAGTCGGGAGCCAGGGCCAGATCGCCGCTGTTGCGGCCCCGGGCCAATCCAGGCGGGTTCAAACGCGGGCTCCCATCAATCGAGCAATAGCGTCGACTGGACGCCCCCGCCGGGGGTTAGCCAATCAATGCGAAGGCCAGATGACGTCGGGCGTGCCGTGAAGGCGCCGCTCTCCGGCGGCTCGGCCGGCGTCGCATCCACCTGGGCGGTGAGGACAAGCTGTTCGCCCATCACATCGATGCGATGGGTCCCGGGCGGCACCGGCGCCCCGAAGGGCAGGCTGAACCGGCCTTGAGCGTCGGTCGCGCCGTCGGTGGACACCGGGCGGCCGTCGATACGGATCGAGAGGCCGATTTCCGGCGTCGCCTGGCCCGACACCACCGCCCCGCCCTCCTCGTCGAAGTCAAAGGCCAACAGGCGCGGCGTCGTGGGGCCGTCCACAGGCGTCGAGGGGGCTTCGGCCACCACAGCGCCGGCCCCGGCCCGCAGCAGCACCAGACGGTCATCGGGCAGGACCAGTTGATAGCCCTCGGCCTGGATCGTGCGCTCGCCCAGAGTCATCGAGAGGCCGAAGATCTGTGGCGCGTCCGTAACTGGCAGGCCGATCCGCCATGCCCCCTTGGCGTCGGCCTCGCTCATACGCACCTCGCCCTCAGGGGTCGCCAGACGCACCCTGGCCGAGGGCGCGGCCCGACCGCTCAGCACCCGGCCCTCGCCCTCCCGGGTCACGCCCGTCGCCCGGGGCGGAGTGGTATAGGTGGCCTGGACCTGCGGCTCACGATTGAGTCCGACACCCGGGCTCACCGGCGCCTCCCCGCAGGCCTGCACCAGAAGACCCAGGGCCAGGATCGAACCGAAGGCTGCTCGGGGTAGGGTTTCCTTGAATCGTATCATGTCAGACCCTAGCTACTCGGATTCCCGGCTCGCTTGGCGAGCCTGACGTTTTTCCCGGAGGCACACCCCCTATGGGCGCTTCGCCCGATCGCATCGAGTCCGTCTGCGTGTTCTGCGGCTCTTCGGACACCGTAAAGCCCGGCTTCCTGTCGGACGCCGCCGCCTTCGGGCGCGCCCTGGCCGCCGCCGACCTGCGCCTGATCTATGGCGGCGGCGGCGTGGGCCTGATGGGCGCCTGCGCCCGGGCCGCCCATGAGGCCGGCGGCGATGTGCTCGGGATTATTCCCCAGTTCCTGACCAGCCGCGAGCGGGCTCTGGACGTGGTCGAGACCATCGTCGTGCGCTCCATGCACGAGCGGAAGCAGATCATGTTCGAGCGCTCGGACGGCTTCGTGGTCCTGCCCGGCGGCATCGGCACCCTGGAGGAGATCATCGAGCTCCTGTCCTGGCGACGCTTGGACCTGCACCGCAAGCCGGTGGTCTTCTACAGCCCCGACGGGTTCTGGGAGCCACTGTTCCAGCTGCTGCAGCATACGGTGGACGCCCGTCTTACTCCGCCGGAGTTCATGGACAGCTGGGCGGTGGCGACCCGGGTGGAGGATATCCTGCCCCTGATCCAGGCGCGTCTGGCGGCGGGCGATGACGATGACGCCCCCCTGACCG
This sequence comes from Phenylobacterium sp., assembly GCF_030680185.1. Classification (GTDB taxonomy): domain Bacteria; phylum Pseudomonadota; class Alphaproteobacteria; order Caulobacterales; family Caulobacteraceae; genus Phenylobacterium. The sequence continues at coordinate 61,780 of NZ_JAUXVZ010000055.1, forward strand.
CCACGCAGATCACCTGAGGCGTCGAGGACCCGACCGATGAGTCCGCCGAGCCCCTGTCGCGTCAGTCGTCGCGATGGACGCGCTCACGGCGCTCGTGGCGTTCCTGGGCTTCAAGACTGAGGGTGGCGATGGGGCGCGCTTCAAGTCGGGCCAGGCCGATGGGCTCGCCAGTCTCTTCGCAATAGCCATAGCTCCCGTCCTCGATCCGGCGCAGGGCCTCGTCGATCTTGGAGATCAGCTTTCGCTGGCGATCACGGGTACGCAATTCAAGCGCACGATCAGTCGCCGACCAGGCGCGATCGATGTCGTCAGGCAGGTTTTCAGTTTCGTTCTGGAGGTGCGACAGCGTCTCGCGAGATTCACGAAGAATCTCTTCCTTCCAGTCGTTTAACTTCTGTCGGAAATATTCGACCTGACGGTCGTTCATGAACTCTTCGTCCTCAGACGGACGATAGGAGTCTTCTTTAGCCAAGACAGTGGTCGACATAATCGATACCTCACGCCCCTGGACGTATCCCCGGAACTTGGGAGGCGGCTATATAGCAGAACTCCGGGGACATTCAACGCGACTCACTTCGCACCGGAAGAGCAGCAGAACGGGCCATCTCGAGTTTGGCCAGTTCGACGGCCGCCCGGGTCTCGATCTCGTTGAGAACGCCTTCCAGGGCGGCATCTTCGGTCTGGTCCCGCTCCTCGCGGACCGCGCGGCCCAGGCGCTCCAGCTGGTTCATGGAGAGGTCCCCGCCCACCAGGGCGATCTTCACCTCGTCGAGCACGTCGAGAATGCGCCCGGCGCGGCTGACGGCGCGGCGCTTACGCTCCAGCGGCCCGCCGGTTTCCTGCAGGGCGAGCAGAGCGCCCACGCCCCCCAGGGCCGAAACCCCGGTGGTCGGCCCGGCGGCGGCGGTCGACGCCGCACCGCCCGCCGTCGGCAGTCTGAACCCCTCGCCGCCCTGCGCGCCCCGGGTCCGACCCGGACCTGAAGCGCTGCCTGCGCCGCCTGCGCCACTGACTTTCATGCGACCCACTTCACACGGACTGAACTCAAGCGGGACCTTTGAGCCCGCGCTCTTAGGGTATGGTTAATGCCGGGCAATTTCTGCAGCTTGCCGCCCTTCCCCCGGCACGCCGCGCGGCGCGTTAACTGTATTTGTTAGACTTTTGGCGCTCGCCCATCTGGCATGGTCGTCGCAGGGGCAGGGCCAGGTTCCTCATGCCCGGCGAGACTCAATGTCCCACCCGTTCCGACTGTTCAGCGCCATCCTGATCGCCGCCAGCCTGGCGGCCAGCCCCGCCCTGTCGGCGTCCCGCATCAAGGACATCGTCGAGTTCGAGGGCGTGCGAGACAACATGCTGGTGGGCTACGGCATCGTCGTCGGGCTGAACGGCACCGGCGACTCCCTGCGCAACGCCCCCTTCACCCGCCAGAGCCTGGAGGGGATGCTGGAGCGGATGGGCGTCAACACCCGCGACGCCAACATCAACACCAAGAACGTCGCCGCCGTGATGGTCACTGCGCGGCTGCCGGCCTTCGCCGCGGCCGGCTCGCCGGTGGACGCCACGGTCTCGGCCATGGGCGACGCCAAGAGCCTGCAGGGCGGCACCCTGCTGGTGACCCCGCTGATGGGCGCCGATGGCGAAGCCTATGCGGTGGCGCAGGGCACGGTCCAGACCGGCTCGATCTCGGCCGGCGGCGCCTCGGGCTCCTCCATCTCCAAGGGCGTCCCGACCGCAGGCCGCATCGCCGGCGGCGCCCTGGTGGAGCGGGAGCTGGGCTTCCAGCTCGCCTCCATGGGCCAGATGCGGATGACCCTGCGCAATCCCGACTTCACCACCTCGCGCCGGATCGCCGAGGCGGTGAACCGCCAGTTCCCCGGCACCGCCTACGCCCAGAACCCGACCATCGTCGCGGTGCGCCCGCCGGCCGGCCACGACATGACCGCCTTCATGGCGCAGATCGAGAACCTCTCGGTCAGCCCCGACACCCCGGCCAAGGTGGTCATCGACGAGGTGTCCGGCGTCATCGTCATGGGCGAGGCCGTCCGCGTCTCGACCGTGGCCATCGCCCAGGGCAACCTGACCATCCGCGTCCAGGAATTCCCCGCCGTGGTCCAGCCGGCCCCCTTCAGCCAGGGCCAGACGGTCGTCGTTCCGCAGACCGAAGTCGATGTGGAGGAAGAGCGCGGCCGGCAGTTCCTGACCGTGCGCAGCGGCGCGTCGCTCTCCGACCTGGTGGCCGGCCTCAATGCTCTGGGGGTCACCCCGCGGGACATGATCTCCATTCTGCAGACCATCAAGGCCGCCGGCGCCCTGCAGGCCGATATCGAGGTGATGTGATGAGCGCGCTTTCGCCGATCTCCGCCATCACCCCCGCCTCCCAGGCCGCCGAGGGCGCCGCCAACACCGCTGAGCTGGCCAAACGCGGCCAGATCGAGAAGACCGCCGCCGACTTCGAAGCGGCCTTCCTGTCGATCATGATGCAGCAGATGTTCACCGCCACCGAGGTTTCCGCGCCGTTTGGCGGCGGCCAGGCGGAAAACCAGTTCCGCTCCTTCCTCACCGAGGCCTTCGCCCGTGAGACCATCAAGAGCGGTGGCGTAGGCCTTGCCGACACGGTGGCCCGCGAAATGTTGAAACTTCAAGGCCTGGAGGAGTAGCCGCCATGGCGATCGCCGCGACGGACGCGCAGGACCGCGTCGAACAACTGGTCATGCTGACCGAGCGCCTGACCGAGCTTGTGGCCCAGAGCGCCCAGGCCTTCGAGGAAGGCCGACCGCATCACGCCGCGGCTCAGTTGGAGGAAACCACCCGGCTGGCCAATCTCTACCGCCACGAATCCGCCCGGGTGCGGGCCGATCCGACCCTGGTGGCGTCCGCGCCCCTGGCCCAGCGCGCCCGCCTGGTCCGCGCCACCGAAGCCTTCGACGCCGTTCTCGCCCGCCAGGGCCGGGCGATCGAGGCGGCGCGCACCATCACCGAGGGCCTCGTCAAGGCCATCGCCGACGAGGTCACGGCGCAGCGCAGCCAGGCCGTGGGCTATGGTCCCCGCTCCAGCCAGACCACCAACAACACGGCCACCGCCATCACCCTGAACAAGCGCGCCTGATCCAAACGCTTGTTTAGCGCCCAGATTTGCGGCTAGTCTGACCCCGTCGCCGGGGGTTCCGGCGATCTACGTTCTCAGGGCGGGGTGTAATTCCCCACCGGCGGTAATGCCGGATCTGCAAGGATCCGGACGAGCCCGCGGGCGCCTGTCGGCCTCACCGCCGCCAGGGACGAGCAGACCCGGTGTGATCCCGGGGCCGACGGTTAGAGTCCGGTTATGAGAACCGTTGGGCGACACCATTGAGGGCGCGTGCGCCCCCATGGTCCGTCCAGCGCGCCCCTGAGTCGTGGTTCATCCACCCGTCAGGGAAACGACCATGACCCAAGCTGCCTATGAACTTCCCACCGCCAATGGCGCCTACCGCGCCGGACGCATCGCCTTTGTCCAGTCCCTCTGGCATCGCGACATCGTCGACGAAGCCCATGCCGGCTTTACCGACGCCATGGGCGAGCGAGGCTTCGGCCCCGACCGCATCGACCGCTTCGAAGTCCCCGGCGCCTTCGAGATCCCGCTGCACGCCCAGAGCCTGATCCACACCGGCCGCTACGCCGCCGTGGTGGGCGCAGCCTTCGTGATCGATGGCGGCATCTACCGGCACGACTTCGTGGCCCAGACCGTGGTCGCCGCCCTGATGCAGGTCCAGCTCGCCACCCAGACGCCCGTCTTCTCGGTGGTCCTGACCCCGCACCACTTCCATGAGCATGAGGCGCATCACGACTTCTTCCACACCCACTTCCGGAAGAAGGGCGCGGAGGCGGCCGAGGCCTGCGTGCTCACCCTGGAGAACCTCGCCAAGCTGGCGGCGTGAGGGTTCGCCATGGAAACCGGTCCCGCCCCGCCCGAGGGCTTCGTCCCGCATGATCGACGCAGCCCGCTGACCGAACCCTGGGAGCCGCTGTTCGTCCGCCGGACCGACAGCGCCGTCATCCTGGGGCTTCGCGCCGGTCCGGCTCACGCCAATGGCCGGGGGTTCGTCCATGGCGGCCTGCTGATGGCCCTGGCCGACAACGCCATGGGCCTGACCTGCGCCCATCGGCTTGGCGGCGACCGGTCCCTGGTGACGGTGAACCTGAACCTGGACTTCCTGGCGGCCGCTCAGCTTGGCCAATGGCTGGCGTTCGAGACCGACTTCGTGAAGCCAGGCTCGACCCTCTGCTTCGCCCAGGCCTTCGTCACGGCCGACGGCAAGCCGTGCGCGCGGGCCAACGGCGTATTCCGGGTCGTCAGCCGGGATTGAGGCGGATCTCTCGTTCGACGCCGACGCCTGCGAGGAAATCGCGGTCGTGGCTGACGATGAGGAGCGCCCCGTCATAGTCCCGCAGCGCCACCTCGACCGCGGCCAGCGAGTCGAGGTCGAGGTGGTTGCTCGGCTCATCCAGGATCAGCAGTTGCGGCGGCGTCCTGGCCATCAGCACACAGGCCAGGGCCGCGCGCAGCCGCTCCCCGCCGCTGAGACTGGCCACCCGCCGGTCGGCGGCGCTGTTGCGGAACAGGAAACGGGCCAGCGCGGCGTGCGCCGCATTGGCGTCGGCGTCCGGGTTGAGGCGCAGGAAGGCCTCGCGCAGAGTCTCCTGCGGTCGCAGCATGGCCGCCTGCTGGTCGAACACGGCGGCGGGAACCCATCGCCGCGCCGTTCCGGCCTGCGGCGTAATCTCGCCGGAAGCCAGCTTCAGCAGAGTGGTCTTGCCCGATCCGTTGGGGCCGACGATGGCCACACGGTCCGGCCCCGCAATATCCAGGGACAGGTCCTCGAACAGCCGACGCCCGTCGGCCAAGCTGTAGGCGACCTTGTCGAGGGTGAGCACACGCCGCCCGGCCGCCAGCCCACAGGACGGCAGGTCGAAGCCGAGCCTTCGCACCTGCTCCACCGCCCCTTGCGCCTCGGCGAGCCGCGCGCTCAGGGCTTCTCGGCGACGCTCGGCCAGCAGGTTCTGACGGCCACCCGAATTCTCCGCCTGCTCGGCCCGGGCGCCCAGCAGGATCTTCGGCTCGCTGCCCCGGGCGGCGAAGCGCCGGCCGCCCGCGTCCCGTCGCGCCTTGCGCTCACGATCGCGCTGGGCGTCCCGGCCGGCTCGCGCCAGATCACGCGCGGCCGTCTCGAGCGTCTGTTCGGCCGTGGCCTGCTCCTGCGCCTTGCGCGCCGCATAGAGGTCGTAGTTCCCGCCATAGAGCCGCGCCCCAAGGCCCGAAAGCTCCAGGATCTGGTCGGTCTGACGCAGCAGCTCCCGGTCGTGGCTGACCACGATCGCGCCCCCGCGCCACTGCGCCAGAACCTCAGCCACAAGCGCTCGCGCCTCGGCGTCGAGATTGTTGGTCGGCTCATCGAGGATCAGCATGTCCGGCGCCTGGACCAGCAGACCGGCCAGGGCCGCCCGCGTCGCCTCCCCGCCACTTAGACTGGCCGCGCGGCGCAGGGGGTCGAGCCCGGCCAGGCCCACCCGAACCAGGGCCGCCTCAAGCCGCGCCGGCAGGGTCCAGTCGGCCTCGGCGAGGTCGCGCTCGTCGCCGGCGCCCGCCTCGAGCCGCGCCAGCCGTGAGAGCGGTTCGCCCAGCCCCATGAGGTCGGCCACGCGGGCGGCCGGCGGCGGCTCCACCATCTGGCGCAGAACGCCAATGCGACCCTGGATGGAGACTGCGCCTGCGGCTGGCGTCAGCTCGCCAAGGATCAGGCGGATAAGCGTGGTCTTGCCCACCCCATTGCGGCCGACCAGGCCGATGCGCTCGGGCCCGAAGGCGAGCGTCAGGTCGTCGATCAGGCGACGGCCGTCAGGGGTGCTGTAGGAAAGACCATCGAGGGTGACGAAGGGCGCAGACATGCGAGGAGACCGTGGCGACGTGGACAGGCAGGGCGGTGCGGACGTCGGTCGCGGCGCGCATGTCGGTCTCTCCTCTCAGATGGCGCCTTGCATGTAGTCGCCTCCGGGCCGGCGCGCAAATTCGCCAGGGGCGCGCCACCTCGGCCGTTGCGCTGGGATAGTCCGGCGACCTAACCTCCGGCCGCAATCACATCTGGGGGTCCTCCGTGAACATCCGCTCCATCCTGCTCGCCGGCCTGTTGTCCACGGCGGCGGCCGCAGCCTTCGCCCAGACCCCGGCCCAGATGCACGAGGCGGCCACCGTGCTGGACACCCACTTCGATACCCCGGCCAATTTCGGGGCCGAGGGCTGGAGCATCATGGAGCGCCACGACGTCGCCGTGGACGGCACCCAGGTGGACTATCCCCGCATGGTCGAAGGCGGCGTCGATGGCGGGGTCTTCGTCATCTTCACCCCGCAGAGGGGCCGCGGCCCCGCGGCCGACGCCGAGGCCCGGGACCACGCCTTCGTCCGGGCCGCCGAGATCCTGCAGATGACGGCCAGGGAGCACGAGCACTTCGCGCTGGTCACCACGCCGGCCGAGGCCGCCGCGGCCGAGGCGGCGGGCAAGAAGTTCGTCTTCATCAGCATCGAGAACGGCGCGCCGGTCGCCGGCGACCTGACCCTGATGGACACCTTCTACAAGCTCGGCGTCCGCATGATGGGACCGGTGCACTTCGCCAATAACGACCTGGCCGACTCCTCCACCGATCCCAAGGGTCCCGAATGGGGCGGACTGAGCGAAAAGGGCCGCGCCTTCGTGACCCGCGCCAACCAGCTTGGCGTGGTGATCGATCCCAGCCACGCCTCGGACCGGACCCTGGACCAGATCCTCGACCTCTCCACCGCCCCGGTGATCCTGTCGCACTCGGGCGTGAAGGCGGTTTACGACCATCCCCGCAACATCCCCGACAACCTGCTGCGCAAGCTGGCGGCCAAGGGCGGGGTCATCCAGGTCAACGCCTTCTCCGGATACATGGTGGATGTGCCGCGCATCCCCGAACGTCAGGCCGCGCTCGCCGCGCTCACCGCCAAGTACGGCCAGCGCCGGGACGTGGCGGCGGAGAACCGCGACGCCTATCTGGCCGAGCTGGCGGCCATCGAGGCGGCCTATCCCCTGCCCCAGGCCAATCTCGACGACCTGATGAAACACATCCTGCACGTGGTCGAGGTGGCCGGCATCGACCATGTGGGTCTGTCGGGCGACTTCGACGGCGGCGGCGGGATCGAGGGCCTGGAGGACGTCACCACCTTCCCGACGCTCACCGAGCGCCTAGTGGCGGCCGGCTTCACCCAGGAGGATCTGAACAAGTTCTGGGGCGGCAACGCCCTGCGGGTCTTCGCCGAGGTCCAGGCCGCGGCGGCCCGCTGAGCTCTTTGTTCCCGGCTTGTTCTCGTGTTATCTCTGAGTCCCGGCACTACATAGAAACCGGCTGTCTGGAACCTGGGCGGCCGGCAGGGCTTCCAGGACAATCATGGCCGATCAGCTGAACTTCATCCGCGTGCGCGGCGCGCGGGAGCACAACCTCAAGGACGTCAATGTCGACATCCCGCGGGGAGAGCTGGTCGTGCTCACAGGCCTGTCCGGGTCGGGCAAGAGTTCGCTCGCCTTCGACACCATCTATGCCGAGGGTCAGCGCCGGTATGTGGAGAGCCTCTCGGCCTATGCCCGACAGTTCCTGGAACTGATGAGCAAGCCGGACGTGGACCTGATCGAGGGTCTGTCGCCAGCCATCTCCATCGAGCAGAAGACCACCAGCCGCAATCCCCGCTCCACCGTCGGCACGGTCACCGAGATTCACGACTATATGCGCCTGCTGTGGGCGCGGGTGGGCATTCCCTATTCGCCGGCCACCGGCCTGCCCATCGAGAGCCAGACCGTCAGCCAGATGGTCGACAAGCTGACCGCCCTTCCCGACGGCGAGCGGCTCTATCTGCTGGCGCCGGTGATCCGCGGCCGCAAGGGCGAGTACCGAAAGGAGATCGCCGAGTGGCAGCGGGCGGGCTTCCAGCGGCTGAAGATCGACGGGACCTTTTATCCCATCGAGGACGCGCCCACCCTCGACAAGAAGTTCAAGCACGACATCGATATCGTCGTGGACCGGCTGGTCACCCGCGGCGACCAGGAAAGCCGCTACGCCGACAGCCTGGAGACGGCCCTGCGCCTGGCCGACGGCATCGCCACGGCCGAGTGGGCCGATGTCGCCGAGGGCGAGACCGAGCCCCGCCGGATCATCTTTTCCGAGCGCTTCGCCTGCCCGGTCTCGGGCTTCACCATCAGCGAGATCGAGCCCCGGCTCTTCTCGTTCAATAACCCCTTCGGCGCATGCCCGGCCTGCGATGGCCTCGGCGCCAAGCTCGCCTTCGACACCGACCTGGTGGTTCCCGACAAGGACAAGCCCCTGCACAAGGGCGCGGTGGCGCCCTGGTCCAAAGGCCCCTCGCCCCTCTACACGCAGACCCTGCAGGCCCTGGCCCGCCACTACGACTTCTCGATGGACGAGCCGTGGTGGAAGCTGCCCGACGCCGCCAAGGACGTGATCCTGCACGGGTCCAAGGGTCAGAAGATCCACTTCGTCTATGACGACAACGCCCGCAAGTACGAGGTCAACAAGACCTTCGAGGGCGTGCTGCCGAACCTGGAGCGCCGCTGGCGCGAGACCGACTCGGCCTGGGTGCGCGAGGAGCTGGGCCGCTTCCAGTCGGAAACCCCCTGCGAGGTCTGCCACGGCTACCGCCTGAAGCCCGAGGCCTTGGCCGTGAAGATCGACGGCCGGCACATCGGCGAGATTTCGCGGCTGTCGATCCAGCACGCTGGCGAGTGGTTCACCTCGCTGGAGCAGACCCTCACCGACAAGCAGATGGAGATCGCCCGGCGGATCCTGAAGGAGATCAATGATCGCCTGCGGTTCCTGGTGGATGTGGGCCTGAATTATCTCAACATGTCGCGCAATTCCGGCACCCTGTCGGGCGGCGAGAGCCAGCGCATCCGCCTGGCCAGCCAGATCGGCTCAGGGCTCACCGGCGTGCTCTATGTGTTGGACGAGCCCTCCATCGGCCTTCACCAGCGCGACAACACCCGCCTGCTCAACAGCCTGCGCGGCCTGCGCGACCTGGGCAATTCGGTGCTGGTGGTCGAGCACGACGAAGAGGCCATTCTGACGGCCGACTATGTGATCGACATGGGCCCGGCCGCCGGCGTGCATGGGGGCACGATCGTCGCCGAGGGCACGCCCGAACAGGTGATCGCCAACCCCAAGAGCGTGACGGGCCAGTATCTGTCCGGCGTCCGTGAAATCGCTGTCCCCCGGGATCGCCGCCCCATCTCCAAGAAGAAGATGGTCCGCATCATCGGCGCCAGCGGCAACAATCTGAAGGACGTGACCGGCGAGATCCCGGTCGGCGTCTTCACCTGCATCACTGGCGTCTCCGGCGGCGGCAAGTCGACCTTCACCATCGAGACCCTCTACAAGGCCGCCGCCCGCCGTCTGCACAACGCCAGCGACGCCCCGGCCCAGCACGAGCGGATCGAGGGGCTGGAGAACTTCGACAAGGTCATCGACATCGACCAGTCGCCCATCGGCCGCACCCCGCGGTCGAACCCGGCGACCTATACCGGCGCCTTCCAGCCTATCCGCGACTGGTACGCCGGCCTGCCCGAGGCCAAGGCCCGCGGCTACGGGCCGGGACGGTTCTCGTTCAACGTCAAGGGCGGCCGCTGCGAGGCCTGTCAGGGCGACGGCCTGATCAAGATCGAGATGCACTTCCTGCCCGACGTCTACGTCACCTGCGACGTCTGCAAGGGCAAGCGCTACAACCGCGAAACCCTGGAAATCCAGTTCAAGGGCAAGTCGATCTCCGACGTCCTGGACATGACCGTCGAGGAGGCGGCCGAGTTCTTCAAGGCCGTGCCGACGGTGCGCGACAAGATGGAGACCCTGAAGCGGGTGGGCCTGAGCTACGTCAAGGTCGGTCAGCCAGCCACCACCCTGTCCGGCGGCGAGGCGCAGCGGGTGAAGCTCTCCAAGGAGCTGTCGCGTCGGGCCACAGGGCGCACCCTCTATATCCTGGACGAGCCCACCACCGGCCTGCACTTCGAGGACATCCAGAAGCTGCTGGAAGTGCTCCACGAACTGGTGGACCAGGGCAATACGGTGGTGGTGATCGAGCACAATCTCGATGTCATCAAGACCGCCGACTGGCTGCTGGACTTCGGCCCCGAAGGCGGGGACGGCGGCGGCGAGATCGTCGCAGTGGGTACGCCCGAGGCCGTGGCCGCCCAGCCCGCCAGCTGGACCGGCCGCTATCTCAAGGACGTGCTGGACCGCCACGAACAGCGCCGCCTGGCCCGCCGCAAGAGCGCCTGAACCCTGGAGAACTTCGCCGTGACGCCGGATCAGCAATCCCTCCTGGAGACGCTTGAGACGGCGCTGCGGCCCGACGCGCGCATCGGCTCGGCCTGGCTGACCGGCAGCCTCGGCGCCGGCCGCGGCGACGCCTGGAGCGATGTCGACATCACCCTGGTGGTGGCGGCCGACGACATTCCGGGCCTGCTCGGCGACCTGATGCGCGAGGACGGCCCCTTGCCGGCCACAGCCCTGCGCCTGAGCCAGTTCGGCCGCCTGGTGAACGGGACCACCCCTGCGCTCCAGCGGTTCGACCTGATGCTCTCCACCCCCGAGGAGTTCGCCCGCCAGGCCGCTACGGCCGTGAAGCAGCTGTTCGGCGCCGCCAGCCAGGGCCCGACCGGACGCGCCGCCTCCCCGCCCGATCCAGCCGCCGCCGCACGGCGCGTCGAGGCGCTGATCACCGAATTCCTGCGCGTGCTCTCCCTCGCCCCGGTGCCTGTGGGGCGGCGGGAGTGGGTGGTGATGCAGGACGGCGTCGGCCATCTGCGCCGCCTGTTGATCGAGCTGATGTTGGAAGAGAACGGGTTTGGCCCGGCCGAGCGGGGCGGCGCCAAGAAGCTCTATCCCTTCCTGAAGCCCGAGCAGATCGCCGAGCTTGAGGCGCTCGTCCCGCCCCGGGCGGATGAGGTCGAACTGCTCGCCGCCAATCGGGACCTGCGCGACCGCTTCCTGCCGCGGGCTCGCCGCGTCGCCCATGCGAAGGGCGCCGCCTGGCCTGCGGACTGGGAGGCCGCTGTCATGGCCGGTCTCGCCCGCGACCTGCCATCGCTTGGCTGACGCTACGTCAGGGTTTCCGTAAACGCTTGTTCGAAATAGCGTCGCTTCATTCGTTTAAGCGATTTGGAGCTGACCCATGATCCTCTACGGCGCGCCCATGCCGGCGCCGAACCCGCGCCGCGTCCGCATCTTCCTGGCCGAGAAGGGCATCGACCTGCCCGAGACCACGGTCGACATGCGCAAGCGCGAGCACAAGTCTTCGGACTATCGGGCCAAGAATTCGCTGGGCCAGATCCCCACCCTCGAACTGGACGACGGGGCGACGATTTCCGAGACGGTCGCCATCTGCCGCTACTTCGAAGAGACCAACCCCGAGCCGCCGCTGTTTGGCCGCACGGCCCTGGAAAAGGCCCATGTGGACATGTGGGTCCGTCGGGTCGAGTTCGTACTGATGACGCCCATCGGCAACTACTGGCGCCACGCCCACCCCTATACGGCGGCCCTTCTGACCCAGTTCAAGGACTTCGGCGAGTCGAACCGCGAGACCTATGCGGGCGCCCAGAAGTGGCTGGACCGGGAACTGGCCTGCCGCGATTTCATCGCCGGCCACGACTTCACCGTCGCCGATATCTGCGCCCTCTCGGCGGTGGACTTCGCCACCTGGATCGGCCTGGAGATGGACCCCAACTACGCCAATCTGGCCGCCTGGCATCAGCGGGTCAGCGCCCGCCCCAGCGCAAAGGCCTGAGCCTCGCTCTAGGCGAAGGGCTCGACGCCGCCGTCCTGCGCCTGCGGCGCGGGACGGAAGGCCTGGTAGGCCATCACCTGCGGCGCCAGGATCACCGGGTAGTAGATGGCCGTCAGAACCGCATTGAACATCAGATAGAGCACGGTCTGGACCGAGACATAGGCGCTGAACGAGCTGAAGTCCGGCTGGAAGGCCTCGCCCACCGACGACATGCTGCCCCCCGTCGCCAAGGTGGCGATGCCGGCCAGGGCCGCAAAGATCACCATGGCCAGCAGGCTGACCACGATGATCGAGATAAGCGCCAGCAGATAGGCGCCGAGCATGGGCCAGAAATGGCCGCGGGTCAGGCTCCAGGAGCCGAACACCACCAGCCGCTGCTGGTCGAAGGTCAGGACCGGGGCCAGGGACAGGCGGACCAGTACGAATAGCCAGAGCCCGCCGAAGAAGAGCAGCATGCCGCCCCCCACCAGGGCCATGGCGCTCTGCCCGGCCAGGGAGGCCAGGGCCGCGCCGATGGCGGCCAGCAGCGACAGCCCCAGCACACCGCCGATGGTCAGCAGATAGTAGATGAGGGTCAGGCCGATCAGGCGGATCTCATCGGCGCCGAACCGCAGATAGCCCCGCTCGGCGGCCTCCTCGGGCCGCAGGTAGATCCGATAGACCGCCGCGGCCGCCACCGAGACCACGAACAGGCCGATCGGCGCCAGGGTCAGATAGGCCGGCGCCATCTCGCGCATGAAGACCGCCATCTCGGCGGGGGTCATGTCGGCGGCGTTCTCGGCCTGCAGCAGGAAGTCGCCGCCCAGCAGGATCAGGGCTGTGGCGCTCACGAAGGAGACGATCAGGTGGAACAGCGCCCAGGTCAGCACGACCCGCGGCTGCTCCCGCGTCAGCCGGAAGCCCTCGAAGGCCGCGTCGCCCGAAGAAAAGCCCTCGGCCGGATCACCTGAAGAAAACTCGTTCATCTCAGCTCCCCGACCGGCGCGCCAAAGGCTTGAAACGCCTTGAGTCGCCGGACATCGGCGGTGAAACTAGGCGTCCGCGCCGCCCACCTGCAAGGCCCGGCTCGCGAAGTCCGCAGATCGTTGCTAATGGGTCGCGCATGACCATCAAACCTATTCACGTGATCGGCGGCGGACTGGCCGGATCCGAAGCCGCCTGGCAGATCGCCCAGGCCGGCGCCAACGTCGTCCTGCATGAGATGCGCCCGGTGCGCGGGACCGACGCCCACCACACCGACAAGCTCGCCGAGCTGGTCTGTTCCAACTCTTTCCGCGCCGACGACTGGGCGGGCAACGCCGTCGGCCTGCTGCATGCCGAGATGCGCCGGCTGGACTCCATCATCATGGCCTGCGGCGACGCCCACCAGGTGCCGGCCGGCGGCGCCCTGGCCGTCGACCGCGACGGGTTCGCCGATGCGGTGACCGCACGGCTGGAATCCCATCCCAATGTCACCATCGCGCGGGAGGAGGTCGCAGGCCTGCCGCCCGCCGACTGGGACAATGTGATCGTCGCCACCGGCCCGCTCACCTCGCCTTCCCTGTCGCAGGCGATCCTCGACCTGACCGGCGAAGGCGCGCTGTCCTTCTTCGACGCCATCGCGCCCATCGTGACGGTGGAGTCGGTGAACATGGACGTCTGCTGGCGCCAGTCCCGCTACGACAAGGTCGGTCCCGGCGGCGATGCGGCCGCCTATATCAACTGCCCGATGGACAAGGATCAGTACGAGGCCTTCATCGACGCCCTGCTGGCCGGCCCCAAGTCCGAGTTCAAGGAATGGGAGCACGTCCCCTATTTCGACGGCTGCCTGCCCATCGAGGTGATGGCCGAGCGCGGCCGTGAAACCCTGCGCCACGGCCCGATGAAGCCCGTCGGTCTGACCAACGCCCACAAGCCCGACGAAAAGGCCTACGCCGTCGTCCAGCTGCGCCAGGACAATGCGCTCGGCACGCTCTGGAACATGGTGGGCTTCCAGACCAAGCTGAAGCACGGGGCCCAGACCGAGATCTTCCGTATGATCCCGGGCCTGGAAAAGGCCGTCTTCGCCCGGCTGGGCGGACTGCACCGGAACACCTTCATCAACAGCCCCCGGCTGCTCGACGGGGCCCTGCGGCTGAAGGTCGATCCCCGCCTGCGGTTCGCCGGCCAGGTGACCGGGGTCGAGGGCTATGTGGAGAGCGCGGCTGTCGGCCTGCTGGCGGGCCGTTTCGCCGCCGCCGAGCGCCTGGGCCACCCGTTGGCCCCGCCGCCGCCCACGACCGCGCTGGGGGCCCTGATCGGCCACATCACCGGCGGCCACCTGGACGGGGGCGCCGGCTCCTTCCAGCCGATGAACATCAACTATGGCCTGATCCCGCCCCTGGAGAGTCCCAAGCGGGACGCCGAAGGCCGCAGGCTGGGGTCCAAGGAACGCGGCCGGACCAAGAAGCGGATGGTGGGCGAGCGCGCCCTGGCCGACCTCGACGCCTGGATCGGCCAACCGGCCCTGGCGGCCGAATAGTCGACTCAGACCCGGCCGGTCAACGCCGCCAGGGTGATGCGCCAGCGCTTGCCGAGGGCCGTGGGTTCGCGGCCCTGGGCGTAGGCCTTGGCGAGCGCCGCCTGGGCGCCGGCGGGAAAGGCCGCGACGCTGAGCCCCCTGGCCTGGGCGCGGAGGCTTGAGAGCGCGCCTCTGTCCTCCTGAGCCTCCCCCGCCAGCTGCCGCCGCGACAGGGCCCAGGCCGCGCCGGCCGCTTCGGCGGCCATGGGGCTGGCGTCGGGATCAAGGATCTGCGCGGCCAACCGGGCGACGGCCCCGCCGGTCTCCCGCGCCCAGAGCACGGCCTCTTCAGAAGTCATCGGCGCGGGGTCCAACTCGCGATAGCGCGCGTCGATCATGAGCTCCAGGTCGGCCCGCGGCAGCCTGCGCCGGGCGATGACCTGGGCAAAGGCCTGGGCGGTCGGATGGTGGCGCACGGGCCGGCCTTCATAGGCCTCGTCCAGGACTTCCCGCCACCAGGCCAGGCGGATCTCACCCAGCAGAGCGTTGGAGGCCACCCTGGGCGCCCGGGCCAGTTCGTGGTCGAAGGCGTAGAGGGCGACCACATCGGCCCGGGCCCGGGGCTCGGCGATCAGCCGGCTGGCCAGCCAGCGATCCGGATCGACGGACAGGACCAGGGCGTCCAGGTCCTGCGCTGGGGGCGAAGCATCCTCGCTCATGGGTCTCCAGAAACAAAAGGACCCGCCAAGACGGCGGGTCCCAGAGGCTTAGCGCGGTTTGGCGGTCAGCCGAAGATGGTCTGGTTCATGGCCATGGTCACCAGCATCGGCAGCGAGAGCAGCGTGTTGGTGCGCGAGAACAGCATGGCCGTACGGCCCGCCTTGGCCTTGGCCGCATCGTCAGCCTCGACCATGGCCAGGGCGATCTTCTGGTTCGGCCAGATGAACAGCCAGACGTTCAGGAACATGATGATCGCCAGCCACATGCCCACGCCAATGAAGGTGTGTTGCGGCACGACGAAGCCGCTGGCCGCGCCCAGGCTGAGGGCCTCGAGCAGGAAGCCGCGGCTCCAGGCCAGCGCAAGGCCCGAGACCAGGGTGAACAGCGCCGCCCAGCGGAACCAGAACAGCGCCTCGGGCGCGATGTGCTTGGAGATGGCCGGCTTCATCTCGGCCGGGATGTCCGGCATCTTCCGGATCTGGACGAAGTTGAAATAGTAGAGCAGCCCAATCCACAGGATGCCGAAGACCAGATGCATCCAGCGCAAGACCGCCTGGACGAAGATCACGTCGGCGCCGCGATTGTGCACCATATAGCCGACGATCATGACGACCGAGAGCAGCAGGCTCACGATCATCGTATTGCGGAAGTTGGACAGCAGACCCTGCATCGACATTTCCCCGTTTTCTTGGTTCTGGCCTATAGCCGCGCTTTCGGAAGCGCAAGTCCAGTCCCTTGATGGGGGCGCCCCTCGCTCAGATGGCGATCAGGGCGCAGGCCAAGCGGCGGCCCTCGGAGGTCAGGACATTGTACATCCGCGCAGCGGCCGGGGTGTCCATGAACTCCAGGCCGATCCCGCCCTTCTGCAGCAGATCGCGCAAGGGCCGCGGCGGCAGGGCGTTGGCCGCGCCCGTGCCCAGAAGCAGGAACTCCACATCCCGCGCGCCAGCAGCGAAGACCGGATAGAGAGAGTCCGGCGTAACCTCCGCCAGGCGGGTGACGGGCCAGGCGGCCGCGACGTCCGAAACAATCAGCAGGGATCCTGGCCGCCAGACGCCGGCCACGCGGAAGCCCCCGGGACCAAAGCTGTCCAGGCTGGGCGCGTCCCGGGCCACGGCCTAGGTGCGGACCGGCAGGGGCTCGGCCTCTTCCTCGCCCCGCTTGACGCCCCAGAGCAGGATGATCGGCGCGGCCACATAGATCGAGGAATAGGTGCCGATGACGACGCCAAAGATCATGATCACCGAGAAGCCGAACAGGGTCGGACCCCCGAAGATCGCCAGCGCGCCCAAGGCCAGGATAGTGGTCAGACCGGTGATGATGGTCCGCGACAGCGTCTCGTTGATCGTCAGATCGATCAGTTCGGCGAGGGGCATGCGCTTGTATTTTCTGATATTTTCTCGCATGCGGTCGAACACCACGACCGTGTCGTTCATCGAATAGCCGATGATCGTCAGGATGGCCGCGATACTGGTGAGCGAAAATTCCAGATCGAAGAGCGCAATAAGGCCGAAGGTGAGCACCACGTCGTGGAGCAGGCCCACCACCGCGCCGATCCCGAACTGCAGTTCGAAGCGGAACCAGATGTAGACCAGCATCAGAGCGATGGCGAAACCCAGGGCCATCAGACCGTTCTGAAACAGTTCGCCGGAGACCTTTGGGCCGACCACCTCGGTCTTGGCGAAGGTGACCTCGCCCAGGGCCGACGTCAGGGCCGCCTTCACCTCTTCGATGGCCTGTTCGGAACTCTCGCCCTCGGGGGTCTGGAACCGGACCAGGGCCGAGGACGGCGCTCCGAACGCCTGAACCTGGACGTCGCCGAGCTCCAGGCCGCCGAGTTCGGATCGGACCCGACTGAGATCGACCGCCTGCGGGGCGGTGGAAATCTCCAGCAGGGTCCCGCCCTTGAAATCGATCCCGCAGTTCATGCCG
This sequence comes from Phenylobacterium sp., assembly GCF_030680185.1. Taxonomy (GTDB): domain Bacteria; phylum Pseudomonadota; class Alphaproteobacteria; order Caulobacterales; family Caulobacteraceae; genus Phenylobacterium. Next base: position 78,747 of record NZ_JAUXVZ010000055.1, read on the forward strand.
CCGCAGGGCGGCGTCAGGGGATAGAGCGCCAGGAACAGGGAGGCGATCGCCGCGAGCACCGAGGCGACGCCGGCAAACTTCGCGAAGGCGACGAACCGGAAGTTCGTCGTGATGGGCAGGATTCTGATCAGCGGCCACATGGTTCGCAACCTCAGACGATCGGCAGGGTCTTGGGCCGGGTCGCCCGGAACCACAGGGCGAGCAGCACCTGGGTGACGAGAACCGCGGTAAAGACCGAGGTGAGGACGCCGATCGACAGCGTCCAGGCGAAGCCCCGGACGGGTCCGGAGCCGAACTGGAACATGATCAACGCGGCCAGGATGGTGGTGACATTGGCGTCGATGATGCTGCTCATGGCCTTGGAGAAGCCCGCATCCATCGCCGCAATGGCCGTTCGCCCGGCCCTGATCTCGTCGCGCATCCGTTCATAGATCAGCACATTGGCGTCGACGGCGACCGCTAGCGTCAGGATCAGGCCGGCGATCCCCGGCAGGGTCAGGGTGGCCTGGGTCACCGACATGACCGCGATGATCAGCAGGGCGTTGATCAGCAGGGCGATCACGGAGATGCCGCCGAACAGACCACCATAGGCCAGGACCATGAAGACCAGAATGGTCACAAAGCCGATCCCGGTAGAGATCTGGCCGGCCCGCACGGCGTCGGCGCCCAGTTCGGCGCCCACCGTCCGCTGTTCTTCCACCGTGAGCGGCGCCGGCAGGGCGCCTGCTCGAAGCAGCACGGCCAGATCGTTGGCGCTCTCTGGCGTGAAGCTGCCGCTGATCATGCCGCTGCCGCCGGTGATCGCGCTGCGGATCACCGGGGCCGAGATCACCCGGCCATCGAGCACGATGGCGAAGCGCTGGCCGATGCTGGCGGCCGTCGCCTCGCCGAACCGGCGCGCGCCCAGGCTGTTGAAGCGGAAATTGACCACCGCCTCGCCGGTCTGCGAGTCGAAGCCCTGGCTGGCGTCGGTCAGCATTTCGCCGGAAACCAGCGCCCGGCGGCGGACCACGATGAAGGGGGTCAGGCCGTCCTCGCTGGGCAGCACCTCCGAGCCGGGCGGCGCGCGGCCCTCGGCGGCGGCGGCGAGATCGGCGCTTTCGTCGACCATCTGGAAGGTCAGCTTGGCGGTCTGGCCGATGACGTTCTTCAGACGCTCGGGGTCGCTTTCGCCCGGCGCCTGGACGACGATCCGATCGACCCCCTGGCGAATGATGGTGGGCTCGCGGGTGCCCAGCTCATCGATCCGGCGGCGGATGATCTCGATGGACTGCTCGACCGCCTTGGCGGCCTCGGCGTTCATGGCGGCCTCGACGAAGCTGATGCGCAGGCCAGCCTCGCCGTCGTTGTTCACCGTGATATCGCTGCCGCCGGTCGTCCCGGCCAGGGGCGTGCCGAGGTTCCGGCGCAGGACCGTCGCGGCGTCATTGCGACGGGCCGGATCGGTGATTCTGACTGTGATGTCCCCGCCCTGCTCACGCAGCTCGGAAAAGGCGATCCCTTCGGCCGTCAACGTGACCCGCGTATCCTCCACGGTGTTCACGAGGCGCTCTGCGCGCAGGGCCTGGGTGTCCACCTCCAGCAGAAGGTGAGAGCCCCCCTGCAGATCGAGACCCAGATTCAGTTGCTGGCGCGGAATGAACGCCGGCATCGAGGCCAGGGTCTGCTGGGGCAGCAGGTTCGGGACGGAGAAGAGGACGCCGAAGATCGTCGCCAGAACGACGACGATGATCTTCCAGCGCGACAGGGTCATCATGAGGCGAGGCCGCCCTTATGCTGGCGCAGGATCAGTCAGGACTTGGAATCGTTGGCCGGCGCCGGCTCACCCCGGACCCGAACCTCGGAAATCATGCTCCGCACCACCTTGACGGTGACGCCGGTGGCGATTTCAAGGCCGACTTCGCGGTCCTCGACCCGAACGACCTTGCCCAGCATGCCGCTGGCCAGGACGACCTGGTCGCCACGCTTGAGTTCGGCGACCATTTTCTGGTGCGCCTTCATCCGCCGCTGCTGCGGGCGGATCATCAGGAAGTAGAACAGAACGACGAGCAGGATCAGCGGCAGGAACTGAAGGATCATGTCCTGGGGCCCAGCGGCGGCGGCGCCGGCGGTCTGGGCGAAGGCGGGGGTGGCGAACATAGCCTCTCCGGCAAGCGGTCAAGGGCCCGGTGCGTCGGCCCCTCTTCAAGTCGGCGGAAGCTATGCGCTGGCGCCCCCTTTTGCAATGCGAGCCCGAGGGTTAAGCAGCCAAGTCATGGATCACGCCCTCTCGCCCCTCCTCATCCGCATCGCCGAAGCGCTGGAACGGCTGGCGCCGCCCGCGCCCGCCCCGGCCGATTTCTCGGCCGCCCGGCTGTTTCGCCACGACCCGGAAACCGGCGGGTTCCATCCTGCCCCCGACTATCCCCTGAGCCTGGACTCGCTGGTGGGCGTAGAGCGGCAGAAGGCGCGTTTCGTGGAGAACCTCGAGCGCTTCGCTCAGGGCCTGCCGGCCAACCACGTCCTGCTGTGGGGCGTGCGCGGCACGGGCAAGAGCTCCATCGCCAAGGCGGCTTTCATGGCCGTGGGGGGCGGATATGAGGCCCTGAAGCTGGTGGAGGTGGACCGTGATCAGGTCACCGCCCTGCCCGCCCTGTTCGACATCCTGCGGGGGCGCGATGAGCGCTTCGTGGTGCTCTGCGATGACCTGTCCTTCGAGGAAGGGGCGGCCGCGGCCAAGGCGCTGAAGTCGGCGCTGGAAGGCGGCGTGTCCGGGCCGCCGGCCAATGTGCTGTTCGTGGCCACCTCGAACCGCCGCCACCTGATGCCCCGGGGCCATCAGGAAGATCGCGGCCTGATCGCCACGGCCGAGGACGCCGAGGAAGAGGTCAGCGTCTCCGACCGCTTCGGCCTCTGGATCGGCTTCCCGCCCATGGACCAGCCCACCTATCTGGAGGCGGTGCGCGCCTATGCCGCGCGCTACGAGCTCAGCGATCCGGACCTGGACCGCCACGCCCTGCAATGGGCGCAGCTGCGCGGGGCCCGCTCGGGCCGTGTGGCTTGGCAGTTCATCCGCGACCTGGCCGGGGCGCAGGGCAAGACCCTGCCCCTCTGAACCTGGCCGAGAGGCCGGCGCCTGCCCCTATTGGGGCAGGACCAGCATCGGATCGATGGGGCGGGCGCGGTCCTGCGGGGTCGGGGCGAAGCGGACCTCGAAGTGCAGCTGGGGCTCGCCCACCTCGCCGGTGGCGCCGGCCTGGCCGATCTGCTGCCCCTGGCTGATCTTGTCCTGCATCTTCACGTCGATGCGCGCCAGATGGCCATAGGCCGTGACCCAGCCATCGGCATGCTTGATCAGCACCAGATTGCCGAAGCCCGGCACCTGGTCGCCGGCATAGACCACATCGCCAGCGGCCGAGGCGCGGACAGCCTCGCCTGAGCGCGCCCGGATATTGACGCCGTCGTTGCGCTGGCCGGTGCCCTTGGGCCCGAAGGTGGAGAGGATGTCGCCGCGCAGGGGCCACACGAAACGTCCACGGCCAAGCTCCGAGACCTGGGCGTCGGCCGGGGTGCGGGTGCTCGGCACAATCGCCGGCGCCGTCGGGGCGGGCGTAGGCGTGGCGGGCCGCGGGGCGGCCGGCGTCGGCGTCGGTGCTGGCGCGGCGGGACGCGGGGCGGCCGGTACGGGGGTCGTGGCGGCCGGCGGCGGGCTGGCCGCGGGCGCCGAGCGAGTCACCGGCACGCGGGCCGTGGTGGTGATCGGACCGGTGTCGCGGAAGCCGCTGGGCAGCAACAGCCTCTGGCCCGGCCGGATCACATCGGCGATCTGCATGGAATTGGCGTCGGCGATGGCCTGGGCCGACACGTTGAAGCGCCGGGCGATGGCGTAGAGCGTGTCGCCGCCGGCCACCACATAGGCCTTGGACGCGCTCGAGGGGCCCTTCAGGGTCTGGCCGGGCTGGATCACATAGTTGGGGCCGGCGAGATTATTGTCCTGCGCCAGTTGCGTGACGCTGGTCTCCAGCTTGCGGGCGATCCCATAGAGGCTGTCGCCGGCGACCACGGTGTAGGACTGGGGCGGGCCGTCGGCGTCCACCACCTGGCCCGTGGCCGAGGTGCGGGTGACGGTCTCATATTCCTGGGCCGGCGGCGGGGGCGGGTAGCTGTCGCCAGGGCGCGGCTGGGCCGAGGGCAGCGGATCGAGCGGCCGCGACTCCACCGGACTGGTGGGGATCGCCGAGGGCGGCGTGGTCTGATCCCCGGGCAAGGGCGTCGCCGCGGGCGGCGTCCCCTGGGCGTCAGGTCCCTGGCGGACCGGGAAGTTCGGCCGAACCGGCTCGACGCCCTCGTTCTGATAGGTCGAACAGGCGGCCAGCACGCTGCCGGCGAGCAGAACCAGGGCCGTACGGGTGAGGAAGTGCGTCATGGCCGCTCCATGGGTCAGATACGGACTTGAGTCAGGGCCGCAGGGTTAATGGTCGGTTAAGTCGGGCGCCCAAGGCGACCCAGAATGCGATCTTCAGCGCCGCTCACAGTTCGCGGGCGACGCCATCAAGGAGGGGCACAAAGCGGACTTCGCCCAGATCTTCCACGGAGAAGCCGCCCTTCCCGTCCCCGCAATAGCGGCGAAGGATCTGGACAGGGCCGCGGCCGATCGGAGCGACGAGCATCCCGGCGGGCTTGAGCTGGGCCAGCAGGGCGCTCGGCTCATCTGGCGCCGCTGCTGTGACCATAATGCGGTCGAAGGGCGCCTGTTCGGGCCAGCCCTGACCGCCGTCGCCGAACCGGGTGATCACATTGGTCAGTTGCAGCGCCTTGAACCGGGCCTCGGCCTCGGCCAGCAGGGTGCGGTATCGCTCCACCGTGTAGACCAGCCGCGCCATGCGCGAGAGGATCGCCGTCTGGTAGCCGGAGCCGGTGCCGATCTCCAGCACCCGGGCGCGGGGCTCGATCTTCAGGGCCTGGGTCATCAGGCCGACGATGAAGGGCTGGCTGATGGTCTGGCCGCAGGCGATGGGCAGGGCTGAGTCCTCGAAGGCCCGCTCCTGGAACAGATCCGGCGTGAACATCTGCCGAGGCGTGGCCTCCAGCGCCTTCAGCACCTTGGCGTCGCTCACCCCTTGCGAGCGCAGGGACAGGACCAGGCGGGCCAGGCGGGTCTCGGGCTTGTCCTCGTCCTTGGCCATGGTCAGACCTTTGGCGGCGCGCCGCCCAGGACGCCGCGCATCTTGAAGACGGTTTCAGCGTGGGTCAGGTCGATGTGCAGGGGCGTGACGGAGATCTTGCCCTGGTAGATGGCCCGCAGGTCGGTCCCCTCCTCCGGCTGCGACCGCTCCTGGCGGAAGCCCATCCAGTAATAGTCCCGGCCGCGCAGATCGCTGCGCCGTTCGGCATGGCGCACCTGGACGTCGCGGAAGCCCTGGCGCGTGACCTCGACCTCGGTCACCTCGGCCGACGGACGGTTGGGGAAGTTGAGGTTCATGACCACGTCCTTGGGCCAGCCGATCTCCAGCAGGCGCTTGACGATACCCGGTCCGAACGTCTCGGCCACCTCGAAGAAGGGATCGGCGGGCTTGGGGCCGCCAGTCTGCGACAGCGCAATGGCCGGGACGCCCATGGCCATGCCCTCGATGGCGCCGGCGACGGTGCCGGACATGGTCACATCCTCGGCGATATTGGCGCCGCGGTTGACGCCGGAAAGCACGAGGTCGGGCTTTGCGCCCTTGATAAGCTCGCTCATGCCCAGCATCACGCAGTCGGTGGGCGTGCCGCTGACGGCGAAGCGGCGATCGTCGAGTTCACGGACCCGCACCGGCTCCGACAGGGTCAGGGCCCGCGACGCGCCCGACTGCTCGTATTCCGGCGCGACGATCCAGATGTCGTCAGAGAGTTGGCGCGCAATTCGCTCCAGCGCCTGCAGGCCCTCGGCATGGATGCCGTCGTCATTGGTCAGCAGAAGTCTCATGCGTCGCCGCCGATCCGGGTCAGCCCGCCCATATAGGGATGCAGGGCCTGGGGCACGGCGATGGCGCCGTTCTCGTCCTGATAGTTTTCCAGAATGGCCACCAGGGTCCGGCCGACCGCCAGGCCCGAGCCGTTCAGGGTGTGGACGAAGCGGGTCGCCTTGTCGCCGGCCCCCTTGGTGCGGGCGTTCATCCGACGGCCCTGGAAATCGCCACAGTTGGAGCAGGAGCTGATCTCGCGATAGCGCCCCTCCGACGGGATCCAGACCTCCAGGTCATAGGTCTTGCGGGCCGAAAAGCCCATGTCGCCCGTGCACAGCAGCATGGTGCGGAACGGCAGCTCCAGGGCCTTCAGCACCGCTTCGGCGCACCCCACCATCCGCTCGTGCTCGGCGTCCGACTGGTCCGGCGTGGTGATGGAGACCAGTTCCACCTTCTGGAACTGGTGCTGGCGGATCATGCCGCGGGTGTCGCGACCCGAAGCGCCGGCCTCGGACCGGAAGCAATGGGTCAGGGCCGTGAGCCGCAGAGGCAGCTCTTCGGTGGGCGTGATCTGGTCACGCACCAGATTGGTCAGCGAGACCTCGGCGGTGGGGATCAGCCAGCGGCCATCTTCGGTGTGGAACAGGTCCTCGGCGAACTTGGGCAGCTGGCCGGTGCCGAACACCGCCTCGTCGCGCACCAGCAGCGGCGGCGAAACCTCCAGATAGCCATGCTCGCGGGTCTGCAGGTCGAGCATGAACTGGCCGAGCGCGCGCTCGAGCCGGGCGATCTGGCCCTTCAGCACCACGAAGCGCGAGCCGCTCATGCGGGCGGCGGCCTCGAAGTCCATCAGGCCCAGGGTCTCGCCGAGATCGACATGGTCCTTGGGCGAGGCGATGGCGAAGGGCTCGCCCCAGCGGCGGACCTGCTGGTTGTCGTCCTCGTCGGCGCCCGGGGGCACGTCGGGGGCCGGCAGGTTGGGCAGGCCGGCCAGCAGGTCACGCAGGGCCTCGCCGGTCTCGCGTTCGACAGTCCCTTGGGTTTCGAGCACGCCCTTGAGCGCCTCGACCTCGGCCATCAGACGGCTGGCCTCGGCCTCGTCCTTGCGCCCCTTGGCCTGGCCGATCTGCTTGGACAGGTCGTTGCGGCGGCTCTGGGCGTCCTGCAGGGCCGTCTGGGCGGCGCGCAGGGTGGCGTCCAGGTCCAGGGCCTCGGCGGCGACGCCGGAGCGGCCCTTCGCACTCCAGGCCTGCTCATAGAGGTCGGGATTGTCGCGAATGGCCTTGATGTCGTGCATGGCGCCGGCGGTCTTCTTGAGGTGAGCGGCCTTCTCTAGAGCGCGTCGGCCATGGGGCCAAGCCCGCCGGAGACCTCTAGGTGGGGATCACGTCGGTCCCGGCCTCATCCTCACGCCGGCGACGGCGTTCCATCAGGCGCACGCACCAGATGGAGACCTCGTAGAGAAGGATGATCGGGATCGCCAGCGAGAGCTGGCTGATCGGGTCGGGCGGGGTGACGATGGCCGCGACGATGAACACCCCAAGGATGGCGTAGCGTCGCCCAGCGCGGAGCGTCTGAGCGTTCACCAGCCCCGTCAGGGCCAGCAGGGTCAGCACCACAGGCAACTGGAAACAGAGGCCGAAGGCCAGCAGCAGTGTGGTCACCAGGGTCAGATAGTCCGACACCTTGGGCAGGAGTTCGACCGTCACAGCGGCGTCCCCGATGATCTGCTGCGACAGGGAGAACCACAGGACGAACGGCAGGATCATGTAATAGACGAGGCTGGCGCCCAGCAGGAACAGGGCCGGCGCCGCAGCCAGGAACGGCAGGAAGGCCCGGCGTTCGCGCTTGTACAGCCCTGGCGCGACAAAGGCGTAGACCTGCCAGGCCAGCACCGGGAAGGTCAGGATCACCGCCCCGAAGGCGGCCAGCTTCAGCTTGGTGAAGAAGAATTCCAGCGGCGCGGTGAAGACCAGGCGCAGCCCTTCCCCGCCCTCCGGCACGTCGGTGAATCCGCTGAGCGCCGAGATCAGCGCGAAGGGGCCATGGCCGCCGCCCGCCGTCTCCGCGGCCATCAGCCTGGCGGCGACCTCGAACGGATGCAGCAGGAAGATATAGATCGGCTCGGCGAAGGCGAAGCAGACGCCAAAGCCCGCGCCAAAGGCGACGATGCAGATGATCAGCCGCTTGCGCAGCTCCACCAGATGGTCGAGCAGCGGCGCGCGGGAGGCTTCGATCTCGCGATCGTCATCGTCTTCCACTGTGCTCACGCCTTGTCTCCGGCGGGCTTGGCCCGGCTCGCGCGGGGCTTGGCCGGCGCCTTGGGGGTCGTCGCCTTGGCGGTGGAGGACGAGGCTGCTTTCCGGGGCGCCTTGGGCGCAGCCGCGCTGGAAGGCTCCGCCTTGGCCTTGGCCGGCTTGGCCACCGCGGTCTTTGCGGCGCTCGGCTCAGACGGGGGCGCAGGCTTGGGGGCTTCCGGCGTCGGCGCCGCCGGCTCTGGATCACTCAGAGACTGGCTGCCGGCATAGGGGTTTCCCATCGGCGGGTGGACTTGCATGCCGCCATTGGACAGGCCGGTCTCGATCTCCCGCATCACCGACTGGGCGTCGGTGCGTCCGAGCTCCTCGTCCAGCACCTTGCCGCTGCGCAGGGCCTCGACCTCGCGGCGCAGTTCGTCCAGCTCGGACTGGCGCCCCATCTCATCGAAGCTGGCGCGAAACTCCGCCGCCATGCCCCGCAGGCGCGCCGTGAACTGGCCCAGCCGACGCATGAGCATCGGCAGGTCCTTGGGCCCCACCACCACGAGGGCGACGATGCCGATGAGCAGGAGTTCACCTGCGCCGATGTCGGGAAGCATGGCCGTTGTCGCCTAGGGCCTTGTCAGACCAGGAGTAAGGAGTGCGGTCCAAGGCGCGCCCTGAACCGATGAAGTCGAAGGTCGACCGACGCGCGGCGCGACCGGGCGGGCGATCAGCTGCGGACCTCGTCCTTTTCCCGCTCGGGGATGGTCTTGACGGGTTCGGCCTTGGCCTCTTCGGCCTCTTCGCCCTTCAGGCCGTCGCGGAAGGCGCGGATGCCCTTGGCGGCGTCCCCCATGACCGACGAGATCTTGCCCCGGCCCCCGAACAGGAGGGCGAAGACGACGAGGACGATCAGCCAGTGCCAGATCGAAAACGAGCCCATAAGGCGAAACTCCTATGTTGAGCGGTCCTCGGCGACCGCGTCGCCACCCCTCAATTCCATATCAATATAGCGGCTCCCGCCCCCAAGCGCCAAGGTGAGGCGCCAAGGGATTTACGAAGCCCCGCTCACAAGGTGGTCAGGAAGGCTGACTGTCCTCGTCTCCGCCCAGGAAGTCGGTGTGGAATTCCGGCGCGTCGCTGTCCAGGGCCATCAGATCCTCGTCGGCCGCCGCCGCCGAGGGGTCAGGCACCGCAAAGTCCGGGGGAAGGTCCAGGCCCAGAAGGCCCGCGGCCCTCATCTCGGCCATCCCCGGAAGGTCTGCAAGGCTGGCGAGGCCATAATGCTCGAGGAAGGCGTCGGTGGTGCCATAGGTGACCGGCCGGCCCGGCGTCCGGCGGCGGCCGCGCATGCGAACCAGGCCCACCTCCAGCAGCACATCCAGGGTGCCCTTGCTGGCCTGGACCCCGCGCACCGATTCGATCTCGGCCCGGGTCACCGGCTGGTGATAGGCGATGATGGCGAGGGTCTCCTGGGCGGCCTTGGACAGACGGCGCGGCTCCTCTCGGGCCTCGGTCATCAGATAGGCGAGATCGGCCGCGGTCTGGAAGCGCCAGCGATCGGCGACACAAACCAGCTCCACCCCCCGCCCCTCATAGCGCGCCTTCAGCGCCATCAGCGCCCCGCCCACGTCGGCGTCAGGTCCCAGGCGCTCGATCAGTTCGGCGGCGCTGAGGGGGCCGGCGGCGGCGAACAGCAGGGCCTCCAGGGCGCGTTCGACAGCCACGCTCATGCGGCGACCCCTTCACGGCGGGCGCGCAGATAGAGATCGGCGAAGGCCTCCAGCTGGCGGGCCTCCAGCGCGCCCTCCTTCACCAGCTCCAGGCTCGCCGACAGGGTCGAGGCCAGGTACGAGGCCCGCGAAGGCCCCTCACCCGCCCCGGTCCGGATTGGCGCGACGCCGGCCAGCGGCGTCCAGCGGTCAAGCTCAGGCAGCAGGCCGCGCAGGCGGTCGCGGGCCGCCTCGAGCGGATAGGCCTTGGGGGCCCGGGGCGCGTAGTGGCGATTCTCCTCGCGACGGCGCTGGTCAAGATAGGCGTCCATCAGGCTGTAGAGGTCGCCCTCGATCCGCATGGACGGAATGATCTGGATGGCTTGCGGGTCGCCCCGCCCGAACACGTCGCGCCCCAGCTGCGGCCGGGCCTTCAGGGCCTCGGCGGCCTGGCGCATGGCGTCGAGCTTGGCCAGGCGGAAGGCGAGCTGGGCGGCCATCTCCTCAGCCGGCGGCTCCTCAGCCTGGGGCCGCTCGGGCTTGGGCAGCAGCAGGCGGGACTTCAGATAGGTCAGCCAGGCGGCCATGACGAGATAGTCCGCCGCCAGGGAAAACCGCAGGCGCCGCGCCTGATGGACAAAGGCCAGATACTGCTCGGCGAGCTTCAGCACCGACAGCTTGAGCAGATCGACCTTCTGGGTGCGCGCCAGCGCCAGCAGCACATGCAGCGGGCCTTCATAGCCATCGACGTCGATGATCAGCGCCTCGCCATCCTCGGCCGCCGTGGCCGCGGCCTCGAAGTCGAGATGGGGCTGGAAGCCTTGCCCGCTCATCAGCCGCCGTCGAAGGCCGCCTCGAACCGGGCGCGGGCCTCGGCGAGGTCGATGGGTTCGGGCCGCCGGGCCAGGCGAGCCAGCGCAGCGTCCGCCCGGCGCCGCGCCTTGCCCGAGAGCTTGCCGCAGGCCGCGGCGATGGGCGCCATCTCGGCCATGTCGCCATTGCAGTGCAGGACCACGTCGCAGCCGGCCGCCAGCGAGGCGCGGGTGCGGTCCTTGAAGTCCCCCGAAAGCGCCTTCATCGACAGGTCATCGCTCATCAGCAGGCCCTGGAAGCCGATCGACTCGCGGATGACGTGCTTGATCGCCTTGCGCGAGGTGGTAGCCGGCCGCTTGGGGTCGATGGCCGAATAGACCACGTGGGCGGTCATCGCCATGGGCATGTCCGACAGGGTGCGGAACGGCTCGAAATCCACCGCCTCCAGCTCATCAAGGCCCGCATCCACCACCGGCAGGTCCAGGTGGCTGTCGGCCGTGGCGCGGCCATGACCGGGGATATGCTTGATGATCGGCAGGACCCCGCCGGCGATCAGGCCCTCGGCCGCGGCCCGGCCCAGCAGGGCGACCTCCTGGGCGGTCTTGCCATAGGCGCGGTCGCCGATGACGTCATGGGCGCCGGCCTGGGGCACGTCGAGCACGGGCACGCAGTCGGCGTTGATCCCCAGCTCCGCCAGGTCGTGGGCCATCAGCCGGGCGCCCAGGCGGGTGATCTCCCGGCGCAGCAGCGGATCATTGCCTGCCAGTTCGCCATAGGCGCGGCCCGGCGGGTACGCTGGCCAGTGCGGCGGCCCCAGGCGCTGAACCCGGCCGCCCTCCTGGTCGATCAGGATCGGCGCGTCTTCGCGGCCGACGCTCTCGCGCAGGGCGTCCACCAGCCGCCGCACCTGGGCGGGACTGTCCACATTGCGCTTGAACAGGATGAAGCCCCACGGCTTCACGTCGGCGAAGAAGGCCGCCTCGTCGGCGGTCAGCTCCAGGCCTGCGCAGCCGAAGATGCAGGCGCGGATGCTCACCGGACGAAACAGCTGCGGCCGGCCGCCTTCAGGCGGTCGCAGAAGGCGGTCGCTTCGCTCCGGGACGAGAAGCCGGTGACATAGCCGCGATAGAGGGTCTTGCCGTTGCTCTCCACGGGCTCGACCCGCTTACCCTTGCCGGCGGCGGAGTCCGGCAGGGCGCGCATGGCGTCGCTCCAGCCGGCGTCGGCCAGGGCCTCGGACGAGAAGGCGCCGACCTGGACCATGGCGCCGCCCGACGCCACGGCCGCGGGGGTCGGGGCGGGCTTGGCCGCTGGCGGCGTCGGCTCAGGCGCCTTGGCGGCGGGCTGGGGGGCCGGCGTCGGCGCGGGCTGAGCCGGCGCGGAAGGTTGACTGGTGACCGGCGCCGAGGGGCGCAGTTCGGGCGCAGGGCGAGCCTGGGGCTCTTCCGGCGGCGGCACGAAGTTGGGTTCGGCGGGAGCCGGGGCGCCGTCCTCGGACCGATAGATCTGCAGGCCCGTGGCCGGATCGACCGGCTGGTCCTCCGGCGAGGGCGCGGTCTTCATCTCACCCACCGGCGTCCCCACCGTCTGGGGCGGATCGCCCGCCTCGCGGGCGCCGGAGCGATAGATCAGCACAACGGCGATCACCAGCACCACCAGGACAACGGCGCTGATCACCAGCATCATCGGGGCTGGGCGCGAGCCCCGCACCGGCTGACGGGCGTCGAAGGACAGCGGCGCGTCGGTGGGAGGCGTATAGGCGCCGCGATCATGGTCGGACATCGCGAAGGCTCCGCGGGGAAAAACAGGGGTCGATAGCCCGGCGGACGAATCAGCCGGAACCTTGCGGCAAGTCTATCGGAGGCGCGCGGCCCGTGGGGCAGTTCTGCGCGCTAATTCCAGACGTCGAGGTGGAAAAGGCGGCGATGCTCTTCGATGGCGTAGCGGTCGGTCATGCCGGCGATATAGTCGCACACCACCCGCGCCCGGCCGGCCTCGTCACGGTCCTTGGACCTTGCGAACCATTCGGTGGGCAGCACATCCGGCTCCTGCATGAAGAGACCGAACATCTCGGCCAGAATGCGGCGCGCCTGGCTGCGGGTGCGGTTGACCCGCCAGTGGCGATACATCCGCTCCATGAGGAAGGCCCGCAGTTGCGACAGGTCCTCCACCATGTCCGGGGAGAAGGCCACCAGGGCGCCGCCCATCATCCGCACGTCCTCCGGCGAGGCCAGGCCATGGACCTGGGCCCGGCGGCGGGTCTCGGCCAGCACGTCGTCGACCATGGCGCCGATCATCCGGCGCACCGCTTCCAGGCGGGTGATGCCGGGATCCAGGTCGGGATAGTCCCGATAGACCTGATGCAGGATCGGCCCGATCAGGGGCACGTCCAGCAACTCCTTCAGGTGGAACAGGCCCGCCTGCACCCCGTCATCCACGTCGTGGTTGTTGTAGGCGATGTCGTCGGCGAGCGCGGCCACCTGGGCCTCGGCCGACGCCCAGGTCGACAGGCGCAGATCATACTGACCGTCGAAGTCGGCGATGGCGCTCCAGGATGGGCGATCCAGCTTCGACGCCACCGGCCCGTTGTGCTTGATCACCCCTTCCAGGGTCTCCCAGGTGAGGTTCAGGCCCTCGAACAGCGGATAGCGCCGCTCCAGCTTGGTCACCACCCGGAAGGTCTGGACGTTGTGGTCAAAGCCGCCATAGGCCTGGGTCAGCACCTGAAGCTCATCCTCGCCAGCATGGCCGAACGGCGGATGACCCAGGTCATGGGCCAGGGCGATGGTCTCGGCCAGATCGACATCCAAGCCCAAGGCCGCAGCCAAGGACCTGGCGATCTGGGCGACTTCGAGGGAGTGGGTCAGCCGCGTGCGGAAATGATCGCCCTCATGGGCGACGAAGACCTGAGTCTTCTCCTTCAGCCGCCGGAAGGCGGTGCAGTGGATAATGCGGTCGCGGTCGCGGGCGAAGGGCGTGCGGGTGGCGCTTTCGGCCTCCTCGAACTTGCGTCCGCGCGAGGCGGCGGAGTCTTCGGCATAGGCGACACGGTACGGTAATGAAGCGGCCATCAAAGCCTTCTTTGGACGGGCCTCTTGGTCGAAGCCGCTGGAGCCCTCATATAGTTCAAGTCACGCGTTGATTTAACAGGTCATGACCACAGTCGATCTCACCCTCTCCGCCGCGGCGGCCGAACGGCTCAAGGCGATCAGCCAGACCGAAGGCAAGCCGATTATGCTGCGCGTCGCCGTCGAAGGCGGCGGCTGCTCGGGATTCCAGTACCAGCTCGACCTGGTGGACGCGGCCGAACCGGACGATCTGCGCATCGAGCGCGATGGGGCGGCCGCCCTGGTCGATGAGATGTCGCTGATCATGCTCAAGGGCTCGGAGATCGACTTTGTCGACGAGCTGGTGGGCGCAGAGTTCAAGATCCGCAATCCCAACGCCAAGTCCAGCTGCGGCTGCGGCGTCAGCTTCTCGATCTGAGATCCGCCGCCAATTCCGTTGAGCCGGAGCGGCCGCGCCTTTAGCTTCGCGCTTCGCCCGACCTCTGGAGACCGCGATGCGCCTGGCCACCTGGAACGTGAACTCCGTCAATGCGCGGATCGAGACGGTGGTCCGCTGGTTCGAAGAGGCTAAGCCCGACGTCGCCTGTCTTCAGGAGATCAAGTGCGTCGACGAGAAGTTTCCCGCCGAAGCCTTTGAACGCCTTGGCTATAATGTCGAGGTCCTGGGCCAGAAGACCTATAATGGCGTCGCCCTCCTCTCCAAGACCCCGTTGGAGGATGTGCGCCGCGGCCTGCCGGGCGATGAGAGCGACGAACAGGCGCGCTATATCGAGGCCATTGTCTCAGGCCCGCGCCCTGTCCGCGTGGCCTCGATCTATCTGCCCAACGGCAATCCGGCGACCACCGAGAAGTACGACTACAAGCTCTCCTGGATGGCGCGGCTGCACCGCCACGCCCAGGATCTGCTGGCCCTGGAAGAGCCCCTGGCCCTGATGGGCGACTACAACGTGATCCCCGAGCCCCGCGACGCCGAGCATCCCGAGCGCTGGACCGACGACGCCCTGTTCCTGCCCCGCACTCGCGAGGCCTTCCGGGCGATGAAGTGGCTGGGTCTTTCCGACGCCTATCTGCAGGCTGACGGGGCGCCGGGCGCCTACACCTTCTGGGACTATCAGGCCGGCGCCTGGCAGCGGAACCATGGCATCCGCATCGACCACGCCCTGCTCTCCCCCCAGGCCGCCGATGTCCTCAAGGCCTGCGAAATTCACCGTGACGTCCGCGGCTGGGAAAAGCCGTCGGACCATGTGCCCCTGGTCATCGAGCTCGACCTCTAAGCGGCTTCTCGGCTGCGGCGAACAGGGTTAGGTTTTCGCCATGGACGAGACGGCGCGCCTCCTTCTGTGGCTGGCCCTGGCGGGCACGGCGGTGACCTTCGCCGGCAGCGCCGCCATATGGTTCATGGACGAGGAACGGCGCATTCGCCGGGCTTTCCGCCACGTCCTGCAGGCGCCCGCCGACGCCCTGATCACCGCCAATGGCCGCGGGGTCGGGTTCAACTTCGCCCGCAACCTGGCCGCCGTGGCCTGGGACCAGGGCGCCTGGTGCCTGGTCTACCGGATCGATGAGCTGGTCGGGGCCGAGCTGATCGTCGATGGCGAGGTTCGCGCCCGCGCCTATCGCGGCGAGGCCCGCCGCGCCCTGGAGCGGACGACCCCCACCGGCGGCCAGATCACCCTGAGGCTGGTCTTCGACGACGCTCGCTATCCGGACTTCGAGGTGGCCCTGTGGTCGCCCGGCGACGAAGCACGCCGCAATGCGCCCTCGCCCGCCGAGGCCATCCAGGAGGCCAATCGCTGGATCGCCCGGGTGGAGGCCATCCTGCGCCGGGCCGCCCCGCGCCAGTCAGCCGCCGCCGCGCCAACCGTCGCGACGCCGGCGCCCTCCCCGCCAAGGGTTGCGCCGCCCAGCCTCGATCCGCCACCCTGGGATGAAGAGGCCGAGCCCGCGCCCCCTCGCCCCGCCGCGACCGCCCGTCGTGAGCCGCCGCGGGAGCCCCGGACCCGCGACCTGTTCGAAGGCGACGAGGACGAAGCCTTTACTTGACGCTGTAAATTCATCCGCCGATGGTGCGCGTCAGATCCTGGAGAGCCCCACATGTTCCAGCTGACCGCAGCCGCCGCCTTCTTCGTGATGATCCATCTGCTGATCTCTGGGACCAGCGTCCGTGACGGCGTCGTCCGCCGGATTGGCGAAGGCCCCTACATGGGTCTCTTCTCGCTGCTCTCCATCGCCGGCCTGACCTGGATGATCATCGCCTATGGCCAGGCGCGCGGCGAGGTTTGGAACACCGTGTACTGGGGCGTCGGCCCGGCCACCCGCCACACCCAGATCCTGCTGCAGCTGATCGCCGTCGTCTTCATCGTGCTCGGCCTGACCACACCCAATCCCACCAGCGTCAAGCAGGAGGGCGTCCTGGACCGCGAGAACGCAGTGAAAGGCATGCTGCGCATAACCCGCCATCCCTTCCTCTGGGGCGTGGCGATCTGGGCGATCGGCCATCTGATCGTCAATGGCGACCGCGCCAGCATGACCCTGTTCGGCACGCTGCTGGTCCTGGCCCTGGCCGGAACCACCAGCATCGACGCCAAGCGCCGCCGGGCGCTCGGGCCCAAGTGGGACGCCTTTGCCGCGCAGACCTCGAACATCCCCTTCGCCGCCATCCTGGCCCAGCGCCAGGCCCTGAAGCTGGGCGAGATCGGCCTGTGGCGCCCGCTTGCGGCCTTGGCGGTCTATGCCGCCCTGCTGTTTGGCCACCCCTATCTGTTTGGCGTCGCAGCCCTGCCCTGAGACGGTTGAACCCTTATGCCCCGCAGGTCAGGATGTTCGTCTGCCCCGGGGGAGAGACGATGATGCGAGGGTTGTTTCTGACGAGTCTGGCCCTGGCGGCCCTGGCCGGCGGCGCTCAGGCCCAAGGGCTGCGCCTGCACCATCCGGCGGACGCGGACAGGGATGGAGTCGTCACTGACGCCGAGCGCGAGGCGCACGCCGCCATGAGGAGCGGCGCCGCGCCCTGGGATCAGCCCAGCCCCTATGCTGTCGCAGCCCCGGCCGGCGCCGAAGGTCCGTCCTTCACCCTGGGCGAGCCGCCGCCCGGCGCGCCGTCTCCCGCCAGATTGGAGGACCGTGCGGTCAAGGCCAGCGGCTTTGAGGAATACATCAACGCCGAGGCAGACCGGAAACGTCGCGACTGATCAGGCCGGCTCGGCCAGGGCGAAATCCAGGGCTGCGCCGACATGGGCCAAGGCCGAATCGACCACCGGCAAGCCCACCGAGTCCGGATCCAGCAGAAGGCCTAGCTCGGTGCAGCCGAAGATGACGCTGTCGGCGCCCTCGGCGCGGCCGCGCTCGATGATGGCCATGACCGCCGTGCGCGAGCCGACATCGATCACCCCCTGGCAGAGCTCGTCATAGATGATGGCGTGCAGCCGTTCCCGCGCCCCCTCGCCGGGGATCATCGGATCGAGGCCGAAGCTTTCCAGGCGCCCCCGGTAGAAGGTCTCCTCCATGGTGAACCGGGTCGCCAGCAGCAGCGGGCGCTTCAACCCCTGATCCACCAGCGCCTGGGCCGTGGCGTCGCCGATATGGATCAGCGGCACGGAGACCGCCGCAGCCACCTCGTCGGCCACCAGATGCATGGTGTTGGCGCAGATCATCACCGCCTCGGCGCCGGCGCGTTCCAGCACATGGGCGGCCTGGGCCAGTTGCGCGCCGGCTGTGGCCCAGTCGCCGGCCGCCTGCAGCTGAGCGACGGGCGCGAAGTCCACCGACCAGAGCAGCAGTTCGGCCGAGTGCAGGCCGCCCAGGCGGGCGCGCACCCCTTGATTGAGCAGCTGGTAATAGGTGGTCGTGCTCTCGGCGCTCATGCCGCCGATCAGGCCCAGACGACGCATGCTTTCTAAAGGCCCCTCAACCAGTCTGGCGGACGCCCTTCCCTAACCCTTCGCACGGAGAGTCGCCAAGGGCAGGCGCCCCGTGGCTGGCCTCAGGCCCGGCCGAGCTCGCGCAGCGCCTGGGCGAGCCGGTCCACGTCGGCGGGCCTGGTGAACAGGCTGACCGTGGCGCGCACGCAGGAGCCGCTGGCCAGGCCGTGCCGGGCGACGGTGAAAATCCCGAAGCGGTCGAGCAGAACCTTGGCCAGCGCCCCATTCTCGGCGGGCGAGTTGCGTCCTGCGATGCGGAAGGCGCCCAGGGCCGAGCCCAGCCGGTCGTCCTGCGGCGTCAGGATCTGCACGCCCTCGATCCCACGCAGGGGTTCAGTCCAGCGGCGGCGCAGATGGGTCAGGCGCGCCGCCTTGGCCGACGCGCCGATGGCCTCGTGGAAGTCGAGAGCATCCTCCATGGCCAGATAGGCGGCCATGTTGGAGGTGCCGGTGTGGACCCGCAGGCGCACGTCGTCGGGACGGTGATCGTCAATGCCCATGAAGGGGTCGATGTCGGGAATGCGGGCCTTGGCGATGTAGAGCACGCCGACGCCGATGGGGGCGCCGATCCACTTGTGGCCGTTCAGTCCCACGAAATCAGCGCCAAGATCAGGCAGCTTCATCTCGACCTGCCCCCAGGCATGGGCGGCGTCGAGGATCACATCCACGCCGCGGGCCCGCGCCAGGGCGGTGATCTCCGCCACGGGCAGATGCAGGCCATTGCGGTGGCTGACCTGAGTCAGCAGCATCAGCCGCGCCTTGGGATTGGCCTCCAGCGCCGCGGCATAGGCGTCGATCAAACCCTGGTGGGTGGCGGGTTCGGGCAGGCCGATGCGGACCAGTTCGGCCCCGCGCCGATCGCGCAGCCAGGCCATGGCGGTCTGCATCGAGTCGTAGTCCAGGTCGGCGATCAGCACCTGGTCGCCGGCGCCTAGCCGGTTATAGCCGCCGATCAGCGCCTGAAGGGCCTCGGTGGCGCCGCGGGTGAAGGCGATCTCCTCGGGCGCGACGCCAAGATTGGCGGCCACCCGCGCCCGCACCCGGGCCAGATCGTCGCCATATTCGCGTCGCGAATAGTAGGAGTTCCGGCGATTGACCATCGCCTGGTGGCGCTCATAGGCCGCCAGCACCGGCCGGGCCATGACGCCCCAGTTGCCGTTCTCCAGCTGGATCACTTCGGAGGTGAGATCGTACTGGGCGGCGATTCCCGCCCAGTACGTCTCGTCAGTAGCCAGGGCGATTCCCCCCGCGGCGGGCTGCGCCGTCGCCATTCCTGAGCCTGCGCCCAGGACCAGCCCGGCGGCGACGAGGCCGCGTCGCGTGAGGTTCGTCATGACCGGCTTTCCCTTAGAAGCTGGTGTCGAGGCGCAGATAGTACATCGCCCCGTTGGTGTCGTAGGGCGAGTTCCGCGAGTAGACGAGCCCGCGGCTGGCCTGGAACACCGCCTCGTCGGGATAGGAGTCGAGCACGTTCTCGGCCCCGATCCGGATGGTGACGAACTCCGACGGGGCGTAGCTCAGCGCCAGGTCGAAGAAGGTCATCGCCCCGAAGTCCTGGAAGATGTCGCCGGTGGCGTTGCCGGTGGAGTCCGTCCAGGAGCCGTAGTAGCGCATACGGCCCAGGACCTCGAAAGGCCCGACGCCGTAGGTGGCCGAGGCGGTCGCATTGTGCTGCGGCCGGGACTCCTCGAACAGGCGCTGCTGGGTCGGATTGGCGGCGATGGACCCGGCCGTGACCTCGGTCTCGTTGTAGTTATAGGCGCCCGTCAGATTGAGCCGGCCCGCCCCCAGGTTGCGGTCATAGGCGCCCACCACGTCGACGCCGCGGGTGCGGGTGTCGAAGTCGTTGGCGAACCAGCTGATGCGGGTGAAGGCCGAGGCGCCGGGCACGCCGGCGGCCACCAGCTGTGCGCGGATGGCCGGTGTCACGGTGATCCCGGCCGAAGACGAGAAGCGGTCGCTGACATCGATCTGGTAGGCGTCGATGGAGCCGGAGAAACCCAGGTCCGTGCGCCAGGTCAGGCCCGCGGTGATGGTCTCGGAGGTTTCCGGCTCCAGCGGCTCGGCGCCCAGGAACGCCGCCACCGGATTGGTTGGCGACAGCCGGCCAGAGGTGAAGAGCTGCAGGGTCACCGTGTCCAGCCCTTGCGAGGTGCTGGTGGAGTTCAGCTGGCCAGGCGTGGGCGCGCGGAAGCCGCTGGACCAGGCGCCGCGCACGGCCAGATTGTCCGTCAGCGCGTAGCGGCTTGCGACCTTGCCGTTCACCGTGTCGCCGAATTCCGAGAAGTCCTCATAGCGAAGCGCGCCGCCCAGGCTCCAGGCGTCCGTCAGTTGAGCCTCGACGTCCACATAGGCGGCATAGCTCTCCTGCTGCCATTCGCCGGCCTGGATGTCGCTGAAGCCCGGGAAGCCGTTCGAGGCCGGAGCCAGGCCAAAGGCCGCGCCGGGGCCCACCGCGTAGGACTCGGGGTCGCCGGAGCGGATCGCATAGGTCTCCACACGACGCTCGGCGCCGAAGGCGAGGTTCAGCGGCGCGGCCAGGGCGCCGATGTCCATGCGGTAGACCGCATCGGCGTTCAGGTTGAATTCCGACTGCACCAGTCGGCCGAGATCAAAATCGGTGGGGCTGTTGGGGCCGAGCGAGGCGTTGATGGTGTTGTTGAGGAAGAATGCCGTGTCGTTGCGCCCATAGGACGCGCTCAGGTCCCAGGTGAAGTTCCCCGTCACGTCCCGGAAGCCGGCCAGGGTCTGATAGTCCTCGGACTCGACGCCCTCGATGGGGGTGAAGCCGGCGGGATAGATGCTGCGCAGGTCAAAGCCCGGAAAGGCCGCGGTGACGCCATAGATGCCGGGATTGGCCGCGGGGTTGCGCCAGTTGATGTCGTTGACGCCCTCGGTCTCGGTATAGGTGACAAAGCCGTAGAACTCGCCGGCTTCGCCGGTGTCGACCACCGTATTGAGACCGAGCGCGCGGGTCTCCAGGTCCGGATTGCCCCAGCGCTGCACCGGGTTAGGGACCTGCAGGGCCGGGTTGGCCGCCTGGAAATCGATGGCGTCCTGCCGTTGGCGAGAGCGCGAGGTGGCCTCGGCGTCCGACCATTCGGCGGTCAGGTTGAAGTTGGCCGAACCGATCTCGACGCCGGCCTGCATACCGGCGCGATAGGTCACGCCGTCGCCTTCGGCGAACTGCCCGGCCTGGGCGAAGCCGCGCACGCCCGGCTGGTCATTGAGGATGATGTTGATGACCCCGGCGATGGCGTCGGAGCCATATTGGGCCGATGCGCCGTCCCGCAGGACCTCGATCCGCTTCACCGCATAGGAGGGAATCTGGGCCAGGTCAGCACCCTGGGCGCCCCTTGATCCCAGAAAGGCCGAGCGGTGGAAACGCTTGCCGTTGACCAGGACCAGGGTCTGGTCGGGCGACAGGCTGCGCAGGGTGGCGGGCCGCACGAACTGCAAGCCATCAGAGGTCGGCAGGCGCTGGACGATGAAGGACGGGATTTGCTGGGCCAGGTTCTCGCCGAGTTGCGCAGTGGCCGAGCCCTGGATGGTCTTTTCAGACAGGACATCGACCGGGGCGAGGGTCTCGAACTGGGTTCGACCCAGTTCCCGCGTGCCCGTGACAATGACCTCATCGACGGTGGCCGCGTCGTCGGCCATGGCTTGGCCGCCGAGGGCGCCGATTGCCATGCTGATCGCAACCGTTGCGTACAGTCTGCGCTTCAGACCCAGATAGTGCATTCTTTATCCCCGATTCCTCGTCGAGCCTTCTCGACGGCGCCGCTCTGGACCCGGGGAATGACAGCCCCGCGACGGGGGCATGAAGATTTGAGGAGTCGGGGTAACGGGGACAGGCGAACCTGCCCCCGATATGTCTAGAGGGCGGCTTCGACAGCGCCGACAACCTCCGGATCCATCGGCTCGGTGCGCGGACCGAAGGCGCGGATCAGACGACCGTCCTTGCCCACCAGGATCTTGTGGAAGTTCCACGCCGGCTCGGCGGAGTCGCCCAGTTCGGCCTTGGCCCACTGATAGAAGGGATGGGCTGTTTCGCCCTTCACGTCGGTCTTTGCGGTCAGGGGGAAGTCGACGCCAAACGTCGTGGCGCAGAACTCGGCGATCTCGGCCTCGGTGCCCGGCTCCTGGCCCGCGAACTGGTTGGAGGGGACCCCCAGCACCACCAGGCCCTTGTCGCGATAGTCGCCATAGAGCTTTTCCAGCCCCTCATACTGCGGCGTCAGTCCGCATTTGGAGGCCGTGTTGACCACCAGGACCACCTTGTCCTTGAAGGTCGCAAGCGGCAGCTCGCCGCCCTCGATGGCTTGAAACGAATAGTCATAGGCGTCGGCCATGGGCGTCTCCTGTTCATGCAGGCGACCAGTCTAGCGCAGACGCCGCCAGGCTTGGCTACCGGTCGCCGGCTTCGGTCAGGCCTTGCTCGACGGCCAGGGCCAGGTCCAGGGCGCGGATGGCTTCGTCAGCGGTCACCACGGGCCGCGGCCCCTCGCCCCGGACGGCGGCGAGAAAGGCCTCGATGCTGGCGCCCAGGGTGTCCTTGGCCGCCGGCGTCTCGGCGAAGTCGGGGTTGAGGGCGAAGCCGGTGGTGTTGCGAAACTCGCGGGTCAGGAAGTCGATCTCCAGCTCGCCCGAGGGATAGACCAGCTTCATGGTCCGGCGGCGCGCCTCGGCGACGCGGGAGACATCGAAGACCGCGGTGAAGCCATCATCGAAGGTGACCTCGCTGCGGGCCACATCCCAGGACTCGCTTCGGGAGATGGCGCCCTCGCCCTCGGCCGTCACCGGCGCGGCCCTGGACAGGGCGAGCGCCAGGTCGAGGTCGTGGATCATCAGGTCCAGCACCACCGAGACATCCAGGCTTCGCTCGGACGGCGTGCCGTGCCGGACGGCTTCCAGCCGCAGGGGCTGGGCCGTAATGTCGAACAGTCCCATCACCTGGAACAGCACCCGTTCCTGATGACCGCAGGCGACCACCAGGTTGCGGCGGGCGGCTTCGGCGGCCAGGGCCTCGGCCTGGGCGACATCGACGCCGATCGGCTTTTCCACATAGACCGATTTGCCGGCCTTGACCGCCGCCAGGGCCTGCTCGGTGTGCCAGGGGGCGGGCGAGGCCACCGTCACCACGTCGACCGCCTCGAGGAAGGCGTCCAGTTCGGTGAAGGCGCGGCCGCCCAGGGGCATGGCCAGGGCCGCGCCGCGCTCCGGGTGGGGATCGAGCACGGCGGCCAGGGCGACGCCGGGCAGGCGCGCATACTGTCGGGCGTGATAGGTCCCGAAGACGCCGGCGCCGATGACGCCGCCTCGCAGGGTCTCGCTCATATCAACTCCCGGCCTCGGTCGTGGGGACGTGCGGGCCGCCTAGCATGATCCGCCAGGGCGGCGCCACAGGCCGAGGCCGCGATACGCTGTCGCCCCAAGCCTCAGCGGGCGGTGAGCTCGGTCAGCACCGGCATCGGCTCGGCGTCCTGGTACTTGAACGTCACCCGCGAGCCAGGCTCCAGCGGCACCTCGGCCAGCACCGTGGCGTAGGCGCGGAATTCCGTCCGGCCGGCCGGCAGGCCGCCCTCGACGCCCTCGTGGTCGATCGCCGCGGTCCGGCCTTCCAGGGAGGACAGCACGCCGACGCCGCTCAGCTCAGGCCCGGTGGGCACGGCTTCAGCCTCGGCGCTCGCCGTGGCGCCGCTGGAGGTGTCGGAAGACTGGCCGCAGGCGGCGAGCGCCAGGGTGGCGGCCAGGGCGGCGAACAGGACTGCTCTCATCGGGGATTCTCCGGAACCGAACGAAGGCGCACCATAGCCATCTTGTGTGTCTTGTGAACGACCACGCCATTGGCCGGTCCCGGCGGAGGGTCTACAACCACCCAAGTTCCCCTCCCCACCGCCGGAGCATGCCGTGTCGCGCCTCTTCAGCGCCTATCTGATCGTTGACTGGAGCGCGGCCGCCAAGCCGGGCACCGGGACCGATTCCGTCTGGATCGGCGTGCTCAAGCGCGACGTGCGTTTCCGCATGACCTTCGAGTCGCACAATCCCGCGACCCGCGGCGAGGCCGAGAAGCTGTTGGGGGCGATCCTCGACGATCTGAAGAAGCGCGGCGAACGCGCCCTGCTAGGCTTCGATTTTCCCCTGGGGTTCCCCCGGGGCTTCGCCGCAGGCCTGAACCTGGCTGGCGATCCGCCGTGGCCGGCGGTCTGGACCCAGATCGACAAGATGGTCAAGGACAAGGCCGACAACACCAACAACCGGTTCGGCGTCGGCTCGGAGCTGAACCGCCGGCTGACCGGCGGGCCCTTCCCCTTCTGGGGCTGCCCGCCGAAGGATGCGCTGACCACCCTGCAGCCCAAGCGCACGCGGGCTCACGGCCCGGACGACCTGCCGGAGTTCCGTCACACAGATGAGGCGGCCAAGGGCGCGGCCTCGATCTGGAAGCTCTATTACAACGGTTCCGTCGGCGGTCAGGCCCTGCTGGGCATTCCGGCGGTCAGGCGCCTGAAGGCCGCCCGCGGCGAGGCCGTGCGCCTGTGGCCCTTCGAAACCGGGTTCAAGGCCCTGACCGATGCGGACCTCGACGGGGTCGAGGCGGTGGTGGCGGAGATCTATCCGTCCCTGCTGAACATCAAGGCGCCGCCCGGCGAGGTGAAGGACCTGGTGCAGGTGCGCGAGACGGCCGAGCATTTCGCCCGCCTGGACGAGTCTGGGAAGCTGGCCGAGCTGTTCGCCGCGCCGCCCGGCGTGGACGACGCCGTGCTGGCCGAAGCCGAGCGCGAAGAAGGCTGGATTCTCGGCGCCGGGCGCTGAGCCGACATCGCCTCAGAGCGGCCGGAGCGACAGCCGCCAGAACCGCCAGCCCAGCAGGCCGGCCGAAATCAGGCTGGCGATAATCACAGCCCAGACGAGGCCGGTGACGCCCATCCCCATGGGCAGGGCCAACCACCAGGCCAGCGGCATCATGATCAGGATGTAGCTGGTCAGGTGGGTGAAGGTGGGCAGCCAGACATCCCCCCTCGCCCGTAGCGCCTGGGCGATCACCACCTGCAGGCCATCGGCCAGCAGGAAGAGGCAGGACAGCGCCAGGGCGGCGGCGGCCACCGCGATCACCTGCGGGTCGGTGGTGTAGGCCGCCGCGATCCACGGCGCGGCCGGCCAGATCACCAGGGAGATGATGGCGCCGAACACGGCGGTGACGGCGAAGCCCAACAGGCCGGCGCGGACGACGCCCTGGCGCTCGCGGGCGCCATAGGCGCTGCTGACCAGAACGGCCGTGGCCGTGGCCAGGCCCAACGGAGCCATGAAGACCAGGGACACCACGTTCAGCACCACCGTCCAGGCGGCCAGGGCCAGCACGCCGATCCAGCCGGCGACGACGTTGAGCGAGGCGAAGGCGGCCACCTCGAAGAAGTTCGACGCCCCGGCCCCATAGCCGATCTTGCGCTGCTCGGCCTCGGCCCGGCGATCGGCGGCCGGCTTGTCGAAGACCCCCAGTTCGCGGGCTTCGGGCATACGCGCAATATAGACGAGCAGGCCGACCACCAGAAAGGCCCGGGCCGCAAAGGTGGCCCAGCCGGCGCCCACCGCGCCCAGGGCCGGCAGGCCGAAGACGCCAGGGACCAGCAGCAGCAGGAAGGCCAGGTTGACGATGTTGGCCAGCCACATGATCACCATGGCCGGGCCAGGCCGCGACAGGCCCTCCAGCCAGAAGCTGGCGGCGCAGGCCAGGACATAGGTGGGCAGCGAAAGCGCGAAGATGATCACCGGTCCCACCGAACCGGCGGCCAGACCAGGCTCCAGACCGATGCGGGTCAGCCCCCAGGGCGCGACGATGACCAGGACCAGCATGGACGCCAGGCCAATCCAGCCCCCATAGACCAGGCCCCGGCGCAGGACGGCGCCGGCCTGATGGCGTCGCCCCTCCCCCACGGCGCGGGCGGTCATCACCTGGACGCCGGTGAGCAGCCCGATGGCCATGGTGAGGATCACCGAGGTCGGCGCCCAGGCCATGGCGTGGAACCCCAGCTCCACGGCTGAATATCGGCCGACCACGATGGCGTCCATCAGGCCCATGGTCATGATGCCCAGGCGCGCAAGCACCACCGGCCCCGACAGCTTCAGGAGCTGGGCGAGGTCGAGACGCACGGGACTGAGGCGCGCGCCCGAAGGCGGCGCGAGGGGGGCCGCAGGACCGGCCATGGCTGTCACCAGATGTCAAAGAGGCGCGGAAGGTGAGCGTCGCATCAGCCCGTGGCAAGGCTGGCGCGACCGCTCCCCGAAATGCCGCCCGTGTGGTTGCCCCCGGGCCACAGCCCGGGACCGGTTCAGACCGCTGCGCGGCGGGCCATGTCCACCCGGTCTTCCTTGAGCTTTTCGGCCACCAGGAAAGCCAGTTCCAAGGCTTGCTCGCCATTGAGGCGGGGGTCGCAATGGGTGTGGTAGCGGTCGGCCAGATCGCCTTCGGTCAGGGCGCGCGCGCCGCCCAGGCATTCGGTGACGTTCTGGCCGGTCATCTCCAGGTGCACGCCGCCGGGATGCACGCCCTCGGCCTTGGCGATCTCCACGAAGGACTTCACCTCCGACAGGATGCGGTCGAAGGGCCGCGTCTTATAGCCATTGGCGGCCGTCAGCGTATTGCCGTGCATCGGATCGATGGCCCAGACGACATTGCGGCCGCCCGCCTTGGTGGCTTGCATCAGGCGCGGCAGGCGATCGGCGATCTTGTCGTGACCGAACCGGCCATAGAGGGTCAAGCGGCCAGCCTCGTTAGCGGGGCTCAGCGCATCGATCAGGCGCAGCAGCTCGTCCGGCTCCAGGGTCGGGCCGACCTTGACGCCGATGGGGTTCTTCACCCCGCGGCAGAATTCCACATGGGCGCCGTCGAGCTGGCGGGTCCGCTCGCCGTTCCACTGCAGGTGGGCCGAGGTGTCGGTCGAGTCGCCCGAGGTGGAATCGACGCGGGTCATGGCCTCTTCAAAGCCCAGCAGAAGGGCCTCGTGGCAGGTGAAGAACTCCACCCGGTGCAGGTCGGGATGGCTGTCGGGGGTGACGCCGATGGCGGCCATGAAGGTCAGGGCTTCGCTGATCTTCTCCGACAGCTCGCGATAGCGGGCGCCCTGCGGGCTGTCATTGACGAAGCCCAGGGTCCAGCGGTGGATGTTGTAGAGGTCGGCATAGCCGCCGCCGGCGAAGGCCCGCAGCAGGTTCAGCGTCGAGGAGGACTGGGCGTAGGCCTTCAGCAGGCGCTCCGGATCCGGCGCGCGAGCCTCCGGGGTGAACTCCATGCCGTTGATATTGTCGCCGCGATAGGAGGGCAGCTCGACATCGCCGATCTTCTCCACCGGCGAGGAGCGCGGCTTGGCGAACTGCCCGGCCATGCGGCCCACCTTCACCACCGGCTTGCCGCCGGCGAAGGTCAGCACCACCGCCATCTGCAGGATCAGGCGGAAGGTGTCGCGGATATTGTCGGCGTGGAATTCCTTGAAGCTCTCGGCGCAGTCGCCGCCCTGTAGCAGGAAGGCGCGCCCCTCGGCCACGTCGCCCAGCAGCGACTTCAGCCGCCGGGCCTCGCCGGCGAACACCAGGGGCGGCATGCCGCGCAGGGTCTGCTCGACCTGAGTCACGGCCGCGGCGTCCGGATAGTCTTCCGGAATGTGCTTGGCGGGTTTGGCGCGCCAGGAGGACGGCTTCCAGGTCTCGCTCATCGGTCTGCTACTCCGCTTCGCCCGTGTGGCGAGGCAAGGCGCGGGCCAGCTAGGTCCCGCAAGGAATGAAAGACGCGCCTTCTACTCCGATATGGGGCGCGAGGTCGATGCTCTGCGCGTCGCCAGCGCCGTCGCCGGCTTCGGCGCTCTGGCCGGCAGGCGCTGAGCCGCAGCCGTGACGACCACGGCCAGGGCGCCCAGCGCCAGCCACCACTCCTGCCACACGCCGAAACTGACGGCGGCGAAGGTCAGGTAGCTGACGGCCGCAGCCGCGCCGGCCGCCGCGCCCAAGTCGGCCTGGGGCCGCTCAAGGCGGTGGAAAATGGCGACCCAGAAGACTGTCGCGGCGGCCGCGCCGATCACACCCAGCTCCAGCCAGATCTGCAGGGCGCCATTGTGGGGATGCAGGCGGATGCCGGGACCGAACATGCGGCTGGCGTCCAGACCCCAGCCGCGCAGGGGTTTGTCGCCGATCCAGTCGACCGCATAGCTCCAATAGTCCATGCGCATGCTCCAGGAGAGGCTGACCATCTCCTGAGCCTGGCCATAAACGCCCTGGGCGCGCAGGCCCCAGACGATCAGGGGCGTGGCGAGGAAAAAGACCGCTGCGCCAGCCGCCAGGCCTCGGGGCGCAAGCTTCGGCCAATGATAGACCGCGGCGCCGGCGGCGCTGGCCAGGGCCAGGGCGATGATCGGCGCGTCCGCCTTCAGCCCCGCGGCGCCGGCGACGATCCCGGCCGCCATCAGGACGGCCAGCTGCCACCAGCCGACCCGCACGGCCGCGAGCGCGGCGGGCGCCCAGAGCACGGCCAGGACGAAGACGCCCTGGGCGACGTTGCGAACGGCCAGGTCTGGCCGAATGGGATCGCCGATCGCCTGACGCACCGCCTGATAGAGCGCCGCCCCCGTCACGGCCTCGACAATGATCATCGTCGCCAGGGCCGAGACGCCCCACATGAAGAGCACCATGGCCCGGCCCAAGCCCTCGGGCGTGGCGCGGCTTACGGCGCTATAGGCGGCCCAGTAGAGCACGGCCTGGCTGATCAGTTTGGCGGCGTTGGAGCTCCAGAGCGCCTCGGGTCTGTAGGGACTCCAGAGCATCGACCCGCAGGCCCAGATCATCAGCACCAGCAGGGCAAGGGCGGCGGGTCGATCCACCTCGGTCACGCGAATGGCCGGCAGGCACAGCAGGCCCACAATGCTCAGTAGCACAGCAAAGCCGAGCGGACCAAGCCAGCCCACCAGGCCGGTCAACACCGCGGCGAAGGCCAGGACCCAGCCGCACCAACGGGCGAACCCCGGTCCGCTGATCCAGGCCTGTCCTGTCACGCCACCGCGCCCAGGTCCTGAGGCATATATTTCTCACGCATGGTCACCAGCTCTTCGGCCAGGGTGGGATGGACGGCGCAGGTGGAGTCCCACTGGGCCTTGGTGGCCCCCATCTTCAGGGCGATAGCGGCCATCTGGATGATTTCCGGCGCATCGGCGGCGACAACATGGCAGCCGAGGATTTTCTGCGTCTTCTCGTCCACCACCAGTTTGATCAGGGCCCGCTCGTCGCCGCCGGCGAAGGCGTGTTTCATGGCGCGGAAGCGTGAGAGATAGATATCGACCTTGCCGTGGGCGTGGCGGGCCTCGGCCTCGGTCAGGCCCACCGAGCCGATCGCCGGCTGGGAGAAGACCGCCGAAGCGACCATCTCGTGGTCGAAGCTGGTCGGGTTGTCGTAGAATTCGGTCTGGGCGAAGGCCGCCCCTTCGCGGATCGCCACCGGGGTCAGGTTGAGCCGGTCGGTGACGTCGCCGACCGCCCAGATGTTGTCCACATTGGTCTTCGAATACTCATCGACGATGACCGCGCCGTCCTTCAGCGCCACGCCGGCGTTCTCCAGACCGAGCCCCTCCACATAGGGCGCGCGGCCCAGGGCGAAGAGCACCTGGTTGGACTCAAGCGTCGCGCCGCTCGACATATGGCTGATCAGCCCGGACTCGGTCTTTTCGACCCGCTCATGCTGGCAGCCCAGGAGGACGTCGATCCCCTTCTTTTCCAGCTCTTCGGCCAGGTGCGCGCGGACATGGTCATCGAAGCCACGCAGGATGTTCGGCCCCCGATGCACCAGGGTCACATCCACGCCCAGACCCTTGAAGATGCAGGCGAACTCCACGGCGATGTAACCGCCCCCGGCGATCACGATCCGCTTGGGCAGCTCCTCAAGCTGGAAGGCCTCGTCGGAGGTGAGCACATGCTCGATCCCCGGCATGTCCTGCGGGACCCAGGGCCGGCCGCCGGTGGCGATCAGGATCTTGTCGGCGGTGACGGTCTTGTCCTTGCCCACCAGTTCGATGGTGTGGGCGTCGATCAGACGGGCCTTGGCATGGGCGAGTTCGGCGCCGGCGTTCTGCAGGTTGGTGACATAAATCCCCGACAGGCGGGCGATTTCCTTGTCCTTTTCGGCCAGGAAGGTCGGCCAGTCGAAGCTGGTTTCGCCGACGGTCCAGCCATAGGCCTTGGCCAGCTTGAAGTGGCTGGCGAACTCTGAGGCGTAGACCATGAACTTCTTGGGCACGCAGCCGCGGATGACGCAGGTGCCGCCGACGCGGTGTTCTTCGGCCACGGCGACGCGGGCGCCGCTGAGGGCGGCCAGGCGCGCAGCGCGCACCCCGCCCGAGCCGGCGCCGATGACGAACAGATCGTAGTCGTACTGGGTCACGGAGGTGACGCTCCTTACGGTTCGATGGTGACGACGCCATCGGGCGTCCCCACCAGGGCCATGTCGGCCAGGTCGAGGAACAGGCCATGATCGACCACGCCGGTGACGCTCTTCAGCGCATCGGCCAGCGCCGCGGGATCCTCGATCCGTCCGCAGGCTGCGTCATAGATGAGGTTTCCGCCGTCGGTTCGCACGGGGGCGCCGTCTTTCATCCGCAGACGCGGGGCGACGCCGAGATCGCACTCCGACAACGCGTCGCAGATCCGCAGGGCCGTCGTCTCATGGGCGAAGGCCACCACCTCGATCGGCAGGGGAAACTTTCCCAGCACCGGCACGCGCTTGGCGGCGTCGGCGATGACCACGCAACGGCGCGAGGCCTCCCAGACCAGCTTCTCCCGCAACAGGGCCGCGCCGCCGCCCTTGATCAGCGACAGGGCGGGTCCGATCTCGTCGGCGCCGTCAACGGTGAGGTCGATGGATTTCACCGGGCCAAGCTCGGAAAGCGTCATGCCCAGCCCCTGGGCCAGGTCGGCGGTGGCGACCGAGGTGGCGACGCAGGTCACGTCGAGCTTACGGGCCGCCAGGGCCTTGACAAACCAGGCCGCGGTCGAGCCCGTGCCCAGGCCCACGACCATGCCGGTCTCCACCAGGGCGGCGGCGGCCTCGCCGGCCGCCTTCTTCTGCGCGTCTGCGTCCATCTTGATCCCGTAGTTCGCCGCCGGCAGGCAAGCGGCTCCTCTGTCTTCTTCTAGGCGCCTGGGCGCGGCAAGGCCACGGCCGAACGCCTCACGGCTTCAGGGCTTGGCTGTCCAGGCGCGTTTGCCAGCGCGAAACCGCTGCGCCCAGCCAGTCTTTTCCACCTGCGCCGAGCGCTCCAGGGCCAGGGCGTCGGGCGCCACATCCTGGGTGATCACCGAGCCTGAGCCCGTATAGGCGCCGGCCCCGATCCGCACCGGCGCCACCAGGGCCGAGTTGGAGCCGATGAAGGCGCCCTCCCCCACATGGGTCTCGAACTTGTCGAAGCCGTCGTAGTTACAGAAGATGGTTCCGGCCCCGATATTGGCGCCGGCCCCCACGGTGCCGTCCCCCAGATAGGCCAGGTGGTTGGCCTTGGCGCCGGCGCCGACCGCGACCTTCTTCACCTCGACGAAGTTGCCGATATGGGCGTCGGGACCGATCTGCGCACCGGGACGCAGGCGGGCATAGGGTCCGACCAGGGCGCCCTCCGCCACAGCGGCCCCTTCCAGATGACTGAAGGCCCGGATCACCGCGCCGGCCGCCACCTTCACCCCGGGCGCAAAGACCACGAACTGTTCGACGGTCGCGCCGGGCGCGATCTCGGTGTCCCAGGAGAAGTGCACAGTGTCCGGCGCCGGCATGGCGACGCCTTCGTTCAGGAAGTGATGGCGCCGCCGCTGCTGGAAAATGGCTTCCGCCGCGGTCAGCTGGGCCTGAGAATCGGCGCCCATCACCGCGCTCTCCGGCGCGAAGGCGGCCCGGACATTGGCCTCTTCGCCCACGGCCACGGCCACGACCGACGTCAGGTAGTATTCCCCCTTGGCGTTGTCATTGCCCACCTTGTCCAGCCAGTTGAACAGGCTGCAGGCGTCGCCCGCCATCATGCCGGAATAGCAGGCCCGCACATGGCGCTCTTCCTCGGTGGCGTCGCGGGCCTCGACGATCCGGATGACATGGCCATCGGCGCCGCGGATGAGCCGGCCGTAAAGCGCCGGGTCCGTGGGCTCGAAGCCCAGCAGCGCGATCTGCGCCCCCTGCTCGCGCAGCGCAAACAGAGGCTCCAGGTCCTTGCCTTCCAGCAGCGGGCAGTCGGCATTGGTCACCAGCAGGTCGCCCGCAAAGTCCTGTAGCACCGGCCGCGCGGCCAGCACCGCATGGCCGGTGCCCAGCGGTGGGTCCTGGACGACCGCCGCGGCCTCCCCCAGCCGCGCGACGACGGCCTGGCGCACCGCGGGGCTGTGGGCGCCCACCACCACCACCACCCGCTCGCAGCCGGCCGCCTGCACCGCGTCGATGGCCCGGTCAAGCATGGTGCGGCCACCGACCTTGTGCAGCACCTTCGGGATCGGCGACTTCATGCGCGTGCCCTGGCCAGCAGCCAGGATGACGGCGGCGCGAGGTTGGGCGCTGGGGGTCATGGGCGAGGTCCTTCCCGAGTCGACGGCGTTGCAATCATGGGGCGTTTAGCCGAAACGGCGACAGGTTTCGACGAAAGGACACGTATCGCCATGGCCGCCCCCCTCGACCTCTCGGCCCTGGCCGGCGCGACCCTGGCCTTCGATCTCGACGGCACCCTGGTGGACACGGCCCCTGATCTCGTCGGTACGCTGAACGTCATCCTGCAGGAGGAGGGCCACGCCCCCCTGCCCCTGGCCGAGGCGCGGCCCTTCATCGGCAAGGGCGCCCGCTGGCTGTTGCAGCGGGGATTCACCGAGGCCGGCGCGCCGATTTCGGACGACGCCATGGGCGGCCTCTTCGAGCGCTTCATCGCCCGCTACAACGCCCATATCGCCGACGAAAGCCGCCCCTTCCCCGGCATGGTCGAGACGCTTGAAGCCCTGCGCGGCGCCGGCGCCCGCCTGGTGGTCTGCACCAACAAGCGCACCGACCTCTCCACCAACCTGCTGGACGCGCTGAACCTGTCATACCTGTTTGAGGCCATCGTCGGCGCCGACGCCGCCCCGGCCCAGAAGCCCGACCGCCGCCACCTGGAAACCGCCATCGCCCGGGCTGGCGGCCGCCCAGACCACGCCATCATGATCGGCGACGCCGCCCCTGACGCCGGCGCGGCAAAAGCCGCCGGCGTGCCCCTCATCCTGGTCAGCTTCGGCTATACCGAGGTCCCGGTGGCCGAGCTGGGGGCCGATATCCTGATCGGCCACTACGCCGATCTGCCCGCCGCCTGTTTGCAGCTACTGCCGGCTTGCCCCCGGCCAAACGAGACGCTATAGGCGCATCCCTTCCGATGGATGCGTAGCTCAGCGGGAGAGCACCTCGTTCACACCGAGGGGGTCACAGGTTCAATCCCTGTCGCATCCACCATTCCTTTCAAGCACTTAGGCGATCTGGCCCGAGTTGCTCGCCGGGAAACTCCCCAGAAACGCTGAATTGTGGATCGCTTTCGGGCGTCGTCGAGCCTTACGGCGCCTGCAGCGCACGCCGCCGGCGCATCGTGGTGGCGGCCTGCGCCTTCGTCATCTCGGGCGCCGCGGCGAGCGCGAGGCTCGCGCAAAGGACGATCCTTACGCTCATCCAGACCCCATTCCACCGGCGGACCGCATCTCCCGCGCATGGAGAAGACGACAACTAAACGTTGCATTCCCGCGATCTTGGACACAAGCTTTCTGCCGGATCCAGCCATCACGGAGAGGAACGATGGGCAGGAAGTCATTAGCGCGCCACCCCATTCTTACCCTCCTGGCCCTCGGTGTCGGGGCGATTGCGGCCCTTCCGGCCGCGGCCCAGGTCACGCCGTCCGACGTCCGCGATCTGGTCGGGGTCAGAGGCGCCAGCGGCGAGTCGGAACTGGCGGCGCGGGGCTATGTCCAGACCGGCGGTCAGACCGGGGACGACCGCCAGTGGACCTACTGGTGGAACGAGCGTCGCGGGGTCTGCCTGTCCGTCGCCACGGCGGAAGGGCGCTATGACTCCATCGTTTCGACGCCGGCCGCCGACTGCCAGCGCGGCGGGGGCGGCGGCGGCGGCTCCGCCTTTCGGCCGCCCGAGTTCGGCTACGGGGACTCCTATGACCGCGGCGGCTACCAGGAGCACATCGCGCTGATCTGCTACGGCGAGGGTCATCGTACTGGAACCCAGATGAAGTCGGGCTACACGTGGGATTCAGACAAGAACAAGTATGTGGCGCAGACTGGCTATGAGCTGACCAACGAGGAGTACGACACCTCGGTCACCATCGAGATCGACGGCGCCAGGGGCCGGATACGCCCCGCCAAGAACATGATCCCGCTCATCCACTCCAGCAGCGACGGGGGCTGGTATGACATCGCCAATCTCTCGATCTCGCGGGACGTCATCAACGGGAGCTTCACCTTCAATGGCGCCAACCGTCCCAAGATCACCATCGACCGGCGGGCGGGTCGGATATCTCTCGATGGCCTGACCCAGTTCAGCGGATCGTGCACGCCGCTGGACGGAGATCGCATGTTCTAAGGACAAGCCCGCTAGCGCGGCGCTGGATGATCGCGTGCGCCGGCCCAGACTCTCGGTGACGCCTATGGAAAAGCACGGGCTTTCGATGGGACAGCGCGCGTCCACGATCGGCTGGTTTCTGCTGGCGATCGGATTCGCCCTCGCCTTGCCGGTGCTCTTGGGCCTGAGCGCGTGGATCGTGGTGGCGATCGCTGCGGCCGCAGCCCTGCTGGCTGCGGGCATCGCCGCGATCATCGGGCTGGCTTTCCGCCGCCACAGCCCTGGATCGTTTGTTTCGCGGTGGCTTCCGGCCGCCCTCGCCCTCCTGTTCGTGCTCAGCATCCTGGCGGCCTCGCCGGTCTACTATCTCGCCGCGGTGGTCGCGAGCCGCCCCCTGGCGGCGCCACAGGCGACGCTCTCCAACGAACAACGCACGATCATTTTCCAGGGGATGACCCACGTCGGATCGGACTCGTTCTACAAGGCCGTCGTCTACGACCTGGAGCAGGCGTTGGCGGATGGTTACGTGGTCTATTATGAGGGCGTGCGGCCCGATCCTGCCGGTGACGCCTGGTTCTCCCAGACCCTGGCTCATGGCGGCGACCTCACCGAGGAGTACAAGAGCCTGGGTGAGGTCTGCGGCCTCGCCTTCCAGGGTGACTATTTCAAACTGCTCGGGCCGGAGATCAGGGAACATCCGGACCGCCATGTCGCCGCCGACGTCACGACCCTGGAGATGAAGCAGGAATACGATCGGCTGATCGAGGTGGATCGGGACTTTGCCGCCAATGCGGCGAAAGCGGCGGCCGAGGCTGAGGATCAGGCCGACAGCGCCGATGTCCTGGCCCGCTTTCTCAGGTGGTCCCAGGATGGCGATCCCAGGCATCACAGCCTTGGCGGCGTCATCTGCCGCGGGTTCATGACGCTGACCCTGACGCCGAGCCCTGACAAGCCGCCTGGCGACCTGGACCCGATCGTGCTCGATTTTCGCAATCGCGCCCTGGTGGACCGCATTCTGTCGGACCCGCGCGAGCACATCTACGTCAACTACGGCGCCGCCCATCTGCCGGGAGTCCTGAAACTCCTGAAAGAGAGCGACCCCAGCTGGTCTGTTAAGTCGATCAAGTGGATGCGCGGGATCGAGGCGCCGGAGGAACTTCATGGCCGGCTCGGCCTGGAGTGAGGCCTCTGGAACAGCACAGGCGGGCTGAGGTCGAAATGGGCGCCCGGGGGTCAGGCTCGGCGGTTGACCCATGCAATACCGCCCACCACGCTACCGCCCGTTCTAGTTGAGTTGGGCGGGGCTGTGGGAGCGGCGAGCCCACAGCGTCTCGGAGTGTTGAAGTGCCCGCCAGTACGACGGTGGTTGCGAGCGGCGTGAGCGCCATCGACAGCCTGCTTTACGGGACCAAGTGGTCCAGCCCCAACCTCACCTTCAGTTTTCCCGACGCGGTCACGGACCTGGCGGACTATGCCAATCCGCTCGACCCTGCCTATTTCACCGCCCTGAACGCTAGCCAGCAGTCGTCGGTGGAACAGGCGCTGGTTCAGTGGGCAAGGGTCACCGGCCTGACCTTCACCGAGGCCGCCAACGACGCCGACGCGGATCTGCGATTCTATTTCTATGACGACGGCGGCAACCTGACGATGCGGGTCGTCGGCTTTCCGGGCGACACGCCGGAGAGCGGCGATGTCCAGTTCGGGGCCGCCTTCACCTCGGGCGCATGGCCCCTGGGATCCTACGCCAACTTCACCATTCTCCACGAAATCGGGCACGCGCTGGGCCTGAAACATCCGCACGACTCCACGACCGGCTTCCCGGTGGCGAATGCGGCGACCGATGGCGTCCCCAATTCGGTGATGAGCTATCGCAGCTATCTGGGCGGGCCGATCGAAGCCTATGGCATCGAGGCGGGCTCTTATCCGGCCGGTCCGATGGTCTTCGACATCGCCGCCATCCAATATCTGTATGGGCCGAATTGGACCCATAACGCCGGCGGCACGACCTACACCTTCGATCCGACCGCCCAAGTGATCCTCGGCGCCTATTGGGATGGCGACGGCAACGACACCTACAACTTCGCCGGCTATACGACGAACCTGGCGATCGACCTCCGGCCCGGCGCCTGGAGCGATCTGGGCGGTCAATATGCGCTGCTGGACAATACCGCTCCCGTCTATGCGGACGCCAATATCCGCAACCCCGAGCTCTACGACAACGACCTGCGCAGCCTGATCGAGAACGCCAACGGCGGCTCGGGAAACGACTCTCTGATGGGTAACAAGGTCGCCAACGCCTTGAGCGGCGGGGCGGGTGCGGACACGCTGGACGGCGGCGCGGGGGCAGACACCCTGGCCGGCGGCTCCGGCGACGACCAGCTGGCCGGGGGCGACGGCGACGATCGCCTCGAGGGCGGGGGCGGCGCCGACACGCTGAGCGGCGGCGCGGGCGCCGACACCTTCCTGGTCACGAACGGCGATCATGTGACCGACTTCCAGGCGGGCGACCGGATCCTGGCCACAGGGGCGGTTCCCGCCGCGGTGACCTACAGCCTCGCGGCCGCGATCTTGACCATTGATCCGGACGGGGCCGGCGCGACCGCCGCGATGACGATCGACCTCGGGACCTTCACCCTGTCGGGCTACGAGCTGGCCCTGGATGGCGACGGCGCGGTCATCCTGAAGGTCGCATCCCCGCCTACCCCGCCGCCGCCTGCGACGCCTTCGGACGGACCCGACCTGCTAAGCGCCGGATCAGAGCCGCTGTCGGCGGGGCTGGGCAACGACATCGTGGTGGGATCCAGTGGCGCCAATTGGATCCATGGCAACCAGGGCGATGACGCCCTGTATGGCTATGGCGGCGATGACACAATGATGGGGGGACAACAGAACGATCAGCTGTGGGGCGGCGACGACCACGACCTCCTCTTCGGCGATGCGGGCGACGACCGCCTGTATGGCGACAGCGGCGACGACGTGCTGTTCGGCGGCGACGGGCAGGACTTCGCCGCGGGCGGAGCTGGGCATGATCTGCTGCAGGGCAACGCCGGCGCCGACACGGTGGCCGGCGGCGAAGGCCAGGACACCCTGCACGGCGGCCAGGGCGACGATTTCGCCCATGGGAACCAGGGTGACGACATCCTGTTCGGCGATCTGGGTCGCGACACCCTGCACGGCGGCCAAGGCGACGACCGGCTCATCGGCGGCGCCGATGACGATTGGCTGTCGGGCGATCTGGGGGATGACGTCCTGACGGGCGGCGGCGGCGCCGACCACTTCAACTTCGTGGGCGGCCAGGGGCGCGACACGGTGACCGATTTCCAGGGGGGCGACGGCGACCGGCTGATCCTGGCCCGCGCGCTGGTCGCGGACTTCGACGCTCTGCTCGGGCGGGCTACCCAGGGCGATGGCGGGGTGCTCATCACCTTGCCCGACCAGATCATCGTGCTGGCCGATGTCCAGCTGAACGCCCTGTCGGCCAGCGATTTTCTCTTCGTCTGACGGCAGGCAGAAAAAGAGCCGGCGCTGCGGTACAGCGCCGGCTCGTCTTCAGCTTCAGGTCCCTGGATTACCGTGCGGCGGCTTCAAGAGCCTCGGCGCGTTCCAGATGGGCGCGCAGCTTGGGCACGGCTTCGGCCGCAAACGCCGTGAGCTGGGCGTTGTCGCCATTCTCGGCATAGCCTTCATGCAGGGTCAGCGCCTCCCGGTGGGCGGCGACCTGCTGCTCGGCGAAGACCTTGTCGAAGTCGGCGCCATTGGCGGCCCGCAGATTGTCGATCAGACCCTTGCGACGTTCGTCCATCTCGGTCGGCGGGGTTTCGCCAGCCGCGCGGGCCAGTTCAGCCAGACGGGTGGAGCTGGCGGTGTGGTCATTGACCAGCATCTCGCCCAGGGCCTTGGTTTCGGCGCTCTGGCCCTTTTCCTGAGCCATGCGGCCGGCCTCGATCTCGTACATGTCGCCGACGGCGGCGTTCATGACATAGCCGCCCAGGGTATGGGCGCCGAGAGTCGCCGCCGAGGTCTGGCCGACGGCGGCGGAGGTGGCGTCCTGCGCGGCGTTTACGGGTTCGGATTGGCCGACTTCGGTGGTTCCGTCATTGTTTCCGCAGGCTGCAAGGCCGACCAGGGCCGCGGCGCAGGCCGAAACGATCAGATAGGGTTTCATGTTGAGCTCCCTCATTAAATCCTGCCAAGCCAACACAAAGCCGAGCAATGGGTTCCAAACCATGCGGCGTCTGCAAACCGGCCGACTCAGGGTTTGCTAGATCTCGAATCCAATTTCGCGACCGTGCGTTTCCTCTGCCGGAGGTCCTATGCCGAACCCAAACCTTGAGCGTGAATACTGTGTCCACCTGGCCCAGGCCGATCGTCAGGCCGCCCGCCGCTTGACCGAGTGCAGCTTCGAAGCCGCCGCCCTGGCCTATGTGGAAGACATGCATCTGCCCGATGACGCCGACGGAGAAGTCAGCCTGGTGGTGCAGGACATGGAGAGCGGGCATGAGCACTGCTTCCGCGTCGATCTGGACAACGGCGAAACCTCCGCCTGCGGCTGAGGTCTCGTGACAGTTGCCTGCGCCCCGGCCCACGCGCCATAGTCGCCAGACCGTGGGGGATGGGACGAGAACGCTGTGGCCGACGAAGCTGCGACGGTGCGGACGGATGACGCAACGCCAAGTTTGACGCCGGGCCCAGGCGAGGACGAGCGGCGCAAGACCCTGATATCGGCGCTGGAAACGGCGCGGGACAAACTGCTCGACAGGTCCCTTCGCAACAAGCTGATCAATACGCCGCTGGGCTCCAGCAAGGCCCGCCAGGTGCGGGTGTTCGGGCGACGGTCGGACGAGGTGTTCCGCACGCTGTTCGCCGGCAAGCTGATGAGCTTCGCAGCCACGGGAGCCGCCGAGCCAGACGCCACCGAGGCGGTCGAGCCTGCCGCCAGGACGCCGCCCCCTGCAGATGACCAGCTTGAGTTCGACGCAGCCCAGGGCCGTGGACGCGACACCCGCCTGCCGACCCAGCTGACGGTCGATGGCCTGCAGAAACGCCTGCTCAGCCTCTATTACGAAGGCCAGACCCTGGAGGAGGAACAGGGCGTCAATGTGCTGTTCCTGGCGCTGGGCTTCCTGGAATGGCGTGAAGCGCGCCAGTCGGACACGCCACGCTATGCGCCCCTGATCCTCTTGCCGGTGGACCTGGCCCGGGACGGGGCGAAGGATCGCTTCAAGCTGGAGATCCGGCCTGACGACCTGATCGCCAATGTCAGCCTGCAGGCCTGGCTGAAGGAAAACTTCGGCATCGCCCTCCCCGACCTGCCCGAGGGCGAGGACTGGTCGCCGTCGGACTATTGCGCCCAGGTTGCGGCCGCCATCGGCCCGCGGCCGGGCTGGAGCGTGCGGACCGACGAAATCCTGCTGGGCTTCTTCTCCTTCGCCAAGTTCCTGCTGTGGCGGGACCTCGACCCCGCCAACTGGCCGAAGCCTGAGATGCTGACCGGCCATCCGCTGTTGAGCCACATCCTGTTGCGGGACGACGAGCCGCTGGAGGACACGCCAGTAATCGGCGACGACGGGCGCATCGACGAAGCCTTTCCCCTGGCCGAACTGATCCATATCACCGACGCCGACAGTTCCCAGGCCATCGCCATCCAGGAGGTGATGGCCGGCAAGAACCTGGTGATCCAGGGGCCGCCGGGCACGGGCAAGTCGCAGACCATCACCAACATCATCGCCGGCGCCGTCCAGCGGGGCCGCAGCGTGCTGTTCGTGGCCGAGAAGATGGCCGCTCTGGACGTGGTCCATCAGCGGCTGGTGGACCGCAAGCTGGCCACCATCTGCCTGGAGCTGCACAGCCGCAAGGCGGCCAAGACCCAGGTGCTGGAACAACTGCGCCAGGCCCGCGACGCCGCCGCGCCCCCGGCCTGGCCGCCGGCCAGCCTGAGGACGCTCGATGAGACTCAGAAGCGGCTGCGGGGCCATTCAGACCGTCTGCACCGGGCGGGCGACAACGGCCTGTCGGCCTTCGACCTGATCGGCCGTATGAGCCTGCTGAACGACGGCAGGGCCCGCGCGCCACAGTTCGAGCTTCCCCAGGCGGCGAGCTGGGACGAAGCCGCCATCGAAGGCGCCCGCATCCGCGCCGAGCGCCTGGGTGAACGCCTGGCCAGCGCTGGCGTCCCGGCCTCGCACCCCTGGCGGGGCGTGGGCATCCCTGCGCCGGACATGCTGGAGCAGGAACGCCTCGCAGCCCCGATGGCGGAATCCCTCAGCCGGCTGGAGACCCTGGCGGGGACCAACGCTGAGGTCACGCAGCGCCTGGCGGCCGATGCGAGCCCGACCCTGGGGGAGACCACCGTCTGGGTCGCAGCCCTGCGCCATCTGGCGGGGCGACCCGCCCAGGCCGATGAAATTCTCGCTCATCCGCAGGCCCTGGACCTGGCTGACGATCTGGCCAAGACCGCCGCGGCCGGCGCGCGGTTGCTGGCCATACGCGGGCAGCTCGAACCTCTGATCCGACCCGAGGCCTGGCGCGACGACTGGTCGGCCCAACGGCGGATCCTCGCCGGCCAGGGGACATCCCTGCTTCGCCTGTTCTCGAGCCGCTATCGCGAGGCCGTCGCCGATCTGCGCGGCGTCTGGGTGGGCAAGCTTCCAAAGCACGCCGCCAGGATGGCCGCCCTCGACGCGCTCATGGAGGGCCAGGGGCTGGCGAAGACGGTGGCCGAGGCCGAGTCGCGGCTAAGGTCCTGGCTGGGCGCGCACTGGAAGGGCGAGGCCACCGATTGGCGGTTCGCCGCCGAGCTGGCCGCCTGGCTGAAGGCGGCCTCGACCTACAGGCCTCAGATCGATCTGGTGTCGGTCCACGCGCTGGCCTTCGCCCCCGACGCCGCGGCCCTGGCCGGCGCGCTCGAGGCGGCCAGGCAGGACGCCACCACGAACTTCGAAACCTTGGCGGCGCGGCTGCAACTGGACCAGGCGGTCGCCTTCGATGGCCGGTCACATCACGACCTGTCGGCCTCCGAACTCGCCAACGTCGTGGGCGCCTGGAACCAGCGTCTGGCCGACATCGTCCAGTGGCCGCCGATCCGCGAGGATCTGGCCTGGCTGGCTGGGATCGGCGGCGAGCCCTTCGCCCGCCAGATTTTCGAAGGCGACATCCCCCCGACCGAGGTCGAGCCCGTCTTGATGCTGGCCGCCTTCGAGGCCATGTGGAACGCCCTGCGCGTTCGCGACCCGGAGCTAGGCCAGATCCAGGGGGACGAGCTCGACCAGCTGGTCCGGCGGTTTCGCCAGGCCGACCGTGATCGCATCCGCTGCGCCGCCGACGAGGTCGCCCGGGCCCATCTCGACCGTCAGCCGACGGGGTCGGCCGGCGCCGTGGGCGTGCTGAAAGATGAGATGAACAAGTCCCGGCGCCTGATGCCGGTGCGCAAGCTGATGGAGCGTGCGGGCGAGGCGATCCAGCGGTTCACCCCGGTCTTCCTGATGAGTCCCCTGTCCATCGCCCAGTACCTGCGGCCAGGCGCCCTGCAGTTCGATCTGCTGGTGATCGATGAGGCCAGCCAGGTGCGGCCCGAAGATGCGCTGGGCGCCATCGCCAGGTGCCGTCAGGTCGTGGTGGTGGGCGATGATCGGCAACTGCCGCCGACCAACTTCTTCAACCGCATGGTCAATGACGACGGGCCTGACGACGACGACGAGGAAGGCGACGAAACCGCGCCCGATTCCCGCGTGCGGAAGGCGGCGGTCAAGGACGTGGAGAGCATCCTCAATCTCTGTTCCCGCTTTCCCGAGCGGATGCTGCGCTGGCACTATCGCAGCGAACATCCGGCCCTGATCGCCACCTCAAATCGGAACTTCTACAAGAACCAGCTGATGCTGCCGCCCTCGGTGGTGGCCCGCGCCCACGATGGCGAAACCGGCCTGATGTTCCATCCCGTGGCCTCGGGCGGCTAT
Source organism: Phenylobacterium sp. (assembly GCF_030680185.1). GTDB lineage: Bacteria > Pseudomonadota > Alphaproteobacteria > Caulobacterales > Caulobacteraceae > Phenylobacterium. The sequence goes on from NZ_JAUXVZ010000055.1 coordinate 120,958, forward strand.
GAGCGCGGCCGCACGGCGCGCAACGAGATCGAGGCCGAGGCCGTCGCCCAGGCCGCCCTGCGCCACGCCCGCGAGCGGCCGAACCTGTCGCTGGGGGTCGGGACCTTCTCGGTCGCCCAGCGGGACGCCGTGCGCGACCGGATCGATGATCTGGCCCGCAAGCATCCCGAGCTTGAGGCCCTGATGAAGGGCGGTGAGGGCCGCGAGCCCCTGTTCGTCAAGAACCTGGAGAACATCCAGGGCGACGAACGGGACGTCATCTTCATCTCGGTCGGCTATGGCCGCGACCGGGACGGCAAGCTCACCCAGAACTTCGGCCCGGTCGGGCGAGAGGGCGGCGAGCGGCGGCTGAACGTCCTGATCACCCGGGCGCGCAAGCGCTGCGAGGTCTTCTCGTCGCTGGTGGCCGAGGACATCCGCCTGGAGGCTGGCGGCAAGCCCGGCGTCAGCGCCCTGCGAGAGTTCCTGAAGCTCGCCAAGGACGGCTATTCCGACATCAACGCCCCCACCGGCCGATCCTTCGACAGCGACTTCGAAGAGGCCGTCAGCCATGCGATCCAGGCGCTGGGCTTCACCTGCCACCCTCAGGTCGGCATGGCCGGGTTCTTCATTGATCTCGGCGTCATCGATCCGGCCAATCCCGACCGCTATATCCTCGGGGTGGAGTGCGACGGCGCGGCCTATCACAGCTCCCGCTACGCCCGGGACCGCGACCGCCTGCGCCAACAGATCCTCGAAAGCCGCGGCTGGAAGATCCATCGCATCTGGTCGACCGACTGGTTCTATCGCCGCGAGCGCGAGGTCGAAAAGCTGCGGCTCGCCATCGAGGCGGCGCTTGCGGGCCGGCCCTTGCCGAACGCCGATCATATGTACGAGCCCCTGGACGATGGGCCGGTGACGGAGCCGGACGCGGCCACCGTCGAATTGGACCTCAAGCCGGACCTCGAGCCAGATCTTGAGCCGGACTGGGCGCCCCCGCGGCTCAACCGACCTGCGCCCTACATCTTCGCCGCCCTGGAGGTGGAGCCTGGCGACGAACCCCACACTCTGCCCGAACCGCGCCTGACGGACCTGGTCGCCCAGATCGTCCAGGTGGAACAGCCGATCCACGAGGACGAGGTCGCCCGCCGCCTCGCCTCAGCCTGTGGCCTGCAAAGGGCGGGCAGCCGCGCCCAGCAATCGGTCAAGCGCGGCTTGATCGCCGGACAGGCCCAGGGCCGCCTGTGCGTTGACGATGGCTTCTGGTCGGCGGCGGGCGAGACCCCGCCTGCGCCACGGGACCGTTCCGCCCTTAGCGCCTCCGACCAGGTCCGCAAGGCGTCCATGATCGCCCCGACCGAGATAGCGGCCGCGGCGCGCCTGGTCCTTACAGAGAACCAGGCCCTCGAGATGGCGGAACTTGTCACCGAGACCGCCCGCGCCCTGGGGTTCGCCCGCACCGGCGTCGATCTGGCCGCCGCCATCGACAGGGCGATCGGCGAGCGGCTGATGGCGGAGCTGGAGACCGACTATCTGGGGCGGCTCAGGCTGCGGTCCTGACGCGGCTCCCGTGGCCCTTGGGGCTCAGGGTTTGGAATAGCCCTGAGCGCGAAGGTCCAGGTCATGAGCCGCGGGGTCCTCCCGGAAGAACAGGCCGCCGCGGCGCTCCGAATCCTGCGGCAGGTAGTCGAGGGTGACCTCGCTCTCTTCGATGGGCTCACCGCCGCTGGTCAGCGTGCCAGTGACCACGATCCCAGCCGCCGTGCTGCGCCCCGTATTCTTCGCCTCGAAGCTCACCAGATAGCCTTCGCCGCTGGATCTGATCTCGGTGACCTCAAGGCTCACCTGGGGCGGTCCTTCCGGATGGTTCATGGCGAAGTAGGCCATGGAGCCGACGGCGAAGAGCACGAGCAAGGCGCCCAGGGCCGCGACCAGCCATTCCAGAGGTGACGTCGCTTCGAGGGCTTCGCGCCTGCCGCGACCATTCCTGTCGGTGGATGTCATAGGAGCAGCCTCGCCGCAGCGGCGCCGATGGCGCCCGGAAAACCAAGCACAATGGTCGAGCTGATCATCTCCTGCATCCCGCCACCGTCTGTACGACCGAATATCCAGAGCGCGAAAAGGCTGACCAACAGCACAATGGCGTACCCCACGACGCTGAAGCGCAGAAAGACAACCCAGGCCGGCGTCTCTTCGGGGCGCTGGGAGCCGCCCCGGAAATTCAGCGCATAGACGAAGGCGTGCATCAGGCCGAGCGACAGGATCGCCAGCGCCACCCCCTGCCAGGCCGACATCTTATAGGCGATGGCCACCATCTCTTCGGTCGGGGCGACGTTGAAGGACAGGAACAGCGCGCCCGCCCCCATCAGGAACAGCTCGCCCCAGTAGTCGGGGTCTCGGGCCTCGGCGTCTTCCCCGATCGGATCATCGCCCAGCTGGCTGCGGGCCAGCATGGCGCCGAAGCTGCCGGGGACGGTCTGCACCGCAACCTTGCCGATGATTTCCCGGGCCGACATGTCCGGGGTCAGAATACCGAAAATTCCCAGAATGACGGTCGAGGCGATCGCGGCCACCAGCATCACCACCAGGGCGTCGGCCATGTCGTCCCGCAGGCGCGCCGTGGGCCGCATGCCGCCGAAGTGCGACAGCCCCACCAGCACGGGCAGGGTCAGCACGATCAAAAGGGCGAGGCGGAGCGGGTTCATGTAGAAGCCCAGCCACCACATCTCCATGGTCATCATCATCGGGAGGGAGAAGATCAGCGCGCCCGCGAAGGCCCGCCCCAACCCCCTCAAGAATGCGGCGTCCGCCCGAAAGGCGCCCAGCACCAGACCTCTCCGCCGATTTGCGCCTTACGGCGTCCACGCAATTTGCGTTGACCAAGAGTGTGAAACCAGGCTGCCGGGTTCCCGTCGGCCCAGCTTATTTGTTCCGGAGAGCCGCTGGACAGACAGATCGGCAGGATAAGATCAGGCCGGGCGGCGTCGAGCTTGACTCCGGCCCTGCCTGCATCCGCGATGCATGGGAGCAAACTTGCGAGCATAGTTATGCCCAGCACCCTGGACGCCATCGACACCAAGATCCTGGAAATCCTCCAGCAGGACGCCTCCCTGTCGACCGCCGACCTCGCCGAGCAGGTCGGCCTCTCGCAGTCTCCCTGCTGGCGTCGCATCCAGCGGCTGCGCGAAGAGGGCTACATCAAGGGCACGGTGGTGCTGGTGGACCGCCAGAAGCTCGGCTTCACGATGCAGATCTTCGCCCAGCTCAAGATGACGGCCCTCAACGACGAGGACCGGGCACGCTTCAATCGCGCCATCGAGGATATTCCGGAGATCACCGAGAGCTACGCCGTGTTCGGCGAGATGGACGCCATGCTCAAGGTCCTGGCGCCGGACCTCAGCTGGTACCAGGACTTCATCTTCTCGACGCTTCTGAAACTGCCCGGCGTGGTGGATGTCCGCTCCATCGTCACCCTGGCCGACTCCAAGCACACCACGGCCGTGCCCCTGCACGTCCGCGCCCTGCGCTGAGCGAGCCCGCGTGCCGGCCTTCTTCCTGGTCGAGAACGTGACGCCGACCTCCGGCGCGCCCGACCCGATGCTTGAAACCCCCAAGCTCTCGGCCTATTGGCGGGCTCTTCAGCAGAACGAGCACGCGGCCAAGGTCCTCGTCGAGCTCCACCGGGGGCTTGAGGAACGTCGCGAGCTCATGCGCAAGGCCGCGACCTGACCCCATGAGCCAGCCCCTCTTCTTCAACCTGCAGGCCACCCACAACGCCAACCGCTGGTACCTGCCGCTGAGCCCGGCGGTGTGCGTCGGCCCGCCGGGCAATCTGTTCATGTTCGGCGGCGTCGGGATGGGGGCGGCGATCGCGGCCCTGGAGCGCACCTGCGAACGGCCGGCGGTGTGGGCGACGGCGCAATACCTGTCCTATGCCCGGCCGCCCAGCATCGTCGACCTGGACGTGCGGGTGCCGGCTTCGGGCAAGTACAACAGCCAGGCCCGCATCATCGGCCATGTGGGCGACAAGGAGATCTTCACGGTCAACGCCGCCCTCGGCGCCCGGGAGAGCGAGCATTCGGTCCAGTGGCTGGAAGCCCCCAAGGCGCCGCCGCCGGAGGAGTGTATCCCGGCCGACCACTGGCGCGGCGGGGGCGATGATCTGCACAGCCGCATCGAGGTGCGCGTGGCTCAGGGCCGTTATGGCGGCGCCACGGCGGGAACGCCGGACAAGGATGGTCGGCTGCTGCTGTGGATCCGCTCGCGCGAGGGCCTGCCCATCGATTCAAGCTTCCTGGCCATCATCGCCGACTTCATCCCCGGCGCCCTGGGCAATGCGCTCGGCCTCAACGCCGGCGGCAACAGCCTGGACAACACCATCCGCTACCGCCGGATTGTGCCCACCGACTGGGTGCTGGCCGACATCCGGGTCCATGGCGTCCACGGCGGCTTCGCCCACGGCGCCATGTACCTGTTCGCCCAGGACGGCGAGCTGATGGCCACGGCCAGCCAGTCGATGATCCTGCGGGTCTTCGAAGGCGCCCGCGACTAGGGGGCCGGCGTGTCGCTCGCCAAGGGTTTGGTCAGGTCGAAGGCCACGCGGAACAGGCGGTTTGGCCGGGCCAGTTCATAGGTGAAGGTCGTTTCCGTCAGGCCTAAGGACCAGACGTTGGTGTTGGAGACGCTGCGGCCGGTCCGCGTGAACAGCTCGATTGAATAGGCGTCCGCCGGAAAGGCCTGCAACTCGGCCGTGCCCGCCGCAACCGTATCGCCGCCATACTGCGACAGCTCGTCCTCGGTCCCGTCGGCATGCCGGTGATCGTGCTTGAGCCGCAGACGGTCCTCCCCCACGCGGGTGATCACCCAGGTGCGCGAGCGATCCTCGCCCACCCGGAACGGCACGCGGATTTCGGTGTCGGAACAGCTGGCCACATGCATCACCAGATCGGCGTCGCGGAAGGCCGCATCGGTTTCGTCCCCTTCCACCACCTGGCCCCCGAGGGTCTGGCCACAGAGGGCGCCCAGGCGTTCGAAAAACGTCCCGGCGGGACTATCGGCGCGCGCTGCGCCAGGCAGGACAGCCAGGGCGAACGCCATGCCAAAGACCTGAGCCCGAAGTTTCATGGATGACCTTCCGCGTAACCGCAGCGCCGACATCTGCGCCATCAGGCACCATAGAGCGATAACGCCGAACGCCTAGCCGCAGCGCCATCGAACCTTCACAGAGACCCTCTATGGAGACGGCGAATCCGCCGCCGGAGTTCTCGCGCGTGGCCTACGATACGCATGAGAGCCGCGCGCAGTGGGAGGCGGTTCGTGAGGTTGTGCGCCGGTTCGCGCGACGACGCCTGGGCCGCGCCGACCTGGCCGACGACATCGCCCAGGAAACCCTGCTGCGGGTGATCGACTATGGCCGCGCCAACACGATCGACAACCTCTACGCCCTGGCGCTCCGCATCGCCGCCAACCTGGTCAACGAGCACCTGCGCCGGGAGCGTCGTCGGGGCGAGGATGAGTTGACCGACGACCTCGCCAGCGCTCAGCCCTGGCCCGACCAGGTGGTCGAGGGACGCGAGGCCGTTCGCGCCCTGGCCGCCGCCCTGGAGCGCATGCCCCCGCTGCGTCGGGAAATCATCATCCGCCGCCGGGTCCGGCAACAGAGCTGTGCGGCCATCGCCCGCGAGATGGGGCTCAGCCCCAAGGCGGTCGAGAAACATGTCACCCGCGGCATGATCGACCTCAACAAGGCGTTCAGAACGCGCCGCCGGGACGGGAGCCGGCTGTCTTGACCTCGACCACGACCGATATTCTCCAAGAGGCCGCCGCCTGGGTGGAATGGTCCAGCCGCGTCGGCGCCGCCGAACCCCGCGCCCTGGCCGACTTCGAAGCCTGGATGGCCAAGAGCCCCGCCCATCGCGAGGCCTATGCCGACCTGGCCGCGCTTTGGCGTTCCGAGGCCCTGGTCGAGGCGGCCGCCGCCGTGGCGGCCCGTCCCCGCCGCAGGTGGCGCGGATTCATGCGGATCGGCGCGCCTGTCGGCCTGGCCCTGGCCTCGGCGATGATGGCGGTGATTTTCGCCCCGATCTTCCAGTTCCAGACCTTTGAGACGGGTCGGGGTGAGATGCGGCGGCTTCAACTGGCCGACGGGTCCACCGCCCATCTCAGCGGCGCGGCGCGCGTTCACATCCGCCAAGGGCTCCTGGGTCGCACGGTGGTCCTGGACCAGGGCGAGGCCTTTTTCGATGTCAACAAGGACGGCCGACCGTTCGAGGTCCAGACGGACGAGGCTCGGGTGCAGGTTCTGGGCACGGCCTTCAATGTGGATCGGCTGGCCTCAGGACGGGTGGAGCTGTCGGTCTATCGCGGGGCGGTGAGCTTCCGCGCCCGAGGGGGCCCTTCGGAAGAGCTTGGCCGCGGCGAGCGGGCCAGCGTCGACAATGGACTGCTGCTGGTCGCGACGCCATTCGACCCCCTGGACGGGCCCGACTGGATGGGAGGCTGGTTCGACGCTTCGGACGCGTCCCTGGCCGAACTGGTGGAAAAGCTGGATCGCTTCTCCGAACGGCCCATCACCCTGGCTAACCCCCAGCTAGGCGAACGGCGCATCTCGGGCCGCTTTCAGATTTCTGAGCCGGACAAGGTGATGAGCGTCATGGCCGCCGCCTATGGCGTCAGGATTACAGAGGTGGGCGGACGAATAGTGATTTCCGACTCCGAACCGCAATAATTCCGTCAACGATACTTCACATAAAAAAGTGTCGGGGTCGGGCGCGGCCAGACATCTCTCCCATGGACGGGCCAGCACGGTCCAATCCTGGGGGATATCTTGATCATGAAGTTAGCACTGACCCGCCACGCCTCGGTGTTCGCCCTGGCCGCGGCCGCCATCTTCGCCATGCCGACGGTCGCCAGCGCCGCGGACGCCGCGCAGGTGGAGTTCGCCATCCCGGCAAAGGCCATGGCCGAGGCGCTCAGCGACTTCTCCCGCGCCACCGGCCTGCAGGTCGCCGCCCGGCCCGAGGACCTGCGAGGCCGCAAAAGCCAGCCGGTGAACGGCCGCTTCACGCCTGAGCAGGCTCTGAGCCGGCTGACGGCCGGCGCCGGCGTCACCGCCCGGATCTCCGGCGGCGCCGTCCTGATCCAGCCGAACGCGACCCCTGCCGCTACGCCGGTCCGCTCGACCTCGGCCGCGCCCGCCCTCGGCGCCGCCGCGACGCCGATAAGCCCATCGGCCGAGGCCAACACCGTGGCCGATCTGGTGGTGATGGGATTTCGCGGCAGCCTGATGCAGGCCCGCGACATCAAGCGCATGGCGGTGGGCGCGCAGGACTCCATCGTCGCTGACGATATCGCCGCCTTTCCCGACCTGAACCTGGCCGAGGCCCTGCAGCGGGTGCCCGGCGTGGCCATCACCCGCGACGCCGGCGAGGGCCGCCAGATCGCCCTGCGGGGCCTGGGGCCTGACTTCACCCGCGCCCAGTTGAACGGGATGGAGGTGCTCGGCAACACCTCGTCGGGCTTTGACAACCGCGGATCGGTCAGCCGCACCCGCAGCTTCGACTACAGCCTCTTCGCCTCCGAGCTGTTCAACCGCGTCACGGTCGAGAAGTCCTATGCCGCCGAGCAGGACGAAGGCGGCATCGGCGGTACGGTCGGCCTGACCACCGCCCGCCCTTTCGACTATCAAGGCTTCCGCGGCGTGCTGGGCGCCAAGGCGCAGAAGAACTCGAACACCGAGGATGTGACGCCCCGCGTGGTCGGCCTGATCTCCAACCGCTGGGATTCGTCGATCGGCGAGTTCGGCGCGCTGTTCTCGGTCGCCTATTCCGAAAACGACGTGAACGAGTACGGCTATCGCAGCTGGAACTGGACCAAGATCAACGTCAACGCCGCCAATATCGGGCCGGGCGTCTCGGCCGCCGACGCCGCGCGCCTGTCCACTGCAACCGGCATGAACCGGCTGTCAGCGCCCCAGGCGCCGAGCTATTCCACCTGGTTCGCCCATCGCGAGCGGCTGGGCCTGACCGGCGCCCTGCAATGGCGGCCGACCGACCGGATCGAGATGAGCCTCGACCTGCTCTACGGCACGCTGAGCAACGAACGCGATGAATTCGCTCTGGCGCCGGCTGGGGTCAACGCCCTGACCGGCAATGTCACCGGCACGCAGCGCCTGAATGCGGTGGAAATCCGCGGCGACAGCATCGTCTATGCCGACTGGAGCGGGGTCGACATGCGGAACGAGGCCAAGCACTCCAACGACGAGACCACCTTCACCCAGGCGGTCTACAACGCCTCGTTCCAGGCCACGGACAATCTGAGCTTCACCGCCCTGCTGGGCCATGCCCGCTCAGAATTCGAAGGCCCTGTCTTCGACAAGGTGTTCATCCAAGCCAACAACAAGGCCTTCAGCTACGACTTCCGCAATGGCAGCCCGGCCACAAACACCTATGGCTTTGACGTCACCGATCCGAGCCAGTGGAGCCTGATGCGGGCCGACGCCCGGGAAGACTATATCCTCAGCGAATACACCACGGCCATGGTGGACGCCGCCTGGCGCTTCGCCCCCCACTCGACCCTGAAGGTCGGCGTCCAGCACAAGGATTTCGCCAATGAGGGGTGGCAGCGCTTCCAGCGGGTGGACTGGTACAACCGGCCGAACCCGCCGGCGCCGGTGCTGGAGGTCATGTCCTATGACTCCATCGCGCCCTATGTGGTCGCCGACGTCGACGCCACCTATGACCGCACCGGACAGCTCCGCGACCTGACCTCGGCCAACGACCAGCCGGGCACCAACTTCCAGATCAGCGAAAAGACCACCTCGGCCTATGTGCAGTACGACCTGGACACCGTGGTTGGCGACTTCCCGGTGCGGGCCAATGCAGGGGTTCGCTACTATTCGACCGACCTGACCTCCGCCGGCTCGGTCAACACCAATGCCGGTCTGGTCCCCGCCGTGATCGAGACCTCCTATGACGGCTTCCTGCCGGCGGCCAACATCGTCGTGGATGTGACGCCGGACCTCGTGGCGCGGCTAGGGGTCAACCGCAATATCAGCCGTCCGAGCCTGGGCGACCTGCGGGCGGCGGGCTCGGTCAGCTTCACGCCCTTTGGCGGCAGCGTGAACGCCGGCAACCCCAATCTGAAGCCGTTCCTCGCCGATTCCGTCGAGGCGTCGGTGGAGTACTATATGGGCGCCAGCGGCTATGTCGCTCTGGGCGTCTTCTATAAGTCCATGGACTCGTTCATCACCGCCGAAACCGCCTCGGTCCCCTACGGCACGATCGGCTATCCGCTCTCCCTGCAGGGGCCTGGCCAGGACGCCAACACCATCTACTCCTTCAGCCGGCCGGTGAATGGCGACGGCGCGACGATCAAGGGGGCGGAGTTCGCCATCCAGCGAGACCTGGACTTCCTGCCGGCGCCCTTCGACAAGCTGGGCTTCATCGGCAACGTGACCTATGCCGAGGGGGAGACCGACGCCACGGTGGATGGCGTCGTCTACAAGATGTCCCTGGCCAACCTCTCGAAATGGACGACCAACGCCACCCTCTACTATGAGACCGAGCGGTGGGGCGCGCGGGTGTCCAGCGCCTATCGGGACGGCTACCGCGACGGCATCGGCGGCAACGGCAATGTCGGCTCCGGCTATCACGACACCCACAATGTGGATGTCGCCGCCCACTACAATGTGAGCCCGGCCCTGAAGCTGGTGTTCGAGGGCATCAACATCACCGACGAGCCCATCGACCAGTACACCGATCTGGAGGCCCAGCGTCCGACCTCCTACACCACCAGCGGGCGAACCTTCACCCTGGGCGTCAGCTACGTCTTCTAGCCCTCACCCGCCCCTTATCGCCTTGACCTATCGACCGGCGGGCCCTGTCCGCCGGTCGTCGCTTCTCCGCCCCCTGGCCCGCACGCGCTAGTAAATGACCCCGGCCGGAGGGCCAGCGTCACAGGAGCGTCATAGCCTCCTTGCCTGTGACCGGATCTAGGTCCGGCGCGAGTTGGGACAACCAAACAAGGGGGATTGTCATGACACGTCTCAAGTCGTTCCGCGGCCTGCTGCTGGTCGGCGCCGCGAGCCTGATCGCCGGACCCGCCGCGGCCCAGGCCAGCGGCACGCTGCTCGAAGAAATCATCGTCACCGCCACCAAGCGCGAAGTCAGCGTCCGGGACATCTCCGGATCGGTCAGCGCCGTCAGCGGCGCCCAGCTCGAAGCCATCGGCGCCCAGAGCTATGCCGACTACATCGCCCGCACGCCGGGCGTGACCTTCAACCAGTTCCAGCCGGGCACCTCCCACGTGGTCATCCGCGGGGTGGCCACCAATTCCGGCAACGTCCAGGGCCAGGGCACCACCGGCTACTACATCAATGAAGTCCCGCTGACCGAGCCAGGCTGGACCATCGTGATCCCGGACATCGACGCCTTCGACGTCGATCATGTGGAAATTCTGCGCGGTCCCCAGGGGTCGCTGTTCGGCTCGGCCTCCATGGGAGGGGCGGTCAACTATGTGGCCCGCAAGGCCGACGCCAGCGCCTATGACGCGGCCATCGAGACCACCCTCAGCCAGACGAAAAACGCCGATGTCGGCGGGGCGATCAAGGGGATGGTCAACATCCCGCTGGTGCAGGACAAGCTCGCCCTGCGCGCCGTGGCCACCTATCGCAACGATCCCGGCTATCTCGACAATGTCGGCATCGGCAAGGACGGCTCCAGCGACATCACCATCGGCGGCGGCCGCCTGTCCCTGGTCTGGACGCCGACCGACGCCACCGAAGTGTCCTGGCTGAGCCTCTATCAGAAGACCGAGGCCGACGACGCGCCCTACCGCAATCCGGCCTTTGGCGACCTGGCCCGCTCCAGCGCCTTCGCCGAGACCAACGAGACCGACGTCACCCTGCACAGCCTGCGGGTCGACCACGACTTCGGCTTCGCCACCCTGACCGCCATCGGCGCCTATCAGGAGAAGTCGCAGGACTACGCCTTCGACTTCACGCCCTATCGCGCCGCCTATAACGCCGATCTCGGCCTCAACCTGACCTCGCCCCTGTTCATCGAAAGCGGCGGCGAATCGACGGGCGAGAGCCTGGAAGTCCGCCTAGCGTCCAACACCGAAGGCCGCTTCGAGTGGCTGGTCGGCGCCATGTACTTCGAGAGCGAGAAGAACCTCTACGAGCAGCTGGGCGCCGACGGCGCGACGGCGGCGTTCAACGCCTCTCCGCTCTTCGGCCCGGGAACGGGCTCTGTGATCGCGCCGGACGGCCGCATCTTCAACGCCTTCTTCACCGACCTGAAGGCCAAGGAGATGGCCCTGTTCGGCGAGGCCAGCTTCAACTTCACGCCGGAACTGAAGCTCACTGCCGGCGGGCGCCTGTTCAAGACCGAGACCGACTCCACCTCCAGCCAGGTGGGCTTCTCGACCTTCCCGGGCGGCCTGAACGTCTCGCCGACCGACTCCGATGAGCAGGACGGCTTCTCGCCCAAGGTCTCCCTGACCTACACGCCCAACGAAGACCTGATGGTCTATGGCCTCTACTCCGAGGGCTTCCGCTTCGGCACACCCAACACCCAGGGCCTCAGCGCCTTCCCGGTGCCGGCGGGCTCCGAGAGCGACAGCCTGAAGAACTACGAGATCGGCGTCCGCTCGAACCTGGCTGGCGGCAAGGTGCTCCTCGACGCCACGGCCTTCTATGTGGACTGGTCGGACATCCAGCTGCGGCTCCTGACCCTCGACAACTTCAACTATGCGGCCAATGGCGGCGCTGCGACGATCAAGGGCCTCGAGACTTCGGTCACCTTCAGCCCGACCCCGCAGTTCGATCTGCAGTCGAGCGTCACCTATATGGAGGCCCGTCTCGACGAGCCCCTCTTCATCCTGTGGTACGGCACCGCGCCCGAGGGCTCGCAACTGCCGGGCTCGTCGGACTGGTCGATCACCAATACCGCCTCCTATCGGTTCGAGGCCGCATACGATCCGACCCTCACCCTGTCGCATCGTTATGTCTCGTCGGGGATCAGCGACCTGAACTCGGCCGTCCCCGGGATCACCCCCAACACCCAGGGGGACTTCAACGTGATCGATCTCCGCCTGCGGGCGAACCTGGGGGCCACCTCGGTCACGCTGTTCGGTTCGAACCTGGGCGATGAGCGGGGCGTGACGCGCACCCTTCCCGAGGCCAACGGTCTCAGCCAGGGTCTGATCCGGCCGCGCACCTTCGGGGTGACCCTGAACTGGTCGCTCTAAACTCCAGGTCTTGAGCGTGTTTCGTCCCGATAACCGGGTCCCACTTGTCGGAACGCGCTCTAGCGATTTCCTCCGCTGAATCCCCGCGGATTCAGCGGAGGCGATGGGCTAATCCACGGAGTCGCCAGCACGATCCGGGAGACAATTTCGGACCGTACTCTGAGGCTGAGGCCGAAGACGGAGCTAAGCATATGAACCGACGGACCTTGTTGCTTTCGACGGCGAGCCTGGCCCTGGCGCCCTGCTTTTCCTGGGCTGAGGAAGGCCGGGGCGCCATCGCCCCGCCCCGTCCGCCCCGCAGGCCGTTGCGGATCGAGCAACTGGGTCGCGTTCGGAATGACCCCTATGCCTGGCTGCGTGATCCCAATTGGGCCGAGGTCTCCCGCGACAGCAGCCTGATGTCGCCGGAAATCCGCGCCCACCTGGAGGCGGAGAACCGCTACGCCAACGCCCTGCTGGCGCCGACGCAAGGCCGGCAGGACGCCTATGCCCAGCGCATGATGGCCCTGGCCGAAGGCGACGAGTCTCAGCCCCCCGTTCCCGATGGTCCGTGGGCCTACTACGCCTATGTGCGCCCCGGCGAGGATCATCCCGTCCATGCCCGTCGCCCGGTCGGCGGCGGCGAGGAACAGATCCTGCTGGACGAGCAGGCCCGCGCCGCGGGCCACGCCTATTTCCGCACCACGGCGGCGGCCCACAGCCCCGACCACAGCCTGTTCGTCTGGGCCGAGGATGTCGAAGGGGGCGACCGCCACCGGATCTGCATCCGCGACCTGGCCACCGGCGAGATCCGCGCCACGCCGCAGGCCGAGGGTTTTGGCTGGGAAGGCCTGGTGGTCTCGTCGTGCTCGCAGTGGGTGTTCTGGATCTGGCGCGATCCCCTGGGCCGCCCCGCAAAGATCTTCCGCCGCCCGGCCCGCGGCGACAGCGACGAACTGGTCTATGAGGAGCGCGATCCGGCCCTGTTCATGGCTCTGTCGCGGATGGCGTCGGGCGCCTTCGTCACCATCCAGATCCTGGGTCCTGACGTCGACGAGGCCCGCCTGATCCCGGCGGCGGAACCGACCGCCGAGCCCATCCTGGTGGAGCCTCGGCAGCCGGGCCTCCACTATCAGGTCCAGGAGTGGAACGGCCAGCTCGTGATCCTGACCGACGCCGACGGCGCGATCGACGGCAAGCTGATGACCGCGCCCCTCGACCAGCCCGGCCGCGCGCACTGGCGGGAATGGATCGCCCACGAGCCGGGCCGGCACATCCTGGAGATCCGGCCGCTGCGCGACCATCTGGTGCGCCGCCAACGCCGCAACGGCCGGCTGGAAGTCATCGCCCTTCCGCAAGGCGGCGGCGACGAGGCGCAGGTGGCCTTTGATGAAGCCGCCTATCTGGTGACCCTGGAGCCGCAGCAGGCCTATGACACGGCCATCCTGCGTCTGAGCTGGCAGTCGCCGCGCACGCCGCCGCGCTGGGTCGATTACGATCTGACGAGCGGCCAGCAGACCCTGGTGAAGGCCCGCCAGATCGGCGCAGGCTACAATCCTGAGGACTATGAAGTCCGCAGCCTGTTCGCCCCGGCCAGCGATGGCGAGCAGATTCCCGTCACAGTCCTGATGCGCAAGGGCGCCGTGTTGGACGGCCGTTCGCCCCTCCTGCTCTTCGCCTATGGCTCCTATGGCGCCTCAACCGAGGCCAAGTTCTCCGTGCCTGTGCTGGCGCTGGTGGAACAGGGCTTCATCTACGCCATCGCCCATGTGCGGGGCGGTTCGGAAAAGGGCCGCCAGTGGTTCCTCGACGGGCGCCGCTTCCAGAAGGCCAACACCTTCACCGACTTCATCGCCTGCGCCGAGCACCTGATCGACCAGGGCTATACCCGGCCCAAGCGCGTGGTGGCCTATGGCCTGTCGGCCGGCGGCCTGCTGATGGGCGCGGTGGCCAATATGCGCCCGGACCTCTGGGGCGGCGTGATCGCCCAGGTGCCGTTCGTCGACATGCTGAACACCATGAGCGACGCCGACCACCCGCTGGTGCCGGCCTTCCGGCCCGACTGGGGCGATCCCCTGGCCGACCCGGAAGCCTATGACTACATCGCCTCGATCTCACCCTATGAGAACGTGCGGCCGCAGGCCTATCCGCCCATCCTGGCCACCGCAGGCGTGCGCGATCCGCGGGTCAGCTATTGGGAGCCGGCCAAGTGGGTCGCCGAGATCCGCGAGCAGGCCACCGGCGGCGGGCCGATCCTCTTCCTGACGGACATGGAGGCCGGCCATCAGGCGGCCGGCGGTCTGTCATCCCAGTTCCGACAAATGGGCCGCTTCTGGGCCTTCGCCGAGCAGAGCCTGGTATGGTCAGCGTAAGACGGGGCGACGCGTTCGCCCTCGGGCGCCTGGACGCCCACGATCAGGCGGCTCTCGTGGCCGGGGGCGAGGCCACGGCCGCGGAGCTGGCCGAAGCCGCGATCATCCGCATCGAGGCGCTTGATCCCCAGCTTCTCTCGGTGAGCTGGCCGGCCTTCGACCAGGCACGGCAGCGCGCAGCTGCGCCCCTGCCCGAGGGACCGCTGTCTGGGGTCCCCTATCTGCTGAAGGATTCCCTGGACTATCCAGGCCTGCCGAGCCTGGCGGGCTCGGCCAGCCGGAGCGCCGCCGCGCGCGAGGTCGCCTATCCCTATGTCCGGCGATTGGACGCCGCGGGCCTGGTTCCCGTCGGCAAGTCGGCCATGCCGGAGTTCGGCCTGCTGCCTGTCACCGAACCCCTCATCGGCCCCGTGACCCGCAATCCCTGGTCGCCTTCCCACTCCCCCGGGGGCTCCAGCGGCGGGGCCGGGGCCGCGGTGGCGGCCGGACTGGTTCCTCTGGCCCACGGCAGCGACGGCGCAGGCTCGATCCGCATCCCGTCCTCGGCCTGCGGTCTGCCGGGCCTGAAGCCGGGGCGCGGGACCACGGTGCGGGTGCGGAGCCGCCATGTGATCGAGGATCTGCTGGTCGGCGACAGCCTGATGGCCCGCAGCGTCCGCGACGTGGCCGCCGGCTTCGCCCTGGCCAGACCGGACTCGGCTGCGGCGGTCACCGGGCCCAGCCGGCGGCGGCTGAAGATCGCCTATGCCAGCCGCACCCTGGCCGGGGATGAGCCTCACGAGAGCCTGACCAGGGCGCTGGAGGACACGGTCAATCTCTGCGCACGCCTGGGCCACGAGGTGCGCCCCGCCTGGCCCGCCATCGAGGGCCCCGCCGCCCTGCGGGCCGAACAGGTTCTGTGGAGCCACATCGGCGCCGATTGCGTCGACGCCATCATCGCCGCGGGCCAGGACCCCGCCGTGGCGCTGGAGCCCTGGACAAGGGCCCTGGGCGAGATCGCCGCGGGCCTCAGCCATGTCGACCTGGAAGCCGCCTACGCGCAGATCGCCGCCCTGCCCCGCCAACTGGCCGCCTTCTTCGGGGACTTCGACGTTCTGCTGACCCCGACCTTGTCGGCGCCGCCGCCCCTGATCGGTGAGATGGCGCCCGACACTGCGCCCGATGAGCTGATGGCGAAGATGTTCGGCTGGTGCGGCTACACCCCGCTGCAGAACATGGCCGGCACACCGGCCGTGACTCTGCCGCTGGCCTGGGACGAAGCTGGCCTGCCGCTGGGGCTGATGTTCGCCGCCGACCGGGGCCAGGAAGACCTGCTGCTCGCCTTGGCCTTCGAACTGGAGGCGGCCGCCCCCTGGAAACATCGCTGGCCGCCGATCTCGGTCAACGGAGGCGCTCATGGACAAGCCGCCTGAGAAGTACGCCGCCCAGTCCGAGGCCGACATCGTGGCCTTGGTCACAGCCCATCCGCTGGCCTGGGTGGTGAGCGCGGGCCAGGGCTTTTCGGCCACGCCCCTGCCCCTGCGACCGCGGCTTGACGCAGAAGGCCGGCTCACCGCGCTCGCGGGGCACTTCGCCAGATCCAATCCCCAGGTGGCGCGGTTGAGAGCCGATCCTCAGGCTCTGATGCTGTTCATGGGGCCGCACGGCTATGTATCGCCCTCCTGGATGGCGGACCGGACCCAGGCGCCGACCTGGAACTATGCCTGCGCCGCCTTCGCCGGCGATATCGTCTTCGAGGAAGGCCCGGAGGCCACGCGCGCGGTCCTGGACGACCTGATCGAGGCCATGGAGGACGGCCGGCCGGCGGCCTGGCGCACGGACGACATGGGCCCGCGATATGAGGGACTGGCCCGCGGGGTTGTCGGCTTCCGCGCCGAAATCCGCGCCCGGCGGGTGGTGTTCAAGCTTGGCCAGGACGAGCGGGACGACGTCTTCGCCGACATCATGGCCGCCCTGCAGCAACAGGGTCCGCAGGACCTGGCGCGCCTTATGGACGTCTACGCCGCCGCGCGCGAATGATCGATCGCGGCCTCGAAATAGTGGCTGGGCGCCACGCCGAACGCACGCTGGAACATGGCGGTGAAGGCGCTGGGGCTGTTGTAGCCCACGTCGAAAGCCACCGTCGTGACCGCCCCGCCCAGGGAAAGCAGCGACAAGGCGTGGGCCAGTCGCACCTGTTGGCGCCACTCGCTGAACGTGATGCCGGTTTCGCGGCGGAAGGCGCGGGTGAAGGTTCGCCGCCCCATGCCGGACAGGTCGGCGAAATGGTCCAGATCGGCCTCATCGCCTGGGCTGTCCATGACCAGGCGACAGGCCCGCAGCAGCCGCTCGTCCTTGGGCATCGGCACCTGCAGGGCCTGGACCGGATGCTCGACCGCCACCGCGATCTCGTCGAGGATCAACTGCATGATGCGCGCCTCGCGTCCATCGAGGGCGTATTCCACCGGCAGGTCGGACGCCTCCAGGATCAGCTCCCGCAGCAGGTTGCTGACCTTCAGCACCTGGCATCTGTCCGGCAGGCGCGCATCGGCGCCGGGCTCCACATAGAGGGTGCGCAACGAGACGTGTCCCCGGCACAGGGCCTGATGGCGCACGCCGGCCGGCATCCACACCGCGCGCTGCGGCGGGATGGTGAAGCTGGTGTCGTCGGTCATCACGGACATCACGCCGGCGCTGGCATAGAGCAGCTGCGCCCGCTCATGGCTGTGGGGCGGGTCCATGAAGTGCGGCGGATACTCGTCGACCAGCACGGCCACGGGCCGGGGGACGTGCTGATAGTCGTCGCCGCGTGTGCTCCGCTCCATATGGCCCATACTAGACGATCGCGGGCCAATGGTCGACGGCGAGCCACCATGCGCCCTGCTATCGAGCCGAAACGCCTGTCGAACGGGCGACGTGATCAACCCTCAGGCGCCCAGGCGCCCCTTCAGTCGTCAGGAAAATCATGAGCGGGATGCAGGGGCTGGGCGGCGCCGACCTGGACGACGCGGTACGCGATTTCATCGCCCGCACCGGCGAGGCGCATGCCCGCCATGCGGGGGGGCGCGCGCTCACGCCGGTTGAAGCCCGGCAGGTGGCCGAGCAGGTGCGGACGCCGTGGCGCGCCGGGGGTCCGGCCATGCACCGCACGACCGAGGCGCACGCCCCCTCGCCCCACGGGCCGGTTCGTCTGCGCATCCACGATCCCTCTCCCGGACGGGGCAAGCCGATCCTGATCTATGTCCATGGGGGCGGCTGGATGCTGTTCAGCCTGGAGACCCACGACCGGCTCATGCGCGAATATGCCGCCCGCGCCGGGGCGGTGGTGGTCGGGGTCGACTACGCCCTCTCGCCGGAAGCCAAGTTCCCGCTGGCGCTGGAGCAATGCATGGCCGCCGTACGCTGGGCCGGCGGCGGCGGCGTGGGCGAGGCCGGCGATGTGTCACGGCTGGCCATGGGCGGCGACTCCGTCGGCGGCAACATGTCCCTGGCCAGCGCCGTGGCCCTGCGGGACGCAGGCGAGGGCCACATTCTCAAAGCCCTGATGCTCCACTATGGCGCCTTCGACACCGAGATCGACGCCGAGCACCGCGCCCGCTTCGGCGGCGAGGGCTATATGCTGACGCCTGAGGAAATGGACGTCTATTGGGCGGCCTACCTCACCGACCCGCAGGAGCGGACCAATCCTCTGGCCACCCCCGCCCGGGCCGATCTGGCCGGCCTGCCGCCGGTGTTCCTGACCATCCCGTCCTGCGATGTCCTGACAGGTCAGAGCCTGGCCCTGGCCGATCGCCTCGCCGCGGCAGGCGTCGAGGTTCGGGCCGAGGTCTATCAGGGCGCCTCGCACAGCTTTCTGGAGGCGGTCTCGATCAGCGCCCTGGCCGACCGCGCCCTGCAGGACGGCGCCGACTGGCTGGCGGCCACCCTGGCCCCGGCGCCCTGAAGGCTCGGGGTGGTCTAAGGTCGGATCGACGCCTTCAAGCCGATTCGGACCAATCCCATGAGCAAGCCCCCAGAACTGAAGTACCGCCCCCTGGCCGATGGGCGCTACGAGGTCTGGCTGCATGCGGTGATACCGCAGGACGCTCTGCTGGGCCTGCACGGGGTGCTGGCCCAGTACGCCGCCGAGGGACCGCCGGATCCGGAGCCTGAGGACGGCTCAGATGAATCCGGCTCCGGCGAGTCCGGCTCAGGCGGCCTCGCCCACTGAGCCCGTACGGGCGAGAATTTCCCGCCGTCGGGCCAGAACGACCATGAAATCATAGGGATAGGCCAGAACTTCCCGGGCGCTCATCCGCCACCATTCAAGACGCCGGACACGGTCCCGGCCGGTCTCGATGGGACCAGGCTGTGTCCTCACGCCCAGCAGGGCGAACATCATCGCCACCCTTGGCGCATGATAGGTGTCGGTGCAGATGATGAGGCGGCCAATCCCCCGTGCGCGCAGAAAGCCCAGGGCGGCGATGACGTTCTCAAGGGTGTCACGGCTGCGTTCGTCCAGAACCAGGCGGGCTGGGTCGACTCCGGAGGCCTGCAGGAGATCGGCCATCACCCGGGCTTCAGAAGGTCCATGCCGACCAAGGCCGCCGGAGCAGAAGATCAGGCAGTCGGGCCTGGCCCGCGCCGCGGCCAGCCCATAGCCGACGCGGCGCGCCAGGGCGGGACTGGCCCGGCCCCCTGGCCATACGGCGGCGCCGAGTATGACGATAGCGGCGTCCATGGGCGAAGATTGCCCGACGGCGGCCGCGGCCGCCAATGAATCACGCCTCGGGCGACCGGTCGTCCTGTTGCGGCTCCGCCTGCGCAGGCGGCGCATCGTTCAGGGGCGGCAGCAGGCCCGCGATCAGGTCGTCCTGCTCGGCCTGTCGCACCGCGCGGCGGACGTTCAGCCGCAGAAGCAGCTCGGCGTCGCGCCAACGCTCGCGGACTTCTTCCAGGCGAGCGGCCAGGTCCGAGCCCATGACGTTCTCGGTTTCACCGGCATAGAGCACCCGCGCCTCGCCGCCGGCGTTCAATTCGGCGATCACATAGTTCGCGCCCGCGGTCGGGGGGATGCGGTCATCCTCCAGCGCGGTGTAACGATAGGTCGTGCCGGACTTGCCGACGAAATCGAGTTGGCGGGCCAACACAACGCTCCCAGCCTTGATACGCATTTCAATCTGGCCCGCAGACAACCCCACAGGCAGGCCCTCTCTACACGGTCAAATCGGGCGAAAGCGAGACGCGATCCATGGTCAAGCTATCGAAATTTGTGCGGCGGCCTGTGGACGGAACAACCTCCGCCATAAGGCGTTCGAACCATGACCCGGCTCTGCTAGGTTCATCCCCAGCGGCGATTCAGCCATCTGGTCTTTCGGAGCAGCGCCATCAGTAGCGTTTCGACCTCGGACGAAACCCCAGCCGCATTCGAGCTGACGGGCGATGGCGCCGACCGCGCCGTGCGCCTTACGGGCGACTGGACGCTTAACGCGTTGGGTCGTGAGGGGCGACGCCTGGTCGCCGCGCTGAAGCGTGAACCCGCCGCCCACTTCGACCTGACGGCGGTCGGGAAGCTCGACACCGCCGGCGCCTTCGCCCTGATCCGCGCCGCCGGCGGCGTGCTGGACCCTGACAGGGTCGAGGCCCGCCCCGAGAATCAGCGACTGATCGAACTGGTGGCCGAGGCCGCCGCCAAGCGCGGGGAGCCCAAGCGCGAACCCCGCGGCTGGCATGAGATGACCGTCCGGCTGGGCAAGGGCGTGGTCGGCACCGGATACGACGCCTTCGACACCCTGGTCTTCGCCGGCCACCTGTTGATCGTGCTGGCCAAGAGCGTCGCCAACCCGCTGCGCATCCGCTGGGCCTCGGTCTTTTCCCTCGCCGAGCGCGCCGGCCTGGACGCCATTCCGATCGTCGCGGTGACCTCGTTCTTCATCGGCGCCGTGGTGGGTCTTCTTGGGGCCAACATGCTGCGCGAGTTCGGGGCCCAGGTCTTCGCCGTCGAGCTAATCGGCGTGGCGGTGCTGCGGGAGTTCAACATCCTGATCACGGCCATCCTCCTGGCCGGCCGATCGGCCTCATCCTTCGCCGCCGAGATCGGCTCGATGAAGATGAACCAGGAGGTCGACGCCATGAAGGTGATGGGCGTCGATCCGTTCGAGGCGCTGGTCTTCCCCCGGTTCATGGCCTTGCTGGTGACCATCCCGCTGCTGACCTTCGTCGCCACCCTGGCAGGGCTCTGTGGCGGTCTGGCCGTCACCTGGAGCGTGCTGGACATCGGCCCCAACTTCTTCTTCCAGCGCATTCTGGAATATGTCGGCCCCACCCATTTCTGGGTCGGCCTTTCGAAGGCGCCGATCATGGCCATCGTCATCGCCGGGATCGGCTGCCGCCAGGGCCTGGAGGTCGGCGGCGATGTGGAATCCCTGGGCCGGCGGGTGACGGCCGCGGTGGTGCACGCCATCTTCGCCATCATCATGATCGATGCCGCCTTCGCCCTGCTCTATATGGAGCTGGACATTTGACGGACCTCGACCAGCCCATGGCCCCCGAGCCCGCGTTCGAGCCGGCCAAGGACTCGACGAACGACTATGTGATCGAGGTCGCGGGCCTGCGCTCACAGTTCGGCGACCATGTGGTGCATGACGGCCTCGACCTGAATGTGCGTCGGGGCGAGATCGTCGCCGTGGTCGGCGGATCGGGATCTGGCAAGTCGGTGCTGCTGAACACCATCATCGGCCTCAAGTCGCCCGAGGGCGGCACGGTCAAGGTTTTCGGCCAGGATGTGGACAAGGCGCGTGAAACCGCGGGACTGGAACGCCGCTGGGGCGTTCTCTTCCAGCACGGCGCGCTCTTTTCCAACCTGACTGTGCGCGAGAACGTCGAGGCGCCCATGCGCGAACACACCCGCCTGTCCACCCGCGAGATGGAAGAACTGGCCGATCTCAAGATCGCCCTGGTCGGCCTGCGGCCCGACGCCGGCGCCTTGAAGCCGGCCGAACTGTCCGGCGGCATGCGCAAGCGGGCGGCCCTGGCTCGGGCCCTTGCGCTCGACCCGGACCTGCTCTTTCTGGACGAGCCTACGGCCGGCCTTGACCCCATCGGCGCCGGCGCCTTCGACGAACTGATCCGCGACCTTTCCGACAGCCTTCACCTTACGGTCTTCATGATCACCCACGACCTCGACAGCCTTTATGCGATCACCGACCGCGTCGCCGTGGTCGCCGACAAGAAGGTGATCGTCCAGGCCCCGGTGACGGAGCTGGAGACCTCCGACCACCCCTGGATCCAGGAGTACTTCCTGGGTCCGCGCGGACGCGCCGCCGCCAAGGCCCGCGTCCAGGCGAGAGAGGCCTGATCATGGAGAAGAACGCCAACTACGCCCTGGTGGGCCTCTCCACCCTGATCCTGTTCGTCGGCCTGGTGATCTTCAGCATCTGGCTGGCCCGCGTCGCCTTCGCCCGGGACTATGACGTCTACGACATCCTGTTCCAGGGCCCAGTCCGCGGTCTGACGGAGGGCGGCGAGGTGCACTTCAACGGCATCAAGGTCGGCGAAGTGACCGACATCTCGCTGGACCGGACCAATCCCAGCCGCGTCATTTCCCGGGTCCGGGTGAACTCCGACGTGCCCATCCGCGTGGACTCCTTCGCCACCCTGGAGCCCCAGGGGATCACCGGCCTGAACTATGTGCAGATCACCGCGGGCACCTCCACGCGGCCCCTGCTCAAGGAGGCCTCGCCCGAAGGTCGGGTGCCGGTCATCCAGAGCCAGCGCAGCACCCTGGCCGACCTGCTCGAAGGCGGCGGCACGGTGCTGTCGCGCACCGTCGAGGCGCTGGACCGGGTGAACCGCGTGCTGTCGGACGAGAATATCCTGACCCTGGGCGCCGCCATTTCCGACGCCCAGGCCGTGACCGCCGAACTGCGCGAGCGCAAGGCCATCATCGCCGACGCGCAGGTGGCCCTGCAGAATATCGGCGAGGCCGCCGAGGAGGCGCGCGCCCTGGCCGCCTCCACCCGCAACATCGTCGACACAGACGGCCGGGCGGCCATGTCCAGCCTGAGCGACGCGGCCGCCGAGACCGAGGCCGCCGCGGCCGACCTGCGCAAGATCCTGGCCGGACTGGAAGGCCCCACGGCCGATTTCGCCACCTATGGCCTGCCTCAGGTCACCCGGGCCGCCGAGACCCTGCAGGAAGCCGCGGAGTCGCTGTCGCGCCTGACCAATGAGGTCAGCTCCAATCCCCGCGGCGTCGTCGGCAAGGGGCCGGCCAAGGAAATCGAGGTGAACCCATGATCGCCGCCCTTCGCGCCCTCGGCCTTACGGCCGTAGCCCTCGCCCTGTCGGCCTGCGTCTCGCTTCTGCCGGACGCCGAGCCCTCGCAGCTCTACCGCCTGGACGCCGCAATCGACCCGGCCGCCACGGCCGCGCCCTCTGCCCCCACCTTTGGCCTGGTCCTGCCCAGCACCGGGTTCGTTCGGGCGGCGAGCGGCGACCGTATCCTCACCGTCACCGGTGACGAGGTGGCCTATATCGCCAGCGCCCGCTGGGTCGCCCCGGCCACCAATCTGTTCGACGAGGCGGTCGAGCGCGCCTTCGACGCCAACACTGGCCCGGCCCGATTGGTCACCCGCGGCGAAATGCGGACGGCCGAGAGCGTCCTTCGGCTCGATGTCCGCCGGTTCGAGGTGGTCTATGACCGCGGCCAGGGCGCGGCCCCTCTGGTGGTCGTCCGCCTGCGCGCGACCCTGGTCAATCGCGGCGATCGCGCGCTGATCGACGAGGAGGTGTTCGAGGCCGAAGTCCGCGCCACCGACAACCGCGTCGGCGCCATCGTCGCAGCCTTCGACGAGGGAACCGGCCAGGTGCTGACCCAGCTAGTCGACTGGTCCAACCGGACTGGCGCGCCGCAAGGCTAGCGCCAGCGCCGCGATCTTCTAGTCGATGCCGTGCTGACGCTTGGCGGCGGTGACCGTGTTCTGCAGCAGGCAGGCGACGGTCATCAGGCCGACGCCGCCCGGCACCGGCGTAATCCAGCCGGCCACCTCGCGGGCCTCCTTGAAGGCCACGTCGCCCACCAGCTTGGTCTTTCCCGCCGCGGCCTTTTCCGGATTGTCGAAGGACACGCGGTTGATCCCGACGTCGATCACCGCTGCGCCGGCCTTGATCCAGTCACCGCGGATCATCTGGGGTCGCCCTACGGCGGCGACGATGATGTCGGCCTGACGACACACCTCCGCCAAGCCCCTGGTGCGGGAATGAGCGATGGTCACCGTGCAGTCGGCCTGCAGAAGCAGTTGCGCCACCGGGCGGCCCACCAGGACCGAGCGGCCGACGACCACGGCGGACTTGCCGGTCAGATCGCCCAGGGTCTCGCGCAGCATGATCATGCAGCCGAGCGGCGTGCAGGGGGTAAGCGCCGGCTCGCCATTGGCCAGGCGGCCGGCATTGACCACGTGCAGCCCGTCCACGTCCTTGTCAGGGCTGATTGCGGCCAGGGCGGCGCGCTGGTCCAGGTGGCTCGGTAGCGGCAGCTGCAGCAGGATGCCGTGGATGCGCGAATCCTCGTTGAGCCCGGCGATCAGCAGCAGCAGTTCATCGATATGCGCATCAGCCGGCAGCCGGTGGGTGACCGAGTGCATGCCGGCGGCCAGGGACTGCTCGCCCTTGGACTTCACATAGACCTGGCTGGCCGGATCATCGCCGACCACGATCACCGCCAGGCCTGGCTGGACCTCATGGTCCCGGCGCAGGCGCGCGACCTCCTGCGCCACCTCGGCGCGGACGCGTTCGGAATAGATCTTGCCGTCGATGATCTGGGCCTGGGACATGACGACTCCTGAGGTGAGGCTGTGGCCCGCCACCTAGCCCCTGGCGGCGCGGCGCGCAACGGCGCGAGCTTGCGCCCTTCAGCCGCGGCGCAGCCAGCAGGCCAGGGCCCAGGCGTGGCTGTCGCGGCTGAGCAGGGTCAGGGCTTCGGCCGGTGTGCGCCAGAAGAGGGTGTGGTCGTCCTCGATCTTCCGCTCTGGGCGCTCGGCCAGGACGTCCACGGCGAAGAAGAGGCCGCGGGTATTGTAGGCCTCCGCCGCGCCATTGACGAAATAGTGGTCGGCCCGCGTCAGCAGGAAACTGGCTGCGACCTCCAGCCCGCTCTCTTCAACGAATTCGCGGGCCACGGCGACCTCGGCGCTCTCGCCCGGATCGATCCCGCCGCCGGGCAGGTCGATGCGGACGGGACCGTCGGCGGGCTCCACCCGAACCAGGGCCACCAGGCCGTCGCGCACGCCGACCCCAAAGGCCACCGGCCGATCAGGATAGGCGCGGCCGGGTTCGGGAACGCCGAACTGAGGGATGCTAGTCATATCAGTCGATGGAATAGAGCGCGTCGAACGGATCGACCGCCCCGGACACCACATCGGCCACCTTGACCGGGCGCCAGCCGACCTGGGAGTCGGCGCTGTCGCGCCAGGCCTCGACGACCAGATCGCGCAGCTCCGAGGCGCCGGCGCTGGTGCGGGTAAGGACGAAGGCCACGCCCCTAGGGTCTTCAGGCGTAAACGCCCCGGCCTTTTCCAGGGCGTAGAACGGCTCCACCTCGGCGAAGCCGGTCAGGATGTAATCCACGGTGCGTTGCTCGATCGCACACGCGCAGAGGCGAAGCGGGGTCATGGCTCCCTTGAGATCGGCCAGAGCCACATGGGCCCGGGTGAACTCGCCCTCGAACACGCCATGGATCCGCGCCTTGGTGTAGCCCTTGGGGTTCGGGTAGTCGCCCCAGCCATTGTAGTGAACGGTGGTGTGCAGGGGCTGGGCGCCGTCGGCCACATAGTGCGACAGCGAGCCGATCGTCATCTTGAGCAGGCCCTCCCGCAGGGCGCGATCGGTGGCATACCAGGCCCGGCGGCCCGGATCGGTTTCGCGGGCCTCGGCGGCCACCAGCACCCGCCAATAGGCGAAGTCCAGGGTCAGCTGCTGATACTGATCGACAATGGAATACTGCAGGTAGCCGGCCTTCCAGCTGTCGGTCCCGGCAGCCTGAAGCAGCTTCTCGTAGTCGGCCCGGGTGGCCGGCAGGGGGGATTCGAACTTCGGACCGCCCATCACCAGACCCGCGTCGTCAATGTCGACGAAATGCGCCGCGTCACGGTTGGAGTCGTGGATCTTGCCCGCGCCCTTGGAGCGATCCGGCTCGCGGCTGAGCTCCCCGATCTGGCTGATGGCCGTCGGATCGCGCAGGAAGGCGGGAATCTCCTCAGGCAGGGCCTCCATGGCCGCCACCCCGATGATGCGATGGCCGTGCCCGCCCCAGGCCAGGACGTGGCTGGGGGCCATGACGGCCAGGGCCGTCAGGACGAGGGGAAAGATCGCGATCCGCATCAAGGCGACTCCTAACCGTTGATCGGCAGGGCCGCCTCCACCCGCGCGATCCAGGCCTGAACCTTAGGATAGCGCGAAAGGTCGAAGCCGCCCTCGCCTGCCAGCCGGGTATAGGCGACCAGGGTGACATCGGCGAGACTGAGCTTATCGCCCACCAGAAACGGCGACGCCGCCAGGGCGTCTTCCAACCGCTGCAGGGCCGCGGCGCCCCGCTCCACCAGCCGCGACTCGAGGCTTTCGACGGCCATGCCCTCATAGCGGACCCGGAACCGGGCCACCGCCACATAGGGCTCGTGGCTGTATTGCTCCCAGAACATCCATTCCAGCATCTGGGCGCGGGCATAGGCGTCGGACGGGATCAGGTCCGAGCCTTCGGCCAGATGCAGGATGATCGCGTTGGACTGGGCCAGCGGCCGGCCATCGGACAGAATCACCACCGGAACCTGGCCCGCGGGATTTAGCGCCAGGAATTGCGGCGTGCGCGTTTCGCCCTTCAGCAGGTCGATCTCGATCCATTCATAGTCGAGACCCAGCCGCTCGGCTGTCCACTTCACCTTCAGGCAATTGCCCGAGATGGAATCCCCATAGATTCTAAGGCTCATCGCTCGCCTCCCTGACTGCTCGCCAGACTGCTGATATCTGACCTAGTGCAGGCGCCAAGCCCGTTTGACTCCGGGCGCCACGGGAAGACCTCAATTGAACGGGTTGCGAGGCCAGGCTTTGCCAGCTACCCACTGGCCACCGACTTAACGACGCAGGATGACGCCGCCATGCGACGCCGCCTCGCCGCCCTGGCGGCCCTACCCTTCCTGGCTCTGGCTTCCAGTTCCCAGGCCGCGACCAGCGACCCGATCGGCGATCTGATCGTAGGCGCGATGACCGGGGGGCTCCCGGGCACGCCCGCCTATCGGATGCGGGCCACCCTCTATCATGCGGGCGCCGCCGGCGTCGGCGCGCTGGACTCCCTGGGCTGCAAGGTCGTCGCCATGCGGACCGCAGCCATCGACAAGGCGCTGATCCCCCGCCGCACCGTCCTGTTCATCAAGGAGACCGTCGGTCTGCCGATGCCCGACGGCAGCGTCCACGACGGCTACTGGTACGCCTCCGACGTAGGCGGTTCGATCAAGGGTGAGAAGATCGACCTCTTTACCGGCCATGGACGGTCCTCCATGAAGCCGATGATGCCCCTGAACCTCTCGGAACTGACCGTCACCAAGGTCGGCGAGTTCAAGGGCTGCCCTCCCGGCAAATAGGCCCGACGCCGGCCGACCGCCTTCCTCCTCCTGACGACCGCTTTCGGCCCGTTCCCGAGGAGAAGACGCATGCCTGCATCCGAGTTCCATCCACATCTGTTCGTGATCACCGGCGGACCTGGCGCCGGCAAGACGGCCCTGATCGACGCCCTCCGCGCCCAGGGGGAGATCTGTATCGGCGAGGCGGGTCGCGCGGTCATCCGTGAGCAACGCGCCATCGGCGGCACCGCCCTGCCCTGGGCTGACCGGGACGCCTACTGGCGCGCCATGTTCGAGAAAGACCTGGCGGCGTATCGCGCCGCCTCGGCGACGCGGCGCCGCACCTTCTTTGACCGTGGCCTACCGGACCTGATGGGTTATGCGGCCCTGGAGGGCCTTAGCCCGCCGACGTCCGGGGTGAAGGCGATCGAGCAGGCGCGATATGCCGACCTGGTGTTCACCGCCCCGCCCTGGCGACAGATCTACGCCCAGGACGCCGAACGCAAACAGGACTGGACCGAGGCCGTCAGAACCTATGACGCTGTAACCCAGGTCTATGTCGATCGCGGCTATCGCCTGCTCGAACTGCCGCGTTCCAGCGTGGAAGAGCGCGTCCGCTTCGTGCTCGACGCCGCCGCCTGATCAGGTCTCGACGAAGGCCTTTTCCAGCACGAAGTCGCCGGGCTTGGCGATGGAGCCTTCCTCGAAGCCGCGCTCGATGAGCATGGCCTTGAGATCGGCAAGCACGCCGGGGCCGCCGCAGAGCATCAGCCGGTCCACGGTGGGATCCAGTGGCGGCACGCCCAGATCTTCAAACAGCTTGCCCGAGGCGATCAGGTCGGTGATCCGGCCCTCGGTCTTGAAGGGCTCGCGCGTCACGGTGGGATAGTAGCGCAGCTTGTCGCCGATCACCTCGGAGAGGATCTCGTCCTTGGCCAGGTCTTCCTCGAACAGCTCGCGATAGTTCAGGTCGGCCACATTGCGAACCGTGTGGGTGACGATGGCCTCGTCGAAGCGCTCATAGACCTCGGGATCGCGGGCGAGCGACAGCCAGGGCGCAAGGCCGGTCCCTGTGCCGAGCATGTAGAGGCGCTTGCCGGGCTTCAGGCCGTCCAGCACCAGGGTGCCGGTGGGCTTGCGGCCGATCAGCACCTGATCGCCCACCTGGATCTTCTGCAGGCGCGAGGTCAGCGGGCCGTCGGGCACTTTGATGGAATAGAATTCCAGCTCCTCGTGCCAGGCCGGGCTGGCGATGGAATAGGCTCGCAGCAGGGGCTTGCCGTCGACTTCCAGGCCGACCATCACGAACTGGCCGCTGGAGAACCGCAGGGACGGATCGCGGGTGGTGCGGAACGAGAACAGGCTGTCGGTCCAATGCTGGACCCAGGTCACGGTCTCCAGATGGAAGGCCCCGGCCTTCTTCGGGGCCGGCGCGGCCACGGTCACGTCAGTCATAACGTCGTCTTTCTATTCAGACGCCCTGTTCCAGGCGTCGATCAGATTTGGGCGCAGGTCAGATGTCGCCGCCGACATTGGCCGACCCGCCAGCGGCCGTCGTGATCCCAGGCGCGCGGGCGACATGTATGCCGCATTCGCTCTTTTGCGAACCCTGCCAGCGACCGGCGCGGACATCCTGCCCGTCTTCCACCGGCGAGGTGCAGGGCCAGCAACCGATCGAGGGAAACCCTTGCGCCACCAGGGGGTGGGGCGGCAGGTCGTGGGCCAGGACATAGGCGTCCAGGTCTTCCTTGCCCCAGTTGGCCAGGGGATTGAACTTCACGTGCGGATCGGCCTCCTCGACCACCCGCAGCGACAGGCGATCGCCCCCGTGGAAGCGCTTGCGGCCCGTGATCCAGGCGTCGAATTCGCCAAGCGCCCGGTCCAGCGGCAGGACCTTGCGGATATGGCAACAGCCGTCCACGTCGGTCTTCCAGAGCTTGGCCTCGGGATCGGCCACGGCCAGATCCTGGTAATGCGGACGCAGGTCGCGCACGTCGGTCAGGCCCAGACGAGCGGCCAGGTTGCGCCTGTAATCCAGCGTCTGGCCAAAGAGCATGCCGGTGTCCAGGAACAGGATCGGAATGTCCTTGCTGACCTGGGCGGCCAGATGCAGCAGCACGGCCGATTCCGCCCCGAAGGACGAGACCATGGCCAGCTTGTCGCCGAACTCGCGGTGGGCGGCGGCGATGATGGCGGTCGGTTCGGCGTGGCGCAGTTCGGCGTCGAGCCGGTCTGCGATCGATGGCCGATCGGTCTGATCATAGGCCATGGTCACCCTCCTTCGCGCTCCAGGAAGGCCGGCGCCCGGGCGTCGGCGGCGCGTTGATAGACGTGGCGATGCCGGCTCACGGCGTGGGCCCAGATGTCCGGGGTTGAGCCGTCAGACGGTTCGAAGGCGTTGAAGCCGCAGCGGACCATGAAGCCCGCCTGCTCACGGAACACGTCGCCCACGGCGCGGATTTCGCCCGCATAGTCCAGCCGCTCGCGCAGCAGCCGCGCCGAGGTGAAGCCCCGCCCGTCGCGGAACTTGGGGAAGGCGACGGCCACCACGGCGATCCGCGGCAGGTCATAGGCCAGGGCCTCGACCTCCTCGTCCGGCTCCAGTCGCACGCCGACGGCGCGGCCTTCAGCCAGCAGGCGCTCACCCTCGGCCTGGAAGCGGGTGAACGAGATGATCACGTCGCCCAGCGGCAGGCCCTCATCGTCCGTAACGGCGGTGAACGGGTCGTTGGCCAGGACGAACCGGCCCGCGTCGAGCTTAATGAGCGTCGGCATAGACGGCCTCCTTGAAGGGTTCGACGCCGGTCCGGCGATAGGTGTCGAGGAAGCGCTCGCCATCCTGACGTTCGCGCAGATAGACCTCCACCAGGGTGTCGATGGCGGCGGCCACCTTGTCGTAAGGCAATGCCGGGCCGAGCATCTTGCCCACCGAGGCGTCTTCGGCGCCGGAGCCGCCCAGGGTCAGCTGGTAGAACTCCTCGCCCTTCTTATCGACGCCCAGGATGCCGATGTGGCCCACATGGTGGTGGCCACAGGCGTTGATGCAGCCGCTGATCTTGATCTTCAGCTCGCCGATGGCCTCGGCCTTCTCCTGGTCGGCGAAGGTCTGGGCGATCTGCTGGGCCACGGGAATGGCCCGGGCGTTGGCCAGGGCGCAGTAGTCCAGCCCCGGACAGGCGATGATGTCGGAGATCAGGTTCACATTGGCGCTGGCCAGGCCCACGGCCTGCAGCCTGGCGAACACCTCGGGCACGTCATCCAGCCGGATGTGGGGCAGGACGAGGTTCTGCTCGTGCGTCACCCGGATGTCGTCCTGGCCATAGCGCTCGGCCAGGTCGGCCACCGCGTCCATCTGGTCCGACGTCGCATCGCCAGGGGTTTCGCCCACCGTCTTCAGCGAGATCTCGACGATGGTGTAGCCGGGCTTCTTGTGTTCCCGCAGATTGTTGCGGGAAAAGCGCGCCAGGGCCGGATCGGCCGCCTTGGCCGCCTCGAAGGTTTCCGACACCGCCGGCAGGGCTTCGAACGCGGTCTTGGCGAAGGCGCCGCGGATGCGGGCCAGCTCGGTATCGGGCAGGTCGCCCTCGGGGCCGATCTTGGCCCATTCCTCGGCCACCTGGCGGGCGAACTCCTCGGCGCCGAGGGCGGCCACCAGGATCTTGATCCGGGCCTTGTAGAGATTGTCCCGGCGACCGTGGCGGTTATAGACCCGCAGGATCGCCTCCAGATACGAGAACAGCCGGTTGGCCGGCAGGAACTCGGTGATGGTCGGGCCGACATAGGGGGTGCGGCCCAGGCCGCCGCCGACGATCACCTCAAAGCCCAGCTGACCGTCGCGACCGCGGCGGATCATCAGGCCGATATCGTGGACCTTGGCCGCCGTGCGGTCCTTGGGCGCCGCGGTGATGGCGATCTTGAACTTGCGCGGCAGGAACGAGAATTCCGGGTGCAGGCTCGACCACTGGCGGATCGCCTCGGACCAGACCCGCGGATCGTCCAGCTCCTCGACCGTGGCGCCGGCATAGGGGTCGGACGTCACATTGCGGATGCAGTTGCCGCTGGTCTGGATGGCGTGCATGTCCACCTCGGCCAGATGGTCGAGGATGTCGGGCGTATCCCGCAGCTTGATCCAGTGGAACTGCAGGTTCTGGCGGGTGGTGAAGTGGCCATAGCCGCGGTCATAGGTGCGGCCGATATAGGCCAGCTTGCGCATCTGGCGGGAATTCAGCGAGCCATAGGGCACGGCGATCCGCAGCATGTAGGCGTGCAGCTGCAGATAGAGGCCATTCATCAGGCGCAGGGGCTTGAACTGGTCTTCGCTCAGCTCGCCGGCCAGGCGGCGGCCCACCTGTTCGCGGAATTCGCGCGAGCGGTCGGCGACGATCTCTTTGTCGAGGGTGTCGTACTGGTACATCCCGCGCCTCCTTACTTACGCTTGATCAGGTTGACGCGACCGCTGGAGCGCGCGGCGCCGTCGGCGTGCATCAACGCCTCGATCATCTCCCCGCCCTCGGCCTGCTTGCCGTGGGTCGGGTGGTTCGTGGGGCCTAGGGCCCGGATGCGCTCGCGATAGCTGAGCGGCGCCCACAGGCCGTCGGACTCCATCAGGTCGATCAGATAGGGATCGATCACGACAGTGGGTTGCGACTTGGCCTGGCCCTCGGCGAGCTCGGCGGCCGCAGCGTCGTCAAACAGGTCGGCGTCGGCGAAACGCTCGACCCATTTCCCGGCCTTCCAGAAGACGACATCGCCGTCGATCAGACGGTTGGCGGTCAGGGCCTTCATCTCACTTGCCTCCCAGCTCGACGGCGCGAGCCTCAATCTGTGTCACCAGGCCGGGTTCCCCCGACAGGGCCAGAGCCATCGATTCGCCGACGATCAGAAGCGCCGGACCTTTCAGAGCCGCGGCGGCCTCGGCCAGGCCAGAGAGGTCGGTGACGATGCGGCGCTCGTCGGCCCGGCTGGCGTTCTCGACTATAAGCGCCGGCGTGGCGGGGTTACGGCCGGCCTGTGTCAGCCTGCGGGCGATGCCTGCGGCCGTGGACACGCCCATGTAGATGACCACCGTCTGGTTCGGCTTGGCCAGGCTCTCCCAGTCCAGGTCGGGCTCCTCGCCCTTGGCCGCATGGCCGGTAACGAAAGTCACCGCCTGGGCCAGGCCGCGATGGGTCAGGGGCGCGCCGGCGCCGGCGCCGGCCGCCAGGGCCGCGGTGACGCCGGGCACGATCAGGCATTCGACGCCCGCCGCGCGGCAGGCCTCGAGCTCTTCGCCGCCGCGGCCGAAGATGAAGGGGTCTCCACCCTTCAGCCGCACCACCCTCAGCCCCTGCAGGGCGAAGGCGACCAACATCTTGTTGATCTCGTCCTGGGCGTAGGAGTGGCGAGACTTGCGCTTGGCGACGCTGATCCGCTGAGCGGCGGCCGGAGCCACGTCGAGGACTTCGTCGGAAACCAGGCCGTCATGGACCACCACATCGGCGCTCTCCAGCGCCTTCAGCGCCTTGAGGGTCAGAAGCTCGGGGTCGCCGGGACCCGCGCCCACCAGCCAGACCTGGCCAGCCGGACGCGCCGCAACGCCATCCAGGACCACCAGTCGGCCGTTTCGCTTCGATTGACGCTCGCCAGGAGCCATGGGTTTAGCTTCTCTAATACGCCTTGGCCTGGAATGGCGGCGGGGCGGGCCTGGGCCCGCCCCGCTTCCATCCGCCGACGAAAGGGCCGATACATCGCCGGACGCTTGCAAACTGGGGAAATACGCCCCACTTCGCAACCCAAGGAGTTCTGCCCGGGGGTTCAGGAAAACTCATGGAACGACAGGCCGACCGGACCGGCGACCGCCGCCGCCTGCCGCCGCTGAACGCCCTGCGGGCTTTCGAGGCCGCGGCGCGTCACCTGAATTTCAGCCGCGCCGCCGAGGAACTTTCGGTGACGCCCGGCGCCGTGAGCCAGCAGATCCAGAACCTCGAGGACTATGTGGGCGCCGCGCTGTTCAAGCGCACGCACAAGGGGCTGCTGCTGACCGACGCCGCCCAGACCGCCCTGCCCGCCCTGCGCGAGGCCTTCGATCGCCTGGCCGAGGCCGCCTCACTGCTCACCGCCCCAGTCGATGGCCGGCGCCTGACCATCACGGCCGCCCCCTCCTTCGCCGCCAAGTGGCTGGTGCCGCGCCTGGGCAAGTTCGAGGAAGCCCATCCCCAGGTCGATGTCTGGCTGTCGGCCGGCATGGAGCTGGTGGATCTGAGCGCCGGCGAGGTGGACCTGGCGATCCGCTACGGCTCGGGCCGCTATCCCGGCCTGGAGGTCACCTCGCTGATGAGCGAGACGGTGCTGGCCGTGGCCAGCCCCGACCTTCTGGCGCGCACGCCGCTCAATGATCCCGCCGACCTGGTGAACCACATCCTGCTGCACGATGGCTCGGCCGAGCTGGACGCGTCCTGCCCCGACTGGGCCATGTGGCTGGCGGCCCGGGGCCTCAAGACGGTGGACGGGTCGCGCGGGCCACGGTTCAACCAGTCGAGCCTGGTGATCGAGGCCGCCGTCAATGGTCGCGGCGTGGCCCTGGCCAAGCGGACCCTGGCCCAGGCCGACCTTGAGGCCGGACGCCTGGTGGCGCCATTACAGATCGCCACGGCGGTGGACTTCGCCTATTACCTCGTCCATCCCAAGGCCAAGGGCCGGCTGCCGCAGGTCAA
Organism: Phenylobacterium sp.; assembly: GCF_030680185.1. GTDB lineage: Bacteria > Pseudomonadota > Alphaproteobacteria > Caulobacterales > Caulobacteraceae > Phenylobacterium. The sequence goes on from NZ_JAUXVZ010000055.1 coordinate 154,798, forward strand.
GGCGTTCGTCGCCTGGATCACCGCCGAGGCCGAGGCCCACGAGGCCGCCCTGCGCGCCATAGACAACGGAGCCGGCATCTAGCGATAGCCCCGGCGCCATGCGACCAGAGTGCTGAATGCTGCCGAGTTTTGAATGCTAGTTGAGATCGACGACCACAAGGCCCCGGCCGACTGCACCACCATGGCCGAGGTCCGCCAGGGGGTCGACGCCCTGGACCGCGCCCTGGTCAAGCTGCTGGCCGAGCGCCAGGACTTCATGGACGCCGCCGCCCGCATCAAGCCCCACCGCGGCGTGGTCCGCGACGAGGCCCGCATCGAGGATGTGGTGGCCAAGGTGCGCGCCGCCGCCCGGGAGGCCGGCCTCTCCGAAGCCATCGCCGAGCCGGTCTGGCGCACGCTGGTGGACCGCTGCATCGCCTATGAGTTCGGCTCGTGGGACAAAAACCGTCAGCCCGACGGCGAGCCCCTGGCCTAGGCTTCAGCTGCAGTGAAGCCCGCAGGAAACCCTGCGCGCCCAACTCACCACCAAGTCTTTGAAATAATGGTGGGTGCAGTAGGATTCGAACCTACGACCCGCTGATTAAGAGTCAGCTGCTCTACCAACTGAGCTATGCACCCATCGCGTCGGACCCCGTGATCTGGGGTCTCGGCGAGGGCGCGGAACATAGCCAGATTTTGGGCCTTGGCAAGCGGGCGTGGGAGAGAAAGATGGCGCGGCGTGATCTGACCGGGGCGGTGGACTTCGCCTATCTGGAATCCTACGCCGCCGGCGACCTCGTGGTGGTGCATGAGGTGCTGGAACTGTTCCGCCAGCAGGCAGGACTTTGGGCCCCGCTACTGACCCCCGGCGCCGAGGGTTGGCGCGACGCCGTCCACACCATCAAGGGGACCGCCCGCGGCATCGGCGCCCGGGATCTGGCCCAGGTCTGCGAGGAGGCGGAGGTCACCGGCGAGGGGCGTCTTGTGGCCGTGCGCGACGCCCTCGACCTCGCCCTGGCTGATGTGGCGGCCTATGTCCACGAGTTGATGCTGCAGTCCCTGAAGACGCCCAGCAACCGCGGCTGAGCCTGGACGCTCAGGCGGCGACCTCGGTCTGGGTCCCTTCACCCACCCAGCGGTTGAGGCAGGCCTGAAGGGTTTCCAGATCGATGGGCTTGCCCACGCTGTCGACCATGCCAGCCTCGCGGGCGCGGGCGACCTGTTCGGGCATGACGTCGGCGCTCATGGCGATGATGGGCGTGCGGCTCGAGGGGCCATCCAGGGCGCGAATGGCCCGGGTCGCGGCCAGGCCGTCGACGCCTGGCATATGCACGTCCATGAGAATGGCGTCATAGGCGCCGGTGCGGGCGGCCTCGATCGCTTCGCGGCCGTCACAGGCCAGATCGACGCTGCAGCCCAGCAGGTTGAGCATCAGCACGCCGAGCTCGCGGTTCATCGGATGATCGTCCACCAACAGGATGTGGGCCGAGAGCGGGACAGCGGTCGCCTCCCGCTCCGCTGGAGCCTGGACCACCCGGGCGCGTTCGAGGGTCAGCTCCAGCCAGAAGGTCGAGCCGGCGCCAAGCTCGGACGAAACGCCCACCCGGCCTCCCATGGTCTCGATCAAACCTTTGCAAATCGCCAGGCCCAGTCCGGAACCCCCATGCGTCCGGCTGACAGAGGAATCCACCTGGCTGAAGCGCTGAAACAGGACCGCGGCCGCCTCGGGAGCGATGCCCACACCGGTGTCCTCGACGCTGATCCGGACCTGGTCACGCTCGCCCTGTGGCGTGATCGCCAGCGTCAGGGTGACCGCGCCGGCGTCGGTGAACTTCACCGCATTGTTCAGATAGTTGAGCAGCACCTGGCAGAGGCGATGGTCGTCGCAAACATGGGCCCCCGCCCCTTCGCCCTGCACCTGCATGGAGAGGGAAAGCCCCTTGCCGCGCGCCGCATCGGCGACGATCGCCAGGGCGTCCTCGCAGACCACCCGGAGGTCCACAGGCTTGGGATCGAGCTCAATCCGCCCGGCTTCGACCTTGGAGAAGTCCAGGATGTCATTGACCACGGTCAGCAGGGCGATGCCGGAACGTCGGATCAGATTGACGTGGTGGCGCGACGCGGCGCCGACGCCCTCATCCCGCTCCAGGATCTCGGCGAAGCCGATGATGGAGTTCAGGGGCGTGCGGATTTCATGGCTCATGGTGGCCAGGAAGTCGGACTTGGCGTGGGAGGCGGCTTCGGCCCTTTCCCGGGCGCGTTGGTGGCTGACCGAGCGGCGCAGGATCAGTTCGCGCAGCCGCTGCTGGTGATTGGCCATCAGGGCGGTGAGGATGCCGGTGGCGAACACCAGGCCGAAATAGACCTGGAACAGGGACACCTGCTCCTCAAGGCTGCGAACCTCGGCCAGGACGGCCGCACGGCTGCCCAACAGGCCCCCGGTCATCAGAATGGCCGCCGCCAGCATGACGGCCAGGGTCACCGCCTGCGGCCCGGCCCGCAAGCCCAGCACCGTCACCATGGGAAACAGGATAAGCAGGGCGATCGGCGCCAGCGGGGTGAACACCAGGATGATCAGGCCGCCAGCGGCCAAGGCGCCGACCAGCCCTTCGACCTGGCGCTCTGTCGGGGTTGAATCACGGCGCTTCTGGCAGATCAGGAGGATGGCCGGCAGCACCATGGCCATGCCCAGCAGCTTGGCTGCGAACCGGTTGACCAGCATCCCGTGGGAGACCTGCCCCTCGATCAGGTAAGCCCCGACCCCAAGCAGCAGCGTCGCCAGGAGCAGCACCGGCGCCAGCGCTAGAAAGATCAGCCGGGCGAACCGGCCTGGCGTGGTGATCCGGACGGCGTTGAACCGATGGGCCAGGTGGGCGACGGCGGCGGCCTCGACCACGTTCAGCACGGCGTATCCGACAGCGGCGTACAGCGGATGGCCAAAGCCGAGAATGACCGCGACCTGGAGGACGAACCCGGCCCCCAGACAGGCCCAGGCCCAACGGGCCGGCAGCAACAGGAGCGCGGCGATGACGAAGGCGTTGGCGGTCCAGATCGTCCCGACCCCGGCCAGCTCACGCAGCACATTGGTCAGCCACAGATTGGCGACATAGAGGACGCAGAGCGTCGCTGCGATGACGAGCAGGCGCTTCTGTCGCGAGATGCCTGACAAGGCCGCCCCCTTCTGAATGATCGGCAGGGCGCGACCGTATGACACAGGCCGTCAATCAAAGCTTAAGCCTAACGGACGGCGTGCGCGGCCATCGCAGGTCCGGCGGCCCAGAATCGCGGCAGGATGCCGCCATGCCTTCGCCGCCGCGCCCTTCCCCATCGGCTCTCCGCGCCCGGGCGGCGCGTCTGGAGCGCGAGGGTGACCTGACCGGCGCGCTCACCGCCTATGAGAGCGCGCTCGCGGCCGCGCCTCATGACGTCGATATTCTGGCCGCCCTCGCCCAGATCGCCGAACGCCTGGGCATGATGGCGCCGGCCGAAGGGCTGTGGCGCCAGGCCTGCGCGCTGGCGCCCGACAGCCTGCAGGCCCAGGACGGCCGCGCCCGGGCCTTGCGCGAGCTCGGGCGCTATGACGAGGCCATCGCCGTCCTACAGGCCGCGATCGAAGCCAACCCCACCGAGGCGCGGCTCTGGAACAGCGTCGGCGTGACGCTCAGCCAGCAGGGACAGACCGAGACCGCCCTGACCTTCTATGACGAGGCCCTGCGGCTGGACCCGCGGCTGGCCACGGCGGCCTATAACCGCGCCTGCGCCCGGTTCGACCTGGGCGCGCTGGAGACCGCGCAGACCGACTTCATCATGGCCGGCAAGCTCGCCCGCAAGCCCGCAGACGCCGCCATGATCACCTTCGCCGCCGCCACCCTGGCCCTGGCCCGGGGCGACCTCGCGGCCGGCTGGGAGGGCTATGAGGCCAGGCTGTCGCCCCACCGGCCCAAGCCCGTCGTGTTCGAGGCGCCAGGCCGCCGCTGGACGCCGAACCTGCCGCTCGCCGGCAAGCGCCTGCTGGTCCTCGCCGAGCAGGGGTTGGGCGACGAGCTGCTGTTCGCCAGCCTGCTGCCGGACGTCTTCGACGCCCTGGGGCCTGAGGGCCGCCTGACCCTGGCCGTGGAGCCGCGCCTCGTCGACCTCTTCGCTCGCAGCTTTCCCCAGGCCGTGGTTCTTCCCCACCGGACCGAGCCGGTCAGCGGGCGGGTGCGGCGCAGCGCTGGCGACCTGGCCGATCCCCGGGCCATCGATCTCTGGGCGCCGCTGGCCTCCCTGCCCCGCCGGTTTCGCGGCGCGATCGCGGACTTTCCTGAGCGCCCGGGCTTTCTTGTCCCCGATCCCCGGCGGGTGGACCACTGGCATCGGTGGCTGGGGGATGGCCCGCCCGCGGTCGGCCTGACCTGGCGCAGCGGCAATCTGCTTGGGGACCGGCGGCGTCAGTATCCGCCGATGGCCTCATGGAAGCCCGTGCTCCAGGCCGGCGAAACCCGGCTGGTGAACATCCAGTACGACGTGCGGCCCGACGAGTTGGAGGCCCTGACCGCGCTGGGCGGGCGCCCCCTGCTCGAGCCTCCGGGCGTGGACCTGAAGAACGACATCGACGACCTGGCCGCCCTGTGCGCCGCCCTCGATCTGGTGGTCAGCGTCTCCAACGCCACGGGTCAGTTGGCCGGCGCCTGCGGGGCGCCGACCGTCATGCTGTGCGTGCCCGCCGCCTGGCCGCGCCTGGGACAGGAGTCCTATCCCTGGCATCCCACGATCTCGCCCGTGGCCCCGCGGGTTTTCGGCGAATGGGACCCGGCCATGGCGCAGGCCGCCGAGCTGGTGGCAGCGCTGACGGCGCACCGGTAAGGCGCCATTCGCTCACGACTGGGTCAGCCGACCGCTGAGGGCGCCGATTTCCTGACGCAGGGCGGAGAGCTCCTGGCGCAGGGCGGCGAGGTCCGCGGCGTCCTCGGCATGGGCCTGCTGGCGCTCCACACTGGCCAGGCGGAGGTCTTCCTCGATCTGCATCCGCTCAGCCTTGGCCTCTTCCTCGTGCTCGCTCTGCATGGCGTTGACCACGATGCCGATGAACAGGTTCAGCATGGTGAAGGTGGTGCAGAGGATGAAGGGCACGAAGAAGGCCCAGGCATAGGGATAGACCTCCATCACCGGCCGCACGATGCCCATGGACCAGCTCTCCAGCGTCATCACCTGGAACAGGGTGTAGGCCGAGGCCGGGATCGTGCCGAACCACTCCGGGAAGCTGGCGGCGAACAGCTTGGTGGCCATCACCGAGGCCACATAGAAGATCAACGTCATCAGCAGGATGATCGAGCCCATCCCCGGCAGGGCGCTGATCAGCGCGCCGACCACCCGGCGCAAGGACGGCACCAGCGTGATCATCCGCAGCACCCGCAGGATGCGCAGGGCCCGCAGCACCGAGAAGGCGCCGGCGGCCGGAACCAGCGCAATGGCGACGATGGCGAAGTCGAACAGGCTCCATGGGTCCTTGAAGAAGGCCAGCCGATGGACCGCGATACGGGCGACGATCTCGACGACGAAGACGGCCAGGATCACCTTGTCCAGGACCATCAGGACCGGGCCGAAATTGGCCATGGCCCAGGCGCTGGTTTCCAGCCCGAGCGTGATCGCATTGAGCACGATCAGGGCCGTGATGATCTTCTCGGTGCGCGGCGAGGTGATCAGCGCCTTGAGCTGGTCCAAGGGTTGGCTCCATGGGGTTTGGGACAGACGTCGCCATCTGCCGCAAACCTTGTGCGAGCGCCAGAGGCGAGACGGCCGCAGAGGCGCCGCCCCGCCGTCTCGCCGCCTTCACATGGCTCAGAAGCTAGCCCGCAGGCTCACCGTCACCCGGCGGGGCTCGCCGAAGAAGCCGCCGTTGTAGAAGCCGACGCGGCGGTAATAGGTCTTGTCGAACAGGTTATCGACATTGAGCTGGGCGCTCAGATGATCGTTGAACTTGTAGCGGGCTGTCAGACTGGCCAGCACATAGGCGTCCTGGGCGACATTGGTGCGCAGGGTCGGCGGGTTCGTCCCCGGCGCGCTGGTGTTGCCGGGCACGGGGATGGTGGCGAGCGTGTAGATCCCGCTTTGCCAGTTCAGCCCGCCGCCGATCCGCAGGCCCTCGAGCGGCCCGCCCAGGTCGTAGGTGCTGTAGAGGCGCGCGATGTGGCGGGGGCTGAGCGTGCTGATCCGCGTTCCCGACGCGTCCTCGGTATAGGCGTAGGTATAGCCGCTGACCACGTTCCAGCGCTCGCTGACCTTGCCGGTGATCTCGGCCTCGAAGCCGCGGGTCTCGGCCCCGCTGACCGCCACATAGGCCGAACTGCCGTCGGGCAGAAAGAAGCCGTCGGGCACCGAGGCGTCCAGGGCGGCCAGGTTGTCCTGTTGGGCGTAGAAGAGCACCGTCGAGGCCAGCAGGTCGCCGTCGAGGAACTCGCCCTTCAGGCCCAGCTCGTAGCTGGCGCCGATGACCGGGGCCAGCTGGTTGTTGTTCTTGTCCTTGTTGCTCTGCGGCTTGAAGAGATCCGAATAGCTGGCATAGGCCGAGATCTGCGAGGTCAGGTCGTAGATGACGCCCACATAGGGGGTGACGCGCTCGTCGGCATAGTCGCTGCTTGTGCGGACATAGGCGCCGGCCAGATCGAACAGGTCGACCTGCGTTTCCCACCGGGTGCTGCGCGCACCCAGGATCACCTTCAGCCGGTCGGACGGGTTGAGCCGCGCCGCGCCATAGATGCCCGTCTCCTTCGTGGTCGTGGTCTGGGCGGGCGTCCCGTACTTCAGCAGATAGGGCTCGGGGATGCGGCCGTCCCAGTTGCGGAAGTCCGGGATGGTCATGGCGTAGGGTCGCCGGCTGGCGTCGATCCTGTCGTTGAGGGTCGTGGCCTCGCGGTCAAAACCGTTGACCCCGATCACCGCCTCATGCTGGCGACCGAACAGCTGGAAGGGTCCTGAGGCGAAGAGGTCGAAGCCGGTCTCCTCCTCCTGGTAGACGTTGTAATAGTCGGCCACGAACAGACCAGAGCCATCCACCGGATCGGGATAGCCGCCATAGCCATAGTAAAGCAGCGCCGTGGACTCGCTGTCGCGCTGGTTCAGGGTCAGGCGAAGCGACCAGTCGCCGGGCAGGTCCTGCTGGATCACGCCGTAGAGGCTGGAGCTGTTGCGGTCCCAGGTGCTCCAGTTGGCCGCCACGCTGTAGTTTGGCGACAGATCGGTGGGCGTGCCGTCCCGATAGAAGAGCGGCGCCGTCCCCCAGGTCGATCCCCGGGGCGTCGCCTCCAGATAGTCATAGCCCAACCGCACAAGGGTGCTGGAGGTCAGGTCGGCCTCGACCACGGCCATGGCTACGGTCTTCTTCTCCTCATAGAAGTCGATGTGCGACTCCCGGTCCTCGAACGCCGCCGACACGCGGCCCCGGACGCGGCCAGAGGCGACCAGCGGCCCGGAAACGTCGGCCTCGACCCGGCCCCGGGACCAGCTGCCGGCCGTCACGCTGGCCGAGCCGGCGAAGTCCCGCGTCGGCGTCTTGCGGATCAGGTTGATGGTGGCGGATGGATCGCCCGCGCCGGTCACCAGGCCCGCGGCGCCGCGGATCACCTCGATGCGCTCATAGAGCGAGGTGTCGCCCATTACGCTGTTGCCCGACGAATAGCTGGTGGGCGCGCCATCGAGCTGGAAGTTGCTGATCGAGAAGCCGCGGGAGGTGAAGTTGACCCGGTTGGAGTCGTTTTCCTGAACCGTGATCCCAGTGGTCTGCTCCAGCACATTGGCGATGGAGGACAGGCCGAAGTCCTGGATGCGCTCGGTGGTGATCACGGTCACCGACTGCGGCGTCTGGCGCAGGGAGAGCGGCAGTTTGGCCGCCGAATCCGTGGCCTCGACCGCATAGCCGTCCTTCTTGCCGGTGACGACGACCCCGCGGACGGTGGCCGCCTCGTCATCGGCGGCCTGGGCGTGACCAACCAGGGCTGAACTGGCCAGGAGCGCCAGGAGCAGCACGCCCGAGTTTCGCCGGCATGAAATTGAACTGCGCACGGATCGTATCCCCTACTGAAGCGCCCCCCGGGGCGCGGTCGGGGAGCGGATAGGCCGGCTCGCCACAAGTTGCAAACGATTCTTAGTAACATGTTTGGCGGGGCGACTGACGCAGCGGCGCCCTTCCCTCCGCCAGCGTCGGTGATCTATGCCGGAAGGGTTCAGCCACGGAGGCCGTCATGCGCGACGAGGATCTGCAGCCCATCCTGGAAACCGTGCGTCGGCTCTGCGCGGAATTCCCGGGTGGCTACTGGCGGGCGCGGGACCGGGAACGGACCTATCCGACGGAATTCGTTCAGGCTCTGACCAAGGCCGGCCTGCTCGGCGTGTTGATCCCCGAGACCTATGGGGGCAGCGGTCTTGGCCTGTCGGCGGCCGCCGCCATCCTGGAGGAGATCCACGCCAGCGGCTGCAACGCTGCGGCCGTCCACGCCCAGATGTACACCATGGGCACCGTGCTACGGCACGGCAGCGAGGCCCAGAAGTCCCAGTGGCTGCCGAAGATCGCCACCGGCGAGGTGCGGCTGCAGGCCTTTGGCGTCACCGAACCGGGCGCCGGCACCGACACCACCGCGATCACCACCACGGCGACACGTACGGGCGACACCTACCTCATCAACGGCCAGAAGGTGTGGATCAGCCGGGCCGAGCATTCCGACCTGATGGTCCTGCTGGCCCGCACCACCCCGCGGGAGGAGACGGCCAAGAAGACCGAAGGCCTGTCGGTCTTCCTGCTGGACATGCGCGAGGCGGTCGGGCGCGGCCTGACCATCAAGCCGATCCGCACCATGTTCAACCACGCCACCACCGAGCTCTTTTTCGATGATCTGGAAATCCCGGCCTCAAGCCTGATCGGCGAAGAGGGCAAGGGCTTCCGCTACATTCTCGACGGCATGAACGCCGAGCGCATCCTGATCGCCGCCGAGTGCATCGGCGACGGGCGCTGGTTCGTCGACAAGGCGCGGGACTACGCGACCAGCCGCGTGGTTTTTGGCCGCCCCATCGGCCAGAACCAGGGGGTCCAGTTCCCCATAGCCCGGGCCTACGCCCAGGTCCGTGCGGCCAGACTGATGACCTACGAGGCCGCGGCCCGCTACGAGGCGGGCGAACCGGCTGGCGAAGAGGCCAACATGGCCAAGCTGCTGGCCTCGGAGGCGTCGTGGGCGGCGGCCGACATGTGCATCCAGACCCATGGCGGCTTCGGCTTCGCCGAGGAGTACGACGTGGAGCGCAAGTTCCGCGAGACCCGCCTCTATCAGGTGGCGCCGATCTCCACGAACCTGATCCTGGCCTATCTGGCCGAGCACGTGCTGGGGCTGCCGCGCTCGTACTGAGAGCGAGCCTAGTCGGTGAAGACCACCGTCTTGGCGCCGTTCAGCAGCACACGGTCCTCCAGGTGCCAGCGCACGGCGCGAGCCAGGACCCGGCGCTCGATGTCGCGGCCCTTGCGGATCAGGGCGGCGGGCGTGTCCCGGTGGCTGATCCGCTCGACGTCCTGCTCGATGATCGGACCCTCGTCGAGGTCGGCGGTGACATAGTGGGCGGTGGCCCCGATCACCTTCACCCCGCGGGCGTGGGCCTGATGATAGGGCCGTGCGCCCTTGAAGCCCGGCAGGAAGGAGTGGTGGATGTTGATGCAGCGGCCCTCCAGCTTGGAGGCCAGCCCATCGGACAGGATCTGCATGTAGCGGGCGAGCACCACAAGTTCGGCGCCGGTGGATTGGACCAACGACCAGAGCGCGGCCTCCTGCTCCAGCTTGGTGTCGCGGTTCACCGGCAGGTGGTGAAAGGGCAGACCGCTGAGATCGATGCTGGAATAGGTGTCGGCCGGGTGGTTCGACACCACCGCGCAGATGTCCATCGGCAGTTCGCCGCGACGCCAGCGCCAGACCAGGTCCGACAGGCAGTGGTCGGCCTGGGACGCCAGGATCATCACCTTTCGCCGCACCTTCGGATCACGCAGCGTCCAGTTCATGGCGAACTCAGCGCCGATGGGCGCAAAGGCCTCCCGCAGATCCGCAGCCGGCGTCTCGCCGGCCTCGAACACCACGCGCATGAAGAAGCGGTCGGTCTCGACATCGCCGAACTGCTGGGCGTCGATGATGTTGCCGCCGCGGTCGAACAGGAAGCTCGCCACCCGGCTGACGATGCCGGGCCGGTCGGCGCAGGAAAGGGTCAGGATCATGGATCGGCTGACTAGCCTGCGCGGGCGATCAGCACCACCACCAAGACCGCGATCACAACGCCAAGCGCCAGCCGCCACAGGGGCGCTGGCCGCAACTCGCCCTCAAGCCCCGCAGTCGCGTCGCGCCCCGTCACCATGGGTCCCACCAGGTTTCGGCGCTTGAACAGCGCATAGGCGGCGATGGCCACCAGATGCAGGGCGACCGCAGCCTGGAGCAGGCGGAAGTTCAACTCATGCAGGTCTGCGGCTTTCCGGCCGGCGTCGAAATCGACGAAGCGGGCCAAAGGTCCGGATTCCATGCCATCGACATCGACGGCGAACAGGCCAAGCCCCACCTGCGAGATCAGCAGGACGACGAGCAGCACCACGCTGAGCGCGCCGAGCGGGTTATGGCCAAAGCTCGCCGGCGCCCCGCGCCAGCCTCGGACATAGGCGAGGACCGCCCCCGGCCCCTTCACGAACTCGGAGAACCGGGCCGTCGATCCGCCCGCGACGCCCCAGTAGAGGCGGAAGATCACCAGGCCGAGGATTCCGTAGCCGGCATAGCGATGGATATCCATCCGCTCGCCGCCTGTCAGCCAGGCGACCACGACCAGGACGGCCAGGGCCCAGTGAACGAGGCGGGTGGGCAGATCCCACACCCGCACCCGCGCCGACGGCGTGCTGGACGCCATTCTATTGCTCGGCGCGGAAGTTGTCATGGCAGCCGCCGCAGCTGGCGCCGACCACCCTCACATGGGCCTGGAGGCCTGCGACATCGCCGGCGGCGGCCAGTTGCTGGAGCTCGGTCGTGGCCCCCACCAGGCGCTGCTGGGCCGCCGCGAAGCCTTCGGGGTTGGTCCAGACGGTCTCCAGGGCGTCGGTCTTGACCCCGTCCTGAGGGCCCGAGCCCGCCGGAAACCAGTTCGGAATCTGCTGGGCCAAGTCGTGCATGCGCTCGGCGGCCGGGGCGATCTGCGCCATGTCCGGCGACCCCGACTTCAGCTGGTCATTGATGAGCTTGAACGAGGCGCCCAAGGCCTTGTAGCCCTCCTGGCGCTCGACAACGATGGGCGGGGCGGAAGCCTCGGCTGTCTCGGTTTCGCCGGCCTGTTGGCCGCAGCCGGCCACCAGCAAGGCCAGGGTCACGGCGGTCAGGCCCAGACGGGCGCGGACGGTCAGGTCGGCAAGCGACGGGACGCTCATGGGCTCTCTCCTCGGCGGGCGCGCCAGGCGCGCGTTTGATCGAGTCTGAAGCCTAGTGTGGCACAGGTCCAGCGCCAGCGCTGCTCAGCCCAAGGCCCAATCGGTTCGACCCGACGCCCAAGCCCTGGGCGCAAAGGCATCGGAACCGCTGTCTTGCGGGGCGCATTGTCCAGCTATGCAGAGGGAGAACCTGAGAATGACATCGATGAATCGCGCCCGCCTCACCGGCCTTGCGGCCGCCGCTGGCCTGGGGCTGGCGCTGGCCGCCTGCGGTCAGGGCGAGACCACTCAGGCCGGCGACCGGCTCGACGGCGCGGCTGCGCCGACCTATCCCGGCGAGGGCGCAGCCGGTTTGGTCGACAATGAAAGCGGCGCCATGACTGAAGCGCCTGGCGCAGACGCCGCGGGCGGCGGCACCGGCCAGACGCCCGGCTATGGGGAACCTGGCGGCGCCCCCAGCGAAGCCCACAGCGACATGTCTTCGCCCCCGAGCGTCGCAGAAAACCCGCCGCCGAACTGAGGCGCCAGGCCAGCTCGGTTCCAGCGGCCGCCAGGGTGGGCGTTACGTCGTGGCGAAGAAGCCATGCTCGCCGCTCACCCGCACGAGGCAAGGGCGGCCCTGGTCCTGAGAGGCCCGGGCGCGCTTGTTCGCGGCCGCCTTGGCTTCTTCCTTGTCCAGGCTGTGATCGGAAAAGGCGCCCTCATGTTCGACGGCCCAGAGTCCGTCATGGCGGGCCACGGTAATGACGATACGATCCCGAATTTCGCGCATGAATGGCTCCTGAAAGGTCCGGCCTTGGCCTCAACAGGGCGACAATCGCGAAGAGGGCCGATCGGCCAGAACATGTAGTTTGTCTTACTACAGTATATGTATTTTCCCCAAGAGTCCGGACCTTGTGGAAAACATTCTTGCCATTCCAGTCAATTTTGTGCGATAAAGGTCCATCGAATATCGTTTTGGCTCGCCTAAAATCCACCGAACGAACTACGTACGGACCACTGGACTCCTCGACCCTCTCCGAAGATTTGATCGCGCAACCCCTCTTGGGCGCGTGAATATTTAGACCCGGAAAGGGATCAACATGAGCACTGGAACCGTGAAGTGGTTCAACGGCCAAAAAGGTTTTGGCTTTATTCAACCCGATGACGGCGGCGCCGACGTTTTCGTCCACATTTCAGCCGTGGAGCGCGCCGGCATGGCCTCGCTGCACGAGGGCCAAAAGCTTGGCTTCGAAATGCAGCGCGACGCCCGCAACGGCAAGATGTCTGCGGCCAATCTCCAGGCGGCCTAAACCCTCGCCTGAACACCGAACGATCGGAGGGCCGGCGCCAGCGCCGGCCCTTTTTCGTGGCTGCGACCGACATGGGAGCCTCGGGAGCCTGGCGAGGCCTCAGCCGTTCCGCTGACGACAGATCCGAGGACTTCTCAGATGGCGACGACTTGGGTGATCGAGATTCGGCTCGGCGAACGGCCGGACGCAGCGCCCCTCCGCCGGGCGGTGGTGGACGCGCGGAGCGAGGCGGAAGCCCTCCGTCTTGTGCTGGGGCAGGCTGAGGCCGACGAAGCTCGGACACGGGCTGGCCTGGATGACGGCCAGGAAGAGGTGTTTTCGCAGGCCGAGGCCGCCAAGGGACGCCCGGAGCATCATTCCGGCGAAAACGATACGGGCCGAGCTTAGCCGGAACCCCATCCCTCAGGGCGGGTTAGGCCCTTATGATCGACGCTCCCCAGGCCCAAGAGCGGCCATCAAAGCCCGTTGTCCTGATCACCGGGGCCGGCGGCAACCTTGGCGCAGCCCTGGCGAGCGGCCTGTCCGGCGCCTACGAAGTGGTGGGCCTCGACCTCAAGGGCGATAGCGACACCTTCCCCCTGATCGAGGCCGACCTCACGGACGCGGAATCGATCACCCAGGCGTTGGAAGAGGTGCGACAGAGGTTTGGGGGTCGCCTGGCCAGCGTGATCCATCTGGCGGCCTATTTCGACTTCAGCGGCGAAGACCATCCGCTTTACGAGAAGCTGAATGTCGAGGGGACGCGCCTCCTCCTTCAGGCCCTGCAAGGGTTCGAGGTCGAGCAGTTCGTGTATGCGAGCACCATGCTGGTGCACGAGCCCGTTCGCCCGGGCGAAGTGATCGACGAAAGCCAACCCCTCGACCCCCGATGGATCTACCCCCAGTCCAAGGCCGCCGCCGAGGCCGCTGTCGCCAAGGCCCATGGCCGCATCCCTTATGTGCTGCTGCGCCTCGCCGGCGTCTATGACGAGGCGAGCGCTGTCCCCACCCTGTCGCAGCAGATCGCGCGCATCTACGCCAAGGACTTCGAAAGCCACCTCTATTCCGGCGACACCGATGTCGGTCAGGCGATGGTGCACAAGGACGACATGGTCGAGGCCGTCGTGCGCACCGTCGACCGCCGGGGCGATCTGCCCGGCGACGCCGCCATTCTGGTCGGCGAGCCCGACGCCCTCTCCTACCAGGAGATCCAGGATCAGGTCGGTCAACTGATCCACGGCGAAGACTGGCTGACCTTGCAGGCGCCCAAACCCATCGCCGCGGTGGGCGCATGGGCGCAGGAAAAGCTGGAACCCATCATCCCCGACGCCCTCGACCAGGGGGAGAAGCCCTTCATTCGCCCCTTCATGGTGCTGATGGCCGACGACCACTACGCCCTGGACATCAGCCGGGCGCGAGACTGGCTGGGCTGGACGCCGCGCCACCGCCTGACCGACGTTTTGCCGGCCATGGTCGATGACCTGAAGCGTGACCCCAAGGCCTGGCATGAGGCTCACGGCGTTCCCGTCCCGCCGTGGATCGACGACGCCGCGGCGGAGGGGCTCGATCCCGAGGCTGTGCGTCGGACCCATGAGGACGAGGTTCAGGCGGCCCACGGCGCCAGCCGCTGGGCTCACCTGACCGTCATGGCCCTGGGCGCCTGGCTGATCGGCGTCTCTCCGCTGCTGGGCGTCGGCGACAACCGGCTGCTCGCCAGCCAGGTGATTTCGGGGCTCGCCCTTGTCGTCCTGGGCGGCCTGTCCTTGAGCGCACGGTTCTGGCTGGCGCGTTTTGGCGCTGCAGCCGTCGGGGGCTGGATCGTCTTCGCCCCCATGCTGTTCTGGACGCCGTCGGGGGCCGCCTTCCTCAACGCCTTGCTCGTCGGCGGCCTGGCCATGGGCCTGGCCATGAGTGTCCGCCCCGACCCCGGCGTCTCGCCGGTGGCTGAGCTCGATGGCCCGACGACGCCACCGGGCTGGACCTACAATCCGTCCGACTGGGCCCAGCGGCTGCCGATCATCGGTCTGGCCATGTTCGGCCTGTTCTTTTCGTTGTCCCTGGCCGCCTACCAGCTTGGACACATCGACTCCGTCTGGGAGCCGTTCTTCGAGGGCGGGCCCGGACCCAAGAACGGCACCGAGGAGATCATCACCTCGGAGGTCTCAAGAGCCTGGCCTATCCCCGACGCCGCCATCGGCGCGCTGGTCTACGCGCTGGAGATCGTCACCGGGATCATCGGCTCGCGCCGCCGTTGGCGCACCATGCCCTGGCTGGTGATCGCCTTCGGCCTGATGATCGTGCCCTTAGGCGTGGTGTCGGTCGGCTTCATCATCATCCAGCCGATCGTCATCGGGACCTGGTGCACCCTGTGCCTGATCGGCGCGGCGGCCATGCTGCTTCAGGTGCCCTACGCCATGGACGAATTGATCGCGAGCCTGCAGTTCCTGGCCCGACGCAAGCGGGCGGGTCATCCGATCCTGCGCACCCTGCTCCGCGGCGACACCGATGACGGCCCGGCCGAGCCCCCGGTCGATGAACTGGCCCGCCCCTTCGGCGCGATCGCCAAGGACATGGTGCAGGGCGGCGTGAGTCTGCCCTGGAACCTCGCCCTGGCCGCCCTGATCGGCGTCTGGCTGATGTTCACCCGCCTGACGCTCGAGGCCAGCGGCGCCATGGCCGACGCCGACCATCTGATCGGCGCCCTCGTGGTGACGACGGTCGCCATCGCGGCGGCCGAGGTGACGCGGACCGCGCGTCTGGCCCTGCCGCTGCTGGGGGTCGCCCTGCTGGTGACGCCGTTCACCTTCGATGGCTCGAACGGCCAGACCATCGCCAGCCTGGTGTGCGGCCTGGCGCTGATCGCCCTGGCCATTCCGCGGGGACCGATCATGGCGCGCTATGGCCGATGGAGCCGCCGGATCGTCTAGCGGCGTGTATCCACAGCCGCATACCGGGGACCAGAGCCGCGAGACGGCGGGGCTTCGGCCGCGGGCTCCACCGACTCGATATAGGCGACGATGTCGGCCATTTCGGCGCTGGTCATATAGATGGGCGGCATCTCGCCATGCCCTTCCCGGGCGATCTCAGCCAGGCTGCGCTCCAGGCTGATCGCCGTATGACGCATTCTGATGCTGGCGAAGGCGGGCGCGACGGCGTTGGGGCTGGCGCCGCCGCTCGCCACCGCGTGGCAGCCGGCGCAGGCGCGCAGGACGAACTGCTGTCCCCGTTCGGCCGCGGGGCTCAAGGGGACCGGCGTGGGTCTATCCACCGAAGCGCACGCGCTCAGCGCCGCCGTCAGGATCAGGACCATCAGGACATGGCGCATCGGAAAGGCCTCTCGCGTGACGCTGATCCGAGCCTAGCCGATCTTCAGCCCCCTCGCGCCTCCGTAGTCCTACCTAGGCGCCCGACCGGAATTTTCGCCCCGCCCGTTCGCGTTGATCCTCCGCCTCACAAGACGAGAGGAGCAACCCATGTCTGTCCACGACCTCTACCTGGCCCTGGTTCTGGCCACGTTCGGCGCCTTCGGCGTCACCCTGCTGGGCGTCAGCACCTGGTCCAACCTGCGCAAGCCCTGATCGCGTCTCAGGCGGCGCGCGTGCTCCAGGCCACCCAGGCCGCCACGCCGACAAGACCCACAGCGAAGGCGCCCTGCACGCTGCGCGCGCGACCTGCCTGAGCGATCCAGCCATAGGCGCGCGCCCCCAGCGCCACCAGGCCGAGGTGGATCACCACCGAGACAGCCAGATGGATCACGCCGAGGGCCAGAAAGGCGCCCGGCCCGTCGCCAGCCCCGGCAGGCATGAAGCTCGGGATGACGGTCAGATAGAAGATCAGGGCCTTGGGATTGAGCACATTGGTCAGGAAGCCACGCCGGATGTCGCGCCAATCCCCCCGGCCGACCTGGCCCAGCTCTGCGGGCTGGGTGCGTGTGCGCCAGGCGTCGAACGCCAGCCAGAGCAGATAGGCGACCCCGCCCCATCGCAAGGCCTGATAGAGCGCCGGCTGGCTGACGGCCAGCTGCGACAGACCCGCCGCCGCCGCGACCAGGTGGGCGGCGAGGCCCAGCGTCACCCCGACCACCGTCAGGAGGCCGGCGGCCAGCCCGCGTCGCGCCGAGACCAGGGCGAGGTAGCCCATGTTCGGACCCGGCGTGAGTTCGATCACCATCGCAGCGAGCAGGAACTGAAGCATGGGCGACAGCAGCATGAATGGTCCCCCTCTCGACTGTCCGAACCGATGAGGCCGGCGCCACGTGCGGCTTGCCAAGGCCTGGCCGCCCTTCTACCGCATCTGGTCATGCCTTGGCTCACCCAGGAACGTCGGCACGACAAAGCGGCCTGGCGGGCCTATGCCTGGACTGTGGCGGCCCTGGCGGCCTGCGGGGGCGCCCATGTCCTCGTGCAGCCGCTGACCGAGGGGCGGACCCTCTATCTGATCTTTCTGCCGGCCGCCGTCGTCGGCGGGCTTGCGGGGGGATTTGGCCCTGCCCTACTGGCCACCCTCGGAGGGCTCGCCATCGTCGCCGGCCTCGGCGGGCCGGGCCTTTTCGCCGACCCCGCCAACCTGCTCGACAGCGCCCTCTATCTGGTCGCCGGGCTCTGCATCGGCGCCGCCGGGCACGTCCATCAACGCAGGACCGCCCAAGGCGGCGCGGCCATTCTCCATCTGGCCGAGAGCGAGGCTCGCCTACGGTCGATCCTGGAGACCGTGCCGGACGCCATGATCGTCATCGATCACCAGGGCGTCATGCGGGCCTTCAGCCTGGCGGCCGAGCGTCTGTTCGGATGGCGCGCGGACGAGGCCATCGGCCGGAACGTCTCGGCCCTGATGCCCAGCCCCTATCGCGAACAGCACGACTCCTATCTCGCCCGTTACATGCAGACCGGCGAACGGCGGATCATCGGCATTGGCCGGGTCGTGGTGGGTGAGCGCAAGGACGGTTCGACCTTCCCCATGGAATTGGCCGTCGGCGAGATGGAGACCAGCGGCAACCGCTTCTTCACCGGCTTCGTCCGCGACCTTACCGAACGCCAGAGCACCGAGCGGCGGGTGCAGGACCTCCAGTCGGAGCTGGTGCATGTGTCCCGCCTCACGGCGCTGGGCGAGATGGCCTCGGCCCTGGCGCACGAGCTGAACCAGCCGCTATCGGCGATCGCCAACTATGTGAAGGGCTCGGAGCGGCTGCTGGACGCAGCTGAGCCCGACCGCGCCAAGATCAAGGGCGCCTTGTCCAGCGCCGCCGACCAGGCCCTGCGGGCCGGCCAGATCATCCGACGCCTGCGCGACTTCGTGTCCAAGGGCGAGGCCGATCGGCGGATCGAGAACCTGCCGCAACTGCTCGAGGAGGCCGGCGCCCTGGCCATGATCGGCGCCAAGGAGCGCGGCGTGCGGCTGCGGTTCGACCTCGACCACACCCTCGACCTCGTGCTGGCCGACAAGGTGCAGGTCCAGCAGGTGGTGCTGAACCTGATGCGCAACGCCATCGACGCCATGGAGACCTCGCCCCGGCGGGAGCTGACCGTCGCCACCCGGCCGGCCGACGACGAGATGGTGGCCGTCATCGTGAGCGACACGGGCCCCGGCATCGCCGTCGAGATGGTCGATCAGCTCTTCCAGCCTTTCGTGACCACCAAGCCGCAAGGTATGGGTGTGGGCCTCTCGATCTCGCGAACGATCGTAGAGGCGCACGGGGGGCGGATCTGGGCTGAGCCCAATCCTGGCGGTGGCACGGTGTTCCGGTTCACCCTTCGCGCGGTGCGGCGTGAGGAGTTGGAGAGCGATGGCTGAGTTTGTGGTCCATGTGATCGACGATGACGAGGCCATGCGCCAGTCGCTGGCCTTTCTGTTGGACACGGCCGGCCTCAGCCCCCTGACCTACGAATCAGCGCCTCAGTTCCTTGACGCCCTGGACAGCGCCCCCGCCGGGGTGATCGTCACCGACATCCGGATGCCGGAGATGACCGGCCTGGAGCTGGTGCGGCGACTGAAGACCCGGGGCGCCCCTCACCCTGTGATCATGATCACCGGCCATGGCGATGTTCCCCTGGCCGTTGAAGCCATGAAGGCCGGGGTGGTCGACTTCCTGGAAAAGCCCTTCGACGACGAGAGTCTGCTTTCGGCCATCCGCGCGGCGCGGGACGTCGGGGCCGGCGAAAGCCAGGACCCCGAACGGGAGCGGATTCGAACGATCCTCGACAGCCTCTCGCCGCGGGAGCGGGAGGTCCTGGGCGGCGTCGTCGATGGCAAGCTGAACAAGGTGATCGCCCACGAGCTGGGCATCAGCCCGCGGACGGTCGAGGTCTATCGCGCCAATGTCATGTCCAAGACCGGCGCGCGTGGGCTGTCAGAGCTGATCCGCATGGTTCTGCTCGTCAGCTAAGCTCCAAGTCTTGAGCGCGTTTCGTTCCGATAACCGGTGTCACCTATCGGAACGCGCCCTGAGGCGGCCTTGCGCTGAATCAAGGCGGTGTCGGCGACGATCCAGGATGGATCGGCTTCCGCCCACTGGTTCGCGTTCATCATGCCCGCCGTCAGCCGTCCCGCCCCCACGATCATCCTGCTGGACGACGATGCGGCCCTGCGTCAGGCCCTGACCTTTTCCCTGGAGATCGAGGGCTACCAGGTGATGGCCTGCGAGACCGGGGATCAGCTGATGGCCCAGGTGCTGCCCGACCACGACGCCTGTCTCGTGCTGGACTATCGGCTGGAGAACGGCACCGGCCTGGACACCCTGGAGACATTGAGAGCGCGCGGCGTGGCCCTGCCCGCCATCCTGATCACCAGCCATCCCAAGGCCAGCGTGCGCGAACGGGCCGCCAGGCTTCAGGCCGCGCTCGTCGAGAAGCCGCTCCTGGGAGACCTGCTGCTCGCCCGCATCCACGACATCCTGCCCCTGGGGCTCTAGACGGCGGCGGCGCCCAGGCGCCGCGCCCGCGCCAGCCACTGGAGCCGTCGGCCGGGATCGCGGCCCTCGGCGGGACCGAAGGCCGTCTCGCGGATCGGTCGGAAACCGGACACCCACAGCACGCCGCGACTGACGCACTTCAGGCCGTGGGCGAAGAAGACCAGGCGGAAGATGGCCGCCGGCATGCCCATGGTGACGATCACCCGCGCCGAACGGCCGCTCAGCAGGCCCTTCACGCCTTTGGCCTCGCCTGGGGCGGACAAGGCCACGCCATAGCGGAACACCTGCTCCAGAAAGGCCTTGAACGCCGCCGGCGGCGCGCCGAGCCAGAGCGGATAGATCAGCACCAGATGGTCGGCCTCGCGCAGGGCCTGCTGCAACTCCGCGACGACAGGGCCAGGCTCGGCCATGAAGTCGGCCTGGGACCCGATGGACGGCAGATCCAGCGCGCCCACTTCCACCCGCCGGACGATATGCCCGGCGGCGGTCGCGCCCTCGGCATAGGCGCTGGCCAGGGCCGAGCACAGGCGGTCTGGCCGCGGGTCGGGGTGACCGTTGACCAGCAGGATTCGGCGCTTCGCGGGGGCTTGGGCGGTCATCGGCGTCTCCGTTCGCCCCAACCTTTCCGTTTGATCGCCGCGTTCGCCTTGACGGGGGTCAAGGCGGCCCTCCGTACGGCTACTTAGGTGAAGTCCCCGAATTTCGAGGCGACGGCTGCAGCGCGACTATGGGTCAACGGCTCAAGGAACCCCGCCATGACCCTCGACTACGCGCCTTCCGCACCCGTCGCCGCCACCGCCCTTGCTGATGTGATGGAGCGCCTGGGCCTGCGGATGAACTTCGCCAAGGATGAAGAGATCTTCTGCCAGGATGAGGAGGCCGACCTGACCTACCTCGTCGTTTCCGGCGCGGTGCGGACCACGCGCCTCCTGAGCGACGGCCGCCGCCAGGTGGGCAGCTTCTACTATCCGGGCGACCTGGTGGGACTGGAGACCGGGGACATCCACAGGTTCTCCGCCGAGGCGCTGAGCGACAGCGTCCTGCTGGTGGTCAAGCGCAGCGCGCTCAAGGCCTTCGCCGGCGACGAGGCCGTGGACCGCGCCATCTGGGAGGCCACTCGCCTCGAGCTTGAGCGCACCCAGGAGCATCTGCTGGTGCTGGGTCGCAAGACCGCCTGCGAAAAGGTCGCCTCCTTTCTCATGGACCTGGCCGGGCGGGAGGGGGCCCAGCGGAACGCCGGGGACCACATCTCTCTGCCCATGGGCCGCCAGGACATGGCCGACTATCTCGGACTGACCATCGAAACCGTCTCGCGGATGCTGACCCAGCTTCAGGGCGCCGCCGTGGTCGAGTTCGAGGGTTGCCGTCGCTTCCGTGTGAAGCGTTGGGATGCGCTGGAACGTCTCGCCGAATAGACCCCGGCCGGCGACTTGCCCAGATCGCCGAACGGTTTCGTCGAGATAGGAGCCTCTGGACCGGACCTCCATCGCCTCGGTCCCGGTCTCCAGCTTCAGCGCCCGCCGGCGCGGCTATCCCCCTGCCCCGTATGATACCGGGACCGCAGAGCCGCGCCGGCGATCTTCTTCCACCGTCTGTCGCCTGGAGCCTGCCCTTTCGGGGGTGGGCTCCCCCTTTTCCGCCTGCGCCTGCACTGCCTTTGACCTGGGTCAGGGCGTTGCTCGCGGCGCATCAGCAGGCTCAGCCCCATGACCGTGCTCTACAATCCCCACGCGCCGGCCGATGCGCACCTGATCGCCAAGTACGATGGCCGCGCGCCCCGCTACACCAGCTATCCGACCGCGGTGCAGTTCACCGCCGATGTGGATGAGGCGACCTATCGCGGCTGGCTCGCCGCCCTGCCGCCGGGCGATCCCGTCTCGGTCTATATGCACATCCCGTTCTGCACGCGGCTCTGCTGGTATTGCGGCTGCAACACCCGGGCGGTGACCCGCCACGAGCCGATCCGCGACTATGTCGCCCTGCTGATGACCGAGCTTTCCCTGCTGGAGCAGGCCCTGCCGGCGCGGATGGCGGTGGGGGACATCCACCTGGGCGGCGGCTCGCCCAACATGCTGAGCGTCGAGGAGCTGGACCTGATCTTCGCGGGCCTCCGCAGCGCGTTCGCCGTCGCCCCCGACGCCGAGATCGCCGCCGAACTGGACCCCGCCGTCCTGTCGGGGGACTGGATCGCTGCGGCCGCCCGAAACGGCCTGTCGCGGGCGAGCCTGGGGGTCCAGAACCTGGCGCCCGAGGTGCAGAAGGCCGTCAATCGCCAGGAGCGGTTCGAGGAGATCGCCGACTGTGTCGAAGCCCTGCGGGCGGCCGGCGTCGCGTCGATCAATCTCGACCTGATGTACGGCCTGCCCCACCAGACCACCCGCAATACGCTCACAACCCTGGACGCCGTGCTGACCCTGCGGCCCGAGCGGCTGGCCCTGTTCGGCTACGCCCACGTGCCCTGGATGAAGGCCCACCAGCAACTGATCGATGAGGCGGCCCTGCCGGGCCCCGCCGAGCGCCTGGAACAGAGCCAGGCCGCCGCCGAGCGGCTGAAGGCCGAGGGCTATGTCCAGATCGGCCTCGACCACTTCGCCCTGCCGGACGACGCCCTGGCCAAGGCCGCGACCCACGGCGGCCTGCACCGCAACTTCCAGGGCTACACCACAGACCTGGCCGGCACGCTGCTGGGCCTCGGCGCCTCGGCGATCGGAACCACGCCCGGCGGCTATGTGCAGAACGTCACTCAGGAGCTGGGCTGGCGCCACGCCGTGGCTGACGGGAAGCTGCCCATCGCCCGCGGCGTGGTGGTCAACGCCGAGGACCGTTTCCGCGCCGACATCATCGAGCGACTGATGTGCGACTTCGCCGTGGACCTCGTCGCCGCCTGCGCACGCCACGGCCGAGACCTGTCCGAGCTTGAGGACTCCATCAGCCGGCTGCACGACTTCCTGCAGGATGGCCTGGCGACCTGGGACGGGTGCAGGCTCACCGTGACGCCCCGGGGACGGATGCTGGTGCGCTCAATCTGCGCCCTGTTCGACGCCTATCTGGCGCCGGACGCCCAGCGCCACGCCAAGGCGATCTGAGACCGCGTCGGGGCCCTGACATTTCAGGTCAAATGTCCTAGGTCCTGCCCCTGGAGCATTGGCGAGGAGTTGGCCCATGAGCGTCTGCGTCCTGGGCGGCGTCAATCTGGACCATGTGGCGCAGGTGGCGGATCTGCCCCGCCCCGGCGAAACGGTCGCCAGCCGCAGCCTCGCCCAGTTTCCCGGCGGCAAGGGCGCCAACCAGGCCGTGGCCGCCGCCCGGCTGGGGGCGCAGGTTCGGTTGCTGGGCGCTGTAGGCCAGGACGGCGCCGGCGACTTCATGCTGGATTTCCTCACCGGCGCGGGCGTGGACGTGAATGGCGTGCGGCGTGAGGCCGACGCCCCCACGGGCCAGGCCTTCATCACCGTCGATGAGACCGCGCGGAACATGATCGTGGTCGCCGCCGGCGCCAACGCACTCTACGGCGCAGAGGCGGCGAGGGCCGCCGACCTCGGCGGGGCCGGCGTGATCCTCACCCAGTTCGAGGCGACCCTGGCGGCCATCGAGACGATCTTCACCCGGCCTGAAGCTGCGGGCGCGCTGAAGATCCTCAACACCGCCCCGGCCCTGGCCGAAGGGGCGCGCCTGCTGGCGCTGGCCGACATGCTCATCCTCAACGAGACCGAACTGGCGAGCTTCGCGGGCCTGGCCGCCGAACCAGCTGACCCTGAGACCGCCATCGCCGCGGCGCGCGGGCTGGCCAGGCCAGGCCAGACCGTGCTCGCCACCCTGGGCGCGGCAGGGGCCGTGGCGGTGCGTGGGGACGAGGTGTTTCGCGTGGCGGGCCTCCGCCAGCGGGCGGTGGATACGACGGGCGCTGGCGACTGCTTCTGCGGCGCGCTCGCTGCGAGCCTGGACCGAGGCCTCGCCCTGCCCGACGCCATGGCCTTCGCCAACGCCGCTGCGGCGCTGTCGGTCACGCGGGCCGGGGCTGCGGCCTCCATGCCCACCGCGGTTGAGGTGGCAGCGCTGCTGGCGACGGCTTAGGCGCTCAGGTCCGCCGCCGCGTCGCCGATGGCTGCGCGGCGGTACTCCCGCGGCGATTGGCCATAGGCGCTGCGAAAGGCGCGGCTGAAATAGGCCGAGCCGTTGAAGCCCCAGCGGAAACAGATTTCCGAGATCGAGAGCTGGGCGCAGGCGGGGCTGGCCAGATCGGCCCGGCAGCGCTCCAGGCGCCGACCGCGCACATAGCCGGTGAAGCTCTGCCCCTGCCCGGCGAACAGCTTCTGGAGGTAGCGGGGCGAAACGCCGTCCTCGTCAGCCACCCGGCGCAGGGTGAGCTCCGGCTCGGCCAGCAGAACCTCGATGGTCTGCCGGACCCGGTGCATCTGGACCGCACGCGCCCCCTCGGCCCCACCCCGCGCCGCCGGCCCGCCATCCTGGGCCAGGCAGGCGACGAGGAACTCGGTCAGCGCCAGTTCGACGGGGCGAAGCTGGTCGGATGTCAGTTCATCCAAAGCCTCAGCCGTCGCTCGCAACAGGCCTGAAAAGACGTGATTAATACCCTCTCCGGCCGCCAGATGCCCGAGGCGCAGGGCCGAGGGCGCCAGCAGCCTATGGTCCAGGGCCACCCGTGGCGCGGTGATGAACAGCAGGCGAAACCGGCTCTCCAGGCGCAGGCCGGCCGCCTGGCCCGTGGGGCCATAGACGATGTCGCCGGCCGCCATGGGGATCTCGCGACCGGCGTCCAGCAGGGTCGCCTCGCCCTCCAGCAGGACGGCCATCCAGATGGCGGCGGGCTGGTGCGGATTACGGCCGGAGATCACCTGCGGCGTCGACGCCACCACCGAAAACTCGACGCCCATGGGCGAGGTCAGGCTGGACACCTGGGCGTGGAAGGCCCCCTCGGCCGGCAGGTCGCCCACCGGCAGGCGCAGGCGCTCCATGGCCTCGCGCCAGGCGTCCCGGCGCTCGGGTTTCAGATAGGCGTCGGTGGTGAACTGCCAGGCCTTCAAGGTCTCGCCCTAGGTGGGATCTCTCACGGATCCCTTGGCCGGAAAGATGCCGCGGGGGATGCGCACATGGATGCCCTGGGTGCCGTCCACCACCTGGGTGATGGAGAAGTCGGCCGCCACGCTCATCAGCGAATAGGCGTCGTTGCGCGACAGCCCCTGCTGCTCGGTCAGCAGGCCCAGCATGTCGAGGGAGGCGTTCTTCATCGCCCGGTTAAGATCTGGGTCGAAGCCATGGACAATCCACCAGTTCGGCGTCTCCAGCAGGGGCGACGGGAAGGTGAAGTCCTTGCGCAGGACGATCTGCATCAGCACGTTCAACGAGGCCTCGATGGCCGTACCGCTGATCTCGCCATCGCCCTGGCTGACATGGGGATCGCCGATCGAGAACAGGGCGCCGTCCACCTGTACCGGATAGTACATGGTCGCCCCGGCGCCGATGCGCCAGTTGTCGATATTGCCCCCATGCAGGCCCGGCGGAATGGTGCTGACCCGGCCATTCACGTTCGGCGCGACGCCGGCCGTGCCCAGGTGAGGCCGCACCGGCACCCGCACGCCGGGCAGCGCCCCCTGACGGTCGCAGACCGGGCAGTTGGTGATGGTCCCGGGCGTCAGATACTTTCCCGGGAAGTCGTAGGCATAGAGGGCGCTGGCGGTCTGGGCGTTGGGATCGAGTTCATAGATGGTCACCCGCTCCTTCTGGTCGAACTCGTCATAGAGGTGGCCCCAGTTGGCCGCGAGGTTGGAGCCGTAGTTGCAGCGCGGGACCATGCGCAGATAGCGCACCTCCAGCATGTCGCCAGGCTCGGCGCCCTCAACGTAGATCGGGCCGGTCATGATGTGGACGCCGGGATTGCGGTCGGCCTCGGGGATCTCACGGAAGATGGCGGTGACCGCCTCGTCCATCATCAGCTCGGGATCGTCGCCCGCGTGATGGGTGATGGCCTCGGCCTGCACCAGGTCGCCGCTCTTGATCCTCAGGGCGGGCCCCCGCGCCGGATCGAAATAGCCCCAGTGCACGGTCTTGGACGTGGCGTTCAGGGTGTGCAGGGCGCCCGGCAGGGTGTCGGCCCGGGTCTCGGTCGGCTCGCAGATAAAGGCCATGAGGCGTCCTTGGGAAAGCTGGAAATCAGGCGGCCTGGGCGGCCGGGCGGCTGTCGAGCATCACCGTGGTCATGCTGAGCGAGCCGTGCTCGATGTGGTCGGGGCCGAAGACGGCGCGGTCGCCGGGCATCCGGGCGCCCAGCGCATAGAGCAGCGGCCAGTAGTGGTCGGGCGTGGGCACGGAACGGCTGGCCGCCTCGCCGAAGGCCTCATAGGCTACCGCCGCCTGCGGCTCATCGTTGGCGATGGCGGCCTTGATGTGATCGTTGAAGGCGGCGGCCCAGTCGAAGGCCGGGCGGTGGCGGGCGCCCCAGTCCATGGCCGGCAGGTTGTGGACGATATTGCCGGTGGCGACGATCAGCACGCCCTCGTCGCGCAAGGGGGCGAGCTTGCGGCCCATCTCATAGTGCCAGGCCGGCGGCTTGCTGGCGTCCATCGACAGCTGGACCACCGGCACGTCGGCCTTGGGATAGGCCTTGCACAGCACTGACCATGTCCCGTGGTCCAGGCCCCAGCCCTCGTCCTGGGCCACGGGCAAGGGCGCCAGAAGCTCAGCGACGCGGCGGGCCAGGGCCGGATCGCCGGGCGCGGGGTACTGGACGTTGAACAGGGCCTGGGGAAATGAGGCGCCGAAGTCGTGGATGGTCCGCGGCTGGGCCATGGCGGTGACGCCAACCCCGCGGGTCAGCCAGTGGGCCGAGACGCAGAGGATGGCCTTGGGCTTGCCGATGGACTCGCCGATGGCGTTCCAGGCCGCCGTGGTGTCGTTGGTCTCGATGGCGATCATCGGGCTGCCGTGGCCGAAAAAGACCACCGGCAGGCGTTCGGCCGGCGCGCTCATGCCGGGACCCCGACCGGCGCTGTGGCCGGCGCCCCGCCGGCATCGGCCCGCATCGCCTTCCACGTTTCCTGATAGCGCGGCGTCAGCCAGCGGTTGAAGGCGATCTGGGCGCCCTCCTGCCAGGAATAGCGGCCGCGGATGGCGAAGCGCGAGCGCAGGCCGGCCTGCACCAGGCCGTCCACGTGCAGGTCCTGGGAGATGATGGCGCCGGCCGCGGCCATGTTCATGGCCAACTTGTGCTCGAACGCCGGGTCTTCCATGGCGCCGGGCGCAAACAGCAGGCCGGTGTCCATCTCGTGGGTCTCGGCCCCGTCGGCCCGGACGATCAGATAGATCACCATGTCGCTGGTCACCACGAGCGACAGGGTCGGCGGGATGTTGGCGAAGGTCATCCGGTTGCGGTCCACCTCCGTCAGCTTGGGGAAGACCGGCAGCAGCGCCTTTTGCGTCACGTTGAAGCTGGCGTCGGGGTGCAGGGTGCCGTTGAAGCGCAGGTATCCGGCCGCGCCCTCAGGCGGATCGGGGAACACCGACTGGGCGCTGGGGACGAAGTCGTGCAGCGGCCCCTGGTGCAGGCGGCTGGCGTGGTAGCCGTCATTGTTGTTCTCGAACATCACCTTCCAGTTCCAGGGGAACTTGGCGGGCGCGTCGGGGCGCGGCCCCTCGGCGTTGGCCAGGTCGTAGCCGGCCAGCGCCGTCTCGATCTCGGTCAGGCGCGGCGCCAGGGGGGCGGCGGCCAGGTCGAAATTGATGAACACGAAGCCCAGCCACACCTCGACCTTGAACCTGGGCAGGGCGATCTTGGTCTTGTCGAAGCCGCAGGTCTGCTCCATGGCCGGCGCATTCACCAGCTTGCCGTCCAGGCCATAGGTCCAGTGGTGGTAGGGGCAGACGAAGCCGCGGGTGTTGCCGTGGCCCTCGGCCACCAGCATGGCCCGGTGCTGGCAGACCGAGCTCATGGCCACCAGTTCGTTCTTGCGCGTGCGGGCGACCACCACAGGCTCGCCGATGATCGAGGTGGTGAAGTAGTCGCCGGCCTCCTTCACCCACGACTCGCGGCCCACACAGAGCCATTCGTGGTTGAAGACCGCCTCCTTCTCGAACTCATAGAAGCCCGCGTCCACATAGCAGGCTGGCGGCAGGGTCTCGGCGGTCTCAAACCCCTCCATGGAGGTGGCCAGCCCATCGAAGAAGGCGTCGTTCAAGAGGTGCGCGCGCATGCTTTGGACCCTCGGCTTCCGGTTCGGTCGAGGCCTTGACGGTAGGCGCCAGGGTGGGGCCGGTCTTGCACCAGCGCGCACGACAACTTGGCCAGCCGGCAGCCAAAGAGCCCGATCGCTTCATTTGCAGGCGACGGTGATCAGGCTCTGGTCAAAGGCTCCGGCGTCTGCGGAGGGTGGGGCAATCAAATGTGCGCGGATGGACAAGACCTGACCTGCGCCCTCCGTCTAAGGTCATCGCCAGACCTGCCGGAGCCTGAAAGCCGATGACCACCGCCGTCCAACTCAAGACCCGCGAGCTGAAGCCCGGCTTCGGCGCCGAAATCCTCGATGTGGACCTCGCCCGCGCCGACGCCGAGACCCTGGCCGGCGTGGTCGACACCTTCCACCGGCACGGCGCCATCCTGCTGCGCGGCCAGGACATGATGCCCCAGCAGCTGGTGGACTTCGTGGCCCTGTTCGGCGAGCCCGAGGATCACACCCAGAAGCAGTTCACCCTGCCCGGCCACCCCAAGGTGTTCGTGCTGTCCAACCGCGAGGTGGATGGCAAACCCATCGGCGCGCACAATGACGGCGTCGGCTGGCACACCGACTATTCCTACAAGGCCAAGCCGGTGATGTGCACCATGCTCTATGCGGTGGAGGTCCCTGACGAGGGCTCCGACACCCTGCTGGCCGACGGCTGCGCGGCCTGGAACGCCCTGAGCCCCGAGCGGCAGAAGGAGCTGGACGGCCTTCGCCTGCACCACTCCTACCAGCACTTCATGGCCACCCGCGAGTTCGGCCGCCAGGAGCTGTCGGAAGAGCTCAAGCGCGACAACCCCGACGTGGAGCATCCCCTGATCCGCACCCACCCGGCCGATGGGCGCAAGGCGCTGTGGCCGTCGACCGGCACGGTGACCGAGGTGGTGGGGATGGAGAATCCCAAGGGTCTGGAGCTGGTGGACGAACTGGTGGAGTTCATGACCAGCGAGCCCTTCGTCTTCCGCCACAAGTGGCAGGTGGGCGACATTCTGATGTGGGACAACCGCTGCACCCTGCACACCGGCACCCTCTACGACGACACCAAGTACTTCCGGACCATGCACCGCCTGTGGGCCAAGGGCGACGCGCCCTACTGACATGGCGCGCACCTGGTTCATCACCGGCGTCAGCGCAGGCCTTGGCCGCGCGCTCGCCCTCGCCGCGCTCGAGGCCGGCGACATCGTGGCCGGCACGGTCCGTAAGGCCGCCGACCGCGACGCCTTCGCAAGCCTCGGCCCCAACGCCCACGGCTTCATCGCCGACGTCACCGATGAGGCCGCCGTCGCCGCGGCCGTCGCCGGCGCAGAAGCGCTGTCTGGCGGGATCGACATCCTGGTCAACAATGCCGGCTACGGCCTGACCGGGGCGGTGGAGGAGACGAGCCTCGATGAGGCCCGCGCCCAGTTCGAGGCCAATGTCTTTGGCCCCCTGGCCGTGCTGCGCGCCGCCCTGCCCGGCATGCGCGCCCGGCGCTCAGGTCATGTGATCAACATCACCTCGGTCAGCGGCCTGGCCGCCTGGTCGGGGACCGGCGTCTACTGCGCCAGCAAGTTCGCCCTGGAAGGCCTGGGCGAGGCCTTGGCCCAGGAGGTGGCGCCTCTGGGGATCAAGGTCACCAATGTGGCGCCCGGCGGTATGCGCACCGACTATGCCGGCCGCTCGCTGACCCGGGCGGCCCGGCTGATCGACGACTATGCCGACACCGCCCACATGGCGCCCAAGCTGCTGGCGCAGCACGCCGGCCAGGAAAGCGGCGACCCCGCCCGCGCCGCCCAGGCCATCCTGAAGATCGCCGGCGCCGAAGACGCGCCCCTGCGCCTGCTGCTGGGCGCCGACGCCCTGCACTACGCCATGCGCAAGATGGGCCAGATGACCACCGAGATCGGCGACTGGGCCGGCCTCTCCACCAGCATCAGCTTCCCCGAGACCTGACGGCTCATCCCCTTGACCGTCAGCCCCTCCCCGCCGCGGCCGCCGCTGGCTGCGGCGGGGGTTCGAGAGGATGGGCGGCGGTTTTAACAGCGGGCACCCTAGTGACGTGCTGGGCCCCTAACCGATCGATCTAGCTTACAGACTGTCAAAGCTGCATGCTTTCTGTGCGACCTCACTCGGATATAAGGAAGGGCTCTGCTATGCGTTCAACCATCGCACGCAAATCCTTGTACTTAAGCTGGAAGAACTCCCTCTTGCCGCTCAAACGGTAGGGTCCAAGCGCCTCATGGATTAACCGCTCAACAGCGAGCGGCTGGGTAACTCGCCATTCTTCGACTACTAGGAACTGATCAGGCTGACCGGTGCTAGCCGACAGTTCCTGCGCACGGTCGTCAGTGGAGCGTGTAGTCATACCAATCTTGAATACGTCACGTGCGTGGGCGGCAGAACGCAAAGTGTAAATCCAGCCATCGTCCGCGCCGCCGACGCCTAGGTCGACCACATCGATACGAAGTTCCCCTGCCTGTTCTAGGGACGGGGACTCCAGCCATGTAAGGTCCTTGGTCACCCACGTCTTGCCATGCAGCACATTATCGTGCTTGTCAGCGCCAACGCTGTCGGCGTCTAGAGCTTTCCAGTATCCGGATGTCTCTCGCTTCAATCCACTGCGCTTTAGGGTTGCCGCCACTTCCCGATTCAACGGCTCCGTAGAAATTGTAAGCACCTCTCGATAGAGCGGCCGATGGACTCGCTCTAAGTGATTTATCTGAGAGGAAACTCGCAGTGGAAGCTTCTCTGTGCGAAGCCGGGTTGGGTGGCGCTCCACCCTTACGTCATCAATCGCCGAGTCGAAGTAACCCGGCAGACCGCAAAGCTGGACCGTCAGCTCTATTAAGTCTGCATACTCTTTCAGACGCGAATCGTTGGATTCCTGATAAGATTCATGATCTTCTGGTATCAGGATACGCAAGTCTTCGTACACAATTGGATCGTCGTGCGCGACGAGAAACGCGTCAGATCGTTCTTGAAGCAGGTAAGTTGAATGCCTCTTACGACCATCTATATCGATATGCATTAATACCAGAAGCGGCGCTCGAGACTGGTCACCAAAGAACGGCTCTGGACTTAAGTCCTCCTTTTCGATGCCCTCCAGCAAGAACTCCCTTCCGGGCCAGATTTGCATAGGGCCCCTGGAGGGTTCCGAGTCCGATGTCACGGCGTCTGCCGGCTCTCCAAACAGCGAACAGACAGAAAGAATTGATCCCTGCCGAACCATCGCCAACCCGCCAAACAGCACCTGGCTGAGTCCAGGCAGCTGAACGCCCGATGGGCTACCCAATTGATTAAATGCATAGATTTTAAATTCATCTAGGCGCGCCAAACCATCCCAATCGAGCTCCACGCCCGGAGTGGTGAGGTGGTCTAGGTATTGAGACAGCGCAAATGCATGCATCGTCTCCGGAAGCAAAACAAACAACATCGCCAGCTCATCTGGCTCTATGAATCCCTGCATCACGTTAAATGACAGGGGCTGCTCCGCACCGAACGTTTTGAACGTTCTATTGTTATACTCTAATAGAAAATATCTTAGATAGTTGTCTATATACCCACCAACGCCGTTTGCGCGGTATGCGTTCGCCAACGCTTGAGTGCGTCTGGCTTGCTCTTTGAAGGCCGGGGTATGCCGAACCTGCTCATATTGGGCCTGAAGGACCGGGTCATCAGGTCTTATTGAGGCCGCTTTCATGAATGTCATGAAACGAGCCGAACGCGCGCGAGCGTAGTCAGAAGTCATAGCGCCGATCGATATGGGCGATGAGCCAAGGCCCTAGGCAGCCGTCAGCCTACCAGCGCATAAGCGCCCAATGGAAGGACCAGTTCGCCCTCCGCTATCCGGAGGTTTCGCGGCAATGGTCACCCCATCCACCTCGCCCCCCCTCAAAACGGCTTGTCCCCCGCCACAGTCACCCGAAACCCTGACCGCGTGTCGGGGAAGTAGTCCCAGATGGCCTGGTGCCAGGTGCAGCGGTTGTCCCAGAAGGCCACCGAATTCGCCCGCCAGCGGAAGCGGACCTGGTAGTTGGGGTTCATGCAGTGGACGTAGAGGAAGTTGAGGATGGCCGCGCTCTCGTCCTCGGGCATGCCCTCGATGTGGGTGGTGTAGGACGGGTTGACGAAGATCAGCTTCTTGCCCGTCACCGGATGGGTGCGGACGACCGGATGGACCGAGCGGTTGTACTTGCGGTCCAGGTCCGGGAAGAGCTTCTGATAGACCGGGTTGGCGTCGTGGACGGCCTGCAGCCCCTCCAGATAGACCTTCATCCGGTCCGACAGGGTGTCATAGGCCGCATACATCGAGGCGAAGACCGTGTCGCCGCCGCTCTCGGGCACGACGGGCATGTAGAGGATCGAGCCCAGCGGCGGCGCAGGGTCGCAGGTCAGGTCGGAGTGCCAGTTCTCGCCGGCCACGAACTTGGAGTCCGCATCGGCGTGGATGGCGACGATCTCGGGATGGCCCTCGATGCCGGGAATGGCCGAGTGGATGGCCAGTTCGCCGAACAATCGGCCCACCGCCTTGTGGGCGTCGTGGTCCATCTCCTGGTCGCGGAAAAACAGCACCTGGTGGTTGGCCAGGGCCTCGCGCAGCTCGGCGGTCTGTCGGTTGCTGAGCGGCTTGCCGAGATCGAGCCCGAACACCTCGGCGCCGATCCGGCGGGTCATCGGCTTCACGTCCAGAACTTCGTAGCCCATGGTCTTTGACCTTCTTAGTCCTCGGAGCCCAGGAAGCGGCCCTGGCAGTAGATGAGGGGGTCGCCCGGGGTCGCCTGGATGTTCAGGCCCCGGCCGATCAGGATGTCGTGGTCGCCGGCCGCGTGCAGCGAGTGCAGCCGGCAGTCGATGCTGGCCAGGGCGCCGGCGATCTGCGGCGCGCCCAGGGTTCCCGGCGTGATCTCCACCTCGGCGAAGCGGTCGGTGGCGCCGGGGCCGGCGAACAGGCGGGCCAAATCCCCCTGCTCGGCCGACAGGATGTTGATGCAGAAATGGCCCGAGCGCTTCACCGCCGCCCGGGTCCGGCTCTTGTGGTCCAGGCAGACCAGCAGCAGCGGCGGATCCAGCGACACCGAGGAGAAGGCGCTGACCGTCGTGCCCACGGGCTGGCCCGCCTCGTCCTGGGTGGTGACGATGACCACACCGCTGGCGAAGCTGCCCATGGTGTTGCGCCAGACCCGCGGGTCCAGGGGCTGGGAGACTTCCAGATCGCCGAACACAGACGTCCCCCCCATCAGTCGTTGCCGAACGGGTTGTCGCCATAGACGGGCGCGCGGCGGCTCGCAGCCTCGCCGGTCTCGGCCCGGCCGCAGACGGCCAGCGCCGTGAGCGCATAGACCAGCGCGCTATCGGTGAGGTCCTTGGGGCTGGGGCGCCAGCGCTTGAAGCCGGTGGTGATGGCCGGGATGCGGTGCATGTTGAAGACGTTCTGGTCGCGCCACATGCTGGAATAGACCGGCGCGGCCCGCTGGACCGGATGGCCCAGCGACAGGCGGGTGGCGGCGTCCACCGCGCCCACCAGGGGGGCGACCTCGCCCGCATCGGCCTCGAAGCCGTGGCGGACCACCATGGGCTCGATATCCACCTCGCCCAGGCCCGCGGCGCGGACCATGCGCTCCAGGGAATGCTGCACCTCGGCGATCTTCTGGCGGGGGTTCAGGCCCACCTCCAGATAGAGGTTCACCAACTCGGT
This sequence comes from Phenylobacterium sp., assembly GCF_030680185.1. GTDB lineage: Bacteria > Pseudomonadota > Alphaproteobacteria > Caulobacterales > Caulobacteraceae > Phenylobacterium. Next base: position 188,267 of record NZ_JAUXVZ010000055.1, read on the forward strand.
CCCGGCCCCGAAGGCATAGGGAATGCCGCCGCGCACCGCGGCGATCTGCGCCTTGGGCAGGGCCACGCCGCCGGCGCTCTCATAGGCGCTGTCGGCCTCGTACTGGCGGCTCCACTGGTGGATGGCGTCGGTCAGCGCGCCCAGGCGATAGATCGGGTTCGGGTGGTCGCCGGACTTCTCCGGCTGGGTCAGCAGCGGGGTGAAGACCCCCTCCCCCCACAGCCGGATCCGAAACACCGCATAACCGCAACCGACCCAGGTGAGGCCGAAATCACAGCCCTCGGCGGCGATGGCGTAGTCCGGCGCCACGCCGCCGTGGTGGAAAAGGTAATGGGCGCCGATGTCCTTGCCCATATAGGCCACGCCCTTGTGCTCCTCGATCGGCTCGGGGCCGATCTCGCCGGGGCAGGCGGTCAGATAGAGCTTGCCGGCCAGGTCATAGCCGGCGGTCTTCAGGGCCTTGGCCGCGATCAGGAAGCAGCTCATCGGCCCCCGGTCATTGGCGATGGGATAGCCGTAGAGGACCCCGTCCTCCAGCCAGCACTTCTCCCACTCCGGATTGTCCAGGGTCTCGGCGCGATACTTGTAGGCGTCCAGGTCCGGGTCCCAGGTGGGCGCCTCGGTGTCCAGGTGGGCGGTGAACAGCAGGTTCTTGCCCTCGCCCGATCCGCCATAGGTGCCGATGATATTGTTGCGCTCGGGCGTAGCGCCGACCCGGCGGGGGTCGAAGCCTTCGGTCTTCATCCAGTCATGGACGAACTCGCCGGCCGCGAACTCATGGCCGGCCGGGCTGGGGATATTGCCGAGCGCCAGGGCCAGCTCGACGATCTCGCTCTCGCTGATCGCCGCGGCGATGGCCGCGCGGTCGGCGTCGGTGACGGCGTAGGGCGCCTGGGCGCCGGGCAGTTGAAATCCATCGGCCATTACGCGGCCTCCTCCCAGGCGGTGATCACCTGGTCGGTCTCGACCAGGATCGCGCAGTTCAGTTCCAGGGCCTTCAGCGACGCCTCGTGAACCTCGGGCTCATAGGCGGCGCAGGCGTCGGTGGCGATGAAGACATGATAGTCCAGATGGAAGGCGTCGCGGACCGTGCAGTCCACGCAGCACTCCGTGGTCAGGCCGGCGACCACCAGGGTGTCGACGCCCAGGCCCTTAAGCACCGCATCCAGCGGCGCGTCGTGGAAGCCGGAATAGCGAGCCTTCTCCACCACCCGTTCGCCCGGCAGCGGCTTGGGGCCATACCAGTCGGAGCCCACCTCGCCGGCCCGGCAAAGGCCGGAGTCGGAGTCCGGGTCGCCGCCCCGACGGCGCATCCGTTCGCGCCACGAGATGGAGTCCGTCTCCGGCCGGGTGAACAGGCCGACAAACACCACCGGCGTCCCAGCCTTGCGCGCCGCATCCGCCAGGGCCTGCGCCTTTTCCAGGGCGGGCGGCACGGTGGAGAGATCCACGCCCCATTGGCCAAGCCGGCCTTCAGGCGCGGCGAAGTCCACCTGCATGTCGATGATCACCAGGGCCGCGCGGGCTGGCGTGATCCAGGCGGCCAGCCCGTCGGAGGCCGGCGCGGCTGCGGCTTGCGCGCTCATGCGAAGGCCGAGCGCAGGCCGGGCAGGATTTCCGAGCCGAACATCTTCAGGCCTTCCACATAGTCGGGGAAGATCAGCATCAGGCCGTCCAGCTGGGCGAACTCCACGAACTCCTGGACCTGCTCGGCGCAGGTGGCCGGCGAGCCCACGGCGGTGTGGGTCATGAAGGCGCCCTGCTGCTTGGCCACCACGTCTAGTTTGTCGGCCGGCACGCCCCAGCTGCGCAGCATCTCCAGGATCGCGCCCATGTCGGTGCCGGTCTTGTAGTGCTCGACCAGGGCCTCAGCCTTCGCGTCGGTCTCGCCGTGGACGATGGTGCACATGGCGTAGGTCTTGATCGACTTGCCGAGTTCTTCGGCCACCTTCTTGGCCCGCAGGCTGTTGTCGCGGCGCTCTTCGGGCGTACGGCCGCCGATGAAGCAGATGTCGGCCTCGCGCACCGAGAACTGGAAGCCCCGGTCGGACTGGCCCGCGCAGATCAGGTCTGGCCTGGGCCGCGACAGCGGTTTGGGGTTCGAGTGGGCGTCCTTCATGGTGAAGAACTTGCCGGCGTGATCGACGCTCTCTTCGCTCCAGAGGCGCTTGATGACGGCGGTCCATTCCTCGGTCAGGGCGTAGCGGGCCTCATGGTCGAGGCTGTCGTCCCACATGCCCATCTGGTCGAACTCGGCGCGGTAGGCGCCGGCCACGATGTTGAGCCCGGCCCGGCCGCCGCTGATGTGATCCAGCGTCGTCATCATCTTGGCCGTCACCGCCGGGTTCTGCAGCAGCGGGTGGACGGTGGCCCAGATCTTCACATTCTTGGTGGCCTCGGCGATGCCGGCCATCATGGTCACCGACTCCAGCGACGAGCCCCAGTGGTCGGTCGTCCCGCCGAAGCCGCGCCACTTGCCCATGGACATGACGAAGTCCATGCCGACCTCGTCTGCGGTGACGGCCGCGGCCCGGTTCTGGGCCCAGAGGTCGTTCAGGGGCGGCGAGGTCTCCGAGATGATCCAGCCGCCATTGGCGACCGGCAGGAAGACGCCGAATTCCTTACTCGAGGAAGGCTTTTGATACATGGGGAACGCCTCAGACGGGATCATTGACCAGGCCGGCGGACGGCGCGGCCGGGGCTTCGGCTTCGGTCTTCAACTGCGGCGGGCGCATGAAGAGGGAGGCCACGAAGACCACGGCGGCGACGACGCCGAACAGTTGGAAGGTGGGTGAGAAGCTGCCGAGCATGTCGCGCAGGGAGCCGCCGATCAGCGGGCCGAGCGCGGCCAGCGCGCCGACCAGACAGACGGTGGAGAAGATCTCCAGATTGTTCTTCCGGCCGAAGTAGTTGAGCAGTAGGACGGTGACCGCGAGCGCCGTCAGGCCAAAGCCGATGCCGGTGCCCACCGCATAGATGATCATCAGCGGGTAGCTGTCGGCGACGCTGAGGGCCAGGGAGCCTGCGCCCAGGGCGCCGACGGCGAACATCAGCAGCCATTTGGGGTCGACCCGGTCGCCGATGAAGCCGCCGCCCAGGCGCGCCACGGTGGCCATCAGCCCCTCGAGGCTGAGCATGCCGGCGGCGATGCCGGCGGCGACGCCCCGCTCGGACAGGTGAGCGACTGACAGGCTGGAGACGGTCACCCCGCTCAGCAGATGGACGAAATAGGCCGCCACCAGGATGTAGAACTGCACCGTGCCCATGGCCTGCTTCAGGGTCCAGTCCTGGGTGGTGCGATAGACCGCCAGGGGCGCGGGCGTCGGCGCCGCCGCGGCGGCCTCGGCGTCGGCCTTCACGGCCGCATCGATCTTCTCCGACGAGGTCTTGAGCCAGGCGCTGGAGGGGATCAGCAGCGAGCAGAGGACGCCGATGCCCAGGGCCGCCACAGCTTGAAGCGCCCAGAAGGGCCGCCACTCGCCGCCGGTGGCCTCCATGACGCCGAGCGCCATCCAGGGCCCAGCCACGCCGCCAAGACCGCCCAGGGTGAAGTAGAGGCCAAACGCCATGGCCCGCTTCTGGAAGACCGCGGCCAGCACATGGGTGCCGGGGATCAGGGCCATCAGCTGGTAGGCCACGCCACAGAGCGCCGTGCCCAGGAAGTAGATCCAGACGCTCTGGGTCAGGTAGAGGCAGACAAAGCCCAGGGCCATCACCGCCGTCCCCAGCAGCAGGGCGGCCCGGACGCCGAAGCGCCGGATCACCATGGGCGGGAACCAGGCCGAGCCGCCACAACAGGCGCCCAGCAGGGTGAACCCAAGGCCCGCCTGGGCCCAGCTCCATTCCTGTTCGGCGACCATGGCCGGCAGCACCACCCCCAGCGACGAGAAGGTCGCCGCCGAGATCAGGAACAGAAGCAGGCTGAAGACGCCCAGCAAAACCCAGGGACGCCATTCGGATCGGGGCATCACGTGCCTCCACTCTAGAGCCCTGCCGGCCCCAGACGCATCGTCAGGACCAGACAGGAAGGGGTGCCTTCAAATGTGGGGACGCGAGGGGGGCTTCAACCCGGAGATTGAAGCTCTCACGTCCAGGAGCGTCACCCGCCGACGCCCGGAGCCGCCGGCGAGTGTGAAGATCAGAACGAGCGTTTCAGGGTCAGACGCCACTCGCGCCCCTTGCCGGGCAGAGCGGCCAGATTGGCGTAGGAGTCGGCAGCCGGCGTGAAGAACAGCTCGTCAAAGACGTTATCGACATTCACCGAAGCCTGGAACGGACCGCGGCGATAGAACATCGACAGGTTGGCGGTGGTGTATTCCGGATAGGTGATCGGGTTCTCCACCGTCTGCGAGGTCTCGCTCACATAGGTGGCCCCGAAGACGCCGCCGACCTGGCCCCAGTCGTACTCCTCGCTGGTGTAGCTGCCATAGAGGCTGAGCACGGTGCGCGGGATCAGGGTGTAGGCGTAGTCGCCGCCCCGGCCCGGCAGGCTGGAGAATTCCCACACCACATAGGTGCCGCCGAAGGCGTTCACCGGATCGACCCCGGTCACATAGTAGGGGATGTAGGCGAAGCTGGCGTCCGGCCCCTTGATCGTCGTGCGCTGCGAGTTGCCGGCGAAGGTGAAGGAGAGGTTCTCCGTCGCCAGGTAGCGGACCTCCATCTCGACGCCCTTGGAGCGGCTGCCCCGGACCGTCGGGTTCGGGCCGCCGGTGAGCTGGGTGCGGTTCTGCCGATAGCCGGCGATCGAGCCCACCAGGGTGCCCTGCAGCAGCTGGAACTTCACGCCGGCCTCGGCGAGATCGGAGTCCGACAGCCAGGCGTCGCTCTGCACCAGGGAGGGTGCGATGTCGCCGGCCTGGCTCATCTCCAGGGCCGAGGATTCGGCATAGGTGATGTAGGGCATCAGGCCGAAGTCGAACTGATAGGTGGCCGAGACGGTGTAGGTCCCCTTCCCCTGGCTGTCCTCGAACTTGCCCGCCGGCTGATAGCTGACCAGGCCGGTGTCCTCGGACTCCACCTCATAGTTGTCGTAGCGGCCGCCGATCATAAGGTTGAGGCGCTCGCCGATGAAGATGTCGGAGGTCAGGAAGACGCCCGCCTGGCTCCAGGTCGTGCTGTTGTCGTTCTCCCACTGAAGGCCATAGGTCTCCGGCGAGAACGGATCGTCGATGATGTCGGTCGGCGTGGCGCCGAAGGCGATATCGCGGCGATCGAGCGCGATAAGGCCGGAGTTGAAGCTCTCCCGCCGGCGGCCGTCGAACGCCCGGTACGACGCGCCGACAAAGGACTTCGACGTCACCATGCCCATGTCGTAATCGAAGTCATAGGTCACCCGGGCCTCGCCGACCTGGGAGTCGAACTGGGCCGGATAGCCGTAGGACACGAAGCGCTTGTTCTTCAGCTCGTCGTAGAACAGCTGGAATTTCAGGGCCGAGCCGTTGTCGAAGTCCTTGATCAGGTCGACATAGCCCGTGCGGGTCCAGGTGTTCGAGAAGTCGGCGTCGCTGATATAGACGGTCCGCGGATCGAGCTTGGTCGTGCCGACGCCGGTATCCAGGGTGTGCTTGGCGTCGGTCTGCGGGAAGCCGTAATAGGCCAGGTACATGGCCGAGGCGTAGGGATAGAAGCCGATCTCATTGGGAGTCAGCTTGCCGTCGCCATTGGCGTCGGTGAGGCTCGTGTCGCGGCCGGTGATGTAGGTCTGATTGTCGATCAGGTCCTGGGTCAGGCGGTTCCAGCCCGGCGTCTGGACATCCCCGTCAGAGTGGAAGGCCATGCCGCCGAATGCGGTGCGCCAGCCGCCGCCGAGATCGAAGTCCACCGAAGCCTGGATGATCTCCCGCCGCGGCGAGATCCCCCGATAGAAGCTGTCGGAATTCTCGGCCTGGGCATAGAGGCTCAAGCCCCCCTCCGTCGTCCCGAAGTTCAGGGGGATGGCGATCTGGCCAGAGATTTCCTTGCGGGCGTATGAGCCCACGGTGATGTCCGCCTCGCCGGAGATTTCGGAGATGTACTCCCCTTCCATCCGGCCGGACTTCGGCACGAAGTTGAGCATGCCGCCCACCTTGCCCGCGCCATAGATCGGCGTCGGCGGGCCGCGGACGATCTCGATCTGCGCCGCATTGGCGATCGGCGTCGAATAGGTGCCGCGGTTTTCGATCCGCTTGAAGCCGCGGAAATAGTTCTCCGCCAGGGTGCCCCGAATATTGAGGGCGCCGGCCACGCCATAGAAGCTGGCCGTATAGGTGCCCGGCGAAATCGATGTCAGGTCGTCGATGGACTCGATGCCGTAGCGCTCAAGAGTCACATCGCTGGCGAAACTCGCTGAACGCGGCGTTTCGATCAGCGCCTTGTCCAGACCGAAGACGCTGTTGCTGGGGTCTTTCTCCAGAAGGCCCGTCTTGTCGCGGGCTGTGACCACCACTTCGTCGATCATGTCGGTCTGGGCCCAGGTCATCCCTGGGGTCGCCATCAGAGCGGACAGGGAGGCGCCCGCAACCAAAAGAAGTCTCTTAGACATATCGCCCTCATCCGAGGTCGCGGACCCTCCGCCGGGTGGCGGTTATCCCCGCGTCCGCGCGCCTCTTGAAGACAGGTTCTCGCGAGAGCCGCGCCGCGTCAAAAATGTCCCGTGACATTTCAGACGGAATTTCAGGGGCGCCCGTCCGGCGTTCAAATTTTGCAGTGCGGCGCCCAGATGCGGGTCACGCCGCCAAGACGGCTCAACCGGAAGGCGCTCAGGCCAGGCCCGGGCTCGCCGAATGCGCGTCTTCCTCGCCCCAGTTGGTGAGGGAGCGCTTCACGGTCTGGGGCATGGTTCCCAGGACCAGAATCATCGCCGCCCGCGCGCCCTCAGCGTCGCGCTCGGCGATCCGATGGGCCACGGCCCGGTGCTGGCAGATGTCGGCCAGACGCTCTTCCTGGGTGGTGGCGCCCATGGAATAGACCCAGAAGCGCGCGGCCTTGTGCTGCAGGGGGATCAGGATCCGGGCCAGGGCGGCGTTGCGGCTGGCCCGGGCGATCAGGGCATGAAAGCGCTGATCCATGGCGATCAGGGCGCGGCGGTCCTGCTCCCGGTCGGCGCGCTCGGCGTCGTCGAAGGTCGAGGCGATCTGCGCGATCTCTTCCGGCGTGGCGTTCTTCGCCGCCATGGCCGCACAGTGGGGCTCTATAAGGGCGCGGGCCTCATAGCCTTCGCGCAGATCGACCAGGTCCAGGGGCGAGACGGTGGTCCCGGCGCGGGACCGGCGGACCACCATGCCCTCAAGCGCCAGGCGCCCCAGGGCGTCGCGCACCCCGGCCAGGCCGGTGCTGTAGCGTCGGGTCAGGGCCTGCTCGTCCAGGCGGGCGCCGGGGGGGAGGTCCCCCAGGATGATGTCCAGGAGAATCTGTTCATAGGCGCGCGCCTTCTGCAGCTCAGGCGACCATTCCCCGCTGGCGGCGATGATGCCGCCCGTGCCCGGGTCGCGACCTTGCGCATCAGGATTCACGTTCAAACTCCGCAACACGCCTTGTCCTTCCTCCAGCGCCGGCCTCTCCAGGGCCAGTTCGCCACCCTGGTCTAGTCTGAAATTTCAGGCCCGGCCAGCGCAGGAGGGAGGTCGCCCTATCTAGAGAATCTGGCAGGCCTCATCGAAATCGAGCCGCGGGTTTCGTGGGAAGACCCCCTCGGGCTTCCCCTGCCCCAGCGCCACCAGGAAGTTGGACCGCCAGGAGGTGCCGCTGAAGAAGGCCTCATCCACCCCGGCCTTGTCGAAGCCCGACATGGGACCGCAGTCCAGGCCCAGGCTGCGGGCCGCCATGATCAGATAGGCGCCCTGAAGACTGGAATTCCGGAACGCCGTCTCCAGCTGAACCGCCGGATCGCTGAACCAGTGCTTCGCCGTCAGGTCGTGGGGAAACAGCTTCGGCAGCTGTTCGGCGAAATCCAGGTCGTAGGCGACGATGACGCAGACCGGCGCGGCCATGGCCTTGCTCCGGTTGGAACTGGAGAGATGCGGCGCAAGCTTTTCCCTGGCCTCGGCCGACTGGACGAAGACAAAACGTCCAGGCCCGCAATTGGCCGAGGTCGGCCCCCATTTCAGCAGATCATAGAGCCGGCGGATCGTCGCCTCGGGGACAGGCGTATCGGCCCAGGCGTTCTGGGTGCGGGCCTGGCGAAACAGCTGGTCGAGGGCGGGGTCGGCAAGGTCCGGCACGGGAACTCCTGAAGGCGTCTAATGGCGAAGTTGGGGTCTACACTGGAGGCGTAGGCGGCGGTGTGACCAGTCCTTTTGCACATTTCCAGTAAAATTTCAGAACGCCGCCCATCCTCTGGGCGACGCGCAGCCAAGCAAGCGCTCGTGCGCGCGCGGACAAGAACCGCCCGGCGCCGACCACTACGGTCCGACTCAGCGGGCGCCAGCCTGGGTCGCCGGCCTGTATAATGAAGAGGAGTTCCCGTGGGCTATCCCAACACCCTGATCTTCGTCGATCTGGCCGCAGACGACCCGTCCGCCGCCGGCGCCTTCTATGCCGCGGTGTTCGGCTGGCAGAACGACGCGCGGCCCGAGGGCCTGTATCACCGGATGGTGCCCGGCGGTCAGTTCCGCAATCCGGATGGATCCGACAGCCAGATCGGCAATCTGCATCTGGGCATCTTCAAGAACGCCAATGCGCGGCCCCACCCGGACCCCGAGGGCGTGGCCCCCCGCGCCGCCAGCCAGGAGGGGCGCAAGCCCCGCATCTGGGTGCTGATCAGCGATGACGACACGCCAGAGCGCATCCTCGGCGAGGCTGAGGCCCGCGGCGCCACCATCCTTTGGCGCGACCACTACTGGTCGGAGTTCAATGGCTTCAACCATGCCTTCCGCGATCCCTGGGGCAATGAGATCGTCCTGTGGGGCAAGGCGGGGCCTGAGCCGGTCATCCCTGACCATTACACGCGGGAATAGGGACAGGGCGCGGGCGGGGCTAGCGGTCCCGCCCGCGGGCCAGATACTTCCAGCCGCCGGTGAGGAAGAAGCCGACCAGGCAGATGACGAACAGCGCCCAGGCGATGATCCGCACCGCCTCGATCAACAGGCCGATAATCGCCGCGGCGATCATGATCAGAAGGAAGATGCCGGCCCATTTCAACATGTGTCGTCTCCAAGCTTGAGCTTGTGAACGCGACGCTGGGCCAGACCGTTCCCCGAAAGGGCGTTGCTAGCCCTGGGCTTGCCTCCAGGCCACGAATTCCGGCCCGTTGATCAGGCCATCGCCGTTGGTGTCGGCCTTGTCGAACTCGGCCGCCGGCAGCTTGTAGGCCACCCACTCCTGGCGGCTGATGCGATCGTCCTTGTCGGTGTCGGCCGGATGGATGAGGCGGCCCTCGGCGGCCTGGGCGGTCGCCGCCGCCAGGGATGCAGTCAGGCCAAGGGCGAACAGGGTTCTCAGGCGGGCCATGGGGGACTCTCCGAAAGCTTCTGAAGGGAGTCCCGACATCCCACAGGCCCGTGGCGGGAATGGGTCCTTAGACGCGCGCCCCCTAGTGAAGGGTCACAGAGGGGACGATCCCTGGACCCGGCGGAAAAGGCGCATCGAACAGACGCGCCGGCATCTCCAGTCCTTCATGGCTCAGCACCATATTCAGGGCCCGGGCGAAGATCGCCACCGGCTCAGGCTGCATCACCAGGGGCGTCAGAAGCGCGCGGGCCGTCGCCATATCCACCCGAGACACGCCACAGGCCACGATCAGGCGCTGCTCGTCCTGAGCATATCCGGCGCAGGGGCCGCAGCGGATTTCCACGGGCCGGCGCGTCTGGCGCTCCAGGCTCTCCATCATCGCCACGAAGATCGCCCCGGCCCTGTCGCTCACCTGCTCGGCCATCAATTGTCGGACGCTCGCCTGGGGCGCCTCGCCCGACAGACGCAGGCCCGCCCACAGGCGCAGTCCCGCCAGCAGCACCTGCTCGCCACGGGTCAGGCCCAGAGGACCGCTGTCGCTCAGTTGGGCGAGCGCGGACGCATCATCAGCCATGGCGAGTCTCCATTATTGCGACTAGTTCTTAATAGCGATAATCCTCCCGGCGGTGGGCGTCAAACGACAAGACGGGACTTCTTCGCGATTGGTGCGTTCTTGGGCTAACGTGAAGCTGTCCAAGGGGAGACCGCCGATGCCTGCCGTCAGATTCCGCACCCTGCGTCCAATTCGCGCCCTGGCCGTGGCCGGCGCCATCCTGCTCCCCGCGAGCCTGGCCGCGTGCAGCTACAATGAAAGCCTCGGCCGCCAACAGGTGCTGCTGGTCGATCCGGGCGCCCTGTCGCAGCAAGGCGCGCAGGCTTGGTCTCAGATGAAGCAGACTTCGAAGGTCTCGACCGACGCCGCGGCCAACGCCCGCCTGCGCCGCATCGGCGGCCAGATCGTCGGCGCTTCGGGCCTGGGCGGGCAGGCCTGGGAATATGCGGTGTTCGAAGACAGCTCGATCAACGCCTTCGTCCTGCCGGGCGGCAAGGTGGGCGTGACGTCGGGGATGATGGCCTTCGTGGCCAATGACGACGAGCTGGCCGCGGTGCTTGGCCATGAGGTCGCCCATGTGATGGCCAATCACGCCGCCGAGCGCTATTCGCAATCGGCCCTGGCTCAGGTGGGCGCCGGCATTGTCGGCGCGGCGACCCAGAATGCAGAGGGCGGCATCGCCCAGAGCCTCGGCCGTTACGCCGGCCCAGCCCTGCAGGTCGCCGTCCTGATGCCCCACTCGCGCCAGCACGAGCTGGAGGCCGACCGCATTGGGCTTGATCTGATGGTTCGCGCCGGCTTCAGCGCCAAGCGCGGGGTGAACCTCTGGCGGCGGATGGCGGCCCGCGGCGGCTCCAGCACGCCGGCCATCCTCTCGACCCACCCCTCGGACGCCGCGCGTGTCCAGCAGCTGGACGCCTACATCGCCACGCGCGGCTATTCCTGAGGACTTAGAACTCGGCGGAGCCGCCGTCGCAGGGCACCACGGCGCCCGTCGTATAGGCTGAGGCCCGGCTACTCAGGAAGATCGCCACGCCGGCGATGTCCTCCGGCTGGCCGATCCGGCCCCGGGGATTGCTCTTGGCGATGGCGTCGCCGGCCTGGGCCAGGGTCGCGGCCATCATCTTCGACGGGAAGGGTCCAGGCGCGATGGCGTTGACCAGGATGTGCTCGGGCGCCAGCCGCTTGGCCAGATGGCGGGTCAGCATGATGCAGCCGGCCTTCGAGGTGGAATAGGCGTAGGTCTCGAGCGCCGGCGGCTCGATGCCGTTGACCGAGGCGATGTTGATCACCCGGCCCGGATTCTCCGCCGTGGACGCCGCCCGCAGCAGGGGCAGAAGCTTCTGGGTCAGGAAGAAGATCGACTTCACGTTCAGGTCGACCGTCTTGTCCCAGCCGTCCTCGGGATAGTCGTCGATCGGCGCGCCCCAGGTGGCCCCGGCATTGTTCACCAGCACGTCCAGGCGGCTTTCCCGTTCCTTGACGGCATTGGCCAGGCCCTCGATGCCTTCCATGCCGCCCAGGTCGAAGGGCAGCGAGATGCAGGTCCCGTACTCCGACAGCTCCTCGGCCACCCGGTCGCAGACATCGGCCTTGCGGGACGAAATATAGACCTTGGCGCCGTTTTCCACATAGCCGCGGGCGATCATCTCGCCGATGCCGCGGCTGCCGCCGGTTACGAGGACGACCTTACCCTCGACGCTGAACAGGTTCTTCAAAACGCGCTCCTGAAAATTGCTGGAAATGAAATCGGTCAGCCGATGCGGCTGGACATGCCGCCGTCCACCGGCAGCAGCACGCCGGTGATGAAGGCGGCCTCATCGCTGGCCAGGAACAGGGCCGCATAGGCGGTGTCCCAGGCCGTGCCCATCTTGGCTCCGAGGGGCACGCGTGCGCCGCGCGCCTGGCGAACGGCCTCGACATCCTGGCCCGTGGCCTGGGCGATGCCGGCCACGGCCATGGGGGTGTCCATCAGGCCGGGCAGGATGGCGTTGCAGCGGACCCCGTACTTGGCGTTCGACTGGGCGATGCTGGTGGTCAGGCGGTTCATGGCGGCCTTGGAGACCTCGTAGGCCACCTGGGTCCCGCCGGCCAGCGAGGCCAGGGACGAGATGTTGACGATCGCCCCGCCGCCCTGCTCCCGCATCAGGGGGATGGCGGCCTTGCTGGTCAGCCAGGCGCCCTTGAGATTGACCGCCAGAATGCGGTCGAAGGCGTCTTCCTCGACCTTGTGGGCCGGCCCGTCGCCGCCGCCGATCCCCACATTGTTCACCAGGATATCGAGGCGCCCCAAGGTCTCACCCGCCGCGGTGATGACCGCCTCGGCGCCGTCAGCCCTGGCGATGTTGGCGGCCAGCACATGGGCCTCCCCGCCCTCGGCGGTGATCATGTCCGCCGTCTCCTGGGCGCGCTCGGCCACCCGGTCGACACAGAGGACGCGGGCGCCTTCGCGGGCGAACAGGACCGCCATGGCCCGCCCGTTGCCGATGGTCTGGCCCGGCGTCTGGCCGGCCCCGCAAATGACTGCGGTCTTGCCGTCGAGCCGTCCCATCAGAAGCCCTTCAGGTCGGGATCGAGGGTCTGGCCCTCGTCCAGCTGAACGCCGAAGCTGTTCAGCATCATCGAGACCTGGGTGTACTGGCCGGCGGAAAACACCACGTCCATCTTCTGCTTGTCGCTGAAATGGGCGTCCAGCGCCTTCCACGTCGCATCGGTGATGAACTGGTCATGGTGCAGTTCGTCGGCCGCCCGGATCAGGGCCGCATCTGCGGGGCTCCAGCCCTCGGCGTCCGGACCCTGCTTGATGCGGGCGACCTCTTCGTCGGTCAGGCCGGCCTGCTTGCCGATCGGCACATGCTGGGTCCACTCGTAGCCCGAGCGGCAAAGGAAGCCGATGCGCAGGATGACGAGCTCGCGGTCACGGGCCGACAGGCCGTTTCTGCGCGACAGGATGTAGTTGCCCCATCCCATGAAGCCCTTCATCGCCTTGGGCTCTCGCACCAGGGTGCGGAAGATGTTCAGCACCCTCCCCCGCTCAGCCATGGGCGCCAGCAGCTCGCGCTGGTCGGCGTCCATGTCCTTGTCGGCGAGGGGTTCGATTCTGGGCTTGGCCAGGCGCATGGGGTCGTCCTCCGATCGTTGCCTGCGGCGCCCCGACATCGCACCCTTGGCCCCGGATTTCTAGGTTCCGGTGTGCTCAGGGCGGCGGCAGGCGCGCGCTCCGCCCCAGTCATGGGATGGAGTGCGCGCCCGGGTCAACACGGCATGGCCCGGGGGGCTCAGGCCTGGGGCGACGGCGCAACCTCGCTGGCCGCAGTGTCCTGGGCAGCGACCTTCGCCGGCGCCTTGTGGCTGATCGCCAGGCCAATGAGCGTCGGGATCAGGATGCCCGGCAGACCTTCATAGACCTGCTCGTGCCATCCCTGCATCCGCCAGAGGAAGGCGATGGCCACGCCGCCCAACATCAGGGCAATGGCCGTGGGCTGGTTCAGACGCCGGCCCAGGGACTGGACGATCATCAGCGGACCAAAGGCGCAGGCGAGTGTGGACCAGGCCAGGATCACCAGACTGAACACGCTGCGCGAACCACTGAGGGCGAACAGCAGGGCCATGATGGTCACGGCTGCGGTGACCATTTTCATGATCCACGGCCTCTGGATCCGGCCGCCGGCCAGGTCGCTGGTGATCGCCGCCGAGCAGGCCAGCACCAGGGAGTCGGCGGTGGACATGGTGGCCGCAAAGATGCCGGCCAGGACCACACCGACCAGGGCCGCCGGCAACAGCTCCACCGCCATCGTCGGCAGGGCGAGCTCAGGATCGAGCGCGCCGAGGTCCGGCAGATAGAGCCGCGACATCAGGCCGACGCCCGTGGCCAGGAGATAGAAGAGGGTGAAGTAGCCATAGTACCAGCCCCGGGCCGCGGCCATGTCGTCAGCGTTCTTCAAGGCCATGAAGCGGACCATGACGTGCGGCTGGCCGATGACGCTCACGCCGGCGAACATCCAACCGGCGACAAACAGGGCCATGCCCAGGAAGCCCGGGAACAGCAGGTCGGCCGGGAAGAGATCGAGGAAGCCCGGAATGGCGGCCATTTCCATATAGGTGATGTCGAACCCGCCCCGCCCGGCGACCGCCACCCAGAGCAGCATGGTCATGGCGAAGATCATGACGAGCGACTGGGCTGCGTCGGTCCAGATCGAGGCGCGAATGCCGCCGACCGCGCTGTAGGCCAGGATCAGGGCCGCCGAGATCATGGCCCCGGTCTGCGGCGTCCAGCCCAGCACCCCTTGCAGCGCCTTGCCGCCCGCGGCGATCTGGGCGGCGGCATAGGCGCCGAGGAAGACCACGGCGATGACCGCGGCGATCTTGCGCCACAAACCAAAGTCCTGCCCCGACCAGTTGGCGACCACAGCCCCGAACGAGACCTGCCCCGACGTCTCGGTGACCTCGCGAAGGCGACGGTGAATGAAGATCGACGCCAGGAAGTCGCCCAGAATCCAGCCGATCATCAACCAGATCGCCGCCAAGCCGGTCGCATAGGTGAACCCAATCACCCCGATAAACATGTAGCCGGAATTGTTGGTCGCCACCGCCGACAGGCCGGCCATGGCCGGATGTACGCTGCTGCTGGCGAGGTAGTAGTCCTTCTTGGAGGCCTGAGCCTTGCGCACCGAGGCCAGGCCAATCCCGACAAAGGCGGCCAGACAGAGCAGGAAGACGATCATGGTCATGGGGCAGGCCTAGAAGATGGGAAAATGGCAGATCAAAAATGCGAAAGGCCCGCGGCGATGAGGCCGCGGGCTGAAAAAGAGCGCTTAGGCTGCGCTTCGCAGGGGACGGGCTAGGGCGTCGTCCTCTTCGACAAGACGTCGATGGAGCGCGGTGACGGCGGCGTCATACCGATCCTCCGCCACCACGAACTGGATGTCCACCCGACGGGACAGCTGCTGGAGACCGAGGATTTCGACCCCCGCCTCCCCCAGCGCCAGGGTGGCCCGGCTGGTCAGGTTGGGCACGTTCAGATCGCTGCCGATCGCCGCCACGATAGCCACCTTGCGGGTGGAGACCGCCGCATTGGGGAACATCTCCTCAAGGTCGGCGATCACCCGCTTCACCTGCTTGGGATTGGCGTCGAGATGGTGGGTGATCGTGTTGGCGTTGGAGGCCTTGGACACGATCCGCACATTGTGCCGCGACAGCACCTCGAGGATGCCGGCGTCGTAGCCCTTCACCCCCACCATGTCCTGTTCCAGCAGTTCCAGGGTCGTCACCCCCTTCATGCCGGCGATGATCTCAACGCGCGGGGTTTCGGAGACGAAGTCGGCGCAGATGGAGGTGCCCTGATCCTCAGGCTCGAAGGTGTTCTTGACGATCAGCGGGATGCCAGCGTGGCGCAGGCCGCGGGCGGCGCGGGGATGGATGGCCTCCATGCCCAGATTGGCCAGCTGGTCGGCCACGTCATAGTTGGTCCGGCCTATCTTTCGCACCGCATCCTGGCCGACCAGGTTCGGGTCGGCGCTGGAGAGGTGGAACTCCTTGTGGATGATCGCTTCCTTGGCGCCGGTCAGCACGCCGACGCGGCTGAACACCACCTCGCTGTAGCCACGGCCGAACTCGCGCATCAGCCCCTCGCGGCGCTGGGCGAAGCCGGTGACGATCGGCAGCTCGCGGGTGACGTCCACACCTTCGAAGGCGTCCTGGATGCGCTCGTCCAGGGTGAGGGGGCGCTTGTCGTGCCAGGCCGTCAGGTCGACAAAGCGGGCGTTCACCCCGCGGCGCCGCAGTTCGAGCGTCAGGTTGTTGGCGCTGTGCGCCTCGCCGAGAGAGGCGAGCATCTCGCGGGCCGCACCGAGCTGGGTGTCCAGGCGGAAATGACCATGGGCACACAGGCGCTGCAGATCGGTGAGCGCCGAGCGGGCGTCCTCGATGCGCGCCATGATAAACGCGTCAGCCGGCTTGCGATCTTCGGTGTCGCCAAACCGATCGGCGTTTATGGCGAGCATGTCGGCCTGCACGCGAGCCAGGGCGTCGAGCCAGGCCGACGCCTCCATGGCCGAGGCGCCGGCGAACAGCGCATAGACCCCCGGCGTGCCGGTCTTCTTGTGCTCCAGCAGCTGGTTGGTCATGCCGGCATAGGCCGACACCACGAAGATGCGGCCGTAGAGCGCTGGCCCTCTGCGGTCGGCGATCAGGATATTGCCCAGCACCGCATCGGTGTTTGAGATCGACGTGCCGCCGATCTTCTCGACTGTATGTCCGCTCATCAGGCCGCCCTCACCTGTTGGGCCAGGCTCCCGGAGATCGGGACCAGCTTTTTCACATGGTCTCGCGCAGCGATGAACTCCGGCCGCGGTCGCTCCGCGCCGAAGGGCGCGACAAGGCGGTTGGTCCAGGCGTTGTAGACCATGAAGGCGTTGGCCCTGGGGAACGGCGTGATGTTGCCGTTCGACCCGTGCATGGTGTTGCAGTCGAAGATCACCACCGAGCCCGCCGGCCCGGTGGGCCCCACGATGCCGTGCTGCTCAGCCAGCTTGGCCAGGCTGTCACGGTCGGGCACCCCGTACTCCTGCTTGCGCAGGGATTCCTTGTAGTGATCCTCCGGCGTCTCGCCGACGCAGGTGACGAAGGTCCTGTGCGAGCCGGGCATCAGCATCAGCGGCCCGTTGAACTCGAAATTGTCCACCAGCTGCACCGACATGGAGATGGCGCGCATCCGCGGCATGCCATCCTCGGTGTGCCAGGTCTCGAAATCGGAGTGCCAGTAGAACTCCTTGCCGTCGAAGCCCGGCTTGTAGTTCAGCCGGGTCTGATGGAGGTAGACCTCGTCGCCCAGGATATGGTTGGCGATGGAGACCAGCCGCTCGTCGGCCGCCAGCCGCCCGATCAGGGCGCTCTGTCGATCGATGGCGAAGATCGATCGCACCGCGCCCGACGATGGCTCCGCCACGACGGTCTCGGGATCGATGGACTCCGGCAGACCGCGCAGACGGTTCATCTCGGCCTGAAGGGCGGCGATTTCGTCGGCTTCGAAGACGTTCTGCAGCACCAGAAAGCCATCACGCTCGAAGGCTTCGTGCTGCGCCTGGCTCAGCGGCGACTCATAGCGCCACGGGCTGTGGATCACGGGATCCTTGCGTTCCAGCCACGTCGGCTGGTCAGCGACCCGCGAGGGATAAAGGTCGGTCATGAAAGGCTTCCTTTCGCCTCTGGTCCCACCCCGGCGGCCATCTCGGCGCCGGGGGCGGGCTCATGGTAAAGGGGGTCCAGCGCCGGCCCCGAACGGACCGGCGCCGGCGCGCCTCAGACGGTTTCGGCTTCCAAGGGGTAGGCGCCCGTGTCGTCGTGGACTTCCAGGCCGTTCAGCGGCGGATTGAAGACGCAGGCCATCTTCATCTCGCTCTTGGCCCGCAGCACGTGCTTGTCGTGCTTGTCGAGGGCGTACATGACGCCGGGCTTGATGGGATGAACCTTGCCGGTGGCCAGGTCTTCGATCGAGCCTTCGCCAGAGACGCAGTAAACCGACTCCAGATGGTTCTGGTAATGCATGGGCAGCTCGGCGCCCTCGTAGATGGTTGTCAGGTGGAAGGAGAAACCCATATTGTCGTCCTTCAGCAGGAGACGGGTGCTTTCCCAGCCCTTGGAGACCACGCGACGGCGGGTCTGATTGGCTTCATTCAGGTCACGAACGATCATGTTTGAACTCCTTTAGGCCGCCGAACCGAGCGCCTGGCGCTCAGCCACTTCGGCCACACAGTCAGCAAGAATATCGAGGCCGGCGTCGAGGTCGGCGTCGGTGATGTTGAGGGGCGCCAGGATCTTCAGGATCTGGTCATGGGCGCCGCTGGTTTCGATGATCAGGCCGCGCTTGAAGGCCTCATCGACCACAGGGTCGGACACCTCACTCGAGCCCACGTCCAGGCCGCACATCATGCCGCGGCCCTTCACGCCCTTGACCACGCTGCGGTTCTGAAGCGCGATCTCCCGCAGGCGCTTGCGCAGGCGCTCGCCCTTCTTCTGGATGTCGGCGGCGAAGCTGTCGTCGGACCAGAAGGTGTCGATGGCGGCCTTGGCGGTGACGAAGGCGTGGCAATTGCCCCGGAAGGTGCCGTTGTGCTCGCCCGGCTTCCACTGGTCGAACTCCGGCTTCACCAGCACCAGCGCCATCGGCAGGCCCATGCCCGACAGGGACTTGGCCATGGTGACGATGTCGGGCTTCAGGCCCATGCCTTCGAAGCTGAAGAAGCTGCCGGTGCGGCCGCAGCCGGCCTGGATGTCGTCGACGATGAAGAGGGCGCCGTGCTTGTGGGCGAGCTTCTCCACCTTGCGCAGCCATTCGGCCGAGGCGACGTTCAGACCGCCCTCGCCCTGGACCACTTCGACGATGATGGCGGCCGGCTTGTCGACGCCGCCGGACGGATCGCTCAGCATCTGGTCGAGTTGGGCGGCGGTGTCGACGCCGTCGCCGAAATAGCCGTCATAGGGCATGCGGGTCACGCCGCTTAAGGGGAAGTGGGCGCCGGTGCGGTGATGGCTGTTGCCGGTGGCGGCCAGGGCGCCCAGGGTCACCCCATGGAAGCCGTTGGTGAAGGCGATGACATTGGTCCGCCCGGTCACCTTGCGCGCCAGCTTCAGGGCCGCCTCGACGGCGTTGGCGCCGGTGGGGCCGGTGAACTGGGCGCGGTAGTTCATCTTCCGCGGCTTGAGGATCTTGCCCTCCAGCGCCTCAAGGAACTCCGCCTTGGCGCGGGAGTGCATGTCCAGGCTGTGAACGACGCCATTGCTCTCGATGTAGTCGAGCAGGGCGCGCTTCATGGCCGGATGGTTGTGGCCATAGTTCAGCACCGAGCAGCCGGTCAGGAAGTCGATATAGCCCTTGCCCTGGCTGTCGTACTGCCACGAGCCCTCGGCGCGGTCGAAGACGGCGGGGAAGCTGCGCGAATAGGAGCGCACCTGCGACTCCATCCGCTCGAAGGTGGCGAAGGGGCGCGGCTCTCGGGGCTGGGTTTCGGCGTCGTACATCTTGATTTCCCTTCCTTTGGGTCGGGTCAGTGAATGGGTTTGGGCCGCAGGGCGGCGCGGAATGGTCGCCAGGCCGTGAGGCGGATCGAACGGCCCGATGGTGACCAGGTGTTCGGTGTCGTGCCCGGACGGAAAATGCTGGTCCTTGAGGAACCAGGGCGCATCGCTGAGCGGCGCCGACAGCTTGCGGGCGAGCCCCTTGAAGAGGCCCCAGGAGGCCGCATTGTCCGGGGTGATCGTGGTCTTGATCCGGCTCACGCCCTCGCACGCAGGGCGCTCGAGAATGTGAGAGATCATGCGGCCCGCGAGCCCCAGGCCGCGGGCTTCGGCGGCGACGGCCACCTGCCAGACGAAGAGCACGTCAGGCTCTTCCGGGGGACGGTGGCCGGAGACCCAGCCCACCAGCCGCCCGTCCCGCTTCACCGCCACGCAGGTGTCGGCGAACTGGGTGCATTGCAGCAGGTTGCAATAGACGGAGTTCTGGTCGAGCGGCGGGCACGCGGCGATCAGGGCGTGAACGGCGGGACCATCCGCGGCGCTGGGCGCTGCGAAGTCCAATTCACCCCCCGAGCGCTCGGCGATGCCCGGCCCCCCGGTCATCGGCTGAAAGCTCTGAATTTCCATGGCGGCTATTTGGTTCGTTAAACTAACTATGTCAACCCCGACTGCCCAGGGATTACGCATCGAAATGCGTATGGTTCCGGGCATTCGCGGGAAAAAGATGCAGGTGACTGAGAATTCGCGCCGCCGATTCGTTTGCACTTCAAATCATTGCGATCCTGGGCGTTCGCGACGCTTGCGTCCCCTCGGCATCTGGAGGATCACAGCGCTGCAAAGACTCAGCGAACCCTTGGGGACTCACGATGGAAGGTCGCGTCAGTGACGCCCTGGTGGCGATCCGTCGGATTGTGCGGGCCGCCGAATTCGCCTCCCGCGATCTGGCGCGCAGCACCGGACTGACGCCGTCGCAGCTGATTGTCATGCAGATCGTGGCGAGAGAGGGCGAGCCCGGCGCCGGCGCCATCGCCGAGGCGGCCCGGCTGAGCCAGGCCACGGTCACCGCCCTGCTGGACAAGCTGGAGGCCCGCGGCCTGCTGGTGCGTCGCCGCAGCAACGAAGACCGACGGCGGATCTCCATCGAGCTCACGCCAGACGGCCGCCGCACCCTGGCCGAAATGCCCGACGTCCTGCAGGACCGGTTCGCCGCCCGCTTCGACAAGCTGGCCGACTGGGAGCAGGCCTCGATCATCGCCGGCCTCGAACGGGTCGCCGCCCTGCTGAACGCCGAAGGCATCGACGCCTCGCCGGTCCTGGACGTCGGGGCGTTGGATTAGGGGGCGGGCGCCCTCACTCCACTGACGTCATTCTCGGCCCTGTGCCGAGAATCCCTCGCGACGCTTGCGCCCGCCCTCGACTGGGATGCTCGCCACAAGGGCGAGCATGACGCGGTGTGTTTGGATGGGTCGCGCCCGCCCTTAACCGCAGAGCAGATCGCGACGCCCGCCAGAGGTTGTCCAAGACTGAGACCAAACGCATGCTCGCGACCGGGCTTTACCGAGAGGCGGGATGCGCGCGCCAGATTTTGATCGCGATGGTTGGTCGCTTGACGATGGAGAACAGCGCCACGCTGCTGCGCCAGATCGCTTCGAGATCCCGCCGCCCTGGGTCCGCGAGGCGCTGGAGCCGGGTGATTTTGCGCAGCTCATCTTCAAGATCGCAATCGATGACGAAGAAAATCCGGAATTCTTCGAACGCATGTGGGTCGTAGTGACTGGAAGAACCCAGGATGGCTACATAGGCGTCCTGAACAACGAGCCGGCATCGACCTCTGAAAACGACGCCCTCTGGCTGGGGAACGAACTCCCGTTCTGGCCGCGGCACGTTATCGACGTCGCCGAAGCCAACGACGCCAGCATGGCGATCGCCAAGGCTCCCCCGAAGATTTCGTGGACGCCCTGATAAGGACCGGCGTGGTCGTTAGCCGCGGTTCTAGCCACAGGACTCCGAACCCTCAGCCCTTCCACGGCTTCGCGTGCAAGGCCACATGGTCGCAACGGGTGCAGAGCCGACTGCCAACCATGGATGAAAAGCGGTGGGATAAGCCGCAGCTAACGTCGTTCGACAGCCGCTAAAGTCTCTGCCAGGCTGAGAACCGCGGGGGACCCATGACCAATCAAACGAAGCAAGCGGCCGGAACATTCTCCTGGAACCCATTCGTCAAGATCAATGACGAAGAGCACGCCAACTCACTTGCGAGAGATGGCGGCGCAATATGTGCGGGTCTGCTTGCCTTCACCTACGTTGTGAACATCGCCCTTTTGGCCTTCGGAGGCGTCTCTCTCTGGAGCGAAGACCCCAGCGCAGCAGCTCAGATCGGCCACTTTGTGGGATTGGTTTTGGCCGTCTTCATCGGTTGGCGAATATGGGTTCGACAGCCGCTGTGGGCCCTCTGCTTCGTATTGATCTGGCTTATCGCTGAGACAGCCGACAAAGCTCTATTGGGGGCGACTGGCGCGGTGCGCCTCACCCCATTTAGCTTCTTCATCAACGTCGTCGGATTGGTCGTAGCCATTCAGGCCATAAGAGGCCGCATGTGGATTAATGCGGAGCGCAAGCGGAACAGAGATGCTGCTCTCAAAGCTGAAATCGATCACTAAGACGCGACAGCGATGATTCCCCACGCCACCTCCGCTACCCACGGCAAGTGATCGTGAGCCGGGTTTTGCTCACGTAACCCCCGCCCCTCAACCCCTCAGCTTCTCCGCATGGAAGGCCACGTGGTCGGCGATGAAGCTGGCCATGAAGAAATAGGAGTGGTCGTAGCCCTCTTGCCGGCGCAGCGTCAGTTTTTGGCCGGCGGCGGCGCAGGCGGCCTCCAGCAGTTCGGGCTTGAGCTGCTCGGCCAGGAAATTGTCGGCGAGGCCCTGGTCCACCAGGATGTCGTCATAGCGGCCCTTGGCGGCGCCGGCCTCGATCAGCCGGGCCGCGTCGTGCTGCGCCCAGGTGGCGCGGTCTTCGCCCAGATAGGCGGTAAACGCCTTCTCCCCCCAGGGGCAGCGGGTCGGCGAGCAGATGGGCGCGAAGGCCGAGACCGAGCGGAAGATGTCGGGGTGGCGCAGGGCCAGCGTCAGGGCGCCGTGCCCGCCCATGGAGTGACCGGAGACGCCCACCTTCTCCCGCGCGATGGGAAACTCCGCGACCACCGTCTCCAGCAGCTCGCCGGTGACATAGGTCTCCATCTGGAAGTGCGGCGCCCAGGGCGCTTGGGTGGCGTCCACATAGAACCCCGCCCCCTGCCCCAAATCGTAGGCCGGATCGTCGGCCACGCCGTCACCCCGGGGGCTGGTGTCCGGCGCCAGGATGGCCAGGCCGTGGGCGGCCGCCGCCCCATAGGCGCCGGCCTTGGTGGTGAAGTTGTCCTCGGTGCAGGTCAGGCCGGATAGCCAGACCAGCAGCGGGAACGGTCCCTCCCCTTCCGGCAGGAACAGGGAAAACCGCATGGGCGTGCCGGTGACGGCGCTCTGGTGGCGGACATAGCGCAGGGTCCCGCCATGGACGCGATGCTGCTGGACGACTTCGACGCTCATGATCTGCCCCTAAAAGACCACGACGCTGCGGATGCTCTCGCCCGCATGCATCAGATCGAAGGCCTTGTTGATGTCTTCGAGCGGCATGGTGTGGGTGATCATCGGGTCGATCTCGATCTTGCCGTTCATGTACCAGTCGACGATGGTCGGCACGTCGGTGCGCCCGCGGGCCCCGCCAAAGGCCGTGCCCTTCCACACCCGGCCGGTGACCAGCTGGAACGGGCGGGTGGCGATCTCCTTGCCCGCCTCGGCCACGCCAATGATGATGCTCTCGCCCCAGCCGCGATGGCAGGCCTCCAGCGCCTGGCGCATCACCTGGACATTGCCGGTGCAGTCGAAGGTGTAGTCGGCGCCGCCCCCGGTCATCTCCACCAGATGGGCGACCACGTCGCCATCCAGGGCCTTGGGATTGACGAAGTGGGTCATGCCGAACCGGCGGCCCCATTCCTCGCGGTCGGGATTGATGTCCACTCCGATGATCATGGAGGCGCCGACCATCCGCAGGCCCTGCAGGACGTTGAGCCCGATGCCGCCGAGGCCGAACACCACGGCGTTGGCGCCGGGCTCCACCTTGGCCGTATTGGTCACCGCGCCCACGCCGGTGGTCACGCCGCAGCCGATGTAGCAGGCCTTGTCGAAGGGCGCGTCGGACCGGATCTTGGCCAGCGCGATCTCGGGCAGGACCGTGAAGTTCGAGAAGGTCGAGCAGCCCATATAGTGGTGGACCATCTGGCCCTTGTAGGAAAACCGGCTGGTGCCGTCGGGCATCACGCCCTTGCCTTGGGTCCCGCGGATCGCCGTGCAGAGGTTGGTCTTGCGCGACAGGCAGCTTTTGCACTGGCGGCATTCTGGCGTGTAGAGCGGGATCACGTGATCGCCGGGCTTCAGGCTGGTGACGCCGGCGCCGACCTCGACCACCACGCCCGCCCCCTCATGCCCCAGGATCGAGGGGAAGACCCCTTCGGAATCCAGGCCGTCCAGGGTGTAGGCGTCGGTGTGACAGACCCCCGTGGCCTTGATCTCCACCAGGACTTCACCGGCCTTGGGCCCCTCCAGATCCAGTTCGACGATCTCCAGCGGCTTCTTGGCTTCGAAGGCGACGGCGGCGCGGGTCTTCATGGCGGGGCTCCCTCAGTTGGACGCCTCCTGGTGGCGCCTTGCGCTCGCCGGATCAAGCGTGAGCGGCGAGAAGTCGGCCCACGCGCCGCCTTCGGTGTTATGCTGGCCATCAGCCCGTAGCGGCCGGCTTGTCAGGCCGCGGGCGCCGAGGGAGACCGTCATGTCCGGCCCCAGGCCAATACAGTCCGCTTTGCGGGCCCTCGCCGTCCTGGTCGTCGCATGGCTCGGCCTTGTCCTGGCGCCCGCGGCATGGGCGCAGGCGCAGGCTCCGTCGCCGGCCGGGCCAGCGCCCCTGGTGCTGGTGCTGGATCTCGACGGCGCCGTCGGCCCCGCCTCCCGCGAATATCTGGGCCAGGGTCTGGAAGAGGCGGCCCGCCGTGAAGCTGATCTGGCCGTCATCCGCATGGACACGCCAGGCGGCCTAGACTCCTCCACCCGCGAGATCATCGCTGACATCCTGGCCTCGCCGGTCCCGGTGGCGGTGTTTGTCACCCCGGCCGGGGCCCGGGCGGCCAGCGCCGGGACCTATATTCTCTATGCCAGCCACCTGGCGGCCATGGCGCCGGGCGCGCACCTGGGGGCGGCGACGCCGGTCCAGATGGGCGGCTCCAATCCGCTCTCACCCGCTGAGCCCGACGCCGACGAGGGCGAAGAGGCCAAGGCGCCGATGGGCGACGCCATGACCGCCAAGGTCACCAATGACGCGGCGGCCTATATGCGATCCCTGGCCGAACTTCAGGGCCGCAACGCGCAATGGGGCGAGCGCGCCGTGCGCGAAGCCGCCACCCTGACCGCCGCCGAAGCCCTGGACCAGGGCGTGATCGAGCTGCTGAGTCGCGACCTCAACAACCTGATCGCCCAGGCCGACGGCCGCACGGTGATGCTGAACGGCGACCCCCGGGTGCTCCGGACGGCTGGCGCCACCACCGAGACCCTGGCCCCCAGCTGGCGGGTCCAGGCGCTGGCGGTGATCACCAACCCGAACATCGCCTACATCCTGCTGATGGTCGGGATCTATGGCCTGATCTTCGAATTCATGTCCCCCGGCGCCGTCGGCCCTGGCGCCGTAGGCGCGGTCTGCCTGCTGCTGGGCCTTTTCGCGCTCAACATGCTGCCGGTGAACTATGCCGGCGGGGCGCTGATGCTGCTCGGGATCGGCCTCCTGGTGGCCGAAGCCTTCGCCCCTGGGTTTGGCGTGTTTGGGGCGGCCGGCGCCGTCGGTCTGGCGATCGGCTCCGTCATGCTGTTTCGCGAGACCCCAGGCTTCAAGCTGTCGCCCTATGTCATCCTGGCGACCGTCGCCGTCAGCCTCGCCTTCGTCGGCATCGCCCTGCGCGCCGCCGTGCGGGCCGCCAAGGGC
This sequence comes from Phenylobacterium sp., assembly GCF_030680185.1. Classification (GTDB taxonomy): domain Bacteria; phylum Pseudomonadota; class Alphaproteobacteria; order Caulobacterales; family Caulobacteraceae; genus Phenylobacterium. The sequence continues at coordinate 213,333 of NZ_JAUXVZ010000055.1, forward strand.
GGGGTGGCCACGGGCGCCGAGGCCCTGCTGCGCGCCACCGGCGTGGTCCAGAGCTGGGCCGACGGCCAGGGCTATGTCCATGCCCAGGGGGAAGACTGGCACGCCCGCTCCAGCGCCCCGCTCCTCCCCGGCCAGCCCGTGCGGATCGCCGCCCGCGACGGCCTCACCCTCATCGTCGAGCCCGAAAACCCCGCCTGAAGGCGGAGAAGGACCAAGCCCATGTTCGATATCGCCTCCTATGGCGCCCTAGCCGTCTTCATCATCATCATCCTGCTGCAGGCGGTGAAGGTGATGCGGGAATATGAACGCGCCGTTGTCTTCACCCTCGGCCGCTTCACCGGCGTGAAGGGGCCAGGCCTGATCCTGCTGATCCCCATCGTCCAGCAGATGGTCAAGGTGGACCTGCGCACCATCGTGCTGGACGTGCCCAGTCAGGACCTGATCAGCCGAGACAACGTGTCGGTGAAGGTGTCGGCGGTGATCTATTTCCGGGTCATCGACGCCGACCGGGCGGTGATCCAGGTGGAGAACTACATGGACGCCACCAGCCAGCTCGCCCAGACCACCCTGCGCTCGGTGCTGGGCAAGCACGACCTCGACGACATGCTGGCCGAGCGGGATAAGCTGAACCAGGACATCCGGTCCATCCTCGACAGCCAGACCGAGGAATGGGGCATCAAGGTCGCCAATGTGGAGATCAAGCACGTCGATATCGACGAGAGCATGATCCGCGCCATCGCCCGCCAGGCCGAGGCCGAACGGAACCGTCGCGCCCGCGTCATCAACGCCGAGGGTGAAAAGCAGGCCGCCCACGCCGTCCTCGAGGCCGCCCAGACCCTGGCCACCATCCCCGAGGCCATGCAGCTGCGCTATCTGAACACGCTGTCCGACATCGGGGCGGACAAGAACACCACCATCGTCTTCCCCATGCCGATGGAGATCGGCACGGCGCTCGCCAACATGGCCAAGCCCAAGGCCTGAGCCCTCAGGCCGAGGCGACGATCCCGGCGTCGTGCAGGCGGGCGATCTCTGCGCCGTCCAGGCCCAGCAGATCGCCCAGCACTTCCTCGGTGTGCTGGCCCAACCTCGCGGCGGGCTCAGCCGGCGCCCGGGCGTCCTGCGGCAGGGTGGCGGAATAGCCCGGGACGGGATAGGTCGCGCCGCTGGGCTGGGTGACGTCTGAGAAGATCGGGTTGCCCTTGAAGAGGCGGGGATCCTCCAGGGCCTGATTCAGGGTCTGGTACGGCCCCCAACAGACGCCGAGCTCATCGAACCGCGGCGCGAGATCGGCGCTGTCGGCGCGGGCGAAGCCGGCCTCAAAGATCGGCATCAAGGCCTCGGCATGGGCGAAGCGAACGCCCTCGTCCTTCTTGAAATCGACGCCGCGCGCCGCCTCAACCGCCGCCACGGCCTCGCCCACCCCCAGCACCTCGATCAGGCCCGTCCATTGGCGCGGCGTGATCGCCACCACCATCAGCCGCCGGCCATCGCGGGTGACGAAGTCGCGGCCGAAGGCCCCGAACAGATTATTTCCCTGGCGCGGCCGCTCGCCCCCGCCGGCCAGGATCTCGGCGGTCATGCCCATATTGGCCAGGGCTGAGGCCGCGACATCGGACAGCGGAATACGGATCTCGCGACCCTTGCCGGTGCGCGTCCGCGCCAGCAGGGCGGCGACCAGGTTGAAGGCCGCAAAGGCGCCGGTCAGCAGGTCCCAGGCCGGCAGCACGTGGTTCACCGGCCGCGGATCGTCGGGATGCCCCGTCATCAGCGGCACGCCCACGGCGCTGTTGATCGTGTAGTCGACGCCCGGCCCACCATCGGCCCAGCCCATGACGCGGACGCAGATCACGTCCTCCCGCAGGGCCTTGAGCTTCTCGTAGGCCAGGAAGCCATCGACCGGGAAGTTGGTGACGAACAGACCACCGTCCTCGCCGGGCGCCGCGGCCAGGCGCTGGGCGAGCTCCCGGCCCTCGGGGCGCGACAGGTCCAGGGCGACGGACTTCTTGCCCTTGTTCAGCCCCTCCCAATAGAGGCTCGACCCATTGGCGGCCAACGGCCAACGGCGGAAGTCGGGGCCCCCGCCGATATTGTCGAACCGGATCACCTGCGCGCCCAGCTGCGCCAGATAGAGCCCGCAGGTGGGGCCGGCGATGAAGGCCGAACCCTCGACCACGGTCAGGCCCTTGAGCAGGTCGTACATGGCGGCGTCCTCCGGTTGTTGTCTGGCTCGCATCGGCGCCTGGCCATAGCATGTGGGCCGGTTGACGTTGGGGGCGCCCTGGCCGTGCGCGCCGGCTCGGTGTCATATCTCGCGCCGACGACTCGAAAAGCCCGCCCGGAGGATGCTTGGCCCAGTTCCGTTCGCTCCTGTTCACGCCGGCCAGCCGGCCCGACCGCTTCGACCGCGCTCTGGCGAGCGGCGCCGACGCGGTCTGCCTGGACCTGGAGGACGCGGTCGCCCCGCCGGACAAGGCCACGGCGCGGTCCGCGGCCCTCGACTATCTGGCGCGCCGTCCGGCCGGCCAGGTCAAGGTGGGCCTGCGCCTCAATGGCCGCACCTCGCCCTGGTTCGACGATGATCTGCGGGCCGCGGCCAACGCCCGGGCGGACTTCTTCATGATCCCCAAGGCGTCCGGCGCCCAGGAGTTCGCCATGCTGCAGCGAGCCCTGGGAGAGGCGCGGCCCTTCTGGCCGCTGGTGGAGACGCCCGAGGGTTTGATGCGCGCCTGGGAGATCGCCGCGGCGCCAGCCGTGGGCGGGGTCCTGTTCGGCGCTTTCGACTACAGCGCCGAGGTCGGCTGCGAGATGAGCTGGGAGCCGCTGCTGTTCGCCCGCAGCCAGATCGCCGCGGCCTGCGCCCGGGCCGGCGTCGAGGCCCTGGACGCCCCGCCGGCCGCCGTGAACGACGATGAGGCGCTGGCCGCCGAGACCGACCGCGCCCGGCGCCTGGGCTTCACCGGCCGGGCCTGCATCCATCCCAGCCAGGTGGCGCCGATCAACGCCGCCTACACCCCCAGCGCCGAAGACCTGGCCAGGGCCCAGGCGGTGGTCACCGCCTTCGATACCGCCGCCGGCGGTCCGGCCCTGCTGGATGGCAAACTGATCGAGCTGCCCGTGGCCCGCGCCGCGCGGCGGATTCTGGAACGGGCGAGAGGATGAGCCGATGAAGACCGTCAAGGAGATCTCCCCGGGTCGCTACCGGGAAACCTTCGGCCGCTACTATGACGACTTCGTCGTCGGCGACGTCTACGAGCACCGTCCGGGCAAGACGGTGACGGAGGCCGACAATCACCTCTTCACCCTGCTGACGCTCAACACCCATCCGCTGCACTTCGACGCCGAATACGGCAAGCAGACGGAGTTCGGCCGCAACCTGGTGGTCTCGACCTATACGCTGGCCCTGCTGATCGGCATGAGCGTCAGCGACTGCTCGCAGAAGGCCATCGCCAATCTGGGGATGGACGAGGTCAAGTTCCCCGCCCCGGTCTTCGCCGGCGACACCCTCTATGGCGAGAGCGAGGTGCTGGCCAAGCGCGAGAGCAAGTCGCGGCCCGGCCAGGGCATCGTCACCATTCGCACCCTGGGCAAGAACCAGGACGGCAAGATCATCGCCACCTTCCGCCGCGACATGCTGATCCCGGCCCGGGGTCAGGCGATCGAGGACCGCCCCGACAGCGGCTACTAGGAGCCCGGACCATGACCTCGCCCAAGGACGCCACCGACGCCACCCTGCGCGCGCACGCGGCGCTCAAAGGGCAGTTGCCCCAGGATGACGGTCAGGACTGGACCGACGCCAAGCGGGGTTTCATCGGCTCCATTCCTGACGCGAAGATTGATAACGCTACAGGCGGGGTCGTCTGGAACATGGGCGCCTTCGCCTTCGAAGAAGCCGAAGAGCCGCCGCCCACGGTCAATCCCAGCCTGTGGCGCCAGGCGCGGCTGAACGCCCTGCATGGTCTCTTCGAGGTGACGCCGGGCGTCTATCAGGTGCGCGGCTTCGACCTGTCGAACATCACCTTCATCGAAGGCGAGCGGGGCTACCTCGTGATCGACCCGCTGATCTCGGCCGAGCCGGCCGCCGCCGCGCTGGCCCTGATGCGCCAGCATCGCGGCGACAAGCCGGTGACCGGCGTCATCTACACCCACAGCCATGTGGACCATTATGGCGGGGTGCGCGGGGTGATCTCCGACGCCGACATCGCAGCCGGCATGCGCATCATCGCCCCAGAAGGCTTTCTGGAGGAGGCGGTCAGCGAGAATGTCCTGGCCGGCAACGCCATGGGCCGGCGGGCGACCTACATGTACGGCGCGCTCCTGCCCCGCGACGCCCGCGGCCATGTGGACTCCGGCCTCGGCAAGACCACATCGATGGGCTCGGTCAGCCTGATCCCGCCCACGGAGAGCATCAGCGTGACGGGGACGAAGCTCACCGTCGACGGGATCGAGATCGAGTTCCAGGTGACGCCCGACACCGAGGCGCCGGCGGAGATGAACTTCTTCTTCCCGCAGTTCGGCGCGCTCTGCATGGCCGAGAACTGCTCCTGCCACCTGCACAACATCTATACGCCCCGCGGCGCCCAGGTGCGCGACGCCAAGCGCTGGGCCTACTACATCGATGAGGCCGCTGACCTGTTCGGTGACCGCACCGAAGTGCTGTTCGCCAGCCACCACTGGCCCCGCTGGGGCCAGGACCGGGCGCGGGCCTTCCTGAAGAAGCAGCGCGACCTCTACAAGTTCATCCACGACCAGACCCTGCGGATGGCCAACCACGGGATGACGCCCCTGGAGATCGGCGAGGTGCTCAAGCTGCCGCCGAGCCTGGAGGCCGAATGGTTCACCCGCGGCTATTACGGGACGCTGAACCACAACGCCAAGGCGGTCTATCAGCGCTACCTCGGCTGGTTCGACGGCAACCCGGCCAACCTGCATCCCCATCCGCCGGTGGAGGCGGGCAAGCGCTATGTAGACCTGGCCGGGGGGCCTGAGCCCCTGCTGGCCAAGGCCCGCGAGGCCTTCGCCGCCGGGGACTATCGCTGGACCGCCGAGCTGGTGAACCATCTGGTGTTCGCCGATCCGGCCAACGCCGAGGCCCGCGAGCTTCAGGCCGACGCCCTGGAGCAGCTGGGCTATCAGGCGGAGTCCGGTCCCTGGCGGGCCTTCTACCTCACCGGGGCCCAGGAACTGCGCAACCCGCGGCCGCCCTCGCCCACCCCGCGCCAGGGCGCCGCCGGCCAGATCCGCAACCTGCCGGCCGAACAGCTGCTGGACTCCCTGTCGGTGCGGCTGAACGGCGAGACCGCCGGAACCCTGCAGCTCGCCCTCGACCTCACCTTCACCGACACCCAAGAGCGTTTCGGGCTCTCGGTCGAGAACGCCGTGCTGCACCACGCCCGTGATCGCGTGGCGCCGGGGGCGACGTCTGTCCGCCTGAGCCGATCAACCCTGGTGGCCCTAGTGCTGGGGGAGCAGGAACTGGCCACCGCCATGGCCGACGGCGCCGTCGAAACGGCAGGTCCCGACCAGCTCGCGGCCCTTTTGGCCTGCCTCGATCGCTTCGATTTCTGGTTCGAAATCGTCACCCCCTGAGGCGCCGCATCTATAGGCGCCTGTAGAAAGTCTTAACCCTGCCCAATTGAATCCTACTATTCCGATAGGATTAGATATGCATCATGTCTCCCAGCCAAACGGGAGAGAGAAACATGGCGAGTCTGAATCGACGCGGGGTGCTGATCGGGGGACTGGCGAGCGCTGGCGCGTTGGCTGCGTGCTCGGCTGAGCCATCAGGCGGCGCCAAGGCGGCGACGCTCCTGAACGTCAGCTACGATCCCACTCGGGAATTCTATCGGGACTACAACGCCCTATTCGCCCAGTTGCAGCCAGACATGGCCGCGCGGGCCAAGGTCGATCAGTCGCATGGCGGTTCGGGCAAGCAGGCGCGTTCGGTCGTCGACGGGTTGGAGGCTGACGTGGTCACCCTGGCCCTGGCCGCCGACATTGACGAGATCGCCAAGCGCGGCCTGATCGCACCGGACTGGGCCAGCCGGCTGCCCGACAACAGCGCCCCCTACACCTCGACCATCGTCTTCCTGGTCCGCAAGGGAAACCCCAAGGCGATCAAGGGGTGGGACGACCTCGTTCGGCCGGGGGTCGAAGTGATCACGCCCAATCCCAAGACGTCGGGGGGCGCCCGCTGGAATTACCTCGCCGCCTGGGACCACGCCCTGAAGGCCAGCGGCGGCGATGCTGGTCAGGCGCGAACCTATGTCCGCGCCCTGTTTCAGCGGGTCCCGGTTCTCGACACCGGCGCCCGGGGCTCGACCACCACCTTCGCCCAGCGGGGGATCGGCGACGTCCTGCTGGCCTGGGAGAACGAAGCCTTCCTGGCCATCAACGAACTGGGCGCGGACAAGCTCGACATCGTCGCCCCGCCGACCTCCATCCTGGCCGAACCGCCGGTCTCGGTGGTGGATGCTGTGGTCGAACGCCACAAGACGCGGCCCCTGGCCGAGGCCTATCTGCAGGGCCTCTACACCCCCGAAGCCCAGGACTTGGCCGCGCGCCATCACTTCCGGCCCCGCAACACCGAGGTCGCCGGGCGATATGCCGACAAGTTCGTGCGGCTGGAGCTGGCGACGATCGCGGACTTCGGCGGCTGGCCGGCGGCTCAGGCCGAGCACTTCGCCGACGGCGGCGTGTTCGATCAGATCTATCAGCCGAAATGACCCCGTCCCTGGCCCTCGCGCGCGCGCCGCGCGCGCGTCGATCCTGGCGAAAGGCCTCGGTTTTGCCGGGCTTTCCGCTGGCGCTTGGCGTCACCCTCACCTGGCTCAGCCTGATCTTCCTCATCCCCCTCAGCGCCCTGATCCTGCGCCCGTGGGAGCTGGGACCTGCAGGGATCTGGGCGGTGGTCACCGATCCGAGGGTGCTCGCCGCGCTCAGGATCAGTTTCGGCTCGGCCGCCCTGGCCGCCCTGGTGAACGCCGGTCTTGGCCTGTTGATCGCCTGGGTGCTTGTGCGTCACCCCTTTCCGGGCCGCCGGCTAGTTGACGCGCTGGTCGACCTTCCGTTCGCCCTACCGACGGCCGTGGCCGGCATCGCGCTGACGGCGATCTATGCGCCAAACGGGCCCCTGGGCCAGCCCCTCTCGGCGCTGGGGATCCAGGTCGCCTACACGCCGCTCGGCATCATCCTGGCCCTGATCTTCGTCGGCCTTCCGTTCGTGGTGCGCACGGTCCAGCCGGTGCTGGAAGACCTCAGCAAGGACGTCGAAGAGGCCGCCCTGACGCTGGGCGCCACGCCGCCCCAGACCGCCTGGCGCGTCGTCATGCCCGCCGTGGCCCCGGCCCTGCTTACCGGCGTCGGGCTCGCCTTCGCCCGGGCCGCCGGGGAGTACGGATCGGTGATCTTCATCGCCGGCAACATGCCCCTGCGCTCGGAGATCGCGCCCCTGCTGATCGTCATCAAGCTGGAGCAGTTCGACTATGCCGGCGCCGCCGCCGTGGGCCTGGCCATGCTGGTCCTGTCCTTCACCGGCCTGCTGATCCTCAACAGCGTGCAAGGCGTGCTGGCCAGCCGGGGGCGCGCATGACCTCGCGATCACCGACGCCGGGCGCCGCCGCCCTGATCCTGGCGGCCCTCTCCACCCTGGGCCTGCTGGTGGTCCTGCCCCTGGCCATGGTGTTCCACGAAGCCTTTCGCCAAGGCCTGGGCGCCTATCTCGCCGCCCTGGCCGAGCCCGACGCCTGGTCCGCCATGCGGCTGACCCTGCTGGTTGCAGCGATTTCGGTCCCCCTCAATGCGGTGTTCGGCCTGGCCGCGGCCTGGACGATCGCCAAGTTCGAGTTCCCTGGCCGCAGTCTGCTGGTCACCCTTATCGACCTGCCTTTTTCGATCTCGCCGGTCGTCTCAGGCCTCGTCTGGGTGCTGCTGTTCGGCGTCAACGGCTGGCTTGGGCCGCTGATTCAGGAGCTCGGCGTCCGGGTGATCTTCAACGTGACCGGGGTCGTGCTGGCCACCGTTCTCGTGACCCTGCCCTTCGTGGCGCGAGAGCTGATCCCGCTCATGGAGCAGCAGGGCGCCGACGAGGAGATCGCCGCCATCACCCTCGGCGCCGGCCCCTGGACCACCTTCTTCCGCGTCACCCTGCCCAATGTGAAGTGGGGGCTCCTCTACGGGGTCCTGCTCTGTAACGCCCGCGCCATGGGCGAATTCGGCGCCGTCTCCGTGGTTTCCGGACACATCCGAGGCCTCACCAACACCCTGCCGCTGCATGTGGAGATCCTCTACAATGAGTATGACTTCGTCGGCGCCTTCGCGGTCGCCACTGTTCTCGCCGCCCTCGCCCTGGTCACTCTGGCGCTCAAGTCCGCCCTCGAATGGCGCCACGCAGGCGAGCTTGCGGCCGTCCGGCGCCACTGAGCCGGGCATGCCGCTGATCGTCGCAAACATCGCCAAGCGCTTCGGCGACCACATCGCCCTGGATGGGGTTTCCCTCGAAGCCCGCCAGGGCGAGTTCCTGGCCCTGCTTGGGCCGTCCGGCTCCGGCAAGACCACCCTGCTTCGCGTCCTGGCGGGCCTGGAGCGACCAGACGAGGGCGCGGTCAGCTTTGGCGGCGAGGACCTCCTGGCCATGGACGCCCGGGCCCGGCGGATCGGCATGGTCTTCCAGCACTACGCCCTCTTCCGCCACATGAGCGTGGCGCAGAATATCGCCTTTGGCCTGGAGGTGAGACCGGCCAGGGCCCGGCCCTCGCCGGCGGAAATCCGCAAGCGCGTCGACCGCCTTCTGGAACTGGTCCAGCTCGAGGGCCTGGGCGGGCGCTATCCGGCCCAGCTTTCCGGCGGCCAGCGGCAGAGGGTCGCCCTGGCCCGCGCCCTGGCCATCGAGCCGCGCATGCTGCTGCTGGATGAGCCCTTTGGCGCGCTCGACGCCCGGGTCCGCCGCGACCTGCGCGCCTGGCTGCGGCAGATCCACGACGAGACCGGCCTGACCACCATCTTCGTCACTCACGACCAGGAAGAGGCCATGGACCTCGCCGACCGGGTCGCCATCCTGCGCGATGGCCGCCTGGAACAGGTCGACACCCCCGAGAAAATCTATGAATCGCCAGCCTCGGCCTTCGTTTTCAGCTTCGTGGGCGAAGGGGTACAACTCACCGGCGACGTGGCCGATGGCGTCCTCTCTGTGGCCGGCTGGCGCACCCCTGCCCCGGCTGGAACACCCGCCGGCCCGGTCATGGTCAGCTTCCGGGGGGAATGCGCCGACATGCTTCCGGCGGCCGCAGATGGCCTGCCAGCACGCATCCTGACCGTGTCACGACGCGGCGGATCGTCGCGCGTGACCTGTGAGATCGGGGGTCAGATCTTCACCCTGGAGGCCCCAAAATCCCTTACCACGCCAGGGGTTGAGGTCCGTCTCGCCCCCCACGCCGTTATCCTTCACCCACGGTGAAGCTTAAGCCTCAAGCAATCTTTGCGCTCTAGCTCGCTCCTTGCGGAACGACATCGAACGTCGTTGTCCGAACAGAGAGAATTCTGAACCATGACGCTGAAGACCTCGCGCGCCATCGGCGCTTCCCTGATCGTGCTGGCGAGCGCTATCGCCGCCAGCCCGGCCGCCGCCCAGGCAGCGCCCTGGACCCTTCACGAGGCGATCGGCGCGCCGGACAACCTCAAGCTCTCCGGCACGGTGCGGGCGCGCTATGAGACCCTGGAAGGCCAGTACCGTCCCGCCTACGGGGACGGCTCGGACCAGGGCCTGGTTCTGCGCTCCAACCTGTTCGCCGAACTCGATCTGGCGCCGATCCGCATCGGCGGCGAGATCATCGACGCCCGGGTCTATCTGAACGACAGCGGCTCGCCGACGGGCACAGGGGACGTCAACGCCCTGGAGCTGATCCAGGCCTATGTGGCGCTCGACGCCAATGATCTGTTCCTGACCGGCTCCGAGGCTTCGGTCACCGCCGGCCGTTTCACCATGGACCTCGGCTCGCGTCGCCTGGTGGGGCGTTCGTCCTACGGTAACGCCACCAACGCCTTCGCGGGTCTGCGCGCCGACTGGAGCGCCGATGCGGCGGGCGATGTGACGCTGTTCTACACCTACCCGCTTCAGAAGCTGCCCAGCGACCGGGCGGGCATTCTGGACAACGAGATCGAGGCCGACCGCCAGAATGACGACCTGATCTTCTGGGGCGGCATCTACACCACGCCCAAGTTCGCCGGCGGAAGCAAGCTGGAGACCTTCGTCTTCCGCCTGGAAGAAGAAGACTCCCCCCGGCTCGCCACCCGCAATCGCCGCCTGACCACAGTGGGGGGCCGCTTCTTCCGAAACCCGGCCGCCGGCAAGTGGGACTATGAGATGGAGGGCGGCTGGCAGACCGGCGAGGCCCGCAACTCCACCAGCGCCGCCGACCGGCGCGACCTGGATGTCGACGCCCAGTATCTGCACCTGGAAGTGGGCAAGACCTTCGCCGCGGCCTGGTCGCCGCGGGTGTCGTTCGAATACGACTTCGCCAGCGGCGACAAGAGTTCGACCGACGGTGAATACAACCGCTTCGACGGCCTGTTCGGCCCCCGCCGTCCCGACTTCGGCCCGCCTGGCGCCTATGGCCCGCTGGGCCGCTCCAACCTCAACTCGCCAGGCGTCCGCCTGGAGGTTGCGCCCAACAAGCGCTGGGACGCCATGGCCTTCTACCGCGCCCTCTATCTGGATGAAGCGACCGACTCCTTCGCCAGCACCGGCGTGCGCGACGCCACCGGCCGCTCGGGCGACTTCGCCGGCCATCAGCTGGAGGCCCGCGCCCGCTACTGGATCGTGCCCAAGGCCACCCGCCTGGAGTTCGGCGTGGCCAAGCTCTTCAACGGCGAGTTCCTGGAGGACGCGCCCAACGCCACCGGCGCCGAAACCCTGTTCGGCTATGTCGAGCTGAGCCAGACCTTCTAAGGCGTCCCCCAACCCCACGCCTCAGATGGGCGGGGTCGGCGGTTCTCGTGGAACCGGTCGACCCCGCCATTTTGTTATGCGGCGCCTATTGTGGCTCCGCCGCTGGCGCGCCGGCCCAGGCCTCCCCATCTGCCAACAAGCCTGACCATTTGGAGAGACCCGTGCCCCTCACCCTCTATGACGCCTCGATCCCGGTCTATGCGCAGATGCTGCGCAACCTGGCGGCCCTGCTGGACAAGGCTGAGGCCCACGCCAAGGCCACCGGCCTGCCGCTCTCGGACCTGACCGAAGCGCGTCTGGCGCCGGACATGCATTCCCTGATCGGCCAGGTTCAGTTGGCCAGCGATGCGGCCAAGGGCGGCGCGGCCCGTCTGGCTGGCGTCACTCCGCCCAGCATGCCCGACACCGAGGCCACCTATGAGGACCTGAAGGCCCGCATCGCCAAGACCCTGGCCTTCGTCGAAAGCATCACCCCCGACCAGATCAGCGAGGACCTGGAGCGCACCATCGAGCTGCCCATGCCCAAGGGCGCGATGACCTTCACGGCCAAGGACTTTCTGCTCACCTTCTCGCTGCCGAACTTCATGTTCCACGTCACCACGGCCTACGCCCTGCTGCGCCACAAGGGCGCGCCGATCGGCAAACGGGACTTCCTGGCCGGCGCTCGCGGCTGAGGATTGCGTAATCGGGGCGGCCGGCTAAAGGTCGCCCCACATCCGCAGCAGATTGTGATAGGCGCCGGTGAGCGAAACCAGCTCCGGCGCGCCCGCCCCCACCTTGCCGGCCAATTGCTGGATGGCGATGTCCATCTGGAACAGCAGGCTGCGCTGGGCGTCGTCGCGCACCATGCTTTGGATCCAGAAAAAGCTGGAGACCCGCGCGCCGCGGGTCACCGCGCTCACCTGATGCAGGCTTGAGGCCGGATAGAGGATCATGTCGCCAGCCGGCAGCTTGACCTCGTGGACCCCATAGGTGTCCTCCACCAGCAGCTCCCCGCCCTCATAGTCGTCCGGCTCGGTCAGAAAGACGGTGGCCGACAGGTCGCTGCGGATACGCACCCGGCCATCGGGACTTTGCCGCACGGCGTTGTCCACATGCAGGCCAAAGGTCTGGCCGCCCCCGTAGCGGTTGAACAGCGGCGGAAACACCGTCTGCGGCAAGGCCGCGGTGACGAACAGCGGGTTGCGCGACAGAGCGTCCAGGATGCGCTCGCCGGCCTCGCGGGCCTGGGGCGAAGCTTCCGGCAACTGCTCATTGCGCTTGGCCAGCGCCGACTGCGTGCCCGAGGTGACATTGCCATCGACCCAGGATCCGCCGTCGATCAGACGCCGCAGGTCGGCGACCTCGGCCTTGGTCAGCACCTCTGGGATATGCAGCATCATGGCGAAGCTCCTGGCCAGCCCCTTTTAAGCCGAACAGGCCCTGCGAGCGAACTCGCAGGGCCTGACGTCGAATGCTTCGTTCCGTGTGGCGCTAGAACTTGGCGTTCAGCGTCAGCATGGCTTGGCGCGCCGGGCCGTAGTCGGCGTGGTGAACCCCATTGGTCCGGGCGATGTAGTCCTCGTCCGTCACGTTCTGCACGTTGAGCTGCAGGTTCAGGCGCGGATTGATCTGGTAGCTGGCGAAGGCGTCGAAGCGCCAGTATTCCGGGGCGTAGACCCCATTGGCGCCGCCGCCGGCGCCGCCCTGATTGCCGCCAAAGCTGTCGGAGACATAGTAGGCGCCGCCGCCCAGGCTGATCGCCTGGGTGACCTGGTAGGTCGAGAACAGGCTGAAGCTGTGCTCTGGCGTATTGGCCAGGGGATCGCCCACATTGACGTTGTTGTAGGCGCCCTTGGTGAGCTCGCTGTCCATATAGGTGTAGCCGCCGAACACCGACCAGGCCGGGGTCACCTGACCCGCGACCGAGAGTTCGAGGCCGCGGACCTCGGTCTCGCCAGCCTGGGCGTAGACGCCAGGCTCGATCTGGATCTGGGCGTTCTCGCGGACCACCTGGAAGATCGCCGCCGAGGTCGTCAGACGCTCGCCGAAGAAGGCCCACTTCACACCGATCTCGGCCGAGGTGGTCTCCTCAGGGTCCAGCACGTCGTTGGCGAGGTTGCCCGTCCCCGGCGCCGGGGCTGCGTTCTGGTCGCCGCCGGCAATGGTCGGCGGGGTGGAGGCCGTGCCGTACGACACATAGATGCTGCCATTGGCCGTCGGCTTGTAGACCAGGCCGGCCTGGTAGTTGGTGAAGCTCCAGTCGCCTTCGGTGGCGGTGATGGCGGTGGCCGTCACGTTGCGGCCCGTGACCGAATACTCGTCGTGCCGCAGGCCGAGATTCAGCATCCAGCGCTCGCCGAAGGACAGGGTGTCGAAGGCGTAGAAGCCGGCCGTCTTGGAGACGGTCGAGGAGACCGGGCCCTTGACGATCGTGCCCTCCCACGGATCGGAGGGATTGGGCGCATAGACCAGGGTGCAGTCGCCCGTGCCGGCGCCGGTGAAGCCCGTCGGACAGGGCGAGCCGGCGATCGTCGTGACCGTATAGGAGGCGTTCTCGTTCTTCTCCCGGGAGAGTTCGAGCCCGACATCATAGCTGTGCTCGATCGCGCCAGTGGTGAACCGGCCATAGATGTCGGCCACCGCCGCCACGGTCGTGGCCGGATTCCAGCGGGACTTGAGCCCGCGCTTCATCCACCACTGGCCATCCACGAACTGAGCGTTTCCGCCGTCGCCGGGATTGGTGACCACATAGTCGTTGACCGTCTTCGAATAGCGGAAGACGCCGCGGAAGGTCATGGCCTGGTTGATGTCGTGCTCGCCGGTCAGGGTGGCGATGTCGGCCGTGGTTTCCTGGTAGTCCCGGGCGGTGAGCCCGTAGAAGGAGTCCCGCGGCACATCGAGGACTCCCGTCTCCGTCGGGGTGACGCCCGGCAGCTTGCGCGACAGGGGCACGCCATAGTCGGGCATGTCGTTGCGGGTCAGGTGATAGTAGCTGAACGTCATGCGGCTGTCGGTCCCGAGACCGAGGGCGGCCGCAACGGCTGCGCCCCAGGTGTCGAAGTCCACTGCGTCGCGCTGAGGGACGTCGCCCTGCGCGCCCATCAAATTGATCCGCACCGCGCTGGTGTCGCCCAGCACATAGTTGGCGTCCGCAGCGGCCCGGACGTAGGAGTCGGTCCCGACGCGAAGGCTGGCGCTGGTGGCGTCCACGAGCTTGGGCTGCTTGCTCGTCAGGTTGATGCTGCCGCCGCCCGAGCCGCGGCCGTTATAGGCGGAGTCCGGGCCCTTGATGACCTCGACCTGCTCCAGATTGAAGATATCGCGGACCTGACCGCCACTGTCGCGGATGCCATCGACGAAGACGTTGTTGCCCGAAGCTTGGCCGCGGATGAAAGGACGGTCGGCCAGGGGCTGACCACCCTCGCCTGCCCCGAAGGTGATGCCCGGCGAGGTGCGCAGGATGTCCTGCAGCGAGGTCGCCGCCGTCTGCTCGATGACCACCTGCGGAATGACCGTCACGCTGCGCGGCGTGTCGATCAGATCCGTGGTGAACTTGGGCGACATGGGCTCGGGCGTCAGGTGGCCTTCCACCTCGACACCCGCCACCTCGTGGGGGGCGTCGTCGGCCAGGACCTGCGGCGCCAGGGCCAGCCCGGCCAGACCGGCGACCGCCGCCGGCGTCCAAGCACGTCGTGAATAGGCGCGTACGCCGGATGTCCGCTTCAGCATTTTTGGAGCCCCCAAGACTCGGGTGAGATTGCGAGGCATTCCTAGGTCCGAAGTTTGCAAACGACAATGCGAATCTTTCGCATTTTTGTTGCAATCTTCGTAACGTCGTTTCGCGAACGCTTGGGCAGGCTCTCAAGGTCGGCCCGTTTGGGGGCGACGGCGGCCGGCCTGGACCGACCGCCGCCGACACCAATCCCCTACCGAGGCAGCTTGCTCGCGCCCATCAGATAGGCGTCCACCGCCTGCGCGGCCTGACGGCCTTCGCGGATCGCCCAGACCACCAGGGACTGACCCCGGCGCATGTCGCCGCAGGCGAAGATGCGGGGCTCGGTGGTGCGATAGTCGTCCACCGACGCCTTCACATTGCCGCGGGGGTCGAGGTCGACCTTGGCCTGATCCACGAAGCCCTCGCGGCGGGGGCTGACAAAGCCCATGGCCAGCAGGACCAGGTCGGCCTTGAGCTGGAAGGTGCTGCCTTCGATCTCGCGCATCACCATGCGGCCGTCGTCGCCCTTGACCCACTCCAGGCGGGCGCATTCCAGGGCTTCGATCTTGCCGTCCTTGCCGATGGCCCGCTTGGTGGCGACGGCGAAGTCGCGCTCGCAGCCTTCCTCGTGGCTCGACGAGGTGCGCAACTTCAGCGGCCAGTCCGGCCAGGTCATCAGCTTGTTCTCGCGGGCCGGCGGCTGGGGCATGATTTCCAGCTGGGTGACCGAGGCCGCGCCATGGCGGTTCGAGGTGCCGATGCAGTCCGAGCCGGTGTCCCCGCCCCCGATGACCACCACATGCTTGCCCTTGGCCGACAGGGTGCCGTTCGGGGCGGCGACCTCTTCGGGATCCCCGGCCACGCGGCGGTTCTGCTGGGTGAGGAAGTCCATCGCGAAATGGATGCCCTCCAGATCGCGGTTCTCAACCTCGAGGTCGCGGGGCTTCTCGGCGCCGCCGGCCATGACCAGGACGTCGTAATCATCCAGCAGGCGCTGGACCGAGACGTTCACACCCACCTCGAAATTGGTGCGGAAGATGACGCCTTCGGCCTCCATCTGGCGCACCCGACGATCGATCAGGTGCTTCTCCATCTTGAAGTCCGGAATGCCGTAGCGCAGCAGGCCGCCGATCCGGTCGCTCTTCTCGAACACGGTCGGCGCATGGCCGGCGCGGGCCAGCTGCTGGGCGCAGGCCAGCCCGGCCGGGCCAGAGCCCACCACGGCCACACGCTTGCCGGTGCCCCGCGGCGAGGGCTGCGGCGTGATCCAGCCTTCATCCCACCCCTTGTCGACGATCTGGCATTCGATCGTCTTGATGGTGACCGGGGTGTCGACGATGTTCAGGGTGCAAGCCGCTTCGCAGGGCGCGGGGCAGACCCGACCGGTGAACTCGGGGAAGTTGTTGGTCGACTGCAGGTTCTCGAGCGCCGCCAGCCACTGCTCGCGATAGACGAGATTGTTGAAGTCCGGGATCTGGTTGTTCACCGGACAGCCGTTGTGACAGTACGGAATCCCGCAATCCATGCAACGGGAGGCCTGTTTGGTCAGGTCCGGCTGCGCCAGCGGGCGCACGAACTCGTTCCAGGTCTTCAGGCGCGACTCGGGCTTTTCGTAGCCGCGGTCCTGACGTTCGATCTCAAGGAAGCCTGTGGGCTTTCCCATGGCGGTGCTCCGATCTTCAGTCTTATTCGGCGGCGACGGCGGCGGCGGCCTTGCGTTCCTGGGCCAGGTCCAGCAGGGCGCGACGGTAGTCGGTCGGCATCACCTTGCGGAAATTGGCCAGCTCGGCGTCCCAGTTTTCCAGGATCATCCGGGCGCGCGCGCTGCCGGTATAGAGCAGGTGGCGCTCGATCAGGATACGCAGCCGTTCGGCGTCATGGGCGAGCACGTCGCCCATGCCGTTGTCGTCCACCGACGGCGACTTCTGCCGCGGGCGCTGAGCCTCGTCGGCCGGGTCCACGACGCCGGCTGGCGCAACGGAGTCCAGTTCGACCATGGCCATATTGCACAGGGGCGCGAAGCGGTTCTTGGGGTCATAGACATAGGCGACCCCGCCGGACATGCCGGCCGCAAAGTTGCGCCCGGTATCGCCCAGCACCACCACCACGCCGCCGGTCATGTATTCGCAGCCGTGGTCGCCCAGGCCCTCGACCACCGCCACGGCGCCGGAGTTGCGGACGGCGAAACGTTCGCCAGCCACCCCTTCGAAATAGGCCTCGCCGGCGATGGCGCCATAGAGGACCGTATTGCCGACGATGATGTTCTGGGTCGGCTCACGCTTGGAGTTCGGCGGCTGGCGCACGATGACGCGACCGCCCGACAGGCCTTTGCCCACATAGTCGTTGCTGTCGCCGATCAGCTCCAGGGTCACGCCCCGGGCCGCAAACGCGCCGAAGCTCTGGCCGCCGGTGCCGCGGAAGGTCAGCGAGATCGTGCCGTCCGGAAGGCCGGCATGGCCATGGGCCATGGCCACCTCGCCCGACAGCATGGCGCCGACCGTGCGGTTGATGTTGCGGATCTCGAACTCGCCGCGGACAGCTTCGCCCTTTTCGATGGCGGGCTTGGCCACGGCGATCAGCTGGTGATCGAGCGCGGCGTCCAGACCATGATCCTGACGCTCGGTGTTCCACAGACCCTTCGGGTTCTCCAGCGGGGCTTGGTAGAGCAGGCGCGAGAGATCGACGCCGCGGGCCTTCCAGTGATCCACCGCGGGCGCGGCGTCCAGCAGGTCGACCCGACCGACCATCTCGTCCACCGTCCTGAAGCCGAGCTGGGCCATGATCTCCCGCAGCTCTTCGGCCACGAAGAAGAAGTAGTTGATCACGTGCTCGGGCTGGCCGTTGAACCGGGCCCTAAGGACAGGGTCCTGGGTGGCCACGCCCACCGGGCAGGTGTTGAGGTGGCACTTGCGCATCATGATGCAGCCGGCCGCGATCAGCGGCGCGGTGGCGAAGCCGAACTCCTCGGCGCCCAGCAGAGCGCCGATGGCCACGTCGCGGCCGGTGCGCAGGCCGCCGTCCACCTGCACGGCGATGCGGGTACGCAGACCATTCAGCAGTAGGGTCTGCTGGGTCTCGGCCAGGCCGATCTCCCAGGGCGAGCCGGCATGCGTCAGCGAGGTCAGCGGCGAGGCGCCGGTGCCGCCCTCGAAGCCCGAAATGGTCACATGGTCGGCACGGGCCTTGGAGACCCCGGCGGCGACCGTGCCCACGCCGACTTCCGAGACCAGCTTCACCGAGATGCGGGCCTTGGGATTGACGTTCTTCAGGTCGTGGATCAGCTGGGCCAGATCCTCGATCGAATAGATGTCGTGGTGCGGCGGCGGGCTGATCAGGCCCACGCCCGGCGTCGAGTGACGCACCTTGGCGATGTTCTTGTCGACCTTGTGCCCGGGCAGCTGGCCGCCCTCGCCGGGCTTTGCGCCCTGGGCCATCTTGATCTGGATGTCGTCGGCGTTGACCAGATACTCCGCCGTGACCCCGAAGCGGCCCGAGGCCACCTGCTTGATCTTGGAGCGCATGGAATCGCCGTTCGGCAGGGGCGTGAAGCGATCGGGCTCCTCGCCGCCTTCGCCGGTGTTCGACCGGCCGCCGATGCGGTTCATGGCCATGGCCAGCGTGGTATGCGCCTCACGGCTGATGGAGCCGAAGCTCATCGCGCCGGTGGAGAAGCGCTTGACGATCTCGCTGGCCGGTTCGACCTCGTCCAGCGGGATAGCCTTGTCGGCCAGCTTGAAGCGCATCAGGCCACGGATGGTCAGCAGCCGCTCGCTCTGCTCGTTGATGCTGGCGGCGAAGGCCTTGTACTCGTCAGGCAGGTTGCCGCGCACGGCGTGCTGCAGCCGAGCCACCGAATCCGGCGTCCAGGCATGGGCCTCGCCTCGCAGGCGATAGGCGTATGAGCCGCCGACATCGAGCATGTGGCGATAGATCGGGTTGTCGCCATAGGCGTCGCGGTGACGCCGCACGGCTTCCTCGGCGATCTCGCCCAGGCCGACGCCTTCGATGGTCGAGGCGGTGCCGGTGAAGTACTTCTCGATCAGTTCGGAGTTCAGGCCGACCGCGTCGAAGATCTGCGCGCCGCAATAGGACTGGTAGGTCGAGATGCCCATCTTGGACATGACCTTCAGAATGCCCTTGCCGACAGCCTTGATGTAGTTCTTGCGGGCCTGCTTGGCTGTGATGTCGAGCTTGTTCTGCACCCGCAGCTGCTCGATGGTCTCGAACGCCAGATAGGGGTTCACCGCCTCAGCGCCATAGCCGGCCAGGACGCAGAAGTGGTGCACTTCGCGGGCTTCGCCGGTCTCGATGACGAGGCCGGTCTGCATGCGCAGGCCCTGGCGGATCAGGTGGTGGTGCACCGCCGCGGTGGCGAGCGCCGCGGGGATCGGGATCCGGTCGGCGCTGACGGCCCGATCCGACAGGATCAGAATGTTCATGCCGGCCAGGACCTCGTCGGTGGCCTCACGGCACAGACGCTCCAGCGCGCGCTCCAATCCGCCCGCGCCCTCGTCGGCCGCCCAGGTGGCGTCCAGCGTGGCGGTGCGGAAGGCGCCGTCCAGCAGCTCGTTGATCGAGCGGATCTTGGCCAGGGCCTCGTTGGTGAGGATCGGCTGGGCGACTTCCAGGCGCTTGTGCGAGCCGGCCTGACGACCGAGCAGGTTCGGGCGCGGCCCGATCATCGACACCAGGCTCATGACCAGCTCCTCGCGGATCGGGTCGATCGGCGGGTTGGTGACCTGGGCGAAGTTCTGCTTGAAGTATTCGTAGATCAGTTTCGAGCGCTGGGAGAGCACGGCGATCGGCGTATCGACGCCCATGGAGCCGATGGGATCATCCCCCATGCGAGCCATCGGCTCGAGGAAGAACTGCTGGTCTTCCTGCGTGTAGCCAAAGGCCTGCTGGCGGTCGAGCAGCACCGGATCGTCGGCCAGGACGGGCTCGACCTCTTCGGCGTCGTCGAGATCTTCCAGCTTGAACTGGGTCTCGGCCAGCCACTCCTCATAGGGCTTGGCGCCGGCGAGAGAGGCCTTGATCTCCTCGTCCTCGATGATGCGCCCCTCCTCCATGTCGATGAGGAGCATCTTGCCCGGCTGCAGCCGCCACTTGCGGACGATGCGCTCGTCCTCGACCGGCAGCACGCCGACCTCCGAGGCCATGATCACATGGTCCTGGTCGGTGATGACGAAGCGGGCCGGGCGCAGGCCGTTGCGGTCCAGGGTGGCGCCGATCTGGCGGCCATCGGTGAAGGCCACGGCGGCGGGGCCGTCCCACGGCTCCATCAGGGCCGCGTGATATTCGTAGAAAGCCTTGCGCTTGGAATCCATCAGCGGATTGCCGGCCCAGGCTTCGGGGATCAGCATCATCACCGCATGGGCCAGCGAATAGCCGCCGGCGATCAGCAGTTCGAGGGCGTTGTCCAGGCAGGCGGTGTCCGACTGGCCGTGCGGAATCAGCGGCCACATCTTGTCGAGGTCGGCGCCCAGCAGGTCGGATTCCATCCCGCGACGCCGCGCGTTCATCCAGTTCACATTGCCGCGGACGGTGTTGATCTCACCGTTGTGGGCCATGAACCGATAGGGGTGGGCCAGCCGCCAGGACGGGAAGGTGTTGGTCGAGAACCGCTGGTGGACCAGGGCCAGGGCGGATTCCGCCAGGGGATTGGCCAGGTCTTCGTAGAAGGTCCCCACCTGTCCGGCCAGCAGCAGGCCCTTATAGACCACGGTGCGGGTCGACAGGGACGGCAGATAGAGGTCCTTCAGGCCCGGCAGGCCCTTCTTCTCGGCCAGCTGGGCGATCGGGTTCTGGATCTGCTTGCGCACGGCCAGCAGCTTCCGTTCGTGGGCGTCCTGGTCCTTGATGGTCGGGCCGCGGCCGATGAAGGCCTGGCGGATCATCGGCATGGCTTCGAGCACGGCCTGGCCGATGCCGTCCAGGTTCACCGGCACGTCGCGCCAGCCGAGGACCGGCTGCTTCTCGACCTTCATGAAGTGTTCGAACTGGGCCACGGCGACCTCGCGCGCAGCCTCATCGGCCGGCAGGAAGCACATGGCCACGGCGTACTCGCCGGCCGGCGGTAGGTCGACGCCGTTATCCTTGGCCCAGGCGCGATAGAGCGCATCGGGAATCTGAATCAGAATCCCGGCTCCGTCGCCGACCAGCGGGTCGGCCCCCACCGCGCCGCGGTGGTCCAGATTGACCAGAATCTGCAGACCCGCCTGCACGACCTCGTGCGATTTGCGGCCTTTGATATTGGCTACAAACCCAACGCCGCATGCATCATGCTCGTTACGCGGATCATACAATCCCTGCCGCTCTGGCGCCCCCATATGGACTCCCTTCCACTCGCTACGGGCGTGCGTTGACGCGGCCCCGAGGGGCCGTTCCGGACGCACGTTTGAACCGCGCATTTACCCGGCAAGAACATCCCTTGTCGATGGGGCAGAAGCGGCTGAATTGAAATGATCTTCCAATTTGCGGCTCCCAAAGGCGCGAGATCGCCCTTGAACGACCCATCAGGCTGGATTGCGGCCACTTTTTTGGCGGTTCCGACCGCATGGGCGCAGCGATCACGATCTGGCGACATCGCTCCCGAAGGCCCATCGATCACACGGACGCGCCGAGCGCCTTGCAATTCATCTGCGGATGCGATTGGAGACCGGCGCGTTACTGCGCTATTTTCCCGCCACCGGATTCGAGGAGAGCCTGATGACCGACCAGATCGAACGGCCCTGGGCCCTGATGCGCCATCACGCCGGATGGGCCGACGTCTTCCACATCGAGAAGGAAGCGGGTGACTCCGTGACGGGCTTCTATCCCGACCGTGAAACGGTCGGCCCGCCCGTCAGCTATTCCGTGCGCGCAGTCCTGGCCCGTTTCCCGACCATGGAAGCCGCCCGCGCCGCCCGCGAAGGCGCGGTGGCCGAATGGCGCAAGCACGACGCTGGCGTCCAGGAAGCTGAAGAAAAGCTCCGCGCCGCCGAAAAGGCCCGCGAGGACGCCTGGCTGGGTTGCCTGCGCGAGGCGGCCGACCGCTCGGTCGGCTGAAGCCCACGCAAATCTATTGGAAATGACCCCGTCGCCCTCAGGCGGCGGGGTTTTTCTTTGAGCCGCGCCCGCGTCTAGTCGGCTTCGCGATATTTGGTGTGGCAGGTCTTGCACGCCGCGCCGACCTGCGTCGCCTGCTTGCGGACCGCCGCAACGTCGCCTTCGGCCGCCAGGGCGGCAAGCCGATCGGTCTGCGCCCGCAGATTGGCCGCCGCATCGGCGAAGCCGGCGGCGTCGCTCCAGACTTCGGCCCTGGCTGCGGTCTTGGCGCCCGACTCCACGCCGCTGCCACGGGGGAACCAGGTGGGGACCTGTCCGGCATGGGTCTTCAGCCGGTTGGCGGCGGTCGCGACGGCGGCCATGTCCGGCTTGCCGCGCTTGAGCTCGTCATTGACCGCCTTGAAGCTGGCGCCGATCTGCTTGAACCCGGCCTGGCGGGCGCTGACGGCCTTTTCGGCGGCGCCGCCTTGCGCAACGGCTGCGCCCGAAAGGGTCAAGCTGGCGCATAGCGCGAGGCCCAGGGCCAGGCTTCGCCGGGTGTTTCGCAACATCATCTGGTCAATCCCCGACCGTGAACTCTGAACCGACATTGGAGGGCATGGCGGCCTGTCGTCAATTGGCCGGCGCGCCACGACGCTGCGCCTCAGCGATCAGCGCGCCACAGGCGGCGTCTTCCCCCAGGCCCGGATCGACGAAGGGCAGCAAGGCGGCCAGGGGCGCCGCGATGGCCGCCAGGGCGATGGCGACGCCCCCTTGGGCGATGGCGCCGCCTGCCTCCACTCCGACCTTGGGCGACAGCATGGGGCCGCTGACCGTCACCGGCGCCATGAGGCGGACCAGCCGCGGCTCCTTGGCCTGGCCGTCGAGGCGCAGGTCGAGGCGCTCGCGGCCCAGATCGATCTCCGCTTCGCCGTGGCCGATCACGGGCTCGGTGTCGAAGACGATCTGATTGGATCTCAACACCCCATCGCTGGCCCGGAAGTGGGCGACCGCGCAGCGGACCGGCGTGCGGGTCTGGTCATCGGCCAGCAGGAGCCCCAGGCCCCGCGTCACATTGATGCCGATCAGTTCGGCGAAGGCTTCGCGGATCTCGCCCCGGGGGACCACCAGCAGCAATTCGCCGTCGGCGTCGGCCATGGTCCGGTGCACCGAGGCCCCTGCGCCGCGCAGCTTGACCCGGCCAACGAGATCGCCGCTCAGGGGCGCGATCCCGCCGTCGGCGACCGGCAGCAGTTGTTCCAGGCGCGCGCCGCTGAGGCGCATGTCTAGTTCCGTCACCGGCGTGTCGTTCCGGGCGTCGAGCTTGATCTGACCAGCGAAGGTTCCCTGCGGCAGGGAGAAGACCACCTCGTCGGCGTCCAGCACCCCGTCCTTCAAGGTAAGGTGCACCCGTGCGCCGCGCAGAGGCAGGTGCGGCGCCTCGATGGCCGCCGCCCGATAGGTGAGCTCGGCGTCCATGGCCCGGATACGCTCGACCTGCAGGGTGGAGTCCGGGAAGATGCGTTGCTGTGCGCGAAGCTGCTGCGCGACAGCCAGCTGGCGCTCCGAAACCGTCTCGCCCTGGGCCGTGGACGGGGCGCCGCCGAACACCGTGGCGAGGTCGTCGAAGTCCAGCATTTCCGAGCGCAGGTCGGCGGACAGGAACGGGCGCTCGTTACTTACATCCACGCGGATGTCGCCGGCCAGATCGCTGTCGCCAAGGCGTCCGCCCAGGCCATCCAGCCGATAGATCTGTCCCTCGCGCACCAGGCGCCCCGACAGACGGTAGGGTGGCGTATTGGGCAGGGCCAGACCCGTCAGGCCATAGAGGTCCGAGAGATCGGGCCCCTCCGCCGTCAGGTCGAGGCCAAAGCGGCCCAGGTCGAAGGGCTCCGGCAAGGCGCCCTTGGCGGTGACGTGCGTGGCGCCGGCCCGGATATCGGCGTCGAAGGGATAGGGCTCGCCGGGATCGATATTGATCAAGGGGCCGCCCTCGACCCGCAGGCGGAAGGTCTCGCCGTTCAGATCGCCGTCCCCGGCCAGACGAAATCCGCCATCGCCGCCGCGGATTTCCCGGGCCGAGACCTGTCCGGCGAACTGGATACCCCGCTGCTCATCGCGCATCTCGATCCGGCCATCCTCGATGATGAACCGGCGGATGGCGGGCAGGTCCAGGGGCTCGCTCGGGCGGCCGTCGTCCTTCGAAAAGTCCCAGGTGGCCCTGCCCTCGGCGTCGCGGCGCAGACGCACCACCGGCCGCGTGGCCTCCAGGCGGCTGAGGATGGTGCGACCGCGAAACAGCGGCAGGATTTCCATCTGGATGGTCAGCCGTTCAATCTCGACCGTCTTGCCGTCGCCGGCCCACTCGGGATCGCCGATACTGAGGCCATTGACCGTCGCCGTGGGCTTCAGGGACCAGGGCTTGGCCTCGAGGTCCCCGGCCAGGATAACCTCGCGACCGGTCCGCGCCGAGGCGAAGGCGCCGATGGGACCGCGCAGCATGTTCCAGTCGAACAACAGCAGGAACAGCGCCATCACCAGCACCAGCCCCCCGATCACCCCGCCGAAGATGGCCAGGCCACGCTTCTGGCTCCGGCGCGCCTCAGGCGTCGAATGGCGTCGGCGAGCCTCGGCGGCCCAGGCGCGCAGGGCCGCCGTGCGCGCCGCGGACCGCTCGCGAAGACGAGCCAGCCGGGGGCCGAGCGGATGATTGGGGTTCGGTCGGGGCAATGGGGGCTCCAGGGGGCGTCAGCAACAACGCGCCAGATCCCCTTCGGTCTCCCCTCAGTGCGAAACCCCCCGCGCTGCAACCGCGGCGCGCAGGGTGATCAGGATGATCCGGATGTCGAGGATCAGGCTTCGCCGGGCCATGTAGTCGGCGTCGAACCGCACCTTCTCGGCGATCGGCAGGTCGTCGCGGCCATTGATCTGCGCCCATCCCGTCACGCCAGGGCGCAAGCGGTGCACGCCGGCCTGCGTGCGCAACGCCACCAGATCGTCCTGGTTGAACAGGGCCGGGCGCGGCCCCACCAGGCTCATATGACCGACGAGCACGCTCCAGAGCTGGGGAAACTCATCGAGGCTGGTCCGCCGCAGCAGGCGACCCAGCGGCGTGATCCACTGTTGCGGATTCTCCAGCAGGTGCGTGGCGACATCAGGGGTGTCGATCCGCATGGAGCGGAACTTGGGCATCAGGAAAATCTCATTGCCCCGCCCCACCCGCCGCGACCAGTGGATCGCTGGCCCCGGCGAATCCAGACGCACGGCCACGGCGATGACCAGCAGCACGGGCCACAGGACCAACAGCCCCGCCAGCGCCGCCGTGATGTCGAAGAGCCGCT
This sequence comes from Phenylobacterium sp., assembly GCF_030680185.1. GTDB lineage: Bacteria > Pseudomonadota > Alphaproteobacteria > Caulobacterales > Caulobacteraceae > Phenylobacterium. Next base: position 238,339 of record NZ_JAUXVZ010000055.1, read on the forward strand.
TGATCAAGGCGGTGGTCCCTCAGGCTTTCGAATTGGAAGGCCGCCCGCGCCCAGGCGCCCCGATGCGCGGGCGGCCAAGACGCGCGGGGGGCTAAAATGTCCGATCCGCGCGCCGGGACCAATGCGTATCTTCGTGGCTCAGCCTTGAGCTTCACGGCGCGTGGCGACCATCCCTTCGGTCCGGGCGCGGACGGCGGGCGACGCCAGGCATGTCGCGACCGCCTCGAAGCCCGGCGCGCCGGGGATGGGCGTCACCACCATCGGCGGATTGTGATTGGCGGGGCAGAGCAGGATCTGCTCGTCAGGGCCCACCGCGCTCAGGTCCAGCAAGGCGCTCGATCGGGTCATCGCAAAGACAGGGCGAGCCAGGGCGCCGCGCCGACGAAGGTGCGCGATCACCGCGCGCTGGGCCGTCTCATCCAGACCCTGTTCGATCATGTCGATCACCAGAGGTCCTGAGCCCTCCTGCTCCAAGGCGATCACCAGGGCCGTCAGGGCGTCGGACGGGGCGGCGCCGTCTTCCTCCAGCCAGGCGATGGTGGTCGCAACCCGGCCGCCAAGGCCGGCGTCATCATTGATCTGCTGCGCCATCGCGCCAGGGGGCGCCTGTAGTCGCTCAAGGTCGACAAACACACCGCCAGGCAGCGCCTCAGCCAGCTGCTTCGCCAGTCGGGTCTTGCCGCTGCCAAGCGACCCGATGATGTAGTTGAGCGCTCGAACCTCCCGCAGCTCGAAGCGCTCTCCGCCCCACGGCCATGGCAGGTCGAAGGCGACCACCGGCTCCAGACTGGGCAGGCTCAGCCGGCCGAGCTCGGCGGCGCTCGGGGCCCTCCCCTGGGCGAGATCACCCCGCATCGTCCGGATCTGGGCGACGATCTCGCCGAGCTGGCCCAGTTGCGCCTCGATCCGCGCCTGATGAGCGGCGAGGGCTGGCTCAAGCCCCCGGGGATCGCCAGCCAGCACCCGCTGGACCTGCGCCAGGCTAAACCCGAGATGGCGCAACGCGACGATCTCGGCTGCGCGCCTCATGGCTTCAGGCCCATAGGCCCGCCATCCGACGTCGGTCCGATGGGGCGAAAGCAGGCCGCGCTCCTCGTAGAGACGCAAAGCCTTGGTCGAAACCCCCAGACGCCGCGCGGCTTCGGAAGCATTCAGAAATTGATCGGGAGCGGTCACGAATCACCTCGTTGCTGGCTGACCGCTTGGCTTGTGAGCGCGGCCCCAGGGGCCGGGTCAACAGGCCCTCGGAGGGGAAATTCCAGGCCTCAGCCGAGGGACCAGACGCGGGCCTCGGCGCCGGGTTTGCCAGCTGTCACCCAGTCGGCGGCGGCCTGCAGCGGCGCCTCCAGGCCCTCTGGCGAATTGATCAGCACCAGGGCGCAGCCGTTCATCTTCATGGGGTCGCCGAGGGGGCGCATCCTGGCCTCCACCACCAGCAGGGGCGCCGGCTCGCAGGCGTCCTCCAGGTCGCGCAGGAAGGCGTCGAAGGTCTCCAGGTCTTTCAGCGGCAGCCAGATCAGAAAGGCGGTCCGGGGCGCCCGGGCCAGGACCTCGCCCGCCAGAATGGCGATCCGATCGTAGTCATCTGCCTTCTCGAACGGCGGATCGATCACCACAAGATTTCGCCCCTTGGGGTCCAGGGCCCTGGCCGCCTCGGCGAAACCATCGCCGCAGAGCGATCTGACCCCGGGCCTGCCGCCCAGGACCTCGGCCAGCCGCGCGTGCTCGTCGGCCTGCATCTCGCAGGCCAGATAGGTGTCCCCCGGCCGCAGCGCCCGGGCGATCAGCCACGGCGAGCCAGGATAGAGCCAGGGCTCGGCCGCACCGTCATTGGCCGTCGCCACGGCCTGGGTCAGGTCGTTCAGGGCGTCCGGTCGAGCGGCCATCATCCGCACCACCCCGGCCTGCGCCTCTCCCGAGCGCTGGGCCTGAGGGCCGTGCAGGTCATAGAGGCCAGAGCCGGCATGGGTGTCGATGACCCGAAGCGGCGCCTGGTCGGCCTGCAGGGCGTCCAGCAGCCGCAGCAGGGCGGCGTGCTTGACCAGGTCGGCGAAGTTTCCGGCATGGAAGGCGTGGCGATAGTTCAAGGCGGCCTCGGCGGCAGGATTCAGGAACTTGCGGCTCTCCTAGCACGTTGCTCGCCCGCTCCGGACCCGCCGGCGCACAGGCTTTGAAGACCAGCCATGCCCAAAGACGTCGCCCACCCGCCCGAACGCCTGGAGTTCGGCCTGATCTATGTGAACGCCGACGATCAGGGCATCGCCCGCAAGGGAGGCCCCAGCGGCTTCCGCTATGTCGACGCCAAGGGCAAGCCCGTCACCGACAAGACGACCCTGGCCAGGATCGAGGCGCTCGTCATCCCGCCGGCCTGGACGCAGGTGTGGATCTGCGCGAGCCCCCGGGGCCACATCCAGGCGGTGGGCCGCGACCAGCGGGGCCGGCGGCAGTACCGCTATCACGACAAGTGGCGGGTCGCCCGGGACCTGGCCAAGTTCGAACGCCTCACAGCCTTTGGGCGCGCCCTGCCCCGGCTGCGTCGCCGGGTCGAGGCCGATCTCGGCCGTCGCGGGCTGCCGCGGGAAAAGGTGCTGGCCGCCGTCGTGCGCCTGCTGGAAACCACCCTGATCCGGGTGGGCAATGACGAATACGCCCGCACCAACAAGAGCTACGGCCTGACCACCCTGCGCGACCGGCATGCGAGCATCAACAGCCGCGGCGCGGTTTTCACCTTCCGCGGCAAGAGCGGCAAGGACCACGAGACCGGCTTTCAGGACCGTCGCCTCGCCCGGGTGGTCAAGTCTTGCCAGGACCTGCCCGGCCAGCGCCTGTTCCAATATGTCGATGAGGACGGCGTCCGCCATGCGGTCGAATCGGCTGACGTAAACGCCTATCTGCGGGAGGCGACCGGGCTGGACATCTCAGCCAAGGACTTCCGCACCTGGGCTGCGACGGTGTCGGCCGCCCGCGCCCTGGCGGGCGACACGCCGGGCTCCGCCACAGCCACCAAGAGGACCCTCGGCGTGTGCATAAAGGCGGTTTCGCAACTGCTGGGCAATACGCCGGCCGTCTGTCGCAAAGCCTATATCCATCCCTGGGTGATTGAAGCCTTCGAGGCCGGAACCCTGCCGCTCAAGGCGACGGCCGACACCCGCAAGTTCGAGCTGGCGGTGATCAAGTTCCTGGAGGGCGCGCCGCGGCCCAAGGGGACGCCCCGGTAGCGATAGTTTTGAATACAAATTTTTTCAGTCCACCCTCGGCCCTGACGACGCAGTTTGGGCGCTAAAACAAGACGTATCATCGCCACGTCATCGACAAACTCCTTCGATATATGAATTATATAGCGCGGCGCGGCGCAGCTTCCGGAATGCGGAAACGGTCGCGCCGGACTTGAATTCCAAGGAAGGACTCCGACATGCGCAATCGCCTCCCCGCTCTCGCCGCCGGCGCCGCCCTCGCCTTTGGGGCCGCGGGCCTCGTCCAGGCTCAGACCGCCGAAGCCCCGGCGGCGACCCAGCAGGCCCCGGCAGCCGCCAACATCACCGACGAGCAGGTCAACAGCTTCGCCCTGGCGATGAACGAGGTCAGCAGCCTTAATCAGAAGTTCAGCGCCGAGCTTCAGGCGGCTCCGGACGACGCGACCCGCACGCAGATCCAGCAACAGGCCGCCACCGAGATGACCCAGGCGGTCGAAAAGAGCGGCATCACGCCCACCGAATACAACCAGATCGCCCAGGCGGCCCAGGCTGACGCCGAACTCCGCGCCCGCATCGGCCAGGCCATGCAGGACAACGGCGTCGCCCCGCCGAACTAACCTGCCCCCAACTTCTGCCCCCAGACGGCCGCCGGCGTCCTCGCCGGCGGCCGTTTTGTTGCGCCGATTGAGGACAACCGGGTGGTGGTTGCGTCAGGCGTGCGGCAGGATGGGCGATCAGCCTTGTTTCCCTGCCGCCATGAGGACCCCCAGATGTCGCTGACGCTCTATTCCGGAGACCTGAGCCCCTACTCCGCGCGTGTCCGGATGCAGATCTACGCCAAGGGCATCACCGACATCGAAATCGCCCGTCCGGCCACCTTCGGCACGCCGCAGTTCCGCAAGGACTTTCCTATCGGCCGCATTCCGGTGCTGGAGGGGGACGGCGAGCCGATGGCGGAGTCCGAGGTCATCGCCGAGTATCTGGAAGAACGCTATCCCGAGCCCTCGATGCTGGGATCGACGCCGCGGGAGACCGCCCAGATCCGGACCCTCGCCCGCATCGGCGACATCTACATCATGAACAACATGTTCATGCTCTCGCCCCAGTCGAGGGCCGACACCCGCAATCAGGGGATTGTCGATCTGCTGGGCGGCCAGGTGGTGCGCAACATCAAGGCCCTGGACAAGCTGATCGGCGAGGATGGCTTCGCCTGCAGCGGCCGCCTGACTCTGGCCGACTGCGCCATCGTGCCGGGCCTGTTCCTGGTGGAGAACGTCCTGCCGTCAGTCGGCATGGATAATCCCATCCCGACCACGCCCAAGGTCGCCGCCTACTGGACGGCGATCCAGAGCCAAGCGCCGGCCGCCAAGGTGCTGGAGGAGCTTCACCGCGGTCTGGAAGAACGCCGCGAACTGATCCGCAGCGGCGTGTTCCAGAAGATGATGGCCAAGGCCGCCGCCGACATGGCCGCGGCGGAAAGCGGATCGGCTTAGCCAAGAGCCGGCGTCGCCGTCACCGACGCAGGCTGTAGCCGACCCGAATGGTGCGCGGCGCTCCCAGGGTGAGCAGGCCATCGCCAGCTCGTCCGGCCTCGATGTCGGCGTCCAGGACATTGTCGGCCGCCAGATAGATCTCAGCGTCTGGCCCCGTGCGCCAGGCGCTGCGGAGATCCAGGGTGGTGGCTGCGCCAAGGCTGCGGGTGTTCAGATCATCCTCATAGCGCTGCCCCTCATGACGCGCCTCTGCGCTCAGGCGCAGGCGCGCATTGGCGCGCCAATCCAGCCCGAGGGTGGCGGCGAACTCCGGGGTCTGGGCCGGGCGCAGGCCCGTCAGCTGCGGCGCGGCGCTTCCGCCATCCACCTCGGCCCGGGTGGCGACAGCGGCCGCGCGCAGGTCCAAGGCGCCCCAGCTCCGCTGAGCTGAAACCTCGAGGCCGAGGGCGTCGATGGCCCCGACATTCTGGCGCTGTCGCAGGACGCCGCCGGCCGGGATGAAGCCGGCGATCGGGAAGGTCCCGGGGCCTTCGCCAATCGTCACATTGGTGATCGGATCCTCCAGCCGGTTGTAGAACAACCCAGCCGACCAGCGCAGAGACCCCTCCCCGCCGATGGCCGCCTCGACCCCATAGAGGCGTTCAGGCTCCAGATCGGGATTGGCCTCGGTGATGTCGTTGCCGACACGGAACGGCCGGTGAAGCTCATTGAGGCTCGGCGGGCGGAAGCCCGAATAGGCCGCGCCGCGCAGGTGCATCGTGTCGGTCAGGGCCAGGCGGGCGCCCAGGCGCCCCGTGGGGGTCGCGCCGCTGGAGTCCTCGGCCCGCGAGTCCAGCAGAATGGCCCCGCCGTTCAGATCACGCTCGATCCGGCGGGCGTCGCGGGCAGACCAGCCGTCCAGACGCAGGCCGCCGGTCAGCAGCAGGCGCTCGGCCTCATAGGTGGTCTCGCCATAGACGCCGCCCACCAGGGTGCGGCCGCCGGCCACCCGTCCGCGGGTGAAGCCATCGCCCAGATCCCGGAAGAATTCGCGGGTTTCGCCGTCGGCCACGCGGACGTCGCCGCCGATCTCCCAGGTCCAGGCGCCGGCCACCTGACGCCAGGCTGCGTTGGCGCCATAGCCCAGCGCCGGCGTGGCCAGTTGCTCGGCCGCCGGGCGACTGGCTGAGCGGTCGGGCTCCACGGCGGCGAAGCGGTTCTTCAGGTCGCTGGTCCGCAGCCAGGCCTGGACCCGCCAGCCGCCGGCGTCGGTCTGCGAGGGCTGAGCCAGGGACAGGGTCGCCGATCCGCCGCTGGCCTCGGAATTGACGCCCTGAACGCCCCCGCCCCGGCGCTCCTCGAAGGCGTCCAGGCGGAAGGCGGCCTGCATCCCGGCCACCTCGCCCTGCAGCCGTGCGGCGGCCGAGACTTGGTTGAGGCCGGCGGGCTGGTCGACCTGGCCACGGCCGACGCCTCGGATCGGGGTGTAGCCCTCGGTGGTCGAGCCCGACACCACGGCCAGCAGATGGTCGCTCCCGAGGGCGGCGGCGGCGCGATAGGTCCCCCGCGAGCCGGCGGATACATCCAGCGCCGAGAGCCCGTCGGCCGGCGCGCGTTCGCTGAGCGCCACCACGCCGGTCAGGGCCCCGGCCCCATAGGGGCCCGCGCCTGCGCCCTTGATGATCTGGGCGCTCGCCAGGCCTTCCGGCGGCAGGGCCGACCAGATCACCCAGCCGCCAAAGGGATCGTTCTGCGGCGCGCCGTCCAGGGTCACCAGGGTGCGGCCGGCGCCGGACGGCGCAATGGCTCGCAGGGACAAACCCTGGATGGTGGGATTGGCCACCTCGCTGCCCGTTCGACGAAACAGCGCCACGCCCGGCTCGCTGCGCAGGGCCTCGTCCAGACGCGGCGAGGTCGCCAGGGCTTCAACCCGTAGCGTGGTGATGGCGAAGGCGCCGTCGCCTGGGCTGGGGGCCAGGCGCGGCGCGGTGACCTGAAGCTCGGAGACCAGGGGGGGCGGCATGTCGGGCATAGCGGCGGCTCCGGAACGGCAAGGTCGGGGTCACTTGTGGGTGACCTGGGGCGCGGTCTTAGGAATTTGGACAGGCTACGGCCTGCAACCTGCGATACTGGCGCTCACCGTCCGCGCGAAGCTTCGAGTTCACCCATGGCTGTTCCCGACACCAGCGTCATTATCTCCAGCCTGCTCGCGGCCAGCCGCTGGTGGAGCGGATCGACGATCACCTATAGCGTCCCGCGCGAAGGCTCAACCTGGCCCGCCTATGGGCCAGGCGAGGAACCGACCATTGCGGGTTACGGCGTCTTGAACGCCGCGCAGGCCCAGCAGTTCAGCGCGGCCATCGCAGCCTGGGACAAGGTCGTCGCCGTCAACTTCGTTCAGACCGACGATTTGGCCTCGCCAGGCCAGATCCGCGCCGCCTTCACCGATGTCGACGCCCTCAGCGAAGAAGACCTTTGGGGCTATGCCTACTACCCGCCAAGCTTTGGCGGCGCCGGAAGCCCCGTTTCCGGAGATATCTGGATCGACCAGGGGCATCTCACCTCTGACTTTGCGCTGGGCGGCAACGATTTCAGTTCGCTGGTCCATGAGATCGGCCACGCCATCGGCCTGAAGCACCCTTTCGAGGACGGCGCGGTCCTGCCGGCGGAATATGACACCAGCCGCTACACGTTGATGTCGTACACCGACGCCGCCGACAGTCTTCACTGGCGGGTTGAGTCGACCGCTACGGGCGTCCGCATCATTCCCACCCGGGTCGCGCCTGAGACGCCGATGGTGTTCGACGTGCTCGCCGCCCAGGCCCGCTATGGCGCCGACCCGACCACGGCGGCCGGGAACACCGTCTATAGCTGGGACCAGAACCGGCCCTTCTTCCAGACCATCTATGACGCCGGCGGCGTCGACACCTTCGATCTCTCCAACCACAGCCGCGGCTCGATCATCGACATGTCGCCCGGCGGCTATTCCTCCATCGCCCAGTTCTCGGCCCAGGCCCAGATCGCCGAAATGCTGGCCCGCTTTCCGTGGGCGAGGGACTTCTTCAACGAGCACATCCAGACCCCCGAGACCTACACCTGGTCCGACAATCTCGGCATCGCCTACAATACGGTGATCGAGAACGTCATCGGCGGGCCGGGCGCCGACACCATCCTGGGCAACGCCGCGGCCAACGAGATTCGCGGCGGCGATGGGACCAGCTATCTGCGCGGCTTCGACGGGAACGACAGGATCTGGGGCGGATCGGCCTTCGACGACCTGCACGGTAATGTGGGCGACGACACCCTCTGGGGCGCCGGCGGCGACGACTGGGTGGTGGGCGGCAAGGACGACGATGTGCTCTATGGCGATGCCGGGAACGACATCGTCTATGGCAATATCGGCAACGACACGGGCTATGGCGGGGACGGAAACGACCAGATCCGCGGCGGCCAGAACAACGACCTCCTTTATGGGGGCGCCGGGAACGACTGGATGTCCGGCGACAAGGGCGACGACACCCTCATCGGCGGGGCCGGGGCCGACATCTTCAACACCTTCGGCGAGGCCGGCCTGGACCGGGTGATGGACTTCAACAGCGCCGAAGGCGATCGGGTGCGGGTCGAGCCGGGCACGGTGTGGGAGCTCGGCTTTTCTGGCTCCGACGCCGTCATCACCATGGTCGGCGGCGCCCAGATGATCCTGGTCGGCGTGACCGCCGCCACCCTCGGGGACTGGCTCATCGCCTGAGCCCTTCGAAGGCCGGTGGACTCTGGCCGGCGCCTATGGCTGTCCTTTCGCCATGTGCAACGAGTATCTGAAGCGGGCCGCGGCGACCAATCTGGCCGAGCTGTTCTCCGAATACGGCATTCCGCTACGGATCGACGAGGCGGCGCCGAACCGCGCCCTGGATGAGCCTATCCGGCCCACCGAGCGGGCGACCGTCCTGCGCCCCCTCGATCCCGCCCGGCCGACCGCCGGCCTGGAGATGGTCGACCTGCGCTGGTGGCTGGTTCCGGCCTTCCACCGGGGGCCGGTGAAGGACTGGCGGGCCATGAGCACCAACGCCAGGATCGAGACGGTGGCCACCGCCCCCACCTTCAAGGACGCCTATCGCCATCGGCGGTGTCTCGTGCCCCTGACCAGCTTCATCGAATATTCCGAGCCAGCGGGCTGGAAGAAGGGCCAACCCAAGCAGCGCAACGAGATCAGTTGGGCGGGCGGCGATATCCGCTTCTTCGCCGGGCTATGGGAGCGCGCGACGCCGGCCGACTTTCCCGAGGGCCTGGAAAGCTTCACCTTCATCACCGGGCCGGCTGCGCCCGACGTGCGCCCCATCCACGATCGCTGCCCCCCGATTCTGACCCTGGATCAGGGCCTGGCCTGGCTGGACCTGGAGGGTCCGGGCAAGACCGCTTTCGAGACCCTGCCGCCGGCCGGGACCTTCGACATCCAGGTCAGCCCCCGCGAGCAGTTGATGTCGGCCGAGATGCGCCGCCTGCTGTGAGACGCCACCGCGCCTTGGGCGCCGACGCCGATCTGTTCTATATAAGTTCCAATGTCCTTTCCTGAATCAGTTCCCCCGGCCCCGACGCCGAAGATCAGCGACCTCGCCCGCGTGGGAGGGCCCGGCCATCAGCCCGACTATCTGCAGGGCCTGAACCCCGAGCAGCGGGAGGCGGTCGAAACCGTCGATGGCCCGGTCCTGGTGCTGGCTGGCGCCGGCACCGGCAAGACCCGGGTGCTGACCACGCGACTGGCCCATATTCTGACCACCGGCCGCGCCAAGCCCTGGGAGCTGCTGGCGGTCACCTTCACCAACAAGGCCGCGCGGGAGATGCGCGAGCGGATCTCCGCCATCATCGGCCCCCAGGCCGAGGGCCTGCGCTGGCTGGGTACCTTCCACTCGGTCGCCGCCCAGATCCTGCGCCGGCATGCCGAGCTGGTGGGCCTCAAGTCCAGCTACACCATCCTCGACACCGACGATCAGGAGCGGCTGCTCAAGCAACTGCTGGAAGCCGAGAACATCGATTCCAAGCGCTGGACGGCCAAGGCCCTGGCCGGTCTGATCGACCACTGGAAGAACCGTGGCTGGACGCCCGACCGCCTGCCCCCGGCCGAGGGCGCGGCCTTCGCCAACAACCGCGGCCAGGCCCTCTACCGGCTCTATCAGGAGCGGCTGCGGGTGCTGAACGCCTGCGACTTCGGCGACCTGCTGTTACACAACATCACCATCTTCACCTCGCAGCCCGACGTGCTGGCCGAGTTTCACGACCGCTTCAAATTCATCCTGGTGGACGAGTACCAGGACACCAATGTCGCCCAGTATCTGTGGCTGCGGCTGCTGGCCCAGAAGCGACAGAACGTCTGCTGCGTCGGCGATGACGACCAGTCGATCTATGGTTGGCGCGGCGCCGAGGTGGACAACATCCTGCGTTTCGAGCGGGACTTCCCCGGCGCGAAAGTCATCCGCCTGGAGCGCAACTACCGGTCCACCAGCCATATCCTGGGGGCCGCCTCCGGCCTGATCGCCACCAACAAGTCCCGCCTGGGCAAGACGCTGTGGACCGAGGCCGACGGTGGCGACAAGGTTGTGGTCCGCGGGGTCTGGGATGGCGAGGCCGAGAGCCGGCTGATCGCCGACGAGATCGAGCGGGCCCGCAAGGGAACCACCGAGCGCGATCCGCGGCCCTATAAGGACATGGCCATCCTCGTGCGCGCCTCGTTCCAGATGCGCGCCTTCGAGGAGCGGTTCGTGCTGCTCCAGATTCCGTACACCGTGGTGGGGGGGCCGCGCTTCTTCGAGCGGGCCGAGATCCGCGATGCGCACGCCTATCTGCGGCTGATCCAGTCCGAGGACGACGACCTGGCCTTCGAGCGGATCGTCAATGTGCCCAAGCGCGGCATCGGCGAGACTACGGTCCAGAAGCTGCTGCAGATCGCCCGGCTGAACGGCGTCTCGGCCGCCACCGCCGCCCGCCAGATCGTGCTGACCGATGAACTGGCCGCCCGCACCCGCACCTCGCTGGCCAACTTCCTGCGCGATCTCGATCGCTGGCGAGCGCAGGGCGAAACCCAGCACCACAGCCGCCTGACCGAGATGGTGCTGGAGGAAAGCGGCTATACCGACGCGCTTCGTCTGGACAAGACGCCGATGGCCCAGACGCGGCTGGAGAACCTCAAGGAACTGGTCCAGTCCATGGGGAACTTCGAGACCCTGGGCGCCTATCTGGAGCACGTCTCCCTGGTGATGGATCTCGACCGCGGGGCCGGCGAGGACGCCGTCCAGATCATGACCCTGCACTCGGCCAAGGGCTTGGAGTTTCCGCTCGTCTTTCTGCCGGGCTGGGAGGAAGGCGTGTTTCCCTCGCAGCGCTCCATGGACGAGAGCGGCGAGAAGGGTCTCGAGGAGGAACGGCGCCTGGCCTATGTGGGCATTACGCGGGCCCGTGAGCAGGCCCACGTCTCGTTCGCCGCCAACCGCCAGGTCTATGGCCGCTGGACCAGCCAACTGCCGTCGCGCTTCGTCGATGAACTGCCGATCGCCCATGTGGAGGCCGCCTCCGACACCGGCTATTACGGCGGCGGTCCGGGCATGCAGCAGCACGGCAGCCGCTGGGACGAGAGCCCCAGCTTCGGCTCAGGCTATTCGTCGCCCGGCTGGCGTCGCGCCCAGGACCGCGGCTATCAGGGCAGCCATCCGGGCCGGCAGCAGGTGATCGAGGGCGAAGGCCGCCTCGTCGCCGTGTCGGACCCGTCGGCCTCCAGCAGCGCGTTTACCCGCGGCGACCGGGTGTTCCATCAGAAGTTCGGCTACGGCCAGGTGCGCAATATCGACGGCAACAAGCTGACCGTCGCCTTCGAAAAGGCCGGCGAGAAAAAGGTGATCGACTCCTTCGTGGAGAAGTCCGAGGCGTCCTAACGCCAGGGCTCGCCTTTGCGCTTGGCCAGGAAGCTCGCCAGCACCGACACGCCGCCGGCCAGCAGCGCCGCAGCGCCCCCCGCCACAGCGGCGGTGACCACGCCCTTGCGCGCGGTGGGTGTCTCGGCGGCGGTGGGCGCTTCCATCGCCGCCTCCATAGGCGTCGGCTCGCTCATCTCGGCGGCCTGATAGCGGCGAAAGACGACGGTCTGGGCGTTGCGATCGACCGTCTCGACCCGCCAGCCCTGGGCTTTCCAGGTGTCGTGATGCGGCTTTTCACCCCCCAACCACCAGGCGTTCTGATCCCGAGCGGCCTTGGGCAAAGGGAAGCCCAGCACGTCTTCCAACTCGGCGAAGCTCACGCTCCAGTCGTCGGCCTCGTGCTGCGAAAGACGATCGGACAGGGGTTTGTACTTGCTCATCAGTCTCCTCCTTCATTCGAAGCCTAACATGCAACGGCCCCAGTGGGGGGCAGGATAGGTCCCTCGCCGAACCGCGCGCCAAAGCAGGGGAACGCGCAAGGAAACCCAGAGGAGATTCGTGCGCTTACCGATACAAGGAGGCGGACATGCAGGCTCTATTTCATGGGATCACAGTGGCGGCGGCGACCGGGCTCTTGCTGGGCGCGAGCTTCAAGCCCGACCTGACCTATGACGAGGCCATGTTGGGGCCGCAGATTCACCTGCCCGCCGCGGGCGACCGTGCCGACTGGCCAGAGCCACAGGCCTATGCCAGCGCCCAGGCCGGTCAGGTCCCCGACTATGTGATCGGCTATGACTGGACCCATCGGGACGACCCGGCGGTTGTGGCCGTGGATTATGGCCCGGCCCCCCTGGCTGAGCCGGCTTACGAACCCGTGGTCTATATCGAACCGGTCCGCCAGCATCGTCCCATGAACGTCGCCCGCGTCGAGCCTCCGAGGGCCGAGATCATCGTCTCCTACCCCTCCATAGATGGGAATATCGCTCCCCGCCGCATGACCGAAGCGCCCGAGCCCGCGTCCGCTGTCTTTGCGGATGAAACGGCCCCGGTTCGCCCCACCCACGTGGCGTTCGCCCCTTCAGAATAGGCGCTTGCCTCTCGCCTAACGGGCCTGGTCCCTCTAGAGGAGGCGCATGACGCAAGACGCCTTCCAGATCATCGCCCGCGGCCCCCGCGCCATCGCCGAGACCGCCGCCCTCGCCATCGATGAACACCCGCTGCTGGAAAGCGTCACCTATTCCATCCTGGAGGAGGATGAAGATCGCGAGATCTGGCGCATCGACGCCTTCCCCACCACCGATGAGGAAGCCGACGCCCTGCGCGAGGTGCTGGGGGGCCATGCAGGCCTGACCACGAGCACCGAGGTCCTGGCCGATGCCGACTGGCTGGCCATGGCCCTGTCGGGGCTGCCGCCGGTGCGCGCCGGCCGCTTCTTCATCTATGGCGCCCACGATCGAGGTCTGGCGCCGGTCAATGCGGTGAACCTGCGCATCGAGGCGGGCGCCGCCTTTGGCACCGGCCATCACGGGACCACGGTCGGCTGTCTGCTGGCCTACGACGCCCTGCTGAAGCAGCGCCGGTTCGCCCGGGTGCTGGACGTGGGCGCGGGCACCGGCGTGCTGGCTATCGCCGCGGCCAAGACCGGATCTCCCGTGGCCGTGGGCACCGACATCGATCGGCCGTCGGTCCGGATTTCCCGCGAGAACGCCATCCTCAACCAGGCCAACGCCCGCTTCGTGCACGCTTCCGGCCTCGGCCACCGCCTGGTGCGCGCCCATGCGCCCTACGACCTGGTCTTCGCCAATATCCTCGCTGCGCCGCTGGTCATGCTGGCCCAGGACATCAAGGGCGCCCTGCGGCCAGGCGGCACGGCGATCCTCTCCGGCCTGCTGCGTTCCCAGGCCCGCCGGGTGCTGGCGGCCTATCGCAGCCGCGGCTTTGTGCTGGTTCGTCGGTTGAACCGCGACGCCTGGACGACCCTGGTCCTCCGCCGCAGTTAAGCTCGCCGGAACCCACTCCAGGCGAACCACGTTCTCAAGCGCGACAGGAAGCGGCCAACCGCTCCGTCCGAGGAGAACGACAATGACCTATGACCCCAACACCCCCCGTACCGATCCCCCGCCGGTGCAGCGTGAAGTCGTCCACAAGAGTGGCGGCTCGGCTGGCTGGTGGGTGGCCGGCATCGTCGCCATCGTCGCCCTGGTGGGCATGTTCTTCGTCTTCGGCAACAGCGGAACCGACGACGCCGACCTGGAGATGGCCCGTGACACCGGCCGCGCCGAGGCCATGATCGAGAACGCCGCCGACAGCGCCCAGCGGGCCGCCTCCGACGCCGCCGAAAGCTCGCGCCAGGCGGCTGACAGCATCGCCCAGAGCACCGAGGCCGCGGCCGACAACGCCGCCGCCGCGACCCAGAACGCCGCCGACAGCGCGTCCGACGCCGCCGAGAACGCGGCCGACCGTACCGGCATGTAAGGCCTGGCCCTCCGAGGCCCCGGTCTGGCTAAGGGCGGTTCCGAAAGGAGCCGCCCTTTTCGCATCGGCTCCTCAAGGGCGCCCACGAGGCATCTTTGGGCGTTGGCCAACCGTAGATACTTCAAGCCCTCCGGGGCGCCGTATGGAGTAGACGACGTGATCGCCAGCCCAGTCCCCGCCCTGACCCGCCGAAGCCTGATCGTTACTGGCGCCAGCGCCCTGGCCGCCCCTGGCGCCTTCGCCGCGGCGCCGGCCAATGGCCGGCTCGGCTTTGCGGTGTTCCGTGGCAAGGACAAGGTCGGCGAGCACCTCATGCGCTTCACCCGCAACGGGTCTGGCCTGATGGTGAACACCGAGGTCGAAATGCGCGTCAGGCTCGGCCCCATCCCCGTCTTTCGCTACGCCCACACCGCCACGGAGCGCTGGCGTGACGACAGCTTCGCCAGCCTGACCACCCGCACCGACACCAATGGCAAGATCGAACAGGTCAAGGCCGAGGCCACCGGCGCCGGCATCGCCATCGAAGGCCCCGGCGGGCGCCTGACCGCGCCGGCCTCGGCCGCGCCCCTCACCCATTGGAACGCCTTGGCTCTCGAAGGCCCCCTGTTCAATCCGCAACTGGGCAAGATCATGAAGATACGCACCGCCCGCGCCGGCCGCGAGAGCGTGCAGCTGGCCGATGGCCGATCGGTTCCTGCGACCCGCTGGACCATCCGTGGCGAGGCCGAAATCGACAACTGGTACGACACAGCCGGAGCCTGGGCTGGCCTGCGGGGCAAGCTCGAGGACGGCTCGACCATGATCTATCGCCGGATCTGAGGCCTCACGCCGGGTTGAACCCCCGCCGGCCCGAAGGACGTTAACCTCTCACCAGAGAAGACCGGAGGATGCCATGCGCAAGACCCTGATGATCGCCGCCCTCACCCTTGGCCTGGCCGCCGCGCCGGGGGCCAGCCTCGCCCACCACGGCTGGAGCTCCTATGACGCGACCGAACTGGTCCGTGTGACCGCGCCCCTGACCGACGTCTCCTGGGGCAATCCCCACGGTGCGGCCAAGGTCGTTCACGACGGCAAGACCTGGGATGTGATCCTGGCGCCTGTCTCGCGGATGGAGGCCCGCGGCCTGACCCGCGAGATGCTGGGCCCCGGCAAGCGCGTCACCCTGGAGGGCTATGCCCGCCGCGACGGCACGGCCGAACTGCGGCTTGAGCGGGTGATCGCCGAGGGCAAGACCGTCGAGCTCCGCTAGGCCATGGACGCGCTGGCCGCCCTGCTGGAAGCCTCGGCCCTGGGCCAATGGGCGCGAGGATCGGCCATCGCCTATCCCGTCGCCAATGTCGCCCACCTGCTGGGCCTGATTCTGCTGGTCGGCGGGATCGGAGTCGTGGATCTGCGGCTGGCGGGCCTCTTCCGCCAGTTGCCGGTTGACCCCTTGGCCCGCGCCCTGACGCCCTTCGCCCTGGCTGGCCTCGCCTTGCTGGCGGTCAGCGGCTTGGTCATGTTCTCTGCTGACGCCGGCCCCATGGCCGCATCAAATGTGTTTCGCGCCAAGATCGCGCTGATCGCCCTGGGGCTCGCTCACGCCATTCTCTTCCGAGCGCTCTGGCGGACACGAATGGCGGGCTGGGACGCCTCGCCGCCGCCCTTGGGCCGGCTGATGGCGGCAGGCTCGCTGGGCATCTGGCTGATGGTCGGGGCGCTGGGACGTCTGATCGCCTACGCCTGAGGCTCTGCACGATCCCCATGGCGCTCGGGCGCGGCCGGGCTTATTTCTAGGCCATGCGCCAGACCTTTGATGAGACCACCGAGCGCGCCTTTGGCGCCCGCCACCTGCCCCTGATCCGCCAGGCCATGGCCGACCAGAAGCTGGACGGCTTCCTTGTCCCTCATGAGGACGAGCACCAGAACGAATACCTGCCCGAGGCCAATGACCGGCTGGCCTGGGCCACCGGGTTCACCGGTTCGGCCGGGGCCGCGGTGATCCTGAAGGACAAGGCCGCCGTCTTCGTCGATGGCCGCTACACCTTGCAGGTCCGCGACCAGGTCGATGAGAGCCTGTTCGAAATCCGGGATCTCGTGGACGGCGGCGTGCCGGCCTATCTGGAGACCGCCGCGGCCAAGGGACAGGCCATCGGCTACGATCCCCGCCTGCACAGCCCTGACGGCCTCGCCCGCGTCCGCGCAGCGGTGGAAAAGGCCGGCGCCGAGCTGAAGCCCGTGGCGCAGAACCCCCTGGACGCCGCCTGGGGCGCCGAGCGCCCGGCCCAGCCCCAGGCGCCGGTGGTCCCCCACCCGCTGGACTATGCGGGCGAAGATTCGGCGGCCAAGCGCGCCCGGGTCGGCCAAGCCCTGGCGGCCAAGGGCGCCCAGGCCGCCGTCATCACCGCGCCGGCCTCGATCGCCTGGCTGTTCAACATCCGCGGCGGCGACGTGATCCGCAGCCCGCTGCCGCTCGCCCAGGCGATCCTGGGCGCCGACGGCCGCGCCCGACTGTTCCTGGACCCCGCCAAGGTCAGCCAGGACCTGCCGGCCTGGTTGGGCAATGAGGTGAGCCTGGAGACCTCTGAGGCCCTGGCCGGCGCCCTCGCAGACCTGAA
The DNA here is from genome assembly GCF_030680185.1 of Phenylobacterium sp. GTDB lineage: Bacteria > Pseudomonadota > Alphaproteobacteria > Caulobacterales > Caulobacteraceae > Phenylobacterium. The sequence continues at coordinate 254,979 of NZ_JAUXVZ010000055.1, forward strand.
GGGCCAGAAGGTGATGATCGATCCGGGCCAGTCCTCGGCCTGGTATTTCGACACGCTGGAGGCGGCCGGCGCCGAGCCCCTGCGGGCCGACGACCCCTGCGCCCTGCCCCGCGCCTGCAAGAACGCCGTGGAGATCGAGGGCGCCCGCAAGGCCCATGTGCGCGATGGCGCAGCCCTCGCCCACTTCCTCCACTGGCTGGCCACCGAGGCCCAGACCAGCCTGCCCGACGAGAAGACCGTGGTGCAGACCCTGGAAGGCTTCCGCGAGGCTACCGGCGCGCTCAAGGACCTGTCCTTCGACACTATCGCCGGCGCGGCGTCGAACGGCGCCATCGTCCACTATCGGCCGACCGAACGGCTGAACAAGCGTACGGAAGCCGGCTCCCTGCTGCTGGTGGATTCCGGCGGCCAGTACCTGGACGGCACCACCGACGTCACCCGCACCGTGGCCATCGGCGAGCCGAGCCGCGAGATGGCCGAGCGCTTCACCCTGGTGCTCAAGGGGCATCTGGCGCTGGCCCACATCCGCTTCCCGGCCGGAACCACCGGCTCGGCCCTGGACGCCCTGGCCCGCGCGCCGCTGTGGATGGCCGGCCTCGACTATGACCACGGCACCGGACACGGGGTGGGCAGCTATCTCGGCGTCCACGAAGGCCCGCAGCGGATTTCGAAGGCCCCCAGCAGCGTCGCACTGCAGCCCGCCATGATCGTCTCCAATGAGCCCGGCTACTACAAGACCGGCGCCTATGGCATCCGCATCGAGAACCTGCAGTTCGTCACCGCCGCCGACGAGATCGAGGGCGGCGAGCGGCCGATGCTCGGCTTCGAGACCCTGACGCTCGCGCCCATCGATCGCCGGCTGATCGTGGTCGACATGCTGACGGCTCAGGAACGCGCCCAGATGGACGCCTATCACGCCCGGGTGCTGCGCGAGATCGGGCCGCTGGTGGGCGGTGAGGTCCGAGCCTGGCTGGAAGAGGCCTGCGCGCCGCTTTAGGCGCTCCCCTAGAACGCCGTCATCCTGGGCCTTGTGCCCAGGATCCCTCTCGACGCCGGCGCCCGCCCTCGACAACCCTCGGGACAAGCCCAGGGGTGACGCGGTGAGGTGTAGCTCGCGCGCGCCTACCCCTGCCCCACCAGCGCCAGCCAATCATCCTCGCTGATCACCTCGATACCGAGGTCGGTGGCGGTCTTGAGCTTTGAGCCCGCGCCGGGGCCCGCCACCACCAGGTTGGTCTTCTTCGAGACCGAGCCCGAGACCTTGGCGCCCAGGGCCTCGGCCTGGGCCTTGGCCTCGTCGCGGGTCATCTTTTCCAAAGCGCCGGTGAAGACGATGGTCTTGCCGGCCACGGCGGTGTCGGTCTTGGGGCGCTCAGCAGCCTGCACCTGAAGCTCGGCCAGCAGATGATCGACCATGGCCCGGTTGTGATCCTCGCCGAAGAACTCGGCGATCATGCGGGCGGCCACCGGCCCCACCCCATCCACCGCCGCCAGCTCGCCGAAATCCTCGCCGGGCCGCTGGGCGGACGCCGCCGAGGCGGCCGCCGCAAAGGTCGCCCAGTCGCCGAAGCGCCGCTCCAGCGCCTCCCTGGCCGTCTTGTTGAGCTTGGGAATGCTGGCCTTCAGCCGGGTGTCGAACCCGGCGTCCGCAGGGACCAGCACCTCATGCGGGGCTGTCGCCCAGGCCAGGATCGCCTCCAGGGCCGTGGGGCCGACCCCGTCCAGTTGGGCGAAGATCTCGTGGCCATCGCCGGGGCGCTGGGCGGCGGCGGCGCGGGCGGCGGCCAGGAAGGCGTCCACGGTCTCGAAGTGGCGCGCCAGGGCCAGGGACGTGGTCTCCCCGATGTGGCGCACGCCAAGCCCATAGATGAAACGGTCCAGCGGGATGTTCCGCTTGGCGTCGATGCCGGCCTTCAGATTGGTGACGCTGGTCTCGCCATAGCCCTCGGTGGCCCGCAGCTCATCCAGCTTGGCCTCATCCCGGGCCAGGCGGAAGATGTCGGCCGGCGCCTTGACCCAGCCCTTGTCGAAGAAGGCCTGGAGCTGCTTTTCCCCCAGCCCCTCGATGTCGAAGGCCCGGCGGGAGACAAAGTGCTTCAGGTGCTCGATGCGCTGGAACGGGCAGGCCAGCTCGCCGGTGCAGCGACGGACCACCGTCTCGGCGCCCGAGGCCGTGGTCTCCCGGGCCAGCGGCGTCTTCAGCGGACAGGGACAGGTATCGGGGAAGACGTAGGGCTCGGCGCCCTTGGGCCGTTCCTCCAGCACCGGTCCCACCACCTGGGGAATCACGTCGCCGGCGCGCTGGACGATGACCGTGTCGCCGATGCGCACGTCCTTGCGGGCGATCTCGTCGGCATTGTGCAGGGTGGCGTTCTCCACAACCACGCCGCCTACGGTCACGGGCGCAAGCCGCGCCACCGGCGTCACAGCGCCGGTGCGCCCCACCTGCAGGTCGATGGCGTTCAGCACCGTACGCGCCTGCTCGGCCGGAAACTTGCGGGCGATGGCCCAGCGGGGCGAACGCGAGACGAAGCCCAGCCGCTGCTGCCAGTCCAGCCGATCGACCTTGTAGACCACGCCGTCGATGTCGAAGCCCAGGCGGGGCCGCAGCCCCTCCATCTCGCGATAGGCGTCGAGCAGACCCTGCGCCCCCTCGACCCGGCGCGACTGGGGATTGGTCTGAAAGCCCCAGGCCTTCAGGGCCTCCAGCGCCGCCCACTGGGTTTCGGCGAAGGGCGCGCTGACCAGACCCCAGGCATAGGCGAAGAAGCGCAAGGGCCGCTGGGCGCTGATCTTGGGGTCGATCTGCCTCAGCGATCCGGCCGCGGCGTTGCGAGGATTGGCGTAGGTCTTCTGGCCCGCCGCCTCGGCTGCGGCGTTCAGGGCCTTGAAGCCCTCATGCTCCAGATAGACCTCGCCGCGAACCTCGATGACCTCGGGCCAGCCTGAACCGGCCAGGCGCTCGGGGATGTCGGCGAGCGTCCGTAGATTGGCGGTGACATCCTCGCCCACCTTGCCGTCGCCGCGGGTGGCGCCGCGGACGAGCCGGCCCTTCTCGTAGCGGATCGAGGCCGACAGGCCGTCGATCTTGGGCTCGGCGGTATAGGCGATCGGGCTGTCGTCCAGACGCAGGAACCGGCGCACCCGCCCCTCGAACTCGACGGCCTCCTCATCGGAAAAGGCGTTGTCGAGGCTGAGCATGGGTACGCCATGCTCGACCGGCGAGAACTGGGCCGAGGCCGCCGCGCCCACCTTCAGGCTGGGGGAGTTCTCACGGACCAGGTCGGGAAACACCGCCTCGATCTCGGCGTTTCGGCGTTTCAGCCGGTCATATTCGGCGTCGGAGACGCTCGGCGCATCGTCCTGATAATAGGCGATATCGTGGGCGGCCATGGTGTCGGCCAGCCAGGTCAGCTCTTCGGCGGCCTCGGCCTCGGTGAGGTCGGCGGCCGGCTTGGAGGCGGGAAACTCAGGCATCCATCAAGGCCCTGGCGGCGGCGCGCGCCGCATCGGTGATCTGGGCGCCGGCCAGCATGCGGGCGATCTCTTCTTCACGGTCGGTCAGGGACAGCACCTCGACGGCGGTCCGGACCGTCTCGGCGCTCGTGGCCTTGGAGATCCGCCAGTGGGCGTCGGCGCGGGCGGCCACCTGCGGGCTGTGGGTGACCACCAGAACCTGGGCGTCGGCAGCCAGGCGCCGCAGGCGCAGCCCCACCGCGTCGGCCACCGCGCCGCCCACCCCCTGGTCGACCTCATCGAAGATCATCAGCGGCTGGGCGCCCGTCGCCCGGCCGGCCAGGGCCGCCTTGAGCGCGAGCGCCAGACGGGCAAGCTCGCCGCCCGAGGCGATCTGGCCCAGCTCCCCGAACGGCGCCCCGGGATTGGTGGAGATTTCGAAGGCCACCCGGTCCTGCCCCTGGGGGCCGGCCTTTTCCGGCGCCAAGGCCTCGACCGTGGCGCGGAAGCGGGCCTTGTCCAGCTTCAGCGGGCCAAGCTCCGACATCACCGCCTGGGCCAGGCGCTCGCCGGCCGCGCGACGCTGGTCGCTGAGATCTTCCGCGGCGGCGAGATAGTCGGCGCGGGCCGCGGCCAGGGCGGCTTCAGCCGCCTTCAGGTCCTCGCCAGAGGTCTCGGCGGCCCGCAGCCGTTCGGCGAAGCGGACCCGTAGAATGGGCAGCTCCTCGACGCTGACATTGAGCTTGCGCGCCATGCCGCGCAGTTCGAACAGCCGCTCCTCGGTCTTTTCCAGCCGGTCGGGATCGAAGTCGAAGGCCTCGGCCGCGCCGTCGATGGCGGCCTCGGCCTCCTGGGCCTCCACCAGGGCGCGGTCGATGGCGCTGGTGGCCGCGGCCAGCCGCGTCACTGTGGGGCCGGTTTCCGCCGCGCCCGCATGGACGGCGCGCTCGCGGGCGCGATCCAGGGCGCGGACGGCCTGGGCCATGCGGGGCGACAGACCGTCAAAGGCTTCGCGGGCCGAGGCGATGTCGGAGAGCGCCTTCTCGGCGGCGCCCAGCATGGCGCGGCTTTCGGCGAGGTCAGCCTCCTCCCCTTCCCGGGGTTCGAGGCGGTCGAGCTCGGCCAGACGGAGCGTAAGCTCCTCCATCTCGGCGGCGGCCTGATCGGCGGCGGCGGCGAGGTCGTCACGGTGGGCCTGGGCCGCGCGCCAGGCCTTCCACAGCGTCGCGACCTTGGCCAGGGGGCCGCCAAGCTGGCCGAAGGCGTCCAGCAGGCCTCGATGGGTGCGGGTGTCGAGCAGGCCGACCGTCTCGTGCTGGCCGTGGACCTCCATCAGGAGGGCGCCCAGTTCCCGCAGCACCCCGACGCTGGTGGCCTGGTCATTGACGAAGGCGCGGCTGCGGCCGTCGGCGCTGACCGTGCGGCGCAGGACGAGATCTTCGCTGGGATCGTAGGCGAGGCCTTTTTCGTCCAGCAGCGCCCAGGCGGGGTGCTCGGGGGCTGGCGCGAACAGGGCCGTGGCCTGGGCCAGGGACGCGCCCTGGCGCACGAGCGCAGCCTCGGCCCGCGCGCCGGTGGCCAAGCCCAGGGCGTCGAGGATGATCGACTTGCCCGCCCCCGTCTCCCCGGTCAGGGCGGTAAGCCCCGGCCCGATGGGCAGGTCGAGCGCCTCGATCAACACCACGTCGCGGATCCACAGTCCGATCAGCATGGGGCGCAAGATTGCTTGGAATCGCCGCGGGCGAAAGCCCGTTCGTTCGCCTTAGGTTCTATTGGCTTTCCGGAGGACGCAGGGTGGCGTCCTTGTCACGCTCCAGATCCTCTGAATCGCTACCGCCGCCGACGAAGGGCAGCCGCGACCACAGGCTACGCTGTTCGGACGACGCCGGGGCATTGGCCGGGCGAAGGCCGCGGCTGGTCAGCAGGTTATAGGCGTCGCGATACCAGACCGAGCCGGGATAGTTGAAGCCGAGGACCGCGCCGTTGCGCTTGGCCTCCTCGTTGAGGCCGAGCGTCAGATAGGCCTCGACCAGGCGATAGAGGGCTTCCGGCGTGTGGCTGGTGGTCTCATAGCGCTCGACCACCGTATTGAACCGGCCAATGCCGGCCAGGGTGTCGTTGTTGCGCAGATAGTAGCGGCCGACCGTCATTTCCTTGCCGGCCAGCTGGTCGCGGACCATGTCGATCTTCAGGCGGGCGTCCTTGGCGTACTCGCTGTCAGGGTAGCGCTGGACCACCTCCTGCAGGGCGTTCAGCGCCTGGCCGGTGGCGGCCTGGTCACGGCCGACGTCGACGATCTGTTCGAAGTAGCAGATGGCCTTCAGGTAATAGGCGTAGACCGCCGCCGGATTGCCCGGCGCCTGCGACAGGAAACGGTCGGCGCTGGAGATCGCCTCGGCGTAGTCATTGGCCTGATACTGCGCATAGGCGGTCATCAGGATCGAACGACGGGCCCAGACCGAATAGGGGTGCTGGCGCTCCACTTCGGCGAAATAGTCCACGGCCTGGTTCCACAGACCACGATCCAGCCGGTTGGCGCCGGTGTTGTAGAGCAGCTCGACCGGGCGCTCTTCATAGGCCAGCTGAGGCCGATCTTCACGTCCAGCACAGGCCCCAAGGACCAGGGTGGCGAGAACCGTCGCAACGGCAGGACCCCGAAGGGAATTGTGAAGCAGAGACACCTTCACCTCAAAAGGACCAAGCGCGCCCCCGCGCCGAGCCACCGCTTCTACACCACGCGGGCGATGGCGCAAACGGAAGGTCAGACCGCCAGGGCCAGCTCCGGGGCGAAGGTGCGGATGCGCCAGGCGTTCGGCTGTTCGGTCAGGGCGCGAACGAGCTGGTTGTTGATGCCATGGCCAGCCAGACGGCCTTCGAAACGGCCAATGATCGGGGCGCCGAGCACATAGAGGTCGCCGATGGCGTCCAGCGCCTTGTGGCGCACGAATTCGTCCGGCCGGCGCAGGCCTTCGGGATTGAGAATGCGGTCGCCTTCGATGACCACGGCGTTCTCCAGCGAGCCGCCGCGGGCCAGGCCCATGGCGCGCAGGGCCTCGACCTCGTGGGCGAAGCCGAAGGTCCGGCAATTGGCGAGCTCGGTCCGGAAGGCGGCTTCGTCCATCACCAGATCCACCGCCTGACGGCCGATGACCGGCGAATCGAACGCGATCTCAAAGGCCACTTCGAACTGGTCGCAAGGCAGCAGGCGCGCGCTCTTGTCGCCGTCGATCACCTCGATGGGCGCCAGGATTTCGATATAGCGGCGCGGCGCTTCCTGCTGGCGGCGGCCAGCCTGGTCGAGGATCTGGACGAAGGGCTCGGACGAGCCGTCCATGATCGGCATCTCGGGGCCGTCCAGTTCGACCACGGCGTTGTCCACGCCCAGGGTGGCGAAGGCGGCCATCAGGTGCTCGATGGTCGAGACGGTGACGCCGGCGGCGTTGCCGATGACGGTGCCCAACTGGGTCTTGCAGACAGCCTCGGCCGACGCCGCGATGCGGTTGTCCTGGTCAGCGACATCGGTGCGAACAAAGACAATGCCCGTATCGACCGGCGCAGGCCGGACCGCCACGCGGACATGGGCGCCGGTATGCACGCCGATCCCGGCGAAGATGGCCGGGCCCAGCACGGTGTGCTGGAGCGCGTGAGCGGAATTGGCGATGGCTGCGGACACGAACTGAAACCTTCCTGGCCAGACTTTGACGAGCGGCTCACACAACCGCGAATGGCCCCATTGACCGGATAGTTCCTGTGCTGCGGCGCCGCAAGACAAGTCCTGTTTCCGAATGTTTCGCCTTAAGATCGAGGCGAATTCTTGTTCTAATTCCGGCGCTTATCTTGTCGCCGCCGGACGTCGGCATGGCTCAATAAAAGACGGCCGGCTCCGTGGGGAGCCGGCCGTCCGCCGATGGTCTGCGATGAGCTCGCTGGGCTAGTTGGCCAGGCGACGCAGGAAGGATGGGATTTCCAGGTCTTCGCCCGCGTCACGATCGGGATCGACGGCCTCGGCCGGCTGGGCGCCGCCACGGCTGGCGGGAGCCTGGCGGCTGATCGGGGCCGGCGTCGGCGCCGGGGCCGGGGCGTCATAGCGGGGACGGCCGCCGAACAGGCTCAGAAAGCCGCTCTTCTGCCGGCGATCATCAGCGAAGCTGTGGTCGGCGAACAGGGGCTCGTCACCCTCTTCGGCCGCCATGGGATCGACGATGCGGGTGATCGGGCGCTGAACGGGCGGCGGCTCGGGCGCGGCGTAAAGATCGGCCTGCTCGGTCTCGTCCTCATAGGCGCGGGCCTGCGGCTCAGGGGCGCGGGCCTGCGGCTCAGGGGCGCGGACCTGAGGCGCGGGCTGCGCCGGGGCCACATAGACCTGGGGCGCAGGTTCGGCCGCCCGCGGCGCGGGCGCGGGTTCGGGCGCATAGGCGGCCGGCGCGGGGCGCGGCTCATAGGTCGGCTGCGGCGCGGCCTGACGGACCGGCTCGGCCTGACGGACGGGCTCGGGCTGCCGGGCGACCGGCGGCGGAGGCGGCGCACGGCGGGTTTCGATCTTGGGCTCGATGGCGGCGATGGAGGCGCCGTCCATGCCGGTGGCCACCACCGAGACGCGGATCATGCCGTCCAGCGACGGATCGAAGGCCGCGCCGAAGATGATGTTGGCCTCGGGGTCGACCTGCTCGGAAATGGCGTTGGCGGCCTCGTCGACCTCCAGCAGCGTCATGTCCAGGCCGCCGGTGACATTGACCAGCACTGCCTTGGCGCCCTTGAGCGACACCTCGTCCAGCAGCGGGTTCTGGATGGCGTTCTGGGCGGCCATCAGGGCGCGGTCGTCGCCGGAGGCTTCGCCGGTGCCCATCATCGCCTTGCCCATCTCGGTCATCACCGTGCGGACGTCGGCGAAGTCGAGATTGATCAGGCCCGGCAGCACCATCAGGTCGGTGATGGAGCGGACGCCGGAATGCAGCACCTGGTCGGCCATGCCGAAGGCTTCGGAGAAGGTGGTGCGCTCGTTGGCGACCCGGAACAGATTCTGGTTCGGGATGACGATCAGGGTGTCCACATAGCGCTGCAGCTCGGCGATGCCGGAGTCGGCCAGGCGCATGCGGTGGCGGCCTTCGAAGTGGAAGGGCTTGGTGACCACGCCGACGGTCAGGATGCCGCGCTCACGGGCGCACTTGGCGATGATCGGCGCAGCCCCGGTGCCGGTGCCGCCGCCCATGCCGGCGGTGATGAAGATCATGTGGGCGCCGTCGAGGTGCTCGCCGATCTCGGGGATGGATTCCTCGGCCGCGCTCATGCCGACCTCAGGGTGGGCGCCAGCGCCCAAGCCTTGCGTGACCGTGGCCCCCAGCTGGATGCGGCGGTCGGTCTTGGAGAAGGCCAACTGCTGAGCGTCGGTGTTGGCGACCACGAACTCCACGCCTTCGAGATGGGCCTCGATCATGTTGTTCACGGCGTTTCCGCCAGCGCCGCCGACTCCAAACACCACAATACGCGGCTTCAGCTCGGTCTCGCGCGGCGCCGTCAGTGCAATAGCCATAGGACCCTGTGTCCTCCGCAAATCTGTTGAAGCGCACGCGACCCGCCCGCGAAGCGCTCCGATTGGGATGCGGTTAACTAAGCGACCATCATCCTTAATCGAACGTAAACCGCTTACATTGAGTCGGTGATACGTCGACCTACACGACCCGCATTTTTTGGTTGTGGAATAAGGCTTAAGGCCAAAATCTGGCCATCGGTCACGGGGACGCCGCCGCAGGGCTGCGACGGCGTGGCGCATGCATTAGCCAAGATTCCGTCGCTGCGCCTAACCTTGACCGCAGCGAATCTAGTCTTGGCCCTAAAGATTTTCCCGCAGCCAGGCCGCGGCCTTGGTCACAGGATTGGCGCGAGGGTCCAGACTTTCCCGGCGATTGCGGGCGCCGGAGGCGTTTTTCGCCGAGACGGCTTCCCGCGGACCGAAGGCTGCGCGGTGCAGCACGCCGGCCGCCGCGCAGAAGGCCGGACCCGAGGCCGCGTCGGCCAGGTGCGGCACCCGGCGCGGACGACCCAGGCGCACCGGGCGGTCGAACACGCGCACGGCCACTTCGCGCACGCCGGCCAACTGGCTGGCGCCGCCGGTCAGGACCAGGCTCGCCCCGGCCTCCACCGGCGCGCCCGAGGCCTTGAGGCGGTCGCGGAGCAGTTCCAGGGTCTCTTCCACCCGCGGGGCGATGATGCCCTTGAGCAGGGAGCGCGGGGCGATGACCGGGCCTGCGCCGGGGTCGTCGCCCCGAGGCGGCGCCTCGATCATCTCGCGGTCTTCGTTGGCCGAGGCGATGGCCGAGCCGTGCAGGGTCTTGATGCGTTCGGCCCCGGCCATGGAGGTCGAAAGCCCCCGGGCGATGTCGGCCGTCACGTGCTGGCCGCCCACGGGCAGGGTTTCGACATGCACGAGGCTGCCGGCGGTGAACACCGCCGCCGAGGTCGAACCGCCGCCCATGTCGATGCACACGGCGCCCAGGTCCATCTCGTCCTCCTCCAGGGCCGCCAGGGCCGAGGCGAAGGGCGCGGCGACGACGCCTTCAAACTGCAGGTGCGCCCGCTCCACGCAGGCGCCGAGGGTCTGGTAGGCGGTCTCGCTCACCGAGACCACCAGCAGCTCCACCGCCAGGCTGCGGCCGAACATGGCGCGGGGATCGCGCACGCCGCTCTGGCCATCCACACGCCAGGCGATGGGCAGGATATGAGCCGCCCGGCGGTCGGGCAGCTTGACCTGCGCCAGGGCCGCATGAATGGCCCGCACCAGGTCATGGTCGGAGATCGGCCGGGCGCCGAGGGAGACGCGGCCGGAGATGCGGTGGCTCTTGAGCTGGCCGCCGGCCATGGCCACGGTCACGCCCTGGACGTTGACCCCAGCCACGTTCTCGGCCCGCTCCACAGCCTGGGCGATGGCGTCAGAGGCCTCGTCCAGATTGACGATGGCCCCGCCGCGAATGCCGCGGGACTGGACATAGCCGACCCCCGCCGCCGTCAGCGTCCGATCAGCCCGACGCACCCCTTCCGGCTTCATGATGAAGCAGGAGACCTTGGAAGCGCCCAGGTCCACAGCCGCCACCAGAGGCTGACGCCCCAGCGCCGCCTTCAGGCTGTCGCGACTGCTGTTCTTTTCGACCGTTTTGGTCCCGAACGGCACGGTTCTTCCTTCCACCACCTAGGCGCCGTCAGCGACCAGACCGCCGGAGCGGACCTGGTCGCGCGGACGCACCGCCACCATCGTCGGATCGCGCAGGTCGATCCGTGCAAAGCCCAGCTCGAGTATCCGAGAGCGCTGGTCGAGCTGTTCCAGCTGAATAAGGGCCGCTTCTTCGTCGACCGCCGGAAGTTGAACGAGAGATCCGTCCTTGAGCCGCAGGTCCCAGCGCCGGTCGTCGACCCGCACCAGGGCCTCCACCCGGCTCATCAGCCGCGGGCGCGCCGCGATCCTCGGCAGGATCGCCGCCGCGTGCTGATCGGCGCCCTGGCCGACCACCAGGGGCAGGTTGGCCGCTCGCAAGGGATTGGCCTCAGGGATGACCTGGCCCTCGGCGTCGATGACCCGGCTGGACCCATTGTGCTGCCAGACCGCCAGTTGCCGACGCTCGGAAATGGCGATGATCAGGGTGTCGGGCAGAAGCCGCACGATGCGGGCCTCCTCGACCCAGCCCACGGCTTCGACCCGGGCGCGCAGCGCCTCCAGGTCCAGGCCGAGAACCGGCTGATCCTTGTAGACGCCGGCCGCGGCCAGGATGTCGGCGGTGGCGGCCGGCGAGGCGCCCTGGACGTGGACGGCGTTGAGGCGGAAGCCGAGGCCGGCGAACTGCCGGCCAAGGGCGGCCTGGGTTCCCTGGCCGATCTTCTCGGCGCGATCGCCGGTGGACAGGGCCACGACCAGGGTCAGGGCCAGCACGCCGCCAGCCGCGATCAAGGCGTGCCCGGGGGACAGGCCAAGGCCGCGGACCGCGCCCAGCTTGCCCGGCGCGTAGGCCGGCTGAGCCTTGGACGCGCCGCGGGTCTTTCGGGGACTGGAGGGCGCTTTGGCCCGGGGCTTCGCCTTAGTCTGCGCTCCCCCCCGCAATGCCGCGGGCATAGGCGTCCTCCGTAATCCAATGCACCAGTTGGTCGAAATCCACCCCGAGCTTGGCCGCCTGCTCTGGCACGAGCGAAGTGGGCGTCATCCCGGGCTGGGTATTGACCTCCAAGAGGACCAGAATGTCGTTAATGTCGTCATAACGAAGATCAGACCGGGTCACCCCGCGACAACCCAGGGCTGCGTGCGCCCGCTCACTCAGTTCCATCGCCTTTTCAAATACATGCGGTGGAATCTGGGCGGGGATCACGTGGTCTGAGCCCCCCTCCCCGTACTTGGCCTCATAGTCATAGAACCCCGTCCTGGGCACGATGTCGGTCACCGTCATCGCCTTTCCGGCCATTACGCCGCAGGCGAGCTCTTTTCCCCGGATATAGGGCTCGATCATCACCTCCTCGCCGAAGGTCCAGCTCGGCGCCACGAGCTCCTGCGGCGGCCGATTCGCACCTTCGAAGACCAGGAAGACGCCGACGGACGATCCCTGGGCGTTGGGCTTGACCACATAGGGGGGCGCCATGACGTGGTCGGCGGCGGCCTCGAACCGGTTGAACAGCCCGCCGCCCGGCACGGTCACGCCGGCCGCAGCCAGGACGGCCTTGGCCTTGGCCTTGTCCATGGCGAGCGCCGAGGCCAGGACGCCGGAATGGGTGTAGGGCAGGCCCAGGGTTTCGAGCACGCCCTGGACGCAGCCGTCCTCGCCCCACTCTCCGTGCAGGGCGTTGAAACAGACATCGGGCTTCAGCTCGGCCAGCCGCTGGGCCACGTCGCGGCCGGCGTCCACGCGGGTCACCCGGGCGCCCAGGCGCTCCAGGGCGTCAGCGCAGGCCGCGCCGGAAACCAGGCTGACCTCCCGCTCGGGCGAGAGGCCGCCCAGCAGGACAGCGACGTGTTTACCGGCGACGGAAAAGGCCATGGGCGTCTCGTATTACGGAAGGTCCAGGCCTCCCCCTTCGGCGGCCAGGGCCGGCGCGTCAAGCGCCCTCGCCTCCTCAGATCACCGGCGACGGGGCGGTCAGTACGGCGTCCGAGGCCGCCTCTGCCTCCCGCTCTCCCCGCGACAGCAGCCAGTACATGACCGGCGTCGCCACCCGCGACAGGAAGGTCGAGGTGACCAGTCCGCCCATGATGGCGATGGCCAGCGGCGAGTAGAGGCCTGAGCCTTCCAGGGCCAGCGGCGTCAGGCCCGCAATGGCCGTCACCGAGGTCAGCAGCACCGGCAGGAATCGCACCTCGCCGGCCCGTTCGATGGCGGCGCGCAGGGGTACGCCGGTGCGGCGGAGCTGTTCGGTGAAGTCCACCAGCAGGATGGAGTTTTTGATCTCGATCCCGATCAGGGCGATCATGCCGATGGTGGCCGTGAACGACATGGAGTTGCCTGTCAGCCAGAGGGCCGCGACGGCGCCGAACAGGCCGAGCGGGATGATACCGGCCACCACCAGGGCGGTCTTGAACTTGCCGAACTCCAGCACGAGCACGGCCAGGATGCCGAAGACGGCGATCATCACCGCAGCCCCCAGACCTGCAAAGCTCTCCGACTGGGCCTCGGCCTGGCCGCCCAGGGACAGGCCGTAGCCCGGCGGCAGGGCGATCGCCTCATCCAGCCGCGCCTGGACATCGGCGGTCACCTTCGAGGTCAGATAGCCCGTGCTGACATAGGCGGTGACGGTGACCGTCCGCAGCCGGTCCACCCGGTCGATCCGCGCCGGGCTGGAGGTGAGCGCCGGGCTCGCCACCGCGCCCATGGGCACGTTCTGGCCCGTGGTGGTGGGCAGGTAGATCCCGTCCAGGGCCGCCAGTTCGTTGCGCCCCTCCATGGGCAGGCGGACATTGACCGCATAGTCGTCGCCGTCGGCGTCGCGATAGCGGGCCACAGGCTCGCCCGACAGGGCCAGGCGGGTGATGCGGCGGCCTGCGCCGGCGGGCACGCCCAGCGCCGCCGCCTTCGCCTCGTCCAGGCCAAGATCGAGGTCGGTGCGGTCCAGGCGCATGGGATTGGCGACGTCGCGGGCGCCGGGCGTCGCCTTCAGCACCGCCTCGGTCTGGGCCGCCAGGGCCTTGAGAACGCTGAGGTCCTGGCCCTGCAGGCGAACGGCGATGGGCGCCTCGATGGGCGGGCCGTTCTCGAACACGATTACGCGGATCTTCGCGCCCGGATAGAGGTCGAAGTCCTGGCGCAGACGATCCAGCAGCTCGGGGCTCTCCCCCGGCTCCCAGGCGCCCAGCGAGGCGTAGACCTCGGCATAGTTGGGCTGCGGCTCGGCCTGGTTCACATTGTAGAAGATCTGGGGATTGCCGCGGCCGAGGTTGCCCGCGCGCCAGACGACAGCCTCTTCCTGGGCCAGGCGGGCCTCCACATAGCGCAGGGCCTCATCGGTCTTGGCCATCGAGGTCCCCTGCTGGGTTTCGATGCGGACGATGAACTGCGGCGTCTCGGCGGCCGGGAACAGGGATGAGCCGATGGCCCCCAGCATCGGGATGGTGGTGGCGCAGATGGCCAGGATGATCGCCAGCGCCGCCCACGGCCGCGCCAGGGCCCGGTGCAGGATCGGCGTATAGAAGCGGTGGATCGCCCCATTGATCGTCCGCAGGATCGCATTGCCTTCCGGGTCCTCGTGCCGCGACAGGATGCGGCTGGCCAGGAAGGGGATCACCGTCAGCGAGACCAGGAGCGAGGCGCCCACCGTCGTCAGCACCGCCACGGGCAATGAGCGGATATAGGCGCCCGCCCCTTCCGGCAGGAACATCAGCGGCAGGAAGGCCAGCATCAGGGTGGCGGTGCAGCCCAGCACGGCCATGGAAATCTGCCGCGTGCCGTTGATCGCCGCGGTAGTCCGGTCCTCGCCGGCCCTGAGGCGCCGCGCGATATTCTCGGTCACCACGATGGAGTCATCCACCAGCAGGCCAAGGCTGAGCACGAAGCCGGCGATGGCCAGCTGGTTCAGAGTGAAGCCCAGCCCCTGCATCACCGACAGGCCGATCAGCAGCGACAGCGGGATCGACATCATCACCACTACGCCGGCCCGGAAGCCCAGGGGCAGCAGGGTGATCAGCACCAGGGTCAGCGCCAGGCCGAAGTCGCGGAACAGGCGGTTAAGCCGGTGCTTCACATTCTCCGACTGCTGGAAGCCGCGCTCCAGCTTCACCCCCGACGGCAGGGTCTTTTCGAACTCGTCCAGGGCGGCGTTGACGCCTGCGGTCAGCTTGGCGACATCGGCGCCGTCCTTCTGCTTGACGGTGACGAACAGGGCGCGCGCGCCATTGAAGCGCGTCAGATGGGTGGCCTCGGCCTGGGACCAGTCCACCTGGGCCACGTCCTGCACCCGCACGACCCTGCCATCCACCGAGCGCACCGGCGTCTGGCGGATGGCGTCCAGGTCGCGGAAGGCGCCGCCGGCCTTGACGTTGAACCGGCGGTCGCCCGCATGGACCGCGCCGATGGGCGCCTCGGCCCCAGCCGCGGCCAGGGCGTCGGCGACGGCGGTGGCTGGCAATTGAAGGGCTGCAAGCCTGGGCAGGTCCAGGGCCACCTGAACCTCGGACGGCGGCGCGCCCCAGTACTCGGCCTGGCGCACCCCCGGCGCCCGGGCCAGGCGTTCGCGCAGACGCTCGGCCACCTTTTCCAGGCGGCGCATGGGCAGGTGCTCGCTGACCAGGGCCACCTGGACCACCGCGACCTCGGTGGTGCGCGCACGGCGCACCTCCAGCAGGGCGAGTCCGTCCGGCAGGGTCGGGCGCAGGGCGTTCACCTCGCGCACCACCTCGTCATACTTGCGATCGGTGTCGACGCTCCAGTCGAACTCCACCTGGACCACGGCCGAGCCGTCCTGGCTGGTGGAGCGGATCTCGCCCACATCGTCGAGGCCGTCGAGGGCGTCCTCCAGCGGGTCGGCGATGAGCTGCTCCATCTCGGTGGGCTCGGCGCCGGGCAGGACGGCGCGGACCACCATCACCGGGATCGGAAAGTGGGGATCCTCGGACCGGGGCGTGCTGAAGAAGGCGTTCAGGCCCAGCATGGTCAGCAGCGCAAACGCCACCAGGGTGAACTGCCAGCGGCGGACGGCGAAGCCGGCGGGATCGAAGGTCATTGGCCGAAACTCTTGGGCGCCGCGCTCCGGGGCGCCGTCTTTTGAGCGCTGGCCACCAGGGCGGTGGGGTCGACCACCTGCACCTTGTCGCCGTCGCCGACGAAGCCGCCGCCTGCGGTGATCACCCGCGCCCCCGGCGCCAGGCCGCGGATCAGGGCGTCGTCCCCGTCAAAGCCGCCGAACTCCACCGCCGTGCGCCGCGCCACGCCATTATCCAGGCGCAGGACGAAGGCGCGGCCATTGTCGGCCTCCTGGATCGCCTCGGCCGGGGCGCGGGAATAGCCGGCGTCGCCACCCTGACTGGCTGCGCCGGCGATCATAGCGGTGGCCACCTGGCCGCTGCGCAGACCTGGCGCTGCGGCGATCTCGATCTCGACATCCACCGTGCCGGTGGACGCCCCGCTCTCGCCGCCGATCAGGATCACCCGGCCCGGCAGGGTCTGGCCGCCCACGCGCACCTCGGCCGAGGCGCCCATGACGATGCGGCTCGCCTGACTGTCGGGAACCGGCGCGCGCAGCACGAGAGGCGAGCCGGCGTCAGCGACGGTGACCACCGCCTGGCCGGCCTGGACCACCTGCCCCGCCGCCATGGTGCGCGACAGGACGACGCCCGCGGCCGGCGCCGTCAGGGTCGCCCAGCGGCGGTCGAAGGCGGCCGACGCATAGGCCGCCTCAGCGGCGGCCAGCGCGCTCTGGCGGTCGTCGACCCGCTGGCGGCTGACAAAGCCCTTGTCGAACAGGGCCTGGTCACGCTCCAGGTCCCGGCGGGCGCGATCGAGCTCCACCTGGGCCCGCTGGCGTCCGGCCTCCACCGTCGTCGGATCCAGGCGCGCAATGACTTGGCCGGCGCGGACGATGTCCCCCTCGTCCACGGTGAGTTCGGTGATGACGCCAGGCACACGGAACGACAACTGCGCCTCCCGCTGCCGGGCCAGGGCGCCGGTGGCGGTGATCTGCGACGCCCCGCTGGGATCGCGCACCGCCACCGCCTCCACCGCCGGCAAGGGCGCCGTCGCCGCCTCAGGATCGGCGCCCCCGCAGGCGGCGAGCAATCCTGCGACCCCCAGCCCCAAATACGCCCTCGCCCAAGTCACGCGCATGGCTCACCCCATCCCTTTGGAGGGGCGATCTAAACAGTGTTAGCTTACGATGTAAACAGGAACGGCATTTGAGGAGAGCAACCGGCCAAGGTCGCCTTTGAGTTGATTCCATAGAGGCAATTCTGAGTCGCGAGACATCATCAGCGGGACCTCAACTGACTTGCGCAGAAACAATCCAGGTTGAGGCGCGCAACCCTGGACCGCCCGGCCCATCCCGGGCGGCCAGGGCCTCCCTCAGCGCCGACGTCGCGTTCGGGACAAGATGGGTATGCTCACGCAGGATGGCGCCGAGCGCGCCAACCCGAGAACAGACCTCGACCATCGAGTCCAGGTCTCCACTGCTGACAAGCTCGTCATGAGCATCGATCCTGATCGCGCCGAAGCCGGCCGCCTGCATGAGGTTCAATAGGTGGTCAGGATCTGAGAACGAGAACGAGGCGGCCTTCGGGGCTTGGGTCACGAGCTCGGCCGGTAGATGCGGCGCGGCGGCGTCTAGCGAGAAGCGATCGAGTTCGTTCTCCGACAGCGCCCTCCAGCAAACGAAACTCATCCGCCCCCCAGGACGCAACGCCTACCTCAGGTTGCTCAGGGCGTCCGCCGGGCGGGCGAAGAACATCATCCCAAACCGGGAGAAAATCGCGTCGAACGCGCCCGGGTTGAGCGGGAATGTTTGTGCGTCGCCGCATTCGAACGAGACATTCGCTGGCAGGCCCTCGGTCCGCCTCGCCGCCTCGACGGCTGCGGGCAGAAGCTCCAGCCCCATGACCCGCCCGCTCGGCCCGACAGCCTGGGCGAGAGCTGTAGGCGTGCCTCCAACCCCACACCCGACGTCCAGGACGCGTTCGCCTCCGGCCAGCCCCAAGGTCTGCATGGCCGCTCGTCCCAGGGGAGACAGCTGTCGCTCAAGCGGCTCGCGGATTTCCAGCCAGGCTCGTACTCGAGGATGATCAATGGCGAGCGGTTCTGTGTGCACGCCCAACCCTAGGGGCGCTAACCGAAGATGTCGAAGTTTGGACGCGGGCGCCCTTGAGCTGTGATGGCATATTTAGTAAATTGCTATCAACGCTATCAACGTGAGTCTTAGCCATCATGGCCGCCGTCACCATTCGCAACCTTTCAGATGAGGCCCATCGCGCCCTGAAGGTGCGGGCTGCGCAGCATGGTCGCAGCACCGAGGCTGAGATGCGCGTCATACTAGAGGCGGCCGTGCGGCCGGCGAGCCGGGTTCGTCTTGGCACAGCGCTGGCTGAGATGAGTCGGAACATCGGGCTCACCAATGCAGACGTTGAAGCGCTCGACGAAACCCGCGATAGGACGCCTGCCGAACCCCTGCGGTTCGAATGATCCTGCTCGACACCAATGTCGTCTCGGAGGCGATGAAGCCTGAGCCGCATCCGGCGGTTCTTCGCTGGCTTGACGCACAGGCGGCCGAGACGCTGTTCATCTCCAGCGTCACCGTCGCTGAACTCCTGTTCGGCGTCGGCGTGCTCCCGGCGGGGGCACGGAAGGACCGGCTGCATGATATGGTGGATGGCGTTCTGACCCTGTTTGCCGACCGCGTACTGCCCTTCGACATAGGGGCGGCGCAGCGCTACGCCGGTCTGGCCGTCATGGCTCGTTTGGCCGGCAAGGGCTTTCCCACGCCAGATGGCTACATCGCCGCGATCGCTGCGGTCCACGGGTTCACCGTGGCGTCCCGCGACGTGAGCGCCTTTATGGCCGGCGGCCTGAAGGTGATTGATCCCTGGCGCTTTGGGGAAGACATCCCCGCGACCTGAGCCTCAGATCTTCCGACCGATCCGCTTGATTTCCCAGTCCAGGGTGACGCCCAGTTTCTGGGCTACGTCAGCCCGCACCGCTTCGCCCAGGCCCTCCAGGTCGGCGGCGGTGGCTTCGCCGGTGTTGATCATGAAGTTGGAATGCAGGGGGGAAAACATGGCGCCGCCGTGGGGCTTGCCGCGCCAGCCGGCCTCGTCCACCAGCTTCCAGGCCGAGTGGCCCGGTGGGTTCTTGAAGGTGGAGCCGCCGGTCTTTTCGCGGATCGGCTGGGTCGTCTCCCGCCGGGCGGTGATCTCATCGATGCGGGCGGTGATGGCGGCCGGATCGTCGGCCTGGCCCTCATAGACCGCCTCGATCCAGATGATGTCGGCCGGCGCCTGACTGTGGCGATAGGTGTAGCCGAAGTCGGTCAGGGCGAAGTCCCGGCGAGCGCCAGTGCGGTCGATCCCCCAGGCGGAGACCAGGACGTCCTTGGTCTCGGCGCCGTAGCAGCCGGCGTTCATGGTCAGCGCGCCGCCGATGGAGCCCGGAATGCCAGCATAGAATTCCAGGCCGGCCACCCCGGCCTTGGCCGCCGCTCGGGCGACCATGGCGTCGAGGGCTGCAGCGCCGGCGGTGACCCTCAGGCCGTCGGTCGTCACCTGGCCAAAGGCCTTGCCGGCGAGACGGACGACGACGCCCTCGATCCCACCGTCACGGATGATGACGTTCGAGCCGACCCCCAGGACGGTGACGGGGACCTCGGGCTCAAGGTCACCCAGGAAGCTCGCCAGGTCGTCGCTGTCGGCGGGCAGGAAGAGCACGTCGGCGCGGCCGCCGACCCGGAACCAGGTGTAGGGCGAGAGCGGCTCGTCCCGCAGGACCTTGCCGCGGGCCGCCGGCAGGCGGTCACGCCAGCTCATGTGGCCTGGCTGCGCAGGGCGTCGAGCTCGCCCGGCAGGGCGTAGGCCCAGGTCGTGATGTCGCCGGCGCCCAGGCAGACCACCAGGTCGCCGTCCTTGGCCTCCTGCAGCACCATGCGCGCCAGGTCTTCGGGACCCGACAGCGGCAGGGCGCGGCGGTGGCCATAGCGGCGCAGGCCGTCGACCAGGGCCTCGCGGCTGGCGCCGTCCAGGGGCGCTTCGCCGGCGGCGTAGACATCGGCAACGATCACCACATCGGCGTCGCTGAAGCAGGCGCAGAAGTCCTCGAACAGGTCCTTGAGCCGCGAATAGCGGTGAGGCTGGACCACGGCCAGAACCCGCCCGTTGGTCACCGCGCGGGCGGCCTTGAGCACCGAGCTGATCTCGACGGGATGGTGGCCATAGTCGTCGATCACCCGCACCCCGCCGGACGTCCCGGTGGTGGTGAAGCGACGCTTCACCCCCCCAAAGCCGGTGAGGCCGGCTCGGATCGACTCGGCGTCCACCGACAACTCGCGCGCCACGGCCACGGCGGCCAGGGCGTTCAGCACATTGTGCATGCCGGCCATGGGCATGTGCAGGTCTTCCATGCGGATCGGCTCGCCCTGCAGGGGTCGGATCACCACGTCGAAATGGGCGCCGTCGGGACCCATGGAGATCTTCTCGGCGCGGACCTCGGCCTGGGGGTTGACCCCATAGGTCACCAGCCGGCGGTTCTCGACCCGCGAGGTCAGGGCCAGCACCTCGGGATGGTCGGTGCAGACCGCGGCGAAGCCATAGAAGGGAATGTTCTCGATGAAGTCCTGGAAGGCCTTCTTCACCGCTTCGAAGTCGCCGTAATGGTCCAGGTGCTCGGGGTCGATATTGGTCACCACGGCGACCGTCGACTTCAGCTTCAGGAAGGTGCCGTCGCTCTCATCGGCCTCGACGACGATCCAGTCGCCCTCCCCAACCTTGGCGTTGGTGCCATAGGCGTTGATGATGCCGCCGTTGACCACGGTGGGGTCCAGACCGCCGGCGTCCAGCAGCGAGGCGATCATCGAGGTGGTGGTGGTCTTGCCGTGCGTGCCGCCGACAGCCACCGAGAACTGCAGGCGCATCAGCTCGGCCAGCATCTCGGCGCGGCGCACCAGGGGCAGGCGTCGCTCGCGGGCGGCCTGCATCTCGGGATTGTCCTGCTTGACCGCCGTGGAATAGACGACCGCCGAGGCGCCTTCGACCTGGCTCTGCTCATGGCCGATGAAGATCTTGGCCCCTAGCTTCTCCAGCCGCTCGGTGTTGGCGCCGGCCTTGGAGTCTGAGCCCTGCACCGTATAGCCGATGCGCAGCATGATCTCGGCGATACCGCTCATGCCGATGCCGCCAATGCCGATGAAGTGGACAGGGCCGAGTTCGAAGGGGACGGGACGGCGACGGTTCATGGGGCGGCGGGGCCTTGGCTTTAGAGGGACCTAGCGGCCCTGGGCGGCGGTCTGTTCGACCAGGTCGGCCAGGCGCTCGGCGGCGTCCGGCTTGGCGATGGAGCGGGCGCCGGCCGACATGCGGGCCAGGCGCTCAGGGTTGGTCAGCAACTTTTCCAGCGCGTTGGACATGGAGTCGACCGTCAGCTGGCTTTCCCGGGCGATCACCGCGCCGCCCGCATCGGCCATGACCTGGGCGTTCTGGCCCTGGTCATCATCCAGGGCGATGGCCAGGGGCACCAGGATCGCGGGCCGTCCGGCGATGGCGAACTCGCAGACCGTCCCGGCGCCGGCGCGGCCGACCACCAGGTGGGCCTGGCGCAGGCGGGTGGCCATGTCGCGGAAGAAGGGGGCGATCTCGGCCTCGACCATGGCGTCGGCATAGATGCGGCGGGCGCCGTCCATGGATTCCTTGCGGGTCTGCTGCTGCACCCGCAGGCGCACCCGCAGCTCTTCCGGCAGGGCGCGGATGGCCTCGGGCATCAGCTCCGACAGCAGGCGCGCGCCCTGGCTGCCGCCGGTGACCAGCAGGCGCAGGGTGCCGCCGTCCTCGGGCGGCAGATAGGGCTTGTCGGCCAGGTCGCGGATCTCCTGGCGCACCGGATTGCCCACCACCACGGCCTTTTCCGCCACCTTGGGCGGCGCCTTCTGCAGGCTCGGAAAAGCGCAGGCGACGGTGGTCACATGGCTGGCCATGCGGCGGTTGGCCCGGCCCATGACGGCGTTCTGCTCGTGGATGACGGTCGGCCGGCCCTGGGTGATCCCGGCCAGCAGGCCCGGCACCGAGGGATAGCCGCCAAAGCCCACGACGACGGCGGGGTCCAGGCGTCGGAAGGCGGCGCGGGCCTGCAGGACGCCCTGAATGATCGCCAGGCCCGCCTGGGCCATGCCGATGGGATCGCCGGACTTGAAGGTGCGGGCCGACAGGCCGATCCGCTGCTCGGCCGGAAAATTCTCGGCGAAGGCGGCGACGCGCTCGTCCGAGGCCAGCACCACCCGCCAGCCGCGAGCGATCAGCGTCTCTGCGAGCGCCTGAGCGGGAAAGAGATGGCCTCCGGTTCCCCCGGCGGCGACCACGGCGAGCTTGCGCATGGCTTGCGTTTAGGCGAAGGCGCCGGCCTTGGCGAGCCCTTCGGACGGGGCATAGGCGCCCGGCCGGCGACGGGTCAGGGCCAAGGCGAGGCCAAGGGTGAGGCCCGAGGCGATCAGGGACGAGCCGCCATAGGACAGGAAGGGCAAGGTCATGCCCTTGGTGGGGATCAGGTTCAGGTTCACCGCCACATTGATGATCGCCTGCTGGCCCACCAGGACGAACAGGCCCGCGGCCGCCACCTGTTCGAAGGCGTTGCTGAGCTTCATGGCCTTGTACAGGCCGCGGATGACGATGACGGAAAACAGCGCCAGGATGATCAGGCTGAAGATGAGGCCGTACTCCTCGGCCCCCACCGAATAGATGAAGTCGTTATGCAGGTCGGGCACGTGGCGCTTCATCACGCCTTCGCCGGGCCCGCGGCCGAACAGGCCGCCCGCCGCAATGGCCTCGGCCGCCCGGTCCACCTGATGGGTGTCTGCCGCCTCGGGTCGGAAGAAGCGGTTCACCCGGTCGGCCACGTGGGGAAAGACGAAATAGGTGCTGAACAGCCCCGCCATCGCCGCGCCAGCCAGCAGCATGACCCAGGACAAAGGCACGCCCGCCATCCAGAAGGCCGCCCCGAAGGCGACGGTGATCAGCACGGTCTGGCCGAGGTCAGGCTGCATGAGCAGGAGGCCCACGGCGAGGATATAGAGGCCAAAGGCGATGCTGACGCCGGGCACGCCCTGCCCCTTCTGGCCCTCGGAGAACATCCAGGCGACCAGGACGATCAGGGCCGGTTTCATGAATTCCGACGGCTGCAGGGTGAAGCCGGCGAACTGGACCCAGCGTGTCGCGCCCTTGGCGTTGTGCCCCAGGAACGGCAGGGCGATCATCAGCAGGATCGCGCCGACGAAGATAAAAAACGCCGCCCGCCGCACCGACTTGATGTCGAGCATCGAGGTCCCGATCAGCACGGCGGCGCCGATCACGGCGAAGACGCACTGCCGGATCGCGAAGTGGAAGGGGTCGCCGACATTCATCCGCGCCGCCGCCGCCGGGCTGGCGGAGAAGGCGAGCAGGATGCCGAGGGCGATCAGCACCGCCACCGCGCCCAGCAGCCAGCGATCGATGGTCCACCACCAGACGCCAAGGGCCGAGCGATCGCTGCGGGCGAAGGCATGGGCCTGATTGGGTCGGCTCGCGGGATCGGCGGCGCTCATGCTCGCGCGCCTTGTTGGGCCGGAGCTTCAAGGGCCTGGACCGCATGGCGGAAGGCGTCGCCGCGGGCTTCGAAGTCGGCGAACTGATCGAACGAGGCGCAGGCTGGCGACAGCAGGACCACGGCCTCCTGGCCGGAAGCCGCGGCGTCGGCATAGGCCCGCGAGACGGCCCGCTCCAGGGTGCCGCATTCGGCGACGGGGGCCTTGCCCGTGAGGACGTCGGCGAAGGTGTGGGAGGCCTCGCCGATCAGATAGGCCTTTTCGATGCGGGGAAAGAGATCCGACAGGCTTTCGATGCCGCCGGCTTTCGCCTGGCCGCCGGCGATCCAGTAGATCTTGGGATAGCTGGACATGGCTTGGCGGGCGGCGTCGGCGTTGGTGGCCTTGGAGTCGTTGACGAAACGCACGCGGCCGAGTTGGCCGACCGTTTCCATGCGATGGGCGAGGCCAGGGAAGGTCATCAGGCCTTCGGCCGCCTCTTCCGGCGTCAGTCCCAGGCCCCGGGCCGCGGCATAGGCGGCCGCGGCGTTCTGCCAGTTGTGCCGGCCCGGCAGGGAGCGGGCGCGCAGCAGGTCGGCGATCTCGACGGCGCGCTCACCGGTGGCGTCATAGAGCAGGCCCTGAAGCACATAGACGCCCCGGCCGATGGCCTTGCTGGACGAGATCGGCACGATGGTCCGGCGGTTGGCGGCCACCACTTCGGTGCAGATGCGCTGACCGTAGGGATCGTCCACGCCGATGATGGCGGTGTCGCCCTTGCCCTGGTTCAGCAGCACCCGGCGCTTGGCCGCCACATAACCGTCCATGCCGCCATGGCGGTCCAGGTGGTCGGGGGTGATGTTGAGCAGCAGAGAAACGTCGGGCTTCAGGCTCGAGGTCAGGTCGAGCTGGTAGGACGACATCTCCAGCACATAGACCGCGCCGCCGTGCATATCCTCAAGCCCCAGCACGCCGACGCCGATATTGCCGCCCATCCGGGTGTCGCGGCCGGCGCTGGCGCAGATGTGGGCGATCAGGGCCGTCGTGGTGGACTTGCCGTTGGTGCCGGTGATGGCCACGACCTTGGGCCGCTTGTGCTCGGGCGCAGCGTTCACGGCGCGGGCGAAAAGCTCGATGTCGCCGACGATCTCCACGCCGGCGGCCTTGGCCCGCTCGACGGTCCAGTGCGGCGCAGGATGGGTCAGCGGCACCCCGGGCGACAGCAGCAGGGCGGAAAAGCCCCACCAGTCGGCGGAATTCAGGTCGGTCAGCTCGAAGCCCTCGGCGAGGGCGGCTTCGCGGGCGGCGGGGCGATCGTCCCACAGGGCCAGGTTCGCGCCGCCGGCCTGCAGGGCGCGCGCGGCCGCCAGCCCTGTGCGGGCCAGGCCGAACACAGCCACCGTCTTGCCTTCGAAACCGCGGACCGGGATCATGGTTTGCGCGCCAGCCTCCCTATCGCAGCTTCAGGGTCGCAAGACCCAGGAGGGCCAGCATCACCGCCACGATCCAGAACCGGATCACCACGGTGGACTCAGACCAGCCGAGCTTTTCGAAATGGTGGTGAATCGGCGCCATGCGGAAGACCCGGCGGCCGGTGAGCTTGAACGACGCCACCTGGATCATCACCGAGAGCGTCTCCAGCACGAAGAGGCCGCCGACGATGGCCAGGACGATCTCGTGCTTGGTGGCCACGGCCACGGCGCCGAGCGCGCCGCCCAGGGCCAGCGATCCGGTGTCGCCCATGAAAATCTTGGCCGGCGGCGCGTTGTACCAGAGGAAGCCCAGGCCAGCCCCGATGATGGCGCCGCATATGACGGCCACCTCGCCCACCCCTGGCACGAAGTGCAGCTGCAGGTAGTTGGAGAACAGGTAGTTGCCAACGAGATAGGCGATCAGGCCGAAGGCCGCGGCGGCGATCATGACCGGCACGGTGGCCAGCCCGTCGAGGCCGTCGGTGAAGTTCACCGCATTGGCGGCGCCGACGATCACGAGGGCGCCGAACACCAGGTAGAACCAGCCCATGTCCAGCAGCAGTTGCTTGAAGATCGGGAAGGCCACCGAGGTCGGCAGTTCCGGCGACTCCGCCGTCCGCCCGCCATAGATGATCAGGATCGCCACGGCGGCGAGCGCGATGGCCACTTCCAGCACAAGGCGCACGCGGCTGGAGACCCCGGCCGTCGTCTGCTTGGTCACCTTGGCGTAGTCGTCGGTGAAGCCCAGGACGCCGTAGCTGGCGGTCACGAACAGCACCACCCAGACATAGATGTTGGAAAGGTCGGCCCACAGCAGGGTGCCGACGATCAGCCCGGCCAGGATCATCACCCCGCCCATGGTCGGCGTGCCGGCCTTTTCGACGATGTGGCGCTCGATGCCGTCGGCGCGGATCGGCTGGCCCTTGCCCTGCTTGGCCTGCATCCAGCGGATGAAGCGCGAGCCCATCAGCATGACCACCAGCTGGGCGGTGAACAGCGCCATGC
The DNA here is from genome assembly GCF_030680185.1 of Phenylobacterium sp. Classification (GTDB taxonomy): domain Bacteria; phylum Pseudomonadota; class Alphaproteobacteria; order Caulobacterales; family Caulobacteraceae; genus Phenylobacterium. The sequence goes on from NZ_JAUXVZ010000055.1 coordinate 280,610, forward strand.
CAGTGCGGAACGTGAGATATTTCAGCAGGTTGAGCAGGGGCACATGCCCCTCAGCCGCCATCTGCGTGTAGAGCCAATAGAACATCAGCCCTGCCCCCCCAGCTCACGGCCAGCCTCGACGAGGGCGGCGGCGACCGCACCCGCTTTGGAGCCGTTAGACCCTTTGACCATCACGATATCGCCAGGCTCTACGGCCCGGACGACCTGCGGCCCAATCTGGGCTGCGTTCTCGGCGTACCCGCCCCGACGAGTCGAAGGAAGGGCGTCCCAGAGGGATTTCATCAAAGGCCCGGCGCAGAAGACCAGGTCCACATCGGCCGCTTCCAAGGGCGCGGCCAGGGCGCGGTGGAAAGCTTCGGCCTCAGCCCCCAACTCCAGCATGTCGGTCAGCGCGACGATCCGCCGCCCCTCGGGCTTGCGGGCGCCGAGGCTGGAAATCGCCGCGGCCATGGAGATCGGATTGGCGTTGTAGCTCTCGTCGATCAGGGTGAAGGCGCCGCCTGCGATGGCCACCTGACGCTCGGCCCCGCGGCCAGCCAGGGGCTCGAAGGCGCCCAGGGCCGTGACGGCGTCGTCCAGCGTCACGTCCAGGGCCTCCAGCATCAGCAGCACCGCCATGCTGTTCAGGCCCCAGTGGAAGCCGGTCTGCAGGATCGGGAAGTCCAAGGCCTGACCGTTCAGCACCGCCCGCACCATGGCCTCGCCCGGCCCCGGATTGAAGGCGGTGAGCCGCGCATCGCAGCCCTCGCCCGTACCGAAGGTGCGGACCTGCGCGCCGGCGGCCTGGGCGGCGCGGCGCAGCTGATCGAACCAGACATTGTCGGCGTTGAGGATGGCGACGCCGCCGGGCGTGAGCCCGTCGAAGATCTCGGCCTTGGCGCGGGCGACGCCGGCCTCGCCGTCGGGGAAGTTCTCCACATGCACCGGGCCGACCGTCGTGATCAGGACCGCATGGGGACGCACCATCTGCGACAGGGGGGTGATCTCGTCGGCGTGGTTCATGCCGATCTCGAACACCGCGCGTTCGGTGTCGCGGGCCATGCGGGCCAGGGTGAGCGGCACGCCGATGTGGTTGTTGTAGGACTTCACCGACGAATGCGCCTTGCCGGCGATGGCGAGGCCCGCGCGCACCGCCTGGGTCACGCTGGTCTTGCCGACCGATCCGGTGACGGCGCCGCGGCGGGCCTGGGGCGCACGATCGCGCGCGGCGACGCCCAGGGTCTCGAGCGCCTTGAAGACGTCTGCGACCACGACAGCCGATCCGCCCTGCGGCGCTGACACCAGGGCGCCGGCCGCGCCTTGGGCCAGGGCCTGGGCGACGAAGGTGTGGCCATCCCGGGCGCCGGCCAGGGCGATGAACAGGTCGCCAGGCTCCACCGAGCGGCTGTCGATGGACAGGCCGGTCACGGCGAAGTCGCCGCCGACCACATCGCCGCCGACGGCCTGGGCGATTTCCTGGGCGGTCCAGAGGGGCTCAGACATGGACGGCCTCCAGCGCCTGGGCGGTCACGGCCACGTCGTCGAAATGATGAGTCACCCCAGCGACGGTCTGGGTCTGCTCATGGCCCTTGCCGGCCACCACCAGGACGTCGCCGTCCCGCATGAGGTCTGCGGCCGCGGCGATGGCTTCGCGACGGTCACCGATGTCCTGGGCGTCAGGCGCGCCCTGGCGGACCTGGGCGCGGATCGCGGCGGGGTCTTCGCTGCGCGGATTGTCGTCGGTCACGATGGCGATGTCGGCCAGGTCTGCGGCGGCCTTGCCCATCAGCGGGCGTTTGGCGGCGTCCCGGTCCCCACCGGCGCCGAAGACGACGATCAGCCGGCCGCGGGTGTGGGGCCGCAGGGCCTTGAGCACGGTCTCGAGACCATCGGGCGTATGGGCGTAGTCCACATAGGCCTCGCCGCCGCGAGGTCCGGCGCCGACGCGCTGCAGGCGGCCAGGCGCGCCCTCCAGGCGCTCCAGGGCGGCCAGGACGGTCTCGATGCTCTCGCCAGCGGCCAGGCAGAGGCCCGCTGCGACCAGGGCGTTGGCGGCCTGGAAAGCGCCGGCCAGGGGCAGGCGCAGATCGAAGGTGCGGCCATCATGGATCAGGCTCAGCCGCTGGCCATCCGGCTGCAGCTCGCGGCGGTCGAGGCGCAGGCTCTGACCGCCCTCACCCACCGACAGAATGGCCTGGCCCGCCTGAATGGCGGCGGCGGCGAAGGCCGGAAAGGCCTCGGAATCGGCGTTCAGGACCGCCGTGGCGCCCCGGGGCAGCAGCGTCTCGAACAGGCGCAGCTTGGCGGCCTGATAGGCGGCCATGTCGCCATGATAGTCGAGATGGTCCTGGGTCAGGTTGAGGAAGCCCGCGGCCTTCAGGTCCACCCCGTCCAGCCGGCGCTGGTGGATCCCGTGGGACGAGGCCTCCAGGGCCAGGTGGGTGACGCCGAGGCCCGCCAGCCGGGACATCAGCTCGGCCACATCGGCGGCGTCGGGCGTGGTCAGGCCAGAGGGCGTCAGCTGTTCATTCAGGCCAGGCCCGGTGGCGAGGACGCCGAGGGTGCCCATGCTCGCGGCCTTGCGCCCGGCGCTGGCGAAGATCTGGCGGCAGAAGGTGGCGACGGACGTCTTGCCATTGGTGCCGGTCACCGCCACCACGACGCGCGGCTGGACGCCCCAGAAGGCCGATGCGGCCAGGGCGTAGGCGCGACGGGGGTCGGCGCTGGTCACCACCGGAACGTCCAGGCCTTCCAGAGGCTCGGCCGACAGCACAGCGACGGCGCCGGCGGCCACGGCCTGGGCCGCAAAGGCCGCGCCATCGGCCTTCGCGCCTGGCAGGGCCGCGAACAGATAGCCCGGCTGCACCTTGCGGCTGTCGGCGGTGACGCCGGTCACCTGCGGATCAACGGCGAGATCGCGCCGAACGAGATCGGAGAGACGCGCCATCAGAGATCGCCTCCCATGACCGGGACCTGGACCGAGGCCAGGCGGGGCTGGTTCTCCATCGGCCCCACATGGCGCGAGACCCCCAGGAACGGCGCGATCCGGGCGATGACCTGGCCGGTGGCCGGCGCGGCCACCCAGCCGCCGGTGGAGTAGCCGAAGGTCTCCGGCGTGCCGTGCGGTTCGTCCAGCAGGATCAGCACGAAATAGCGGTCGTTCTCCAGCGGCCCATCGGTGGGGAAGACCGCGGCGAAGGACGACACCTGGCGCTTGCCATTGTAGCGACGGATTTCGGGATCGTACTTCTCGCCGGTGCCGGTCTTGCCGCCGACGCTCAGGCCGGGCGCATCGGCCTTGCCGCCGCTGCCGCCGGTGACGTTGGCGCGCATGATCTGCAGCATCTGAGCCGAGGTGGTTTCCGACAGCACCTGCTTCACCGGCGGCCGGAAGCCCGGCTCACGCTTGTGAATGGTCAGCGGCACCAGCTTGCCACCGTTCAGCAGGGGTAGCATGGCCCGGGTCAGGGCCAGGGGCGAGACATTCATCCCGTGGCCGAACGAGGTGGAGGCCACGGCGTCCTCGTTCCAGACCTTGGGCGTCAAGGGCGAGGCCGACTCCTTGAGCTCGATCTCGGCGGCGGTGGTCAGGCCAAGATCGGTGAAGTAGCGGCTCAGGCGCTCGGGCCCGACGCCCACGGCCAGCTTGGCGGTGCCGATGTTGGACGAATGCTGGAATACCTCCACCAGGGTCAGGATCTTCCGCGAGGCGTGGTAGTCGCTAATGGTCCGGTAGCCGAGCTTGAAGGGCTCACGCGCATCGAAGGTGGACGCCATGGTGGCGACCCCGGCGTCCAGGCCGACGGCGACCGTGAAGGCCTTGAAGGTCGAGCCCATTTCGAAGACCGCAGAGGCGGCGCGGTTCAGGCGCGCCTCGGGCGAGGCCGCGCCTGGGTTGTTCGGGTCGAAGTCCGGATAGCTGGCGACGCCAAGCAGTTCGCCCGTATGGACATTGGCGACGATGCCGACCGCGCCGCGGGGACCATAGGTCAAGGCGGCCTTGCGCAGTTCGTCCTCCAGGGCGCCCTGGACGCGCAGGTCGATGGACAACGCCACCTCTCCGCCCGCGCCAGCCAGGTTGCGGATCTGGTCGTTCAGGGCCAGTTCGGCGCCGGCGAGGCCCTCGCCGCCGGTGTCGGCGAAGCCAATCAGGTGGGCGGCGGTGTTGTTCAGCGGATAGACGCGCTTCTGCTCCGGCTCGAAGGAGATCCCCGGCAGGCCCAGGCGATGGATGGCGGCCCGTTCCACCGGCGTCATGCCCCCCGTCAGGAAGGTGCGACGGTCTCCGGTCAGGGCGCGCTCGAGACGCGCATCATCGATCGACGGCAGGGCGGCGCGTAGGGCGACGCGGGTGGCGGCCACATCCCAGACCTCGCTGGGATCGACATAGAGTCCGTAGTGCGGCAGGTCGGCGGCCAGCAGGCGGCCATGACGATCCACGATATCGGCGCGCGACTGGGGCGAGACCCAGCCGGCCCCGCCCCCGCGGGCGGCGTCGGAGAACAGGGCGGCCTGTGCCGCGCCAATGGCCAGGGCGACGAAGCCCAGGGAGAACAGGACCATGACGAAGAAGATGCGGATGCGCGCATCGTCTTCGGCCCGGCCCGAGGCGCGGGCCCGCTCGAAGGCGTGTTCCAGCCGCCAGAGGCCGGCCCCCAGCCAGCGAAGGCCGAAGGGGAAACGTCGCTGAAGAACACCGCCGCCAAGGCTCATGGGCGCGCCACCTTCGGAAGGGTGATGATCGCCAGGGTGTCGGGGGTCGTTTCCTGGGAGACGGTCACCGGCGCCATTTCCAGATAGGCGGTCGACAGGCGTTCGATCCGCGCGGGCTGCTCCAGATGGGCCACCTCGGCCTCCAGCAGCCGGATGCGGGCGGTTTCAGAGCTGATCTGGCGCTCGACCTGGGCGATCTGCGCCCGCTCGCGGCTGGCCATGGTCTTGGCCAGATAGACGCTCATGATCAACAGGACGAGCAGCCCCAGGGCCACCACGTCGATAAGGCGAAAGCCGCGGACGCGACGGGTAAAGACGCTCATGCGGCGACCTTCCAGACAGGGGCCTCGGTGCGGACGGCGGCGCGCAGCTTGGCCGACCTGGCGCGGGGATTGGCGTCCAGCTCCGCCTGGCCGGCGGTGCGGGCGCCGTTGAAGGCGAGCTCGAAGCTGGGCTGGCGGGGGTCCTGCTGCTGAGGCAGGTGGCGCGAGCCGGCCGGGGTGCGGCCGGCTCGCTCGCCCAGGAAGGCCTTCACGATGCGGTCCTCCAGCGAATGGAAGGTGACGACCACCAGGCGCCCGCCCGGCTTCAGCACGCGCTCGGCGGCCGCCAGACCGGCTTCCAGCTCGGCCAGCTCGTCATTCACGGCGATGCGCAGGGCCTGGAAGGATCGGGTTGCCGGATGGGCCTTGGCGCCCCGGCGACCGCCCAGGACGCCCTCGATGAAGTCGGCCAGTTCGCCGGTGCGGGTGAAAGGTTGCTGAACCCGGCGGCGCGCGATGGCGCCGGCGATCCGGCGGGATTTCTTCTCTTCGCCATAGACGAAGAGGATGCGGGCCAGGTCCTCGGGCTCGGCGGTGTTGACCAGATCGGCGGCGGTTTCGCCCTGGTCGCTCATGCGCATGTCCAGGGGGCCGTCGCGCATGAAGGAGAAGCCGCGATCGGCCTCGTCCAGCTGCATCGACGAGACGCCGAGGTCCAGGACCACGCCATCGGCGCCGCCCTCCCCCAGGACCTCATCCATCTCCGAAAACCGCGCGCAGATCAGGGTGAAGGTCTCGGCCGGCAGATCGGCGGCATAGCGGGCGGCGGTGGGGTCGCGGTCGAACGCCGTCACCTTGGCGCCGGCCGCTAGAAGGGCGCGGGCATAGCCGCCGGCCCCGAAGGTGCCATCGACCACCACGTCGCCGGGGCCGATGGCCAGGGCCTCGACCACCTCATCCAACAGGACGGGGAGATGCGGCGTGCTCATGACGCGACGCCCAGGCGCGCGGCGCGCTGATCGGCGCGCATCTTGGCCAGGCCTTCGCGGGCCAGTTCCCGCTGGGCGGCGCGATGGGCCTGGAAGGCTTCGCGCTCCCAGATCTGGAAACGATCGCCCAGGCCGACGATGACGACCCAGTCGGTCAGGCCAAACAGATCACACAGGGTTTCCGGCAGGGTCACCCGGCCAGCCGTGTCGAAGGACAGGCGCGCCATGCCGCCGAGCACCGAGACCTCCAGCGCCGAGCGCAGGGGATCGCCGAACTCCAGCTCTTCGATCAGGCCGTTGTAGCGGTCGAACAGGGCCTTGCCGCCCCCTTCGATGCAGTCGGCCTCGATGGAGGGAAAGCAGACGACGCCGTCGAAGGGTCCCGAGACGAGAGCGCGGAACTCCTGCGGCACCAAGAGGCGCCGCTTGGCATCCAGCTGTTTCTCGAAGGTCGAGACAAACATCCGCGCCCGAAACCCTCTCCCACGACCGCCGCCGGTCGCCATCCCCACCAGCCCGCGCCCAGGTCGCACGGGGTTCGCCAACCCCTAGCGAACAGGAATTGGGTTAACATGGGATGGATTGGGTCGCAATGACTCTAGCGCCCAGAATCCCCAGAATACAAAGATGTCGCATCTTTATTATGGTTAACGGATGTAAACACTCCACAGAACATACATGGAACATGTTAAGTATACTTGGGACCGAACGCTTTGCTGGGGATGGGAGAGTGGATCAGACGGCCTATAAGCCGGGTTCTGTGCCACCCGACCCAGGGCGAACCCTGAAGCCGGATGCGGCGACCATTCCTCTGGACCGGCCCTTGCGGGACGGTTCTCGCGACCAACCCGGACGCCTCAGGCCAACGACGGCCCTACCGGCTTGCGCCGGCGCGGAATCCCTATTCGGTCTTGCTCCTGGCGGGGCTTG
>NZ_JAUXVZ010000008.1 GCF_030680185.1 Phenylobacterium sp.
TTGGCGTAAGCACCCGCCCCTTCGGAGCCGTCTGGCCAACAGGCATGCCAGGACGGCTCATCAATACGCCAGAGGACGGGGCGCCTGGCGCTCCGCAAGTGAAATGCCGAAACTGAAGACGAAGTCAGGCGCCAAAAAGCGCTTCAAGCTGACCGCGACGGGCAAGATCAAGGCCGGCGTCGCGGGCAAGCGTCACCGCTTGATCAGCCATAACAGCAAGTACATCCGCCAGAACCGGGGCACCAAGGTGATGAGCGCGGCTGACGCCAAGATCATCAAAACCTACCTGCCCTACGGCCTGTGATCGGGAGCTTATAAGATATGGCACGCGTCAAACGCGGTGTGGTCGCCCACGCCAGACACAAGAAGGTTCTCGAGCAGGCCAAGGGTTTCTACGGCCGCCGCAAGAACACCATCCGGACCGCCAAGGCCGCCGTCGACAAGGCCGGCCAGTACGCCTATCGCGACCGCAAGGTGCGCAAGCGTAACTTCCGCTCGCTGTGGATCCAGCGGATCAACGCGGCGGCGCGCCTGGAAGGCATGACCTATTCGACCTTTATCTTCGGCCTCGACAAGGCCGGGATCGAGATGGATCGCAAGGTGCTCGCCGACATCGCGGGCAACGATCCGACCGGTTTCAAGGCCATCGCAGACAAGGTTCGCGCCGCGCTGGCTTAAGGATTGCGGAGGGCGTCAAAGCTCTCCTCCGATCTCATCGAGAAGCCCTCCGGCGTCGCCGTCGGAGGGCTTTTTGCTGCGCGCCCTTCCCGCCGATACGACCACGCGATAGAGCACCCAGGCCATGACCGATCTCAACACCCTCAAGACAGACCTGATCGCCCAGGTGGACGCCGCGCCCGACGCCGCCGCCCTGGAGGCGATCCGCATCTCAGCCCTCGGCAAGAGCGGCCAGATCTCCGAGCTACTCAAGTCGCTCGGCAAGATGAGCCCCGATGAGCGCCGCGAGCAGGGCCCGCTCATCAACGGCCTGCGCGACGCCGTCGCCGCCCGCCTGGCCGAGCGCAAGGCGCAGATGGAGGCCGCCGAGCTCGACCGCCGGCTGGCCGCCGAGGGCGTCGACCTTTCCCTGCCTGCCCCGCCCAGGCGCCGGGGCAGCGTCCATCCCACCATGCAGGTGATGGACGAGATGGTGTCGATCTTCGCCGAGATGGGATTCTCGGTGGCCGAGGGGCCGGACATCGAGACGGACTTCAACAACTTCACCGCGCTGAACTTCCCGCCCAAACACCCCGCGCGCGAGATGCACGACACCTTCTTCATGGCCGCCGACGAGGCTGGCGAGCGCAAGGTGCTGCGCACCCACACCAGCCCGGTGCAGGTGCGGGTGATGCGCCAGATCAACGAGAAGGTCCCGGCCTGGGTCGCCACCGGCCAGGAGCCGCCGATCCGCGTGGTCGTGCCCGGCCGCACCTACCGGTGTGATTCCGACGCGACCCACACGCCCATGTTCCACCAGATGGAAGGCCTCGTGATCGACAAGGCCGTCCATATGGGCCATCTGAAATGGACCCTCGAGACCTTCATCTCGCGGTTCTTCGAGACCGAGGGCGTGGTCAGCCGGTTCCGGCCGCACCACTTCCCGTTCACCGAGCCGTCGGCCGAGATGGACGTGCAGTGCGACCGCTCGGGCGGCGACATCAGGATCGGCCAGGGGACCGACTGGCTGGAGGTTGTCGGCTGCGGGATGGTGCATCCCAATGTGCTGCGCAACTGCGGCCTGGATCCCGAGGTCTGGCAGGGCTTCGCCTTCGGCTTCGGCGTCGATCGGCTGGGCATGTTGAAGTACGGCATGCCGGATCTGCGCGACATGTTCGCTGGCGACGCGCGCTGGCTCGGCCACTACGGCTTCTCGCCCTTCGCCATGCCCAACCCCGCCACCGGCCTGAGCTGACCTCCATTCGAGGCGTCTTCAGATGGGACGCCACCCCCCGGCGCAAGCGCGAGGTTCGCCTCGCAACTTGGCCAGCCCCCTCGCAGGAGGGGACGGACCTGACGAGCTGATACGATGAAGTTCACCCTGTCCTGGCTTAAAGAGCACCTGGAGACCCAGGCCACCGTCGACGAGGTGGTCGAGGCCATGACCATGGCCGGCCTGGAGGTCGAGCATGTGGAGAACCCGGCGGCCAAGCTGGCGGCCTTCTCGGTGGCCAAGATCGTCGAGGCGGTGCAGCACCCCAACGCCGATCGCCTGCGGGTCTGTCAGGTCGATACGAAGGACGGCCGCAAGGAAATCGTCTGCGGCGCGCCGAACGCGCGGGTCGGCCTGAGCACCATCTATGCGCCGCTGGGCGCCTATGTGCCTGGCTCCGGCATCACGCTGGAAGCGCGCCCGGTCCGCGGCGTGGTCTCCAACGGCATGCTGTGTTCGGCCTCCGAGCTCGAGACCGCCGAGGAGTCCGACGGCATCCTGGAGCTGCCCGGCGATCTGGCCGTCGGCACATCGGCCGCCGAGGCGCTGGGCCTGGAGGCGGTGATCGATTTCGAGGTGACCCCGAACCGCCCCGACTGGCTGGGCGTCGCCGGCATCGCCCGCGATCTGGCCGCGGCCGGCCTCGGCAAACTCAAGGACACCGCCGTCGCCCCGATCAAGGGCGCCTTCCCAAGCCCGGTTTCCATTCGCCTGGATAGCACCGACGCCTGCCCGATCTTCGCCGGCCGCCTGATCCGCGGCGTAAAGAATGGCCCCTCGCCGGCCTGGCTGCAGCAGCGGCTGATCTCCATCGGCCTTCGCCCGATCAACACCCTGGTCGATATCACCAACCTGATCTCCTACGACCGGGCCCGGCCCCTGCACGTCTATGACCGCGCCAAGATGGTCGGCGACGTGATCGTCGCTCGCCTGGGCGCCGGCCGCGACGCCAGCGCGCCGGCCCACACCGACCAGGCGACCCCAGCCGAACATCACGACGAGCAGCTGATCGCCCTCGACGGCAAGACCTACGACCTGACCTCGGAGATGTGCGTCATCGCCGACGCGGGGGGCGAGCGGCCCGTGGGCCTGGGCGGCGTCATGGGCGGCGAAAGCACCGGCTGCTCGGAGGAGACCACCGAGGTGTTCGTCGAGAGCGCCTGGTTCGATCCGATCCGCACCGCCCAGACCGGCCGCACCACCGGCATCACCTCAGACGCCCAATACCGCTTCGCCCGCGGCGTCGATCCGGGCTTCGTGGTGGATGGCCTGGAACTGGCCACCCGCCTGATCCTGGAGCTCTGCGGCGGCGAGGCGTCCGACGTCGTCGTGGCCGGCGAGGCGCCCGCGGCGCCTGGCGCCATCAGCTTCGACCGCGCCTATGTCCGCCAGCTCACCGGCCTGACCCTGACCGACGACCGTATCGACCAGATCCTGCGGGATCTGGGTTTCGCCGTGGATGGCGCCCAGGTGACCCCGCCCACCTGGCGCCGCGACGTCGAGGGCCGCGCCGATCTGGTCGAAGAAGTGGCGCGGATCGAGGGCTATGGCGCTCTGCCTATCGAGCCCCTGCCCGAAATGCCCCGGCCCGCCGGCGGGGTTCTGAGCGTGCGCCAGGGTCGGATGCGGACCGCGCGCCGGGCGATGGCCGCCATGGGCTTTTCCGAGGCGGTCACCTGGAGCTTCCTGCCCCGGGCTTCGGCGCGCCTGTTCGGCGGCGGCGATGAGCGTTTGATGATCGCCAACCCGATCTCGGCCGACCTGGACTGCATGCGCCCCTCGGCCCTGCCCAATCTGATCGAGGCGGCGGGTCGCAACGCCCGCAAGGGGTTCGCCGATGTGGCCCTGTTCGAGATCGGTCCGATCTACCGGGACGACACGCCGGAGGGACAGTCTGTGGTGGTGGCCGGCCTGGTGGCGCCCCACCCGCCGCGGCGGTGGGACGGCGGCCGCGAGGACCCGCTGTTCGCGCTGAAGGCCGACCTGATGGCCCTGCTCGACGAGTTGGGCGCGCCGCCCCTGCAGACCGCCCAGGGATCGACCTCATCCTGGTGGCATCCCGGCCGCTCTGCCCGCCTGCAGCTGGGTCCCAAGACCATCATCGCGGAGTTCGGCGAACTCCATCCGCAGGTGCTGAAGGCGCTCGACGTGGCTGGCCCTATGCTGGCCTTCGAACTGAATGTCGACGCCCTGCCCGAGGGCAAGCGCAAGGCGATGAAGACCAAGCCCGCCCTGGCGCTTTCGCCCCACATGCCGCTCAGCCGTGACTTCGCCTTTGTGGTCGAGGAAAAGGTGGCGGCCGGCGATCTGACGCGGGCCGTGGCCGGCGCCGACAAGGCGCTGATCGCCCAGGCCCGTGTGTTCGACGTCTATCGCGGACCCGGTCTCGGCGAAGGGATGAAATCCCTGGCGGTCGAGATCCTGGTCCAGCCGCAGGACCACACTCTGGCCGAGGCCGAGATCGAACAGCTTTCGGCCAAGGTGGTGGCGGCCGCCGCCAAGGCCGTGGGCGCCAAGCTGCGTAGCTAGAACGAAGGGCGCGGCGATGGCCGCGCCCGACGCCTCAGAACGGGAAGATGTTCCGCTGCCGGCTATAGGCCAGGTAGCCGACATTGGCCCCAAGCCGCAGGCCCGCGCCGGCGCGGATCGGCGCCAGGATGATGTCGTTGGCCCGCTGGTAGTTCACACCCATGCCGCCGATCAGATAGGCGGTGCCCTCGACGCCGGGGAAACGCTGGAAGATCGCGTCAGGATAATGGAGGTTGTAGCAGAGGGTGAAAACCCGGCTGGCGTTGCCGCCAAAATCCCAACCCACGGACGGGCCCTGCCAGAAGACCTCCTGGGTCGGCCGGTTCTTCATATAGAGCAGGCCGCGACCATAGCGGGCGCCAACGGCGATGGCGGCTGAGCCCTCCTCGCCGGCGATGTAGCCGGTGGGGCGGCCATTGTCGGCGAAGATGCGTTCCACCGCCCCGCCGGCGGCCTCGGCGGTCACGCCCATGAAGTCTGAGACGTCGCGGACGATCTCGTCACGGGAATAGGTTTCGGCCTGGCCGGTGGCCGGATAGTTCGGGTCGTGCTGCGGCGGCGGAAGGCCATCGGTGGTTTGGGCGGTGGCGCAGGCCCCCAGGCCCGCAGCACCCGCGGCCGCCAGGCCCGATACGATCAGCTTGCGACGGTCCATGCGAATATTCTCCAGAAGGCGGTGGCGATCGTCCCGTCTCTCGAAGGCATGAATGGGGCAGCTTGGTTAAACCCCGATTAAGCATGTTGGCGGGCGGCTCAGGGGGCGTCGTCCCAGTTCAGATAGATGGGATTGCCGAGGGCCAGGAGGCCGCCATGGGCGTCGCGAAGGTCGATCCGCAGCCAGCGCCGCTGGCCATCGCTGCGGCGGGTGAAGGTCTGGTCGATCTGATCCCCCGGTTGCGCCGGCAGAAGCTCGCGGGCGCCGCCGGATTCGACCACCTGGATACGCGCGCCGGGCGCACCCTCGACCTTGACGCGGAAGGAGATGAGGGCGCCGCTCGCGGCGTTCAACTCATCGCCCATCCGAGCGGTGCGCCCGCCCGCCGTGGCCTCCAGCTCAAGCCGCTTCAAGCCGGGATGGCCGAGGTCGATAAAGACCCGGCCGGCCCGGAGGCCCGCCATCAGGTCCGGCTGCGACAGGCTTGCGGCGTGAATGACCGTGGCCGGGCGCCCCAGCGCCCCGGGCTCACCTACCGGTCGGTCAGGATCGTGGCTGTCGCTCCCACCGATGGCGGTCAGCCTGTGGCCCTCGTCCAGCAGGCTCTCCCAGAAGCCGATCCCGCTGAGCGGGCTCTCGGCGCGGCCGCCAAAGGCGGCCATGGCGCCGCCGTTGAGAACCTCGATGGCGTGGACCTTCGACCAGTCGGTCTGCGCCTGCCAGCCACATCCCATGCAGGCTTCGCCCGACGGCATGCGCGGATGGTTGATCGACACGGTGGCGCCCAGGCTCGCGGCCCTGTCCAGCACCATGTCCAGATCGGCCGCCCCCGGCGCGCCCAGCCGAAACTCCAGCGGCGCGCTGAGACCCAAGAGGTTGGCGTGGCCCTGGAAGGTGGTCAGTTCCCGCCCGGGGATCAGCAGGATGTCGTCGAAATAGGGCTGAAGCTCCCGCAGGCCCTGGGCCTGGGAGGCGGCGTTGTGTTCGGTGAGCGCGATGAAATCCAGGCCCCGCTCGGCGGCCGTCTCCACAATCCGAAAGATCGGGCAGGGAATGCGGGCGCCTCCCCGGCTGCGGCAGGTTCCATCGCTATGTCCGGAGTGGACATGAAGGTCGCCGCGCCACCAGGCAGGGCCTTGGGCCAGGGGCGCGTCGGACAGGGCCGAAGGTGTGGCCTCCGCAGGGTCCAGCCAAATCTCGGCGACATAGGCCGTCGTCACATCCGGCCTGAGATTGGGGACGCCGAGAATGAGGTTCCACGTTCCAGCCGGCAGCGGTCCGGGGAGATAGGCCGGAGTCGCGTCTGTTTCGGCCACGGTGAAGCGGTCCCGCGCGCCGCCGCTCCAGCCCCGGAGACGCTGGGGATCGCGCAAGCCAAGATCGATTGTCGTGCGATCATCGGCCCCATCATGCCGAAACACGACGGTCAGCCGCCCGGTCCCCGGAGGTACGGCGAAGGGCAGTTCCACATAGGTCTCGTGGTTTCGGCGGGTGAGTTCCCCTTCCAGACGAAGGTCGGCGGAGCGTTCCTGGGCCGCTGCGGTGGACGCGCCGCTCAGCGCCACCATCAGGGCGACGATCCAGGCGCCGGCGCCTGTGATCCGAAACCGGCCCATATCCGCCTCCCGAGGGTCCCGAGGCGCTTCGCCTCGTCCCTGGCAGCATCGACGCCAATCCGATGAAAGGCCAGCCCGCGAAATCCGTTCGAGCAGCGCCCTGGGGCCCGGCCCCGCGACAACGGGGCAGCCCCGCTAACGGCCCCTTCACCCCGTCCTGCGAGGCTGTGGATCTTTGGAGGAGTACGCCTGTGTCGGCCCTGGCCTGTTTGCGTGTTGTGGTGCGTTCCGAGCAGACCCATCTGTCGGAAACCATGTTCAGCGCGCTCGTGGCCAAGTTCACCAACGCCTTTCTGGAGGTGCGCTGGTCGTGGCCGCGGAAGTTCTCGGCCTTGAACCCCTACGCCTTCCTTCTCAGCGACCCCAAGGCCTCCGAACTGGACACCGCCGAACTCGGCCGGCTGTCGGCGGAGCTCCACGCGCATCTGTTCGGGGTGACCGAGGATGAGAGCGCCAAGGTCACGGTCCTCCTGTTCGAAGGCGACGACGCCGCCATGGCGAAGTTCGCCGAGCTCGATGACACCGAAATCGCTCGGGCCATGGTCGATCCGGCGGCGGCGCCGGCGGGCGGGCGACTGAGCCGCATCGCCATCGATGGGACCCGCCTTCCGGTGCCGTCGCCCGTCGGCGCGAACCCTGATGAGGGCGACGACGAGATCCGGATCCCTAAACGCCCGGCCCCAATCCGCGATCGCGAGCCGAATGTGGAAGGCCTGCAAGGCATCTACTACGCCGCCCGCCAGATCTTCGTCGGCGACGTGATCAGCAGCACGCCCGGGGACTCGCGCACCCGCTACAGCCTGGTGGATGGCGAAGAGCATCTGCCGCCCGACGCAGCCGCCTTCGACGCCGATTGCGTCATCGCCGCCATGGCCTTCCTGGCCGAGAGCCAGTCCGACACACCGCTCTACCTGCCCGTTTCGTTCTCGACCCTGCTTCGCCCCTCCCGGCGGGCGGCCTATGCCGAGATCCTGGCGATCCTGCCGCATTCCGAGCGTCGTCGCCTCTCGGCGGCGGTCTATGACGTGCCCCGGGCCCCGTCGTTCCAGGCGCTGAAGCAGTTGCACGAAGCCCTGGACGAGCATTTCAGCGCCATCGACCTTCGCACCCGCGATCCCGCCTTCGAGATCGAGCAGCTCAATCCCGAGGCGGTGACCAGCGTCACCCTGGTCCTGCCCCAGGCCGAGCCGGAGCGGCGCCTCATCGTTCTCCGGCGCTTCATCAGCAAGATCGACGCCTATAAGCGGCGTCGGGTCTGGCCGGCCGTCACCAATGTGCGCCACCCGCGGGAGCTGGACCTCGCCCTCGAGGCGCGCCTGCCCTTCGTCACCGGCCCAGCGATCTGTCGCCTGCAGCCCAGGCCCATGGGCGGGCGGTCCTGGCCGGTGGATCAATTGCCCGTCCTCTCCCCGGCTGAAACCCTGCACAGGGCCAGCGCCTGAGCGCGGGCCGGTCTGACTCAGATCAATGGCGAAGGGTGGTTTTGCGCCCAGTGTCCTGACGGCCCATTGGCCAGACGCCAGGAGATCGCCGTGCCCCCCTCGCCCAAAACCACGCCGCCCGCCATCGGAACTCTTCTTGTGCATGTGGGGCCCGGCGAAGCCTCCACCATTCGACTGGCCGCCAGCGTCCAGTTGGCTCAGGACCTCGGCGCCCGGCTGATCGGCCTGGGCGCTGAATCGGTCGAGCCCCTGCTGGCCACGCCCTATGCAGGGATCGACACCGCCGCCTGGCTCGCGGCCATGAGCCAGCAGATGGAGGCCGACCTTGTGGCGGCCAGGACCAGCTTCGATCAACAGGCCGCGGCCGTAGAACGCGAATGGCGTGAGGCGCGCGACATGCCGGCCCACGCCCTGGCGGTCGTCGCCCGCGCCTGCGACCTGATCATCGTGTCCGCCCATCCGAGCACGAACTATTTCCACGCCGCCGACCCCGCCGAGGTGGTGATGCGCAGCGGCCGCCCCGTCCTGGTCATGCCCGACCGCCCCAAACCGCTGAGCGGAAAGCGGGTCGTGGTCGCCTGGAAGGACACGCGAGAGGCCCGCCGCGCCCTGGCCGACGCCCTGCCCTTCCTGCATCGGGCCGAAGAGGTGCTGGTCATGGGGGTTTGCAATGCGGACCAGCAAGGCGCCGCCCAGACCCAGGTGGATGACGTGACCGCCTATCTGGTCGGCCGCGGCGTCACCGCCCGGGGCCAGGTTAGCCTCGCCGCCGATGCCGGCGTGGTCGGTGAATTGAACAACGCCGCCGACGCCCTGGGCGCCGATCTGATCGTGGCCGGCGCCTATGGCCAGAGCCGGCTGCGGGAGTGGGTGTTTGGCGGCGTCACCCGCACGCTGCTGGACGAGCCCAGCCGCTATCTCCTGCTCAGCCACTGACGGTGGCCGAGACCGGGCTCAGACCTGGTTGACGATATTGCCCTTCACGGCCGCGCGACCATCCGGGGCGAGGTCTGTGCGGGTCTGTGGCAGGGAGAGTGGACCCGCGAGACTGGCGTTCACTGCGTCCAGGCCAGCGGGGCCGCGGCCGCGGGCCAGGAGATAGCGCAGCGAGATTCGCTCGTGGTCGGCCGCGTCCGGCTGGGTGCCGTGCAGGGTGCAGGCGTGCCAGATGGCGGCGAAGCCCGCCGGCCCGGTGAGCAGGCGCTGGTGGGTCTTCACCTCGCCGCCCCGACCATCGCGGTAGGTCCAGGCGTCCGCGCCGTCGCGCTGAAGATCGTGGGGAAACACCGTGCCCCCCAGGCGATGGCTGCAGGTCAGCAGGAACAGGGGCGCGTCCTGCCGCCCCACCGGATGCAGATAGACATAGAGGGTCAGGAAGTCGGCCGGCCGGTCGCGGTAGTCGATCAGGTCCTGGTGGAAGTCGATCCCGTAGAAATAGGTCACGTCCCGATATTCCGGCCGCACATAGGCGCCGAGATTGTTCACCGGATTGCCCAGGATCCGCTGGCGCAGCCAGTCCGGCACAGAGGCCTGGGGCACGCCGCAGACCACCTTGCGATTGAGCAGTTCATAGCCGTCCCCCAGCAGGGCGTTCAGGGACGAGACGATGTGCGGCGCCCGATCGACGAAGTCGAGGCGGTCTTCGAACCGCTCCAGAAGGTTGCGGCCGGGACGCGGGTTGACCCCCACATACTGGGGATCGGCGTCGAACTCGGCCTGGGTCAGGAACAGGCGATGGTCGAACGGCCGGGTCGCGCGGATGTCGGCCAGCAGGGCGCTGGCCGCGGAGGGGTCCACCAGGTCGTCGAAGACATGCGCGCCATCCCGGACGAAATCATCGATGGCGGGGTGGTTGAGACCTGCGGTTGGGGCGCGAAGAGCGGTCATGGGACCTCCCAGACTGTCCCAAATCCTCGCCCGAGCCCCTGAAGATAGCGTTAACCATAGAACCGGCGCTTATCGGGCCGCCAGGACCCGCCAACCGGACGCCAGGATCAAGATCAGCAGGGCCTCCAGAACCATGGGCGGCAGCGACATCACATCCAGGCCGCCGACCAGCAGGCTGAGGATCCGCCCCGCCAGGGCCAGGCTCAACAGCACCAGGGCTGGGACGAGCCAGCGCCGTTCATCGCGCGCCGCGGCCGCCAGGACGAACAGGCCGCCGCCGGCGAAGAAGGCGCCCATGTCGGCGCGCAGGGTGGCGAGGCCCAGGAGACTCTGGGCGGCGAGGCCCAGGGTGGCGGCCATGGGTTCGGGGCGGATCCAGATGCGCAGGGCGATGGCGACAAACAGCAGACCGACCGCGCCGAGCAAGCCTCGCATGGCCAGCCTGCCCAGCCGCGCCGCCTGCGCGGGTTGGCGGCGGCCATAGTAGCGGGCGCCTAGCACCGTCGCGACGACGAGGAGGAGGATCAGACCGAGCCCGGCCAGCAGCGGGCCGCGGAAGTCCGCAAGGATGTGCAGCCCCAGGTTCAACGCCACCTGCCGGTCGGCGGAGAATCCCTCCGGGACTTCGGCCGCACCGACCGCCTGGGCATAGGCTTGGTAGTCGGCCAACATCTCGGCCAGCCTTGCGGGCTGTTCGGCGGCCAGATCGCGGGTCTCACCGGGATCGCGGACGATGTCGTAGAGCCGCCAAGCCGCCTCGCCCAAGGCGCCGGCGTTGCGTGTCAGCTTGTAGTCGCCTTTGAACAGGGCCGCCTCCCCCGCCGCCTCGATCCCCACAGCGTCCTGCGGCCCATAGACGGCCTCGGCCTGCCCTCGCAGCAGAGGCGCCAGGCTGCGGCCATGCATCGGCGGGCCGCCGTCAGCGACGCCGGCCAGGTCCAGCAGGGTGGGCGCGATGTCCGAGATCACCGCAAAGGCGCGCGCAGTCTGCCCCTGGGGGAGGTCAGGACCAGCCACGATCAGAGGCACGCGCAGCCCCCCCTCGCCCGCATAGAACTTATAGAGGGCGCCCGGCGCGGCCGCCGCGCTGGCCCAGCCGGGACCGATGGCGCCATAGGTTCCCGGCCCACCCAGGGTCTCGACGTCCTGGCTGTAACCCTGGCGGCGCATCCAGGCGCGGAACACCGGATTGACGGTCGGATCGCCGGCCTCGGGGCCATTGTCCGACAGCACCACGAACAGCGTGTTCTCGTATTGACCGCGGGCCTTGAGGTGCGCCACCAGCCGGCCCAGGTGGTGATCCATGGCCTCGAGCATGGCGGCGTTCACCGCCATGGTCCGCGCCGCCAGGGCCTGTTCATCCGGCGTCAGAGCGTTCCAGTCGGCCACGCTGGCGGGCGCCGGCCCCATGGGGGCGTCGGCGGCGATCAGGCCTGCGCGTATCGCCCCGTCCCGACGCCGGGCGCGTTGTGCGGCCCAGCCGTCCAGATAGGTGGTCTCGTACTTTCTGACGAAGGCCTCGGGCGCCTGGACCGGGATGTGGATGGCCAGGAACGGCAGGTAGGCGAAAAAGGGGCGGCCGCCCTCGCCCGCCGCCTCGCTGTCGATATAGGCGATCATCTGATCGACCAGGAATTCCGACGAGTAGAAGTCCTTGGGCAGGGTCGCGGGCTTGCCATCCTCGAACCAGGGCGCCTGCGCATAGAGCGGGAAGTAGGACCGCTGATCCCAGTTGTCGGCCCCCGTCGCGTCCATGGCGAACGACCGGTCGAAGCCATGGGCGTCGGGCAGGTCGCCGGGGCCGTGGCCCAGGTGCCACTTGCCAGCCATGTAGGTCCGATAGCCGCCGCGCTTCAGCCGGGTGGCGATGGTCTCCACGCCCTGGGCCAGACGCCCCTGATAGGCGGCCAGCCCCCGGTGCGCCTTGGGCGTGGTTTCCGGCAGGTTGGCGACGCCCGCGGTGTGGCTGTCGACGCCGGTCATCAGCATGGCCCGCGAGGGCGCGCACATGGGCGTGGCGTGGAAGTTGGAAAAGCGCACCCCGCGGTCGGCCAGGGCGTCGATGGTCGGGGTGGCGATCTCGCTCCCATAGGCGCCGAAGTCGGTATAGCCGGCGTCGTCGACGAGGATCAGCACGATGTTGGGCCGTTCGCCCGCAGGTTGGGCCAGGGCCGGGCCGGCGGCCAGGAGCAGGCTGGCGACCAGACCGGCGGCGAGCCCCCGCAATGCCTGGGCCATTCGTCTGCGCATCGCGCCGATCAACATGGAAGTCCTCCAGCCGGCCAAAATATTGCACGTGAAATGCCATATTATGGCGAGGCGAGCGCCTGCGTCCAGCCTCAGGCGCCCCGACGTCGCGATCTGTGAAGGCCCTTGAGCTCCGCATGCATTGGCGTGTAGCGTGCCAATATAAAAACAGCCTGGGGAGGCGAAGATGGCGCGGAAGATCTGGCTCGGCCTGGCGGCGGCGTTCGTCGTGGCGATCGCCCTGGGGGCGGCCAACTACAAGTCCATCCTCCTCTTCCTGGTTGGCAATCTGGGTAAGCAGGAGATCGCCGCCAACCAGGAGATCGCCTGGGACCGAGGTCCGGCGCAGCCCGTCGGCGGGGATCGCCCGCCCAATGTCATCGTCATCCTGGCCGACGATCTGGGGATCAACGACATCAGCACCTTTGGCGGCGGGATCGCGGGCGGCCTGGTGCAGACGCCCCATATCGACGCCTTGGCCGCCCGGGGCGCCAACCTGACCCAGGCCTATGCCGGCCAGGCGACCTGCGCGCCGTCGCGGGCCATGATCATGACCGGGCGCTACGCCACCCGGCACGGGTTCGAGTTCACTCCGACGCCGGACGGCATGACCCGCATTCTCCAGATGTTCTACAATGACGGCTCACGCCCCCATCCCATGCTGCGGGACGCCGAACTGGCCCGTGAGATGCCGCCGATGGTGGAACAGGGCCTGCCCGGCAGCGAGATCACCCTGGCCGAGGTGCTCAAGGCCCGCGGCTATCACACCGTCCATATCGGCAAGTGGCACCTGGGCGACACCGAGGAGTTCAGCGCCAACGCCCAGGGGTTCGACGAGAGCCTGCTGATGGCCAGCGGCCTCTATCTGCCCGAGGACCACCCGGACGCGGTCAACGCCAAGGTGGATTTCGACCCCATCGACCGGTTCCTGTGGGCCCGGATGCAGGCGGCGGCGAAGTTCAACGGCGGACCGATGTTCGCCCCGCGGGGCTATCTCACCGACTACTATACCGAGGAGTCAGTGAAGGTGATCGAGGCCAACCGCAACCGCCCGTTCCTGCTCTATCTGGCGCACTGGGGCATGCACACGCCGCTGCAGGCCACCCGCGCTGACTATGACGCCCTGCCCGAGATCAAGGACCACCGGCTGCGGGTCTATGGCGCCATGATGCTGGCCCTGGACCGCAGCGTCGGCAAGATCATGGCCGCCCTGGAGGCCCAAGGCCTGGCCGACAACACCATCGTGGTCTTCACCAGCGACAATGGCGGGGCGGGCTATATCGGCCTGCCCGAGGTCAATCAGCCCTATCGCGGATGGAAGATGACCTTCTTCGAGGGCGGCCTGCGCACGCCGATGTTCATTTCCTGGCCGGGCCAGATCGCAGCCGGCTCGCAGCTCAGCGATCCGGTGGCCCATATCGACCTGATGCCGACCCTGGCGGCGGCGGCGGGCGCACAGACGCCGAGCGACCGGGTCATCGACGGGGTGGACCTGATCCCCTGGCTCACCGGAGCCAATCCCGGCCGGGCGCCGCACGACACGCTCTTCTGGCAGAGCGGCTACTACCGCGCCGTCCTGCACAAGGGCTGGAAGTTGCAGACCTCGGACCTGCCGAAGAAGGACTGGCTGTACCACCTGACCGCAGACCCGACCGAGCAGACCAATCTGGCGACGGCGAACCCGGAGAAGGTGGCCGAGTTGAAGGCCCTGCTGGACGCCCATCGGGCTGCCGGCCGCAAACCCCTCTTCCCGACCATCGGCTCGGTGCCGGTCATGGTCGACAAGACCCTCGCCGATCCGGCCACCGAAGCCGACGAGTTCGTCTACTGGCCCGGCTGACGACGCTAAAGCCCTGGCGGGCGATCGGCCGTCGGCCCGCCAGGCGCAGGCTAGCTGATCGCCAGGAACGCGGTGATGGCGGCCACCAGTTCGTCCGGCGCGTCCTCCTGGATGAAGTGGCCGGCGCCTGGAATGATCTGGTGCTTCTGACCCTGAGCGCCGGGGATGCTCGCCTGGGCGCGGACCTCCCAGCCCTTCGCCACGGGATCCAGCTCGCCGAACAGGGTCAGGAAGGGCTTTTCGAAGCCGCAGAGCTTTTCCCAGGCGGCCTTGTTCAGGGGCACGCCGGGGTTGTCCGGCTGGACGGCGATCAGCAGGGGGAAGGAGATCAGGCCCCACTCATAGTCCGGTGAGGGGAAGGGGGCGAGATAGGCCGCCCGCTCCGCCTCGCTCAGCCTGTTCTCCATGCCCTGGTCGAGCATGGGCCAGGGAAAGGCCGTCGCGGCGTTCATCATGCCGACCCACATCTTCATGAAGTCGCTTTCGCCCTCGCCGATGGGCAGGCCGGTATTGGCCGCGACCACCCGGTCGAAACGCTCGGGATGCTCGGCCACCAGATAGAGGCCGATCGTGCCGCCCCAGTCCTGGCAGAAGAGGGTGATGTGGCGAAGGTCCATGGCGGCGAGCCACTGGCCCATCCAGTCGTAGTGACGGGCGAGCGTGTAGTCTTCCTTGGCGGCCGGCTTGTCCGATCGGCCACAGCCCACCAGGTCCACGGCGATCACGCGGCGTCCCGTGGCCAGCAGGCCCGGGATCATCTTGCGGTAGAGATAGGCCCAGGTGGGATTGCCGTGCATCAGCAGGATAGGCTCGGCGTCTTTCGGGCCTTCATCCACATAGTGGATGCGGATGGCGGTCCCGTCGGCGTCCTGGATGGTGAGATAGCGCGGCGCCCAGGGGAAATTGGGCAGATTGGCGAAGCGCTCGTCGGGGGTGCGCAGGACGTTCATGGCGATCTCCAGGAGCCCGTCAGCCTCAGCCGGCCAGGATCGGGGTCGAGTTCGGGGGGGCGCAGGTCAGAGGGGCGAGGTCGCAAGGGGGCGTACAGATCGCCGCCCATGCGCGGAACATTTATGACACTTATAATGTCATTATATGCGCAAGCTTCACCTTAGCAACAGCCTCCTCGACGAAGCTCGTCAGCGCTGGGCGCTCATCCGCCGGCCGGCGCGCACCTCGTCGCTTCCTGTCGGCAGGGAGATCAGGTCGCCGTCCCGCCCCACCTTCAGCGGACCTGAGAACTGACTGCGGGCCTCGCCCAGGAAGGGGCCTTCGAGGGCGCGGATCGGCAGGGGCGGCACGATGTGGTTGAGCAGCAGGAATTTCACGCCGGCCCGCCGCGCCAGCTGCGCGGCCTGTTCCGGGGTGGTGTGATAGTCGGTGATGTCCGCGAAGATCTGGGCGAGGTTGGTCCGCCCCGCCGCCTCAGCCGCAGCCCGCTGGCGGTTCACGAGGTCGATGGAGAGGGCTTCGTGCACCAGGAGGTCGGCGCCACGGGCCTGGGCCTCGACCGCGGCCGAGGGGGTCGTGTCGCCGCTCAGCACCGCGCTGCGGCCCTTGTAGTCGAAGCGGTAGCCGACCGCCGGCTCCACAGGATCGTGGTCCACGCGGAAGGTGGTGATCTTGAGGTCCGGCTCATCAAGGATCACGAGTCCGGTCCCGCCCTCGGGAAGCTGAAACATGTGTGCGCTCGCCCCATAACCAGCCGGCGGCGTCACCTGGGGGCCGTGGTGAGCGACACGGTAGCCGCGGTCGAGGCTGTAGGCCTGGGCGAACCCGGCCAGCACGGTCTCGACGCCGGGGGGGCCATACACCGGCGTCGGCGCGGCGGCCGAGCCGCCGGCCCACCGCTGCAGCAGCAGCTCGCCCAGGCCGTCGATATGGTCGGAGTGGAAATGGCTGAGCAGCACCGCCTCGATCCGGGCCGGGGGCAGGTTCATCAGGGTGAGGTTGCGGCTGGCGCCCGTGCCGGCGTCGACGACGAACAGGCGCCGGCCGGCGATCACCGCCGTGCAGGGACCCGCGCGCGTGGCGTCAGGCATGGGCGAGCCTGCGCCGCAGAGCGCCACATGCAGGCCGTCGGGCAGGTCGGCGAAGGGGTCAGCGGCCAGGTTACGGGCCATGACCCGGTCCATCAGCGCCAGGGCCAGTTGGCCACGGGCCAGCCAGAGGCCGCCGCCGACCGCCACAAGCAGAAGCAGGCTGATCAGGGTGATCGCCAGGCTGCGTTTCATGATGCGCCCTCCGGGCTGGGAATCCGCAGGACGGTGCGGAAGCCGATATGGGCCGCGCCGCCGTCATGGGGGCCCGGCGCCCGGGCGGCCGGGCGATAGCGGAAACAGAAATTGTCGGCGCAGAGGAAGGAGCCGCCCTTGATCACGTGCTTGGCCTGGCCGGGTTCGTCGGGGTCCCGCGACATGGCCCGTGGCGGCCCGCCCTGGGCCATCACCGAGGCGGGTGCGAGGCCGGGGCGATACCAGTCCGAGGTCCACTCCCAGACATTGCCGGTGATGTCATAGAGGCCGTGGCCATTGGCCTCGAAGCAGCCGACCGGCGCAGCGCGGGCCTTGTGGCCGTCGTCGCCGGAATCGACGACCGGGAACACGCCCTGCCAGGTGTTGGCCCTGGGCTCGCCCTGCGGGGCCGGATCATCCCCCCAGGCGTAGCGCGCGCCGTCGAGACCGCCCCGGGCGGCGTACTCCCACTCGGCCTCGGTGGGCAGGTCGCGGCCGAGCCAGCGGGCATAGGCGTTGGCGTCCGCCCAGGCCACATGGACCACCGGCCAGGCGTCCTTGCCGTCGATGGAGCTGCCCGGCCCCTCGGGATGGCGCCAGTCGGCCCCGGGGACGATGCGCCACCAGGCGGTGGGATCGCCGCCCGCGGCGCCGGCGCCGACAAACACCAGCGAGGCCGGCCGGCGCTGATCCGCTGTCAGGCCGGGATAGGCGGCGGGATCGAGGGGGCGTTCGGCCAGGGTCACATAGCCGGTGGCCGCCACGAAGCGGGCGAAGGCGGCGTTGGTCACCTCGGTGCGATCGATCCAGAAGTCGCCGACCTGCACCTGCCGCGGCGGCCCTTCCTCTGGATGTTCGGGCGCGGCGCCCATGGCGAAGGTCCCGCCTCCTAAGCGCACCATGCCCGCCGTCGGCGCCTGCGGACCCGGCGCTTCAGGGTTCGCCAGGCAGGCCTGGGGCGAGGTGTCGGATCCCGCACAGGCCGTCAGGGCGCCCAGGCCAATGACCAGGACACCGAGGCGAACCCGCCCCAGGGCATGCTGCACGGCGCGCCGCATTGATGCTCCCTCCCGAGCCCGCCGGCCTTCGGCGGCGTGAGACCGGGAAACTATTGGCACATTCAATGCTGATTTCAAGGGCGACTGGATCTGCACGCCATGGCGCAAACCACCGGTCGACTCGCCCCAGGCGCGTGAAGCGCTGGCGCCTCGGCCCGCCGCGTTCTAAGCAGCGATCATGACCGGGTCCAAGTCTCCAGGCGTCCGCGCGACGCGCCCCATGGCCGATGTCGCGGCCCCCTCGGCCCCGGCCCACGACGCCGATGGTCGGCGCCGGCGGTCCCAGGACAGTCGCGCCCGGATCGTCCAGGCGATGCTGGAGCTGGTCCATGCCGGGGAGACTTCGCCCCCGGCCGAGCTGGTGGCCGACCGGGCCAAGGTCGGTCTGCGCACCGTGTTCCGGCACTTCAACGAGATGGACAGCCTCTATCGCGAGATGTCTGCCGTGATCGAGGCCGAGTTGCAGAGCGTCATCGCCCGGCCCTTCAAGGCCAAGGACTGGAAAGGCCGGGTTGTCGAACTGGTCCAGCGCCGGGCGAGCGCGTACGAGCGCATCGCCCCCTTCCGCCGGGCCGCCGACGTCCATCGCCTGCGCTCGCCGGTGCTGGAGGCCGACCACGCCCGGTTCGCAGCCCTCGGCCGCGAAATCCTGCGACGCGAGCTGCCCCCCGAAGCCGCCCGTGACAAGGCCCGCTTCGAGGCCCTCGACATGCTGCTCAGCTTCGAGGCCTGGGTCCGCCTGCGCCGCGACCAGGGCCTGTCGGCCAAACGGACGGTCGAAGCCCTGGAATTGGCCGTCGCCGCCCTGGTGGATCCGATCTGAGCGCCCGCCCCGGCCGTCAGAAGCGCGCGCGAACCCCGGCCATCACAAGACGCGGCGCCCCAGGCCGTGCGCCGGCGGGTGAAAACGACACGTTGTAGGTCTCGTCGGCCAGGTTCTGGACCGTGCCGAACAGGGCGAAGTTTGGCGTCAGGGCGTATTCCGCCGCCAGGTCGATCACCAGGCGCTCATCGATCTTCTCGCTGGCCAGGATCGGCCCAGACCCGGCCGTCTCGCGGGCTTCAGCAACCCAGTTGAATCCGCTGGTGAGGGTCAGGCGTGAAAGCTCAAGGCCAATGGTGAGGTTGATCTGATGCTCCGGCAGATAGGGGAGTTCATCGCCAGCGACGACCGCGCCCCAGGGGCCATAGGCGCTGGCGAAGCTCGATTTGAACTCCGCATCGGTCAGCGTATAGGCCAGCGAGACCGGCACAGCGAAGCCGCGGGTCGCCAGGTCGCCGAAGCGGTTCGAGGCGGTGACCTCCAGGCCGCGCACCTCCACCGCGCCGCCGTCGAACTGGTCGCCGATATTGCAGCCCCCGCCGGTGGAGGCGGTGCAGGTTCCGACCAGATTGTCGTAGTCATTGAGGAAGGCGATGGCCTCGGCCTTCCAGCCGCCGCGGGTCCAGCGCGCACCGGCCTCGTAGGACCAGCTTGTCTCGGCTTCGGCGGTGGAGCCCGGACCAGGATTGGCAAAGCCGCGGTGGGCGCCGGCCAGCAGCAGAACCTCCGGGCTGACCCGCCAGGTGGCCGACACGCCGGGGATCCACACGTCCACGTCGGAGTGGATGACGCCCGTCGGCGCCGTACGCGCCGGATCGGTCAGCGACCAATTGGTGCGTTTCAGACGGATCGTCTCATAGCGCAGGCCAGGGGTCAGGGTGAGCGCCCCAAAGCTCATCTCGTCGCGCAGGAAGAAGGACCAGGCCCGGGCCTCGCCCAGGCGGTTCTCCTGGCTGCCAGGGGCGCCGGCCGAGGCCAGCACCATGGCTCCATCGACCATGGTGTAGCGGTCATCCTGCTGGAAGCGATCTTCCTCGTCGCGATGGTGGCGAACCGAGAACTCCAGGCCATGGCCAATGGCTCCGGTGTCGAAGTCGACTGCCACCACGGTCTGAACGCCGGTGGCCGAATAGAGGCGATTGTTGTTGCGCACCCGCAAGGCGCCGGCGCGGCCGGTGACCCCGGGGGCGCCGATCAGGTCGGCCATCTGCACCGCATTTGCGACGGGATCGGCGACCACTGCACCGATGCCCACCCAGCCGGTGTTAGCGGTGTTGCGCACGTCATTGAGCTTGTACCAGGCCCGCGCCGTTTCGTGATGATAGGCGAGCGTCGTCAGGCTGACATTGGGCGAAATCTGAAAGCGATGGGTGAGCTGGAAGGTCTCGTGATCGACATTCATCACGTCAGCGCCACTGCCGTTGTAGCGGCGGTAGGGACTGGCGGTGAAGTCGGCCAGGGTCAGGCCGAGATAGGTCTCGTCGCTGGTCTCGTCATAGCGTTGGTACTTGGCCTCCCACTGGTGGCGGCCGTCGTCGGAACGCAGGCCGATCTTCACCAGCCCGTCGGTGATCTCGAAACCGGTGTCGCCGCCATTATCGAGGGATTTGAAGCCGTCTGAGGCTTCATAGAGTCCTTCGATCAGGCCGCCGATCTGCCAGCCGCCGCCAAGGCCCGCCCAGCCGCCAACCGAACCCAGGGCGCGGCGTCCGCCATAGTCGCCAGCCAGGATGTCGAGCCGCCCAGACAACTTCCCTGCCTCGACGTCCGGGATCGGTGTGGAGAACAGGTTGAGGGCGCCGCCGACGGTCAGTGGCCCGTACTTGATCGCTGCCGGTCCCTTGCTGACCTCCACGGCGGCGATGCGGGTCATCCGCGGGAAGTAGTAGGCCGCCGGCGCCGCATAGGGGGCCGGCGCGATCAGCACCCCATCCTCCATCACGGTGATCCGGCTGTTACGGTCGGACCCAGACCCACGAATGCCGATATTGGGCCGCAGGCCAAAGCCCTCCTCTTCCTGCAGGTAGACCCCAGGCGCCTGGCGCAGGATGCGGTTCACATCGCTATAGGCGAAGGTCGAAAGCGTCTCAGCGTCGAGCACCTGCACCGAGCCCCCGAGGTCCCGGGAATCGGTCGTCGAGCCTGTCACAAGGACGGCGTCCAACAGGGGCGCGGCCCCGTCGTCGAGGGTTTCCGCCCAGGCTGATGACGTGGCCATCGCCGAAACGGCGACGCCGCAGAGAAGAGCGGTCAGACGGTGAACAGGCATGTATCCCCCAGGCGAATAAGAACGCGTCGCATTCGCCTAGACGCCGGAGGACGTTATTGCAAGTCAATCGCACGACAGCGGTCTGTGAGATCTCCAGGGAGTCTCCGTCTACCGCCCCCCTGCTCCCCGCCTATTTCGCCGCCGCGTGGACCGCGTCCAGGAAGGCCGAGCGGGCCGCTGACAGGTCTTGCCCCGTGGCCCTGGGCCAGGCGGAATTGATCACGATGACCAAGCCGTCCTCGCGATAGGTGGTGATCGACTGGCCGAAGATTCCCGAGGCCTGATAGGCGCCGCTTTCGTTCATCCACCAGAAATAGCCGTAGCCTGCCCCGCCGTTCTCGATCTGGGCGGTGGTCGCCTGGCTCACCCAATCGGCCGGCAGCACCGCCTGGTCGCCGGCCATGCCGCCCTCCAGCATGAACTGGCCGACCCGCCCATAGTCGCGCAGGGTCATGGAGATGCAGCAGCCGCCCCGCTCCTGGCCCGAGGTGTCCACCATCCAGATGGCGTCACGCTCCATGCCATAGGGCTTCCAGATCTTGGCCGAGGCGTAGTCCGACAGGCTCATGCCGACAGCGTTGGACACCAATATGCCCACCAGGTCGGTCTCGCCGGTGTTGTAGGTGAACGTCGTCCCCGGCGGGTTTTCCCGCGGCAGCTTGCGCATATAGCCGACGATGGGGTTGAGGCCGGCCTCCACCGGGGCTGCGCCGGCCCGGGCCACATCGGAATTGGGGTCGGTGTAGTCCTCGTTCCACTTCACGCCCGAGCTCATCATCAGGAGCTGGCGCACGGTGACCCCGTCATAGCCCGAGCCCGCCAGTTCGGGGATGTAGTCGGTGACAGGCGCATTCAGGCCGGCGATCTTGCCGTCCTTGATCGCCGCGCCCACCAGGGTCGAGGTCAGCGACTTGGCCACCGAGAACGAGGTCCAGCGGTCGGCCGGCTGGCGGCCCATGCCATAGCGCTCCAGCAGGATCTCGCCGCCCTTGAGCAC
This sequence comes from Phenylobacterium sp., assembly GCF_030680185.1. Lineage (GTDB taxonomy): Bacteria > Pseudomonadota > Alphaproteobacteria > Caulobacterales > Caulobacteraceae > Phenylobacterium. The sequence goes on from NZ_JAUXVZ010000008.1 coordinate 21,528, forward strand.
CAGCACGCCCGAGACGTTGAAGGCCTCCATATAGGAGGCGACGGTCCAGTCCTTGCCGTCGTGGGTGAAGGCGGGGTCGATCTGGCGCGCCGCCATGACCAGGGGCCGAACCTGCGCGCCGCGGGCGATGGTGTTGACCTTGTAGAAGTCCTCGATGGTCCGGTAGCCGAGGCTCTGCTGCTCTGGCGACCAGGCCAGGATGCTGGGGGTGTCGGGCTTGAGCGCGTCCTGCGCCAGCGCCGCGCCGGAGGTCAGCGCAAGCGCCGCGGCCAGCCCGATGATCGTCTTCATGTTCGTTTCCCACCCTGTATTTGTTTTGCGGCCAAGCTAGAGCACGACGCCGATCCTGGCGAGGGGCCGGGCCGAAGTGCTATGTCGGCGTCAGATCAGGGCCGCCGCCCATGCCGGCGCAAGGCCACAACAAGGGGGATACGCCATGGGTCACAAACGCCTGGGCCGCAGCGCCATCGTCGTTTCGGACATCTGCATGGGCACCATGACCTTCGGCGGCCAGGCCGACGAGGCCATGGCCCACCGCATTCTCGACAAGTCCTTCGAGGCCGGGATCAACTTCTACGACACGGCCGAGAACTATCCCGTGCCCCCCAGCCCCGAATGGGCCGGCCGCACCGAGGAGATCTTCGGCCGCTGGCTGAAGACCAAGGACCGCGACGCCGTGATCGTCGCCACCAAGGTCTGCGGGCCGAGCCACGGCTGGATCAAGGGCTCCATGCGGGCCGGCATGACCGCGCTTGACCGCCACAACATCACCCGCGCCATCGAGGGCAGCCTGCTCCGCATGGATGTGGACTATGTGGACCTCTACCAGACCCATTGGCCCGACCACGGCGTCGGCTATGAGGAGACCCTGCGCACCCTCGACGACCTGGTCCAGGCCGGCAAGGTGCGCGTCATCGGCTGCTCCAACGAAACCAGCTGGGGCCTGACCAAGTCGGTCGCCGTCGCCGAGCGCGAGGGCACGGTGCGCTATGAGACGATCCAGAACAATTTCAGCCTGAACAACCGCCGGTTCGAAGACGAGCTGGCCCAGGCCTGCCGGCAGGAAGGCGTCAGCCTGATCCCCTATTCGCCCCTGGCCGGCGGCGTGCTGTCAGGCAAGTACAAGGACGGCGCCCGGCCCGACGGCGCGCGCTTCTCCAACTATCTGAAGCTGGGCGGCCGCCAGGGCGCCATGGCCCAGCGGTTCGTCAACGACAAGACCATGGCCGCCACCGACCGCTTCGCCGCCATCGCGGCCGAGGCCGGCATGTCGCTGGTGACGCTGGCCACGGCCTGGAGCAAGCAGCACGACTTCGTCGCCTCCACCATCGTCGGCGCCACCCACGAAGACCAGCTCCCCGACATCCTGGCCGCCATGGACCTGACCCTGAGCGACGAGGTGATGAAGGCCATCGACAAGGTGTCGAAG
>NZ_JAUXVZ010000028.1 GCF_030680185.1 Phenylobacterium sp.
CGGGATCTCCAGCTCCTCGGCCGCCCGGGGCAGGAGGATGAAGTTCGGCACGTCGTCCTCGCCCGGATGGCCGCCGCATTCAAAGCCGTCGACGCTGACCGCGTCGCAGCCGATGGCCTGGGCCTTCACCGCATGGCGCACCGCCGTGCACTTGTGGATCACCTTGATGCCCGCCTCCTTCAGGGCCGGCAGGTACTTCTGCGGATTGTTGCCCGCCGTCTCGACGATCTTGACGCCCGACTTGACGATGGCCTCGACGAAGCCCGGATAGTCCGGCGGCGTCACCGAGGGCAGGAAGGTCAGGTTCACCCCGAACGGCTTGTCGGTCATCCCCCGACACCGGGCGATCTCGGCGGAAAGCTTCTCCGGCGTCCCCTGGGTCAGGCCGGTGATGATCCCAAGCCCACCCGCGTTGGACACCGCCGCAGCCATCTCGGCGAAGCCCACATAATGCATGCCCCCCTGGACGATCGGATGCTCGACGCCGAGCAGGTCTGTGATGCGGGTCTTCATGGTCGGCTCCTCCCGGGGGCTGTGTTCGTTGGGTCGGAGTCGTGCGCGGAATGGGGGGCGTGTGCAAGGGTGAGCGTGGGGGTGTTGCGCGGCCGAGCGGGTCTGGGGTCGAAGCCAACGAGGGAATCGTCTGCACTCGTCAATACATCTATAGTCTCAGGGTCGAACGTTGCCATTGTTGGCGACAACGCGACCCTCTCTACGCGTAGCGCATTCGCGGCCGAATCCTGATGGGCTGTAGGGAAGCGGGCTGTTCTCCTGCACTTTGAATCCGAGAATCACGGCCGGGTCAGCGCCTTCCCATGACGTCTTCGACGAAAATTCCGATCCCGCTGGAGGGCAAGGACTTCGAGCGCAAGTGCGTACCGCTGTTCGCTGGCCTCCTCGCCGATCCGAACGCCAAAATGGTCGGCACCAATGGCCAAGGTCAGAAGGGCCTCGACATCCTGGCCAGGCGCGATCGAGATCCGCACAGGCCCGTGGGTGTCCAGTGCAAACTGAGAACCCGCGGAGACAAGCTGACTGAGACAGAGATTCGTAGCGAGGTGGCGGCAGCGCTCGCAGTAAGGCCACCGCTCGTTGAATACTACATCGTCACGACGGCGCCCGATGACACCGCGTATGACCTGCTGGCGGTGCAACTCTCTCAGGAGCAGGCGGATCTCGGCCGAATAATCGACATCCAAATCTGGGGCTGGGACACCCTGCAGCAACGGATTCACGCCGACTCCAGGGCTCTGAATGCCTTCGATCCCGGCCACAGCGCAGCCTCGGACGAGATTCTGCAGGTGACAGCCCAGACGGCGCAGACTGTCACAACCATCCGCGATCAGAGCGGGGACACGGCTGTTCTGGTTCAGGAGATGCACGCGATCCTGACCATCGGCGACACCAGCCGAGGCGGGGAACTCGAGGATCATCTCGACGCGGAGATCGACCGCTACCGCGACCTCATCAACGGCGGTCAAGCGCGGACGGCCCTGAGCCTGCTTGAAAGCCTCAAGGGCCGCCTTACCCCACAGGCCTCCCCGAGAATCCGCGCCCGCGTGGCCGCCAACCTCGGCTGGGCCAAGCTTCAGTTAGACGACGATCTGGCTGGAGCACGACTGTTGCTCGACGCCTACGCGATCAACCCCGACGATCCGAAGACCATCGCCAACCGCATCTTTGGCATGATGATGACCGGCGATATCGCTGGAGCGCTAGACTTCGGCCAGGCGGCCCTGGTCAAAGATCCAACCAACGCCGGCGTGGCCGCAATGCTGTTTCAGGTTGCGGTAAAATCGGACGAAGCATTCGAGCCGCTCGACGTGGTCCCCGCTGAGCTCCTTGAGGATAAGAACGTCCGCCTCCACCGCGTCAACCACGCGCACTTCAAGCGGCCGAAGGCAGAATGGCGGCGACTGGCCCGGGAGACCTATGAGGCCTTGCCGGACAGTGACACGGCCGAGCAATGGGCCGCTGAAGCCTTATTGGACGAAGCCTTCGAGGCTCGCGGATTCGAGCTACACCCGATCCCGCCCCGAGAGCCGTGCCCGATGCTGTGCGAAGCGGTCCGCCTTTTGGGCCGTCAGTGGGATCGGGTGCGGGGGTACGAAAACGCGGGCCAGCCAATCTATGTGGGCCTCGCCGTGAATCTAGCCAATGGCCTGCGGGCCATCGGGGAGCTAGCGCGTGCTCAAGCGGTGATCGAGGACGCCGTTCTGGGCGCGCCCAACCATGGTGACGCTCGCGTGACCGCGGCGTCCGTCGCCCTTGAGATGGGCAAGCCGGAGACCGCGCTTGATCATCTAAAGGCAGTCGAAGACCTAGGGTCAAAGGCTGTCCTGCTGCTCATGGCTTGGGAACGCTTGGCTAGCTGGAGTGAGATCATCGCGTTCGCCACGCCTGAGCGGCGCGCCGATGTTGCGCCGGCCGAGTTGATCACCTTCGACGCTCTTCTGTTCCGGGCCAGTGTCCACAACTCGGTACCCAATGAAATCGACCGCTTGGGTGAACAGTTGCTGACGAAATGGCCTAAGAGCATCGGTGCCCGAGTTGTGGTTGCGGATGCCATCCGTCGATACGATTCAAGGCGGGCCGGCGAGATGGGGCGCGAAGCTGCTGGTCTACTGAGTTCCGAGACATCCTATGCTGACCGGATGATGCTCGCCCAGCTTGCAAGTGAGCTCGACGATTTCGAGGTGGTTATCTCCGCGCTGGATGGCCACGTTGACGTGACCAAGCCCTCCAACCGGCTGTTGCGGCTGACTTTGGCCTTTGCAAACGCGCCAGTGCGGCCGAGAACGCACGTCTTCTTCCAGAGCCTTTCGGATGAAGTCGTCGCATTGCCGCGGTTCGCGCGACTTATCGGGGTCGGTGAAGCCGCCCGCGGCGATCTAGTAACGGCCGAACGGTTTCTGCGAGTCGCCGTCGAAGGCGACGCTAGTGATGCTCGCGCCCACTTGGTCCTGGAGAGCGTGCTCCTCCGACAGGACCGGGAAGACGACGCGCGAGACTTCGTGCTCGGAGTCGATGAGGCCGCTCTAGATGGCGACCCCGTGGACCACATGCAGTGGGCGTACTCCCTTTCCCGCGCCGGAGCGGTCGATAGGGCGCTCGCCCTTAGCTACCGCACAGCACGCGACAATCGTGCCAATCAGGAAGTTGCAACCGCCTACCCGGGCTTAGTCTACGGGGCAGATATTCCCGCGCTGACCACAGCCGTCGAGACCAATTCGGACGGTAGTCTGAACATCTGGTTTGATCTCGAAGGCGAGGACTGTCCCGACGTCTCCGGTGTTATAGAGACTGAATGTCTCGGAGCTTTGGATCGGTACGCGCCCGACCACCCATTGGCGCTCGCCATTAAGGGCAAGAGCGTAGGGGATACGATCTCATTGCCGAGGCAGTATGGTCCGGATCGGCACTACAAGCTTCGAGAAACTAAGCCGAAGTACGTATGGCTGGCGCATGACATCCAGTCGAAACACGCCACTCGGTTTCCCGAGTCGACAGACCTAATCGAGATAACGGTCAAAGACGACGACATCAGTCCTATTCTTGAATTCATCAAGGATCACTCGGAACAGGGCGGGCGGATCAAGCATGCCTACGTAGATAATGCTGTCCCTCTGGCAATGGTCGCCGCCATCGCCAAGATCAACGTGATCGAGCTTGCCGATCAGTTTCGGGCCGAGGGCGTCGGCCTGCGCACATGCATTGGGACCCACGAAGAACGGAACGACGCGATTAAGGCTGCCTTTCGCGCAAGCAAGCAAGGTGCGGTTATCGACCTGTTGACCGCGTGGACGCTCTATCGCCTTGAAATGCTTGAGTTGGCCAAGGCCTATTTTGGGCGGCTCCTGCTTCCGCGCAGCGCCGTGGACATGCTGATCGAGCTGCGCGCCAAAAGCGCCTTCCACACGCGCTCGGAGTTTATGACTCTGAAGTACGTAGATGACCAAGCCTACCGCGAGATGCACACGCCGGAGGAGGCGGCCAGCAATGTTGAGACAATAAGAAAAGGGCTCAATCAGATCCTCGCCCATTGCGAGATCATGCCGACCGACGGTGCGGACGATCTGCTGGCACATGGCGCGCACTTCACCCGGGATAATGTCGCTCAGGTGCTGGATTCGATGATTCTCGCGCGCCAGCACGGCATGGTCCTGATGTCAGAAGACCTGCATTTGCGCCAGTGGGCACTCGGAATCGGGGTGCCATCGGCGACTTGGTTGCAGCCCTTTATCGCCCTAGCTACGGATGCCGGTCTGACGACGCGCACCCAGTATGCCCGCGCGGCGGCCCAGCTTTGCTACCTTCGGCACAGCGTTGTCTGGCTTGAGCCGGGGTCTCTGATCGAGATCCTGCGCCTGAAGGACTGGCCCGCGGAGGCACTGTTCGACGCAGCCCTTACTCAGCTCTTTCACGACGGTGCCGACCTAGCCTCGCACCACAGAGTGGCGATCCTTTTCTTGGCCAAGGTGGCCGGCGTCGACCAAGGCGTTAACGCTGATCGTGCCGCGCGGGCGATTGGCAAGATGCTGAGCCGGATGACTGAGGGGAGGGACGACTGGCGCTTGATGCTACGGGAAGTTGAGCGCCTGTTATTTATCGCGGCCCAACAGAGTAGTTCTGCTGAAGAAGCATGGAGATATCTCCGCAGCTGGGTGGTTGGTCACTTTCTGAATATCGATTTTGATGCGCCGGAACCGGAGGTCGAAACCGGGATCGCTACATCCCGCTCACCAACGAAGTCCGAGGCGGACACATCCGAAACTTGACGCCTGACTCTTGCTTCCCAGCCAGCTTCCGCGCCCAACGAAAAAGGGCCGGCTTTCGCCGACCCCTTCTGCATCTCTCAGGCCTCAGCCCGGCAACCTTACGCCGCCGGTTGCACGCCGGCTTCGGAGAGCCATTCCAGGATCTTCTGCTTGGGCATGGCGCCGACCTTCATGGACGACATCTGGCCGTCCTTGAACAACATCATGGTCGGGATGCCGCGGACGCCGTAGCGCGAGGGGGTGGTGGGGCTGTCTTCGATGTTCAGCTTGGCGATGGTGACCTGGCCGGCCAGGTCGTCGGAGATCTGCTCCAGGGCCGGGGCGATCTGCTTGCAGGGGCCGCACCACTCGGCCCAGAAGTCCACCAGGACCGGGCCTTGCGCCTGCAGCACGTCTTTCTCGAAGGAGTCGTCGGTGACGGTGACGGTGCTCATGGGAAGCTCCTTTTGCGACCCTGGCGCAACGCGCGCCGATCGCCTCTTGATCCAGCGATGTAAGGCGCAGAGCGCGGGTGATCAACTCCTGGACCGGAGATCGGCCAGGGCCTGGGCCATCAGGAATTCTGGAACCGCCATCAGCTTCGGACCATCGGTCCACACCAGGGCCGCCTCGATGGCCCGGCCGGGGAAGACCTCGGCCAGCACCGCGGCATAGAGCGCCATCTGGCGGATATAGGCGGGATCAGCGTCCTCTATTGCGTCGGGCGAGGGGCGGTTGGTCTTGAAGTCGGCCACCAGAACCCTCTCTGCGCGCACCACCAGGCGGTCGATGCGGCCGGAGATCTGCAGGCCTTGCGGCAGGGCGGCGGCCCGCCCGGCGATGGCCACCTCGGCCCGGCCATCGGCTGCGAACACGTCGGCGAACTGGGGATCGGCCAGCACGGCGAGCGCCGCGCCCGCCATCTCGGCCCGCTGGTCGTCGGTCAGGTCGGGCTCACGGGCGAGGATGGCTGTGGCTGCGGCATCGCGGTCCTCCAGGGCCAGGTCGGGCAGGATCTGCAACAGCCGGTGGATCAGCTCGCCGCGGCGGAACCGGCCGAGCCCGCCGACCCGGGCGAGCGGCGAAGGCGCGAGGATCTCCTCAGCCTCGCCCAGGTCCGAGGGCGAGGCGAACCGGGCCAGGGGATCAAGCGCGGCATCGGCCCGCGCCCAGTCCGGCAGGGGGGCGGTGGTCGGCGCCTCGGCCGCGCCCGCGCCCAGCACCTGCGGGTCTTCGCCGAACCGCCTCGCCTCCACCTGGCCGCAGGCGGCCGGCCGCAGATGGGGGCCGATCATCTCATGGGCGAGGCCGGCCTGGATGGCGGCCCACCAGCCTTTGAGGTTCTCTTCCTTGGTCTTGGCCGCGATCCGGCCGCAGATCACCAGCCGGTCGCGGGCCCGGGTCAGGGCCACATAGAGCAGGCGATAGGCCTCCTCCTCGTCCTTGCGGGCGCGCAAGTCCCGCGCCGCGGTCGAGGCCGCGCAGTCCTGGGCCTTGGACGGACACCAGAGGAAGCCGCCGTCTTCGGTCTCCAGGAGCGGCGAGCCGCGGCCCAGGCCCGACAGGGTGGTCTCGGGCAGGAAGACGATGGGCGCCTCCAGCCCCTTGGCGCCGTGGGCGGTCATGACGCGGACCTCGTCCCGGGCCGCCTCCATCTCGCGCTTGACGATGATGTTGAGGCCAGCCAGCGCGTCGGCCAGCCCCTCCAGGTCGCAGATCCCCCGCTGTTCGGCGGCCTGGGCCTGGACCAGGAACTCGTCCAGGGCGTCCTCGGCCTCGGTCCCCAGCCGCCGCACGATCCTCTGGCGCATGGAGGCGCCGGCCTCGTCCCGCAGGGTGAGCAGCCGGCCATAGAATTCGAAGGGCCTGCGCTTCTGCGCCTCTTCGCGGGCGGCGGTGAGGAAGGCCAGCGCCGCGGCCCAGTCGGCGCGCTCAGGGGCGCGGGCCTGCAGGGCGCTCCACAGGTCGCCGGGCTTGCGGGGCTTGGCGAGCGCGTAGAGCGCCTCGTCGTCCAGACCGCAGAAGGGGCTCTTGAGCAGGGCCGCCAGGTTCAGCTCGTCCTGCGGGAAGAGCACGAAGCGGGCCACAGCCAGCAAGTCATCGAAGATGATGTGTTCCGAGAGCGCCAGCCGGTCGGCGCCGGCCACCGGCACGCCGCGGCGTTTCAGCGCCCGCAATATGTCCTCGAACAGGGCCTTGCGCCGCCGCACCAGGATCAGGACGTCGCCATAGCGGGCCGGCCGCCAGGCGCCGCGGCTCCCATCGGGCGCGTCCAGGTCCTTGTCGAACACCCCATCGCCGCGCGCCACCAGGTCTTCGATCTCGCAGGCGATGTTTTCGGCCAGCCGGCGGTTGGCGCTGGCCGGGCCTTCCACGTCGAGCGGCGCGTCCCAGGCCTCGCGCTCCTCCCCCTCGGGCTCGCGCTCCAGGGGCCAGACATCGACGCAGCCCCGGTGGTCGCGGCGCATGGGGATGTGGCGCACGGCGTCCTCGCCCCGGGCCGGCGGCACGCCGCCTTGCGTTTCCGGCGCGGAAAACACTGCATCGACGAAGCTCAGCACATCGACGGTGGAGCGCCAGGAGGCGGCCAGCGGCACGCTCTGGGCCCGCGCGCCGGCGTCCCGGATGCGGGTGAGGTAGGTCTCGGTCTCGTGGCGCAGGCGCTCGGGCGCGGCGCCCTGGAAGGAGTAGATCGACTGCTTCTCGTCGCCGACCACGAACAGGCTGCGCAGGGCCTCGCGCTCGCGGCCCTCGCCGGCAAAGAACTCGGCGGTGAGCGCGCTGAGGATCTCCCACTGTTCCGGGGCGGTGTCCTGGGCCTCGTCCAGCAGGATGTGGTCGACGCCGCCGTCCAGCTTGTAGAGCACCCAGGCGGCCATGGGGCGCTCGGCCACGAGGGCCCGCGTCTTCTCGATCAGGTCGCCGAAATCCAGCGCGCCGGCCACGGCCTTTTCCTGGCCGTAGGCGGTCAGATAGGCCTGGGCGAGGATCAGCACATAGGCGCTGTCCCAGGCGATGTTGGCCGCGCGCACCTGATCCCGCGCCGAGGCCAGCCGGTCCTGTTCGTCCAGCAGGGCCTGGCGCAGGGGCTCGGCGCCGGCCAGGGCCTTGGTCTTGGCGACCCATGTGGCCGGCGTGCCCTCGCCGCCTTGGGTGAACAGGGCCTTCAGGGCGTCGGAAAGCGTGGCGCGCGGGTCGGCCGCCACCGCCGCCAGGGTCTGCGAACAGGACTGGTCGGTCTTGCCGCCGAGCGCCAGGACCTCGGCCGCCTCGCGCCAGAGCGCCCGGTCGAGCTCGGCCATGGCGTCGGCCGCCACGGCCTCGGGGTCGGCCTCGCCGTCGAAGCCGCAGGTCTCCCAGATCCAGGCGAGCGCGCCTTCCAGTCCGCCCTGGCGATGCACGAAGGCGTCCAGCGCCCCGCGGCGGGCCTCGAAGGTGGCGAACATCTGCTCGAAGGCGCGGAAATCCAGGCTCACTGACAGCCGCGCATAGGCCTGGGCCACCGCGCCGGTTCCGGTGAGCGCATGGCGCGCCACGTCCTGGCGGGCGGCCCGGGCGATCAGGGCCGCGGCCGGATCGTCCATCACCCGGAAGCCCGGCGAGATGCCCGCCTCCAGGGGGAAGCGCCGCAGCAGCTTCTCGCAGAAGGCGTGGATGGTCTGGATCTTCAGGCCGCCCGGGGTCTCCAGAGCCTGGGCGAACAGGGCGCGCGCGGCCGACAGGCGCGCGGCGTCATAGGAGTCAGGCCTGCGCCCCTCCAGCTTGGCGAGCGCTGCGCGTAGGGCTGTGTCATCGCACACCGACCACTGGCCCAAGAGGTCGAACAGCCGGCGCTGCATCTCAGCGGCGGCGGCCTTGGTGTAGGTGACACACAGGATGGCGGCGGGCGCCGCGCCAGCCAGCAGCAGGCGGGCCACCCGGTCGATCAGGGTCTTGGTCTTTCCCGACCCCGCATTGGCGGTGACGAAGGCCGACAGGCCGGGATCGGCCGCCGTGCGCTGGGGATCGATGTCGACGACGGTGGTCATGCCTCGCCCTCGCCGTCTTCGCCGCTGGTGGACCACTCGAACACCCGGGCCAGGTGGGCGTAGTCGCCGGCATAGTCGTGGACGAACTGCGGGGCGGTCCGCGACAGATAGGCCCGCTCGGGATCGTCGAACTGGATCAGCAGGCGCAGGGCGCCGGCCAGGGCCTGCTCGGCGGCGTCATGGCTTTCCTCCCCGGCCGCCCCGCGGATCTCCACCTTGCCGGCGGGCTTGCGGCCCGTGACCTGCAGATAGACGAGGTCGCCGGGGGGCCGGGCCGGCACGCCCGCAAACCCGCCGCGGGCGACGATGGCCGCGGTCAGGGTCAGCTGGGGGGAAAAGCCGGTCTCGACCATCTTCTTCGACGGCGCCTGGCCGGTCTTGTAGTCGAGGATGTGGGCGTAGCCGTCCGGGCCGGTCTCGATGCGGTCGGCCTTGGCGGTCAGGGTGAAGTCGCGCAGGCCGCCGCGGACCGTGATCTGGCCGCCGGCCTCCACATGGATGTCGCGGCCGTCGGCCCGGCGCTCGGTCTCCAGGGCCACCACCCAGGCCGCCGCCTCCTGGGCCAGGGCCTGTTCGCGGGCGAGCGACTCCGGCGGCGCGCCGGCGGCGACCAGGGCCTCCAGATAGAGGGCGGCGAACTCCCGGGCCGGCTCCGGCGGCAGGGCCTTGGGGTGGCGTTTGGCGAAGATCTCGAAAGCCTCGTGGATCGCCGTGCCCCGGGCGCGGGCCTCCACCGGCTCATCCGGCCGCTCCAGGCGATAGAGCCGCAGAATGTCGCGGGCCCAGACCGCATAGGGGTCCCGGGTCAGGGACTCGATCCGGGTGACGGCGAACCGGATCGGGCGGTCGGCGACCGGCGGGCAGGGCGCCGGCCGGCCAATCGGCTCGTAGTCCGGAGCCGCATCCAGGGCGCGCGCCCAGTCCAGCAGGTCGGGACGGCCGGGTAGGACGAGGTCGGCGCCTCTTGCCAGGGTCTCCAGCCGCCAGAGCCAGCGGGACTTCACCGTCGGCTGGCCCTCCCGACGCTCCGAATGCAGCAGGACCACATTGGGGGCGCAGGCGGCCTGGGCGAAGTCGTGGGCGGCCAGGCCCACCCGGCGCTCGGGCGGCGGCAGGCCCAGCCGCTCGCGCATGGGCCGCGACAGGAAGGGATCCAGCGGCGCGCCCTGCGGCCAGACGCCCTCCTCCAGGCCCGCCACCACCAGCCGGTCGGCCCGCACCAGCCGGGCCTCGATGGCGCCGAGGATGCGCAGGCGGGGATGGGTGGCGCCGCCGACGCGGACGGTCTCGTCCCCCATCAGCCGCACCAGCAGGTCGGCGAAGCCCTTGGGCGTCACCGGCGGCAGGGCGCCGGCCTCGGCCATCAGCCCGGCCAGAAGCTGGGACAGGGCCTCGCCGCCGGCTCCGCCCCACAGGCGGCCTGAGCCCCCTGCGCTATCGGCGGCCAGGGACTCCAGCGCCACGGCGAGCGCCCGGGCCCGCTCGGCGGCGGGGGCCGGCTCGCTCATGTCGGTCAGGGGCGTGAGCGCGGCGCGCAGGGCGGTGATCAGTCGGCTGGCGTCCGACCGTCGCGAGTCGTCATCCAGATTCTTGTCCAACCGGCGGGTCAGGGCCGCCCAGTCGGCCGGGCGCGGCCCGCGAAGACCATGGCGCTCCAGGTCGATCAGCCGCGCCTCCAGGGCCTCGCGGCTCTCCCCCAGGCGGACGAGCGAATGCTTGAGCACGCCCAGCATCAGCACCGGATTGAGCGGCTCGGCCGCCAGCCTGGCGACGAGGCCGGCCAGCACCCCGGCCGGACAGGCCATCAGCGGCGTCCCCACCGAGGAGTCCGGGATCACGCCCCAACGGGCGAGCTTCAGGGCGACGCGCCGGGCCAGGTTCTGGTCGGGCGCCACCAGGGCGCCGGTGGCGCCGGGGATTTCCAGGGTTTCGCGCAGCAGCAGGGCGGCCACCGTGGCGGCCTCTTCCTCGCTGCGGGCGGCGACCACTGACAGGCCGGCCAGGCCCTCGGCGATGGGGTCGACGCCGTCCTTGGCGCCTTCGGCCCGCAGGTTTCCGATCACGTTCAGCCAGTCGGCGGTGGCCTGGGCCGGGCGCAGGGCCTCGTTGATCACCCGCCGGCGCCAGCGGCCCTGGCTCTGATGGGGGGCCGACGCCGGCCAGATCTCGACGGCGTCGCGCGCCAGACCGGCCCGGGCCAGCAGACGGCGCAGCGCCCCTTGCGGATGCTGCTCATCGACCTGCTCCCAGGCGCGATCGGCGAGGCTCTCGTCCAGGCCGGGCAGGACGACGCAGCCCTGCGGCGCTTCGGCGATCACCGCCAGTAGCGCGGCTGTGGCCGGCGCCGTGCCGGTGGAGCCGGCGGCGACCAGGACCCCTTCGGGCGGCCGGATGGCCCATTGTTCGGCCAGCGCCCGGAGCAGGGCGACCCGACGCTGGCTGGTGTCGACGACGCCAAGGGCTGCGAGCCGCTCGGGCCAGGCCGCCAGGGCGGTCTCGAGGAAGGCGCGGGACACCTGCCAGTGCTCGGCCAGTTCCACATCCACCAGTCCGGCCAGGGCGCCGGCGGCGTCCACCTCCTCGATCTGCAGGCTGTCGAGGAAGCCGCCCAGGGCGTCGGCCAGCTCCAGGGCCGCCGAGGCGTCGAGATTGCGCGACAGCAGGCCCTCGTGGGTCTTGACCAGACGGGTCAGCTCCAGGCGCCGGCGCAGGGGATCGATGGCGGCGGGCAGGTTGGCGGCCAGGTCGCCCGGCTCGAAGGGGGGCTCTCCGGCGTCCAGATCCCCCAGGGGCCTGATCTGCGGCGGCAGCAGGGCCTGACCGCCGCCGGCCGCCAGGAAGGCGTCGGCCAGGGCGCGCGCGCCGCGGCGGGTGGGGGTCAGCACCGTGGCCTGGGACAGGGCCTCCGGACCGAGCGGCGCCAGCGCCTCATAGAGGCCCCGGGCGAGGTCGTGCACGAAGGGCCGGTGGGCCGGAATGTTGAACCAGCGGGGCCGTGGCCCCTCGAAGAGCGGCGGCCGGCTCACGGCGCGAGCTTGGCTTCGGCGGCCTCCCGGGCGGCGGGATCGCCGACATGCATCCAGAAGGCGTCCATGACCGCCCCATGCAGGCGCCCCTCGGCGGCGAGCCTCTGCCAGATCGGCACGATGGAGAAGGCCTCTTCCCGCACGCCGTCGAGGATCTGGGGCTTGAGGATCTGGAAGCCCACATTGGCGAAGGGCGTCGGGGGCTCGGCCGCGGCCGAATGGGTCAGGCGGCCGGCCTCGTCGCGGAAAAACCCCTGCGGCCCTTCGAAGCCGAGGCCCTGGCCCCGGGGCACCAGCAGCAGCAGGACGTCCATGATCTCCGGGTCCCAGGCCTCGCCCAGGGTCTTGAGCGGCGGCGTCGTTCCGCCGGTCCAGAGGGAGTCGATATTGGCTACCAGGATGGGGTCGTCCCCCAACAGTCGCCGGGCGTGGGCGATGCCGCCGCCGGAATCCAGCAGGGCGGCGCGCTCGTCGCTGATCTTTATGCGGATGTCGTCGCGCCGCGCCAGGTGGGCGACCATCTGGTCGGCGAAGTGATGGATATTGACCACGGCGGTCTCGACCCCGGCCTCCACCATGCGGTCCAGAACATGGTCGACCAGGGCGCGGCCGGCCACCTCCACCAGGGGCTTGGGCCGGTGGTCGGTGAGCGGGCGCAGGCGGGTGCCGAGCCCCGCGGCCATCACCATGGCGGTCTTTGGGAATCCCTGCGTGCTCACCGGCGCGCCTCGGCCGGCACGTGGGCGTCGAACCAGGCCTTGATCGGCGCCAGCTCGGGATCGGCCAGGCAGCGTTCCAGATAGCGCCAGGTGCGGGGCATGAAGGCCTCGTACCGCGGCTTGCCGAAGCCCGCCACCTGCCGGGCGAAGATGAACAGGATGCGGGCCGAGTTCAGGGCGCCGAGCGCGTGATAGTCGGCGCGGAAGGCCGCCGCGTCGATATCGCTGCGGATCTCCAGATAGCGGGCGAGCGCGGCGGCCTCCCGTTCCGGCGAGACGTCGCGGCGGGCGTCGTGCAGCAGCATGGAGAAGTCCCAGGCCGGATGGGCGCGGACGGCGTCCTGGAAGTCCAGCAGGCCGACCCGGGCCACGCCCGAACGCTCCGGCAGCCAGATCAGGTTCTCGGCGTGATAGTCCCGGTGGCAGAAGACGCTGGCGCCAGCCTCGCCCCGGGCGCGGATCGGCGCCCACAGGGCCTCCCATTCGGCCTCGGCGTCGGGGGTGAAGGGCGCGAGCCCGGAAAACTTCGGCCACCATTCCAGGAACATGTCGCCGCCGGTCCGCAGGGCCAGGTCGTCATAGGTCAGGAAGGGCCAGGCGGCGCCTTGCGCCTCCAGCACCGGCGGGGGCGTGGCCTCATGCAGGCCGGCCAGCACCTCGACGGCGGCCTCGTACAAGGGGGTCTCGTCGGTCCCGCCCTCGATCAGCCGGGCATAGAGGTCGTCGCCCAGATCCTCCAGCACCGCCAGGCCATCGCCCGCCTCATGGGCCACGATCTCCGGCGCCGACAGCCCCTGGCTGCGCAGCCATCCGGCGGTGGCGACGAAGGCGTCCACACGGCCGGCCGCCAGCCTGGCCATGGCGTTGTAGCCGGCCAGGCGGCGCTGCGCAGGGCTGGCGTCCGGCGGGCAGGGCGCGGTCTCCACCGGCGGCTGGTCCATGAAGATCAGGCTGGCCTTGCCCGGTCGCGACAGCCGCTCATAGCGCCGCGTCGAGGCGTCCCCGGCCAGGGGAGCCCGATGGGCGTCGGCCAGGCCGTGACGGGCCAGGAAGTCGGCCTTCAGGCCCTCACGATCAGAACTCAATCGCACGTCCTTCCCAGGCGCCATGGGGCGTCAGCCGCGCCCGGCGCGCCGCCCCGTCCAGAACGATGTCTATATCCAAGCGATGGGGGGGAAGGCGACCCTCCAGGCGCTGGGGCCATTCGATGATCGCGGCGCCGTCCTCAAGCGCCTCGTCCAGGCCGATCTCATAGGCCTCGTCCGGACTGGTCAGGCGGTAGAGGTCGAAATGGGCCAGCGCCAGGCCATCACCCTCATAGAACTGCACGAGGGTGAAGGTCGGGCTGGGCACGTCCTCATCCGGGGTCGTGCGCGCCCGGATCAGGGCCCGGGCCAGGGTCGACTTGCCGGCGCCCAGCGGCCCGGTCAGGCAGATAGCCTCGCCGGGCCTCAGCGCCCCGGCCAAAGCTGCGCCCAGGCGCGCGGTGGCCGCCTCATTCTCCAGCCGAAGATCGCCGTCGAGAGGAAGCCTCATGCGAAGGGCCGGTCCGGATCGGCGGGCAGGACGCGCTCGACATAGGTTTTCAAAGCCTCGGTCGCGGCCTGGACGTCGCCGGCCAGGGCGTCGGGGGCGATGGGCGGGCCGAGCGTCAGCCCATACTGGCCACCGCGCTTGTTCAGCAGCTCGTGGAACAGGGTGATGTCCCGCAGCTCGGCCGAGACCCGGTTGAAGAGGTGGAACAGGGTCGACCAGGGGCCGGTCACGTGCAGGGGCACGACCGGCGCCTCATACTTGCGGGCGATGGAGATGGCGCTGCTCATCCAGGGGGGATCGGCCAGCAGGCCGTCGGGCTGCCGCCGGGCCAGCCGGCCGGAGGGGAAGATCACCAGGGCGCGCTCGGCCTCCATGGCCTCGCGGGTGCGTTGCAGGGTCAGGCGAGTGCGCTCGCGGGTGCGCTTCTCCTCCACCCATTCGACGGGGATCAGCACGTCGGCAAAGCCGGGCGCCACCCGATGGGCGTCGGAATTGGCGTAGAAACAGATGTCCGGCCGCCTGGCCTTGAAGGCGTCATAGACGGCGATCCCGTCGGCGATGCCGGTGGGATGATTGGCGATCACCACCACCCGTCCCTGGCGGGGCAGGCGCTGCAGGTGATTCACCTCCAGCCGCACATCGAGCAGGCCCGAGACCCGCTCCAGGGCGTCGCGGCCGGGCAGGGGGGCGATGGCGTCAGCCATTCGGCGGGCCTTGCCATAGTCCAGCAGCCCATAGAGCAGGGGGCGCAGAACCGGCCAGGTGGGGTGTCGGCTGAGGCCCGGCGCGCGTTCGGCGATCAGCACGTCCACGATGTGATCGTGACGCGTCCGGGCCGGGCGCAGGATATCCGTGGACGAAGCGACACTCATTGCCGCTCAAGAATGCGCCTGAGCCTGCAATTTGGGCAAGCGCTAGGCGCGGACGCGGGCCGGGCCTAAGCTCTCGCCCATGCGTGAGATCAGCCACTTCATCGCCGGCCGCGCCGTCGCCGGAACCTCGGGCCGCCAGGGCGAGGTGTTCGATCCCAATCTCGGCGAGGTCCAGGCCCACGTGGCCCTGGCCTCGGCCGACGAGCTGGACATGGCCGTCCAGGCCGCCTTGAAAGCCCAGCCGGCCTGGGCCGCGGTCAATCCGCAGCGCCGGGCGCGGGTGATGTTCGCCTATAAGCGCCTGGTCGAGGCGCGGATGGACGAGCTGGCCGCTCTGCTGTCGTCCGAGCATGGCAAGGTGATCGCCGACTCCAAAGGCGACATCCAGCGGGGGCTGGAGGTGATCGAGTTCGCCTGCGGCATCCCCCATGCGCTCAAGGGCGAATACACCGAGGGCGCAGGCCCGGGGATCGATGTCTGGTCCATGCGCCAGCCGCTCGGGGTGGCGGCGGGCATCACGCCGTTCAACTTCCCGGCCATGATCCCGATGTGGATGTTCGGGGTGGCCGTGGCGGTGGGCAACGCCTTCATCCTCAAGCCCTCGGAAAAGGACCCCAGCGTGCCGGTCAGACTGGCCGAGCTGTTCATGGAGGCCGGTGCGGAAGCCGGTGTCGAGGTGGCCGGCGTGCTGAACGTGGTCCACGGCGGCAAGGTCTGCGTCGACGCCATCCTGACCCATCCCGATATCGCCGCCGTCAGCTTCGTTGGCTCCTCCGATATCGCCCAGTACGTCTATGCGACCGGCGCGGCCCACGGGAAGCGGGTCCAGGCCATGGGCGGGGCCAAGAACCACGGCGTCCTGCTGCCGGACGCCGACCTGGAGGCCGCCGTGGGCGATATCCTCGGCGCCGCCTTCGGCTCGGCGGGCGAGCGCTGCATGGCCCTGCCGGTCGTGGTTCCCGTGGGGGCGGCCACCGCCGAAGCCTTCCGCGAGCTGATGAGCGCCAGGATCGAGACCCTGAAGATCGGCGTCTCCTCCGACCCCGCCGCCCAGTATGGCCCGGTGGTCAGCGCCGCCCACCACAGGCGCGTCTCCGACTACATCCAGATAGGGATCGACGAGGGGGCCGAGCTGGTGGCCGACGGCCGGGGCTTTTCCCTGCAGGGCCACGAGAAGGGTTTCTTCATCGGCCCCACCCTGTTCGACCATGTGAAGCCGACCATGCGGTCCTACCAGGAAGAGATCTTCGGCCCGGTCCTGCAGATCGTCCGGGCCGAGAGTTTCGAGGAGGCCCTGGCCCTGCCCTCGCAGCATGCCTACGGCAACGGCGTCTCGATCTTCACGCGGAACGGTCGGGCCGCCCGGGAGTTCGCCTCGCGGGTCAATGTCGGCATGGTCGGGATCAATGTGCCCATCCCCGTGCCGGTGGCCTATCACAGCTTCGGCGGCTGGAAACGCAGCGCCTTCGGCGACGCCAACCAGCACGGGATGGAGGGCGTCCGCTTCTACACCAAGGTCAAGACGGTCACCGCCCGCTGGCCTGAGGGCGAGGGAAGCGACCAGGCCTTCGTCATACCGACCATGAGATAGGCTATCGGCCCCTGGGGCCTATGGCCTAGGCTGCCCCCGAGCTTTGGAGCGATCGAGCATGAAGAATTTCCGCCTGTGGGCGATCCTGGCCCTGGTCGTCGTGGTGGCTGGCCTCGGCGCCTATCTGTACTGGAACCACGACGTCCGCTGGAGGCCCAATACGGTGACGAAGAACCAGGCTGAAATCGCCCGCCTGCTGGAATCCACAGGCTGGGTCTCGCCCGGCATCGAAGGCCCCGCGGTCTATATGGTGTCGTTCCGCACCTGCCCCGACTGCCTGCGCTTCAAGGCCGAGCAGTTCCCCGACCTGCATGCGGCGGGAATCGACACCCGGGTGATCGAGATCGCCCGGCGCGACGCCAACGGCCTGGAACGCTCGACGGCCGCCGAGCGCGCCACCGTGGCCGAGCTGTGGCTCAACCGCGACTGGGGTCTGTTCGAGCGCTGGGTGCAGGTTCCCGCCTCGGCCTGGACCGCGCCGGGCATCCCGCCCGCCGATGGCGATTCCGCGCGGACGGCGGTGGTGGACACCGGCCGCAACCTGGTCGACCAGCTCACGCCGCTGCTCAAGGACAATGGCGTCGACTTCGCCTATCCGCTGCTGGTCTGGTGGGACCAGGAGGGCCAGATGAAGGCCTGCGCTTGCGAGCGCCGGGAAACCTACCGCTTCCTGCGCGAAGACCTCGGCCTGCCGGCCCGGAGCGACACCCCGCAGGTGCCGGAAGGCGAAGAGGACGGCGCCCTGGCTCCGGCTGAACCCGCAGCGACCTGAAGCGTCGACAAAGCGTACGGCGGACGATTGGCTGATTGTGATCGCGATGTCTCCAGGCTAGGGGCGGAGGCATGACGTCCGCCCTCGAAACCGCCTACCGCGACCGCCTGGCCCGCGGCGAGATCCGACCCGATCCGGCCCAGGCCGCCGCCCTGCCGGCCCTGGCGCGGCTGGAGGCCGACCTGGCCGCCAGCGAGCCCGGCGGGCTGTTCGGACGGCTGCGCAAACCCCAGAGCCAGACCGGCGTCTATCTCTGGGGGCCCGTGGGCCGGGGCAAGTCCATGCTGATGGACCTGTTCTACGAGACCGTGCCGGTGGCGAAGAAGCGCCGCACCCACTTCCACGTCTTCATGGGCGAGATCCACCGGCTGATCGACGCTTGGCGCAAAGGGGATGCGGCGGCCCGCAAGGCGACGTTCGGCCAGCATCGCGGGGACGACCCTATTCCGCCGGTGGCCGACGTGGTGGCCGGCGAGGCCCGCCTGCTGTGCTTCGATGAGTTCCAGGTCACTGACATCGCCGACGCCATGATCCTGGGCCGGCTGTTCACGGCCCTGTTCGACCGCGGGGTGACCTTGGTGGCCACCTCCAACCGCGTGCCCGACGCCCTCTATCGCAACGGCATCAACCGCCAGCTCTTCCTGCCCTTCATCGACCTGCTCAAGACCCGGACCGAGGTGGTCTCGGTGGCCGGCGAGCATGACTATCGCCTGGACCGGCTGCGGGCGGCCGGCGTCTGGTTCTCGCCCATCGACCCGGACAATGTGCGGACCTACGACGCCCTCTGGAGCCAGATGCTCGACGGTCACGAAGAGCTGGGCGAGACGCTCGAGGTCCTGGGCCGCAAGATCCACCTGCCCCACGCCACCGGCGGCCTGTTGCGGGCCAGTTTCGCCAGCCTCTGCGGCGTGGCGCTGGGGCCGAACGACTATCTGGCCCTGGCCGAGCGCTTCCACACGGTCTTTCTCGAGCGCGTGCCGCGGCTGACGCCGGCGCGGCGGGAGGAGGCCAGGCGCTTCGTGACCCTGATCGACGCCCTCTATGAGGCCCGCGCCAAGCTGATCGTGCTGGCCGAGGCCGAGCCGGCCGCCCTCTATCCGGAAGGGGACGGCGCCTTCGAGTTCGAACGCACCGCCTCGCGCCTGCAGGAGATGCGCTCGGCCGACTGGCTCACCGAGCGGGGCTAGGCTGCGCGCGAAGCGTAAAAAAGAGGGGACACAAAGAACACGAAGATTCGCAAAGCGCACGAAGCGCGACGGTGAGCCCTTTGGGTCCCTCGCGCCCCTTCGTGTCCTTCGTGTCGCCCCTTGCCTTACAGCGCCTGCGGCGTGCTCAGGCCCGCAGACTCTCGACCAGCTGGCGGGCGACGGGGCGCAGTTCGTCCAGACTGCGGACGCAGATCTTCAGCTCCCGCGCCGCCCAGTCGTCGGTGAGCGCGACAATGGCCAGGTTCATCGTGCAGACGGCCCTTGCCGCCGTGGTCTCGGGCACCACGCCGACGCCGACCCCGCACTCCACCAGCCGGCAGACGGCGTCGAAGCTGCGCAGCTGGACGCGCAGGCGCAGGCGGCGGCCCTCGCGGCTGGCCCGGGCGGCGAGGAAGCGCTGCAGGGAGCTGGCCCGGTCCAGGCCCACCAGGTCGTAATCCAGCACCTGGCCGAAGGCGGCGCTGATGTTCTTGGCCAGGGGATGGTCCAGGGCCGTGACGACGACGAACCGATCGGTGCGAAAGGCGAACGTCTCCAAGGCGCCCACATCCACAGTGCCGGCGACGATGCCCACATCGGCGGCGCCCTCGGCCACCAGGCCGACGATCTCGTCGGACAGGCGCTCCTCCAGATCGACGCTGACCTGGGGGTTGTCGGCCAGGAACGACGACAGCGCCTCGGGCAGGAATTCCGTCAGGGCGTTGGTGTTGGCCAGGACGCGGACCTCGCCGGCCGCGCTGTCGGCGATGAGGCCCAGTTCGTCCTGCATGCGCGCGCTCTGTTCCAGCAGGCCACGGGCGTGCTTGAGCAGCAGAAGACCGGCGGGCGTCGGCGTCACCCCCAGGCGCGAGCGGGTCAGCAGGGCCGCGCCCAGCGACTGCTCCATGGCCCGGATGCGGGTGGAGGCGGCCGCCAGGGCCAGGGCCGAGCGTTCGGCGCCGCGGGTGATGGAGCCGGCCTCCACCACGTCGCAGAACAGCCTCAGATCCACCAGATCGAACCGCATCCTTCGCCTCCCGCGAAGGAAGGCTACAGCAAAGACGGATTGCCCGGGAGGGCGAAAGCCGAGAGACTTCCGTCTCAGCGAAGGTGCGCAGGCTCGGCCATTGTGTTCGGCGGCTTCGTTGACACCCCCATATGGCGGCGTAAAAGCGGCCTCAAGCAAGCTAGGGCAAGAGGGAGCGGCTGTAGAACCGATGTCGGACGCCTCGAAGACTATCCGGGTCAGACCCACCTCGCCGCACGTGCAGGTGTGGCGCTGGCATCTCACCGCGCTCACCTCCATCACCCACCGGATCACCGGCGTCGGCCTCTATGTGGGCACGCTGATCCTCGCCGGATGGGCCATTTCGCTGGCCATGGGGCCTGAGGCCTACGCGACCTTCATGGGCGTCATGGGCTCGTTCCTGGGCAAGCTGGTCATGTTCGCGCTCAGCCTGGCGGTCTTCTTCCACCTGGCCAAGGGCGTCCAGCACCTGATCTGGGACACCGGGGTGGGCCTGAAGCTGCAGGCGGCCAACGCCGGCGCGGTGGCCACCGTCGCCTTCGCCATCGTGGCCACCATCGTGGTCTGGATCATCGCCGCCATGACGGGAGCGCTCTGATGGCCGATTTCCGCACGCCCTTTTCCCGGGCCCACGGCCTGGGCGCCGCCGGCCACGGGGTCGGCCACTGGATCACCGAGCGGGTCACCTCGATCGCGCTCATCCCGCTGGTGCTGTGGGGCGTTTTCGCCGTCCTGCGACTGGCCCGCAGCGACTATGACATGGCGGTCGCCTGGCTGGCCTCGCCGGTCAATGCGGTCCTGCTCGCCCTGCTGACCGTGATCAGCTTCATGCACATGAACTCAGGCATGCGGGTGGTGATCGAGGACTACATCCATCGCCGGGTGACCAAGGCGGCCCTGCTGCTGCTGAACCTCTTCGTCTGCGTGCTGTTCGGCGCGCTCGCCCTCTTCTCCATCCTGAAGGTCGCCCTGTCGGGCGGAGCTTACTGAGCATGGCCTCCTACGAATTCATCGACCACAAGTTCGACGTCGTCGTCGTGGGCGCCGGCGGTTCGGGCCTGCGCGCGGCGCTGGGCTGCGCCCAGGCCGGCCTGAAGACCGCGTGCGTCTCCAAGGTCTTCCCGACCCGCTCGCACACCGTGGCCGCCCAGGGCGGCATCTCGGCCAGCCTTGGCAATATGAGCCAGGATGACTGGCGCTGGCACATGTACGACACCGTCAAGGGGTCGGACTGGCTGGGCGACCAGGACGCCATCGAATATCTCTGCCGCAACGCGCCCGCCGCCGTTTACGAGCTCGAGCACTGGGGCGTGCCCTTCTCGCGCACCGAGGACGGCAAGATCTATCAGCGCGCCTTCGGCGGCATGACCAGCAACTATGGCGAGGCGCCGATCCAGCGCACCTGCGCGGCGGCCGACCGCACCGGCCACGCCATGCTGCACACCATGTATGGCCAGTCCCTGGCCAACAACACCGAGTTCTTCATCGAGTATTTCGCCCTCGACCTGATCATGGAAGACGGCGTCTGCCGCGGCGTCACCGCCTGGAAGCTGGACGACGGCACCCTGCATCGGTTCCAGGCCCAGATGGTCATCCTGGCCACCGGCGGCTATGGCCGCGCCTACTTCTCCTGCACCAGCGCCCACACCTGCACCGGCGACGGCAACGCCATGGTCCTGCGGGCCGGCCTGCCGCTGCAGGACATGGAGTTCGTGCAGTTCCACCCCACCGGCATCTATGGCGCCGGCTGCCTGATCACCGAAGGCGCCCGCGGCGAGGGCGGCTATCTGACCAATTCCGAGGGCGAGCGGTTCATGGAGCGCTATGCGCCGTCCGTGAAGGACCTGGCGCCGCGGGACATGGTCAGCCGGGCCATGACCATCGAAATCCGCGAAGGCCGGGGCGTGGGTCCGAACAAGGACCACATCTTCCTGCACCTGGACCACCTGGACCCCAAGGTGCTGCATCAGCGCCTGCCGGGCATTTCCGAAAGCGCCCGCGTCTTCTCCGGTGTGGATGTGACCAAGGCGCCGATCCCGGTGCTGCCGACCGTGCACTACAATATGGGCGGCATCCCCACGAACTTCTATTCCGAGGTGGTCACCCGCGACGGCGACAACCCCGACAGCGTCATCCCCGGCCTGATGGCCGTGGGCGAGGCCGCCTGCGTGTCGGTGCACGGCGCCAACCGCCTGGGCTCCAACTCGCTGATCGACCTGGTGGTGTTCGGCCGCTCGGCCGCCCTGCGCGCCGCCGACATCCTGACGCCCGGCGCCAAGCAGCCCGAGCTGAAGGCGAGCCATACCGAGGCCCATCTGGCCCGCTTCGACCGCCTGCGCAACGCCAAGGGCGGCACGCCGACGGCCCAGCTTCGCCTGGACATGCAGAAGGCCATGCAGGAGGACGCCGCGGTGTTCCGCACCGGCGAGAGCCTGGCCTCGGGCGTGGCGCGCCTGGACAAGATCCACGGCCAGCGCGGCGACATCCAGGTCACCGACCGCGGCATGATCTGGAACACCGACCTCGTCGAGACCCTGGAGTTCGACAACCTGATCGGCCAGGCCGCCGTCACCGTGAACGGGGCGCTGAACCGCACCGAGAGCCGCGGGGCGCACGCTCGCGAGGACTATCCCGACCGCGACGACGAGAACTGGATGAAGCACACGCTGACCTGGTTCGACGACGCCACCGGCAAGGTGAAGCTGGACGACCGTCCGGTGCACTCGTTCACGCTCAGCAACGACATCGCCTACATCCCGCCGAAGGCGCGGGTCTACTAAGAGGCGGTCCGTGGCCCGCTTCGTCGCTCATTCCCGGCTTCGGACCGAACGCGCCGCGCGCGCGGGGTCCGGGGTCTTCGCCTAAGGAAAGCCTCCGATGGTCGAACTCGCCCTGCCCAAGAATTCCCGCGTCCAGAAGGGCCGCCATCACCCGGCCCCGGCCGGCGCCAAGAGCGTCAAGACCTTCAAGGTCTATCGCTATGACCCCGAGGGGACCGAAAACCCCCGGTGGGACACCTATGACGTCGACACCGACGCCTGCGGCCCGATGGTCCTGGACGCCCTGATCCACATCAAGAACACCATGGACCCGACGCTGGCCTTCCGGCGCTCGTGCCGGGAAGGGGTCTGCGGCTCCTGCGCCATGAATATCGGCGGCCGCAATACGCTGGCCTGCACCCATGGCTGGGAAGAAGTTCCCGGCCAGACCTGCACCATCAGCCCGCTGCCGCACATGCCGGTGGTCAAGGACCTGGTGCCGGACATGACCATGTTCTACGCCCAGTACGCCTCCATCGAGCCCTGGCTGCACACCAAGACGCCGGAGCCGCAAGGGGAATGGCTGCAGACGCCGGAGGACCGGGAAAAGCTCGACGGCCTCTATGAGTGCATCCTGTGCGCCTGCTGCACGACCTCGTGCCCCAGCTACTGGTGGAACGGCGACAAGTATCTGGGCCCGGCCGCCCTGCTGCACGCCTATCGCTGGCTGATCGACAGCCGCGACGAGGCCACCGGCGAGCGGCTTGACGATCTGGAAGACCCGTTCAAGCTCTATCGCTGCCATACGATCATGAACTGCGCCCAGGTCTGCCCCAAGGGTCTGAACCCGGCCAAGGCCATCGCCGAGGTCAAGAAGATGCTGGTCGATCGGGTCGTCTAAAGCTGGCGTCTGTGCGTTTCCCAAGTTGACGCAGGCGTCATTTTTCTGCATCGGGGAGCGGCATGAGTGATTTAGGCGCACACGTGGTGATCCTGGGGGCGGGGCACGCCGGCGGCACGGCCGCCGCGCTGCTGCGTCAGTATGGTCATACGGGGCCGATCACCCTGATCGGCGACGAGCCGCTGGCTCCCTATCAGCGCCCGCCGCTCTCCAAGGCCTGGCTCAAGGGCGAGGCCGACGCCGACTCCCTGGCGCTGAAGCCCCTGGAGTTCTACGCCGAGCACCAGATCGACTTCCGGCCCAACACCCGGGCGGTGAAGCTGGCCCGGGCCGACAAGGTCGTGACCCTGGCCGACGGCCAGACCCTGACCTACGATGTCCTGATCCTGGCGACGGGCGCGCGGGCCATCAAGCTGCCGGTGCCGGGCGCCGAGCTCGCCGGCCTGCTGGAGCTGCGCACCGCCGCCGACGCCGAGGCCCTGAAGGCCGCCGTGGGGCCGGGCAAGCGCCTGGCCGTGGTCGGCGGCGGCTATATCGGCCTGGAGGTCGCCGCGTCGGGCCGGGCGCTGGGCGCCGAGGTGGTGGTGATCGAGCGCGAGCAGCGTCTGCTCGCCCGGGTCGCCTGCGAATCCCTGTCGGACTTCTTCCGCGGCGTGCACGAGACCCATGGCGTCATCTTCGAGATGGGCGCCAGCGTCACCGGCTTTGTCGGCGAGGACGGTCATGTGACCGGCGTCACCCTGGCCGATGGCCGGACCGTGCCTTGCGACGCCGCCGTGATCGGGGTGGGCGCGACCCCCAACGACGAGCTGGCCGCCGACTGCGGCCTCGACACCGCCCGTGGCGTGGTGGTGGACCTTGAGGCGCGGACCTCAGATCCATCCATCTTCGCCATCGGCGACGTGGCCCATCGGCCGATGCCGATCTATGACCGCATGTTCCGGATGGAGAGTGTGCCCAACGCCCTGGAGCAGGCCAAGCAGGCCGCCAGCGCCATCACCGGGCGCCCGGCCCCGGCCGGCGAGGTGCCGTGGCAATGGTCGGACCAGTATGACCTGAAGCTTCAGATCGCCGGCTACGCCTTCGACGCCGACGAGGTGCTGTTGCGGGGCGACCCGGCCACCGGCAAGTTCGCGGTCTTCCACCTCAAGGGAGACCAGATCCAATCCGTGGAGGCGATCAACTCGCCCCCGGAATTCATGATGGGCAAGCAGCTGATCGGAAACCGCAAGCCGGTGTCGAAGGCGAAGCTTGTCGATCTCAGCGTTTCAATGAAAGAGGTCGTCGCCTGAAGGCGGCGCGAAAGGGAGCCATGGCCAAGATCACCTATATCGAGCACGACGGGACCGAGCACGTCGTGGACGTGAAGACCGGGCTCACGGTGATGGAAGGCGCGGTGAAGAACAACATCCCGGGCATCGACGCCGACTGCGGCGGCGCCTGCGCCTGCGCCACCTGCCACGTCTATGTGGACGACGCCTGGAAGGACAAGACCGGCGAGTCCTCGGCCATGGAAGAGTCCATGCTGGACTTCGCCGAGAACGTCGAGCCCAACAGCCGCCTGTCCTGCCAGATCAAGGTCACCGACGAGCTCGAAGGCCTGATCGTGCGGATGCCCGAGAGCCAGCACTAGGCTCATCATCGCCGACAACACAGACGCCGGGCCCTGCGCCCGGCGTTTTTGCGTCCGCGGCCCTTCCCGGCGTCACCCTTGCGCCTGACGCGAAGGTCTATGGCCACCGGGCCAGCCGAGGTGTTCATGGATGGTCGGATCAAGTCCGACCATGACGGGAGAAGTGGGGGAGCCTAGTCCCTCTAAAACTCCAGCTCGCGGTGCGAGGCCGACTCCGCCTGGGCCAGTTCGGGCAGGTGGCAGGTGAAGGTCGCGCCGGCGCCGGGCTCGCTCTCCAGGGCCACCCAGCCGCCGTGCAGCTCGGTGAGCGCCTTGACCAGGGCGAGGCCGAGACCCGGCCCCCCGCGCTCGCGGCCGACGAACCGGTCGAAGATGTGGGCCTGGACGTGGAAGGGGATGCCCCGGCCGGTGTCGGTGACCTGCAGCTTGACCTCGCCCAGGGCGCGGCGGGCCGAGATGGTGATCCTGCCCTCAGGCGGGGTCTGGCGGATGGCGTTCTCGATCAGGTGGTCGAGGATCTGGTCCAGGCGGTGGGCGTCGGCCCGGATCACCCCGATCTCGTCGGCATGCTCCACCTGCAGGACGATGCGGCCCTCCTCCAGGCTGCGGGACCAGCGGGCGCTGGCCTGGGCCAGCATTTCGCCCACATGGACGTCCTCCAGATCCAGGGCCATTTCGTCGGCGTCGATCTGGGCCATGTCCAGCACGTCGTCGATGGAGCGGGCGAGCTGGGTGGCGGCCATGCGCACGGCTGCGGCGTGACTGCGCCCGCGCTCCGACAGGTTCTCGCCGGACCGCTCCAGCAGCTCGGAATAGCCGATGATGGTGGTGAGCGGGGTGCGCAGCTCGTAGGAGACATTGCCCACGAAGTCGCGCTTCAGCCGTTCGGCGTCGGCGAGCGCGGCGGACCGGTCGGCCAGCGCGCTCTCCAGCTTGCGGGCGTCGGTGACGTCGGTGAAGGCGATCAGGGTCGCGCCGTCGGGCAGGGGGCGGGACTGATAGGCCACGATGCGGGAGTCCGAGGTCTTCACCTCGCCGGAGATCGGCGCCCGGGCGCTGGGGTCGGGATCGGCGACGCGGCCTTTCAACTCCCGCCAGAAGCCCAGGTCGTGCAGGCGCGGCACGCACAGCTCGACCACGCCCTCGAAGTCGCCGGCCAGGTCCAGCTGGGTCGGGGTGACGTTCCAGAAGCGCTCGAAGGCCTCGTTGTGCAGCCGCAACCGCCCGTCGGAGCCGAACACGGCCACCGCATCGTTCAGCTTATCCAGGGTCGCCTGCTGCACCTGGATCAGGGCGTTGTACTGGGCCTTGAGCTTCAGCTCGTCTGTGATGTCGGAGAACAAGAGCAGCACGCCGCCCATAGGGTGGGGCTGGCGCACGACCCTCAGGGTGCGGCCGTCGGGCAGGCTCCACAGATCATCGGGGCTGGAGCCCAGGGCCTCATAGCGATCCAACTCGGCGGCCCGCCATTTCACATAGTCGGCGGTCTCCGGCAGGCGGCGGCGCTGGCGCAGGCGGTCGAGCAGTTCGCCGTGGCCCGGCCGCTCGCTCAGCCAGGCCGGCTCCAGGCCCCACAACTCGGCAAAGGCCGTATTGTGGAAGATCATCTTCTTGTTGGCGCCGAAGATGGCGACGGCGTCGGCGATGTGGTTCAGCGTCTCGTCGTGAGCGGCCACGTGGCGCTTCAGCGCCTCGCGCATCTCTTCGGTCTCGGTGGCGTCCTCGGCCCAGACGCCGACGCCGCCGCCTTCCAGCGGCCGGGCGGTGATGTGGAAGGCGCGGCGGCGCCCCCCCAGCGTCAGCCAGCGGGTGGTCTCGCGCACCTGGGCCAGATTGGCCGCTTCGCTGGCGATCTCGTCGGCGGCCTTGTCCAGGGTCAGGCCCTTGGCGGCGGCCTCATCCAGGCTCGTGGCGTCCACCGCGGCCAGCCAGGCGGCGTTGACCCAGACCGGGGCCCCATCGGCCGAGGCGATCCAGGCTGGACCCGGACGGGCGTCCAGCAGGGCTGCGAACCGCGGCGCGGTGGGCAGGCCGGCGTCCTCGCCGATCACCGCCGAGAGCCGCAGCCAGGCCAGGGCGCCGGCGGCCCGGCCCTCGACCGAAACCACCCCGGCTGGCCCTCGGACCTCGAAGGCGCAACTCTCGCCACGCTCGAACAGGGCGCGCAGGCGTCGCGCATGATCGGGATCGGCCCGCATCAGGGCGTTGACCAGGCCCTGGGCGTCGGCGTTCTCCAGCGACAGGGCCGCGGCGCATACGCAGAGGCTTTCCTCGCCCGAGGCCAGCAGGGCGCGGCCGTCCTCCACCGCCAGCAGGGCGGAGTCGAAGGCCTCGGCCGAGGACTGGGCGACCTCGGCGCGCATTTCCAGTTCGGCGATCCGGGCCCTGAGGGCGAGCAGGCGCGCCTGCCCCTGACGCTGTTGGGCCAGGGCCCAGAGCGTGGCGCAGATGGCCAGGCAGACCGCACCGGCGGCCGCCGCCAGGATCAGTTCATGCGCGTTCATCACCACTCCATCAGCGCCGTCCGCGCCGATGCGAATCACCCTGTTTTCAACATAGAACCCAAAACGGTTCGCCGCACCCGCGGCGCATTTCCACGGGCCCTCGTTTGCGCGACAATGGGGCCATGAGCGCCATTCTCTATCCCGTCGCCCGCGACGCCGAGGCCGCGCTCGCAGCCCCGGTGGGCCGCGCAGCCCGCGCCCGGGAAGCCCGGGACCTGGCCGGCGGCGAGGCGGTCGAGTTCATCACCCGCCCGGTCGGCCCCGAATTCGCCAGCCGTGAGGCGGCGCTGGACGTCTATGCCGGTCGCGTCGAGGACGACCGTCCCGGCCGTGTGCGCAGCCTGCCGCCGGAGGATCGCTATTGCCGGCTCGCCGAGCTGGCGGCCCAGGTGGGCGGCCGGCGGCGGATGCTGGCCCCGGTCCAGCCGACCTTGCGCGATGGCCGCCGCTGGCCGACCCCGCCGGAGCAACCGGTGGCTACGGTGTGGCGCTTGCAGATCTCGTTCTGGCGGATCGGGGCTGGCGCCGAAATCCCGCTGGATGGTCCGCAGGCTCGGCGGGTGCGCCGCGGGGCCGCAGAGGCCGACCGCGAGACCCTCGACGCCCTGACCCGCCAGCCCCTGCGCCCCTTCCGTCCGCAACAGCCCCTGGACATCGGCCTGTTCGAAGTCCGCACGCCGGAAGCCCCGCACATCGTGATCGCCGACGAATGACCGCATCCGTATCGGGGCTCGCCCCCAGCCTGGACGACATGGCCGCCCTGGCCGAGGCCGCGTTTGCGCGCCTGCCCGCCGCCTTCCGCCAGATGACCGGCCACGTCATCTTCCGGGTCGATGACTTCCCCGACGAGGAGACCCTGGCGGCGCTGGAGATCGACGATCCCTTCGACCTGACCGGCCTCTATCACGGGGTCGATCTGGCCCACCGCTCGGTGCTCGATCCCGCGGTCCATCCGTCCATGGTCTTCCTCTATCGCCGGCCGATCCTGGATGAGTGGGCGGCCCGGGGCGATGTGACGCTCGAGGAACTGGTCAGCCATGTGCTGGTCCATGAAATCGGCCACCATTTCGGCCTGTCCGACGACCAGATCGACGCCATCGAGGCGGCCGAGGACTGAGGGCGGAGGCCCGTCGTCACGAAAGTGACGCCCCCGTCATCTTCTTGACTGAACGTCGTTCATGTGGCTGACTGGCGCCAGATAGATGGGCTGCCCGCAAGGTGCGGAGCCGGGGCCGCAGAGCCTGCCCGATCTTCCTGGAGGACGATTTCATGGCCGCTGACGGCAACATCACCAAGGACATCATCTACGACGCCGTGGCGCCGGACGACTTCGAGTCGATGCTGGAGCTGGACCGCTACAACGCCCGCTCGACGGCCTTCGACAAGATCATCTCGGCCACCCACGACCATTTCTGGGATCCCTTCGACAAGAGCTATATCGACTACGACGCGCCGTTCGACATGTCCAAGACGCCGATCATGCCGCTGGACACGGTGGTCGAGCTGAAGAGTGCGGTGGCCGACCGGCTGGATGACGGGCAGAAGATCGGGCTCGCCAACGACGTCATGCACTGGTCGGTCTCCAATCTGCTGCATGGCGAACAGGGCGCCTTGTCGCTGTCGGCCAGCCTTTGCCACATCCTGCTCGATCCGGGCGCCCAGGAATATGCCGCCAACCAGGCGCGCGAGGAGGCCCGCCACGTCGCGGGCTTCACCCGCTACATCGCCAAACGCTGGGGCGAGCCGCTGCCGGTCGGCAAGACGATCTCCGCCGTGCTCACCGACCTGGTGACCACCGAGGAGGTCTACAAGAAGATCGTCGGCATGCAGATGCTGATCGAGGGCATCGCCATGGGCTCGTTCGCGACGCTCAATGCCAAGACCAACGATCCCGTCCTGCGCCGCCTGGTGCAGCTCGTG
>NZ_JAUXVZ010000002.1 GCF_030680185.1 Phenylobacterium sp.
TCGGCACCACGGGCATGCTGAACGCGGCTTCGGCTCACGCCGTCGCCCGTTCGGACAAGGCGGTGCTCGCCTCGCGCCGTGCCGACGGCTTCTCCTTCGGCGCCGATACGCTGGACACGAAGCTCGTCCGCGTCGCGCAAAGCTATGACGACGAAGCCGCCTTCCTCGCCGCGCTGGAGCCCCACGCCCCCTTCGACGTCGCCCTCACCTGGATTCGTCCGCGCGCGGAGCTGCTGCGCGCCGCGCTCGACGCGCTGGTGGCGCCCGGCGGTCTCCTGATCGAGATCATGGGCAGCCGCTCGCTCCTCACCGGCGAGGACGGCGCGCCCTCCATCGCCACGCTCCGCGCCGAGGCGCTCGGCCGCCAGCCGGACATCGTCTACGCACAGGTGATCCTCGGCTTCGTCCGCGAGGGCGAGACCTCGCGCTGGCTCAACCACGAGGAAATTTCCGCCGCCGCCATCGCCCAGATGGAAATGCCCCTTCCCCGCCGCATCGCGGGCGTGCTGGAGCCGTGGGACGCGCACCCGCGCTGAGAAACTGTTTGAAAAATTCCCGCTGCTTTGGTGGAGCCGTGAATCCTACCCCGTCATTGCGAGCGAAGCGAAGCAATCCAGGGGCCGCAGGCACAGCATTTGCTGCCCCTGGATTGCTTCGTCGCACCTTCGGTGCTCCTCGCAATGACGAATGAAGAGGTCGACGGTCGGGGGAGCGTTGAACTTTTCAAAACAGTTTCCGAGCCTCAGGCCCGCCTGTACCAGTGGAAATACCTCAGCCCCAGATGCACCACCGCGCCCAGCGCCACGAGCAGCGCGCCCACGATGAACCTCACCCAGACGAAACTGAACACCACATGCGTCGGAAACACCTGCGTCTTCGACACCGACGCTTCCTTCAGGTGCTGGATGTCCTTCGCCTCCGGCGCCGTCACCATCTCGAAAAGATCGCGCAGGCTCCGGTAGCGCACGATCGCCACCTGGTCCCACTCCTCCATGCCGTCCGGCTGAATGAAGGCAGCGAAAGGCCGCGAGATGAACACCGGAAAGCCGCCGCGCCGGATCAGCGCCGGCAGGATCATCGCATTATAGGCCTCCGCCGCCCTGGGATCGGCCGGGTCATCCATCAGGTTCACCATCAGGAATTCGCGCCCGTCATCCTTCCGCGCCCAGGCTTCCAGCGGCGCGCGAAGCCCCAGCGTGCCGCTCCCCTCCGCGCGCTCGTCGAGCAGCGCGAAATAACGGTCGATCTCGTCCGGCGAAAGCGGCCGCCCCGCGCCGCCATACCAGATCCAGAACGCGCCGTAGAAAAGCGCGAGAACGATAACGAGAATGCGGGGACCGGTGATGCGCAGCATGTCTTCCTCCCTGACGAACCGGGAGAAGACTACGCAGCCGTCATTAAATTGGCAATATGAATGTCAATAGATGAAGCAAGCTCAGGCGAGCCTTGCCCGCAGCTTCTGCACCAGCGCCATCAGCCGCCGGTCGTTCTTGACGAACCGCTTCGCCGCGAGCCCCGTGCGGATCGCGGCCGCCGCCGGCACGCCGGCAAGGCTCGCTCCCGTCACGCTGT
>NZ_JAUXVZ010000048.1 GCF_030680185.1 Phenylobacterium sp.
GGGCGCGGATGATCGTCTCGAGCTCATCGCCGGTGCCCACCGGCACGGTGGACTTGGTCACCACCACGGTGAAGCCGTCCATCAGGTCGGCGATCTCTGCAGCCGCGGCATAGACATAGGACAGGTCCGCATGGCCATCGCCCCGGCGCGACGGCGTGCCGACGGCGATGAACACCGCATCGGCCTTGGCCACCGCCGCGGCGGCCTCGGTTTCGAAGAACAGCCGGCCAGCCGCCACATTGCGCGCCACCAGCCCCTCAAGCCCCGGCTCGAAGATCGGGATGCCCCCCGTCCGCAGGCGCTCGATCTTGCCCGCGTCCTTGTCGATGCACGTCACCACATGCCCGAAGTCGGCGAAGCAGGCCCCGCTCACCAGGCCCACATAGCCCGT
Organism: Phenylobacterium sp.; assembly: GCF_030680185.1. Lineage (GTDB taxonomy): Bacteria > Pseudomonadota > Alphaproteobacteria > Caulobacterales > Caulobacteraceae > Phenylobacterium. Next base: position 392 of record NZ_JAUXVZ010000048.1, read on the forward strand.
CCCGATCATCGCTACTTGCATGCGTTGGTCCTAGATCCTTTAAGAACGCCGACGCCGGCCAAGCCCAGGCTCGCGGCGGCGATGTGGTAGAAGGAGCTGGCGGGCGACGGCTCCTCAACAAACGCCCCAGCGGCGCCCAGCCGATCCCGCCACCCTCCCCGCGCCGGGGTCTCAAGGTAGCGGGCCAGGGCCTGGGCGGGCGCGAGGGCGTCCTGCTCCAGGATCAGGGCGGCCTTCAGCCACTCGGTCTGCGGCCACAGGCGGGCGTTTGCGTCGCGCACGGTGAAATCGTCGTTCAGGGCGTTGATGGCCACGCCGCGCTTGGCGTCTATGCCGCGCAGGCCGGCGGCGTAGAGGCGCCGCGCGGCTTGGCCGCAATCGGCGTCGTCGGTGCGCGCAGCCCAGCGGGCCAGCAGCCAGGCCCACTCGAACTGGTGGCCGGGCTCGATGAGGCGGCCGTCGTCGCCGGGCGCCGGCGCCCAGGTCTCGTCGAAAAACTCCCGCAGGAAGCCGCCTTCGACGTCGATGAAGCGACTCAGGGCCAGCTCGACGATCTCGGCGGCCAGGGCCTGCCACTCCAGCCCGCCGCCGCTCTCGGCCCAGGCCATGGCGGCCTCAAGCAGGTGCATGTGGGCGTTGGCCTGGAAGGGATGGTCACCGGCTTCGCGAAATCCGCCGGCGGGGTGGCGCATGACCTGGAGGGCGGCGAGCAGACGCTGACCCTCGCCGGCCAGATCGGTATGACCGGGATCGGCCTGGTTCAGCGTCGCCATGGCCAGCAGGGCGAAGGCCTGATCATAGAGGGCTGCGGTCTCATCGAGGGGCTCGCCGTCGTTCGACACCACGGCGCGGAACAGGCCGTCTGGGCGACGATAGCGGGCCAGGAAATAGTCCATGCCGTGCCAGGCCGCCTGACGCCAGGGCCCCTGCCAGCCCATCAGGCCGGCGGTAGCGTAGACAAAAGTCTGGCGCGTCTGGACGCGGGAGCGCCGCGGCGCCTCCACCGGCGCGCCTTCCGGGGTCAAGGCTTCGCGGAAGCCGCCGCCCACGTGATCGGCCCCGAGCGTCCACCACAACGGCAGGGCGCTGGTCTTCAGCCACTGGTCGAACCAGACGGCCGCCTGACTGAGGGTTTGGAAAGGCGCGGCCGGCGCCACGGCCTCACGGCCCTTGGCCTTCAGCTGATCCACAGCGGTCTTGACCTGCTGGCTGGAGGCCAGGTCACAGACCAGAACCTGCCCCCCATCGGCCACCACGGCAATGTCCTTGACCCCCACCAAGGTCACCTGAAGGCCCGCTGGCGCGCGGACCAGGCAGTCGCTCGCGCCGACCATCAGGGCGTCGCCCCGGACGGCGTTGCCCGCCTCGTCCTTGTCGCTGGCCTGCCAGACCGCGTCCCAGGCGCCAAGGTCGGACCACGCGAAATCCACCGGCAGCACGGCCGCCCGCTGGGTCTTCTCCATGACCGCATAGTCGATGGAGATCTTGGGCGCCGTGCGGAAGCTCTCCGCCAGGGCGCCTTGGCCCAGAGCGCACGAGCCCACGGCGGCCCGGGCGGCTTGCGCGATGGCGGGTGCGAAGGCGTCCAGCTCGGCCAGCAGAACCTCGGCCCCGACCACGAAATTGCCGCTGTTCCAGAGATAGCCGGCCTCGATATAGGCCTGCGCCGTCGCCGCATCAGGCTTCTCGACGAAGGCCAGTACGGGGCGAACCGGTCCCGGCCCCTGGCCGGGCGAGATATAGCCATAGGCCGTCGACGGGCCATCGGGTCGCATGCCCAGGGTCACGATCTGCCCCTCACGCGCAGCGTCCACGGCGGTCAGGGCGGCGGATCGGAAGGCCGCCCCATCGGGCATATGGTGATCGGCGGCGACGACGACGGCCACGCCTTCAGAGTCGCGGCCAGCGATCCAGGCGCAGGCTGCGGCCATGGCCGGGGCGGAGTCGCGGGGCTCGGGCTCAAGAAGCACCGTGGCGGAGACGCCGATCTCGGCGAGTTGCGCGGCGATCAGCTCGCCGTGGGCGACACCGGCCACCACCACAAGATCGCCCGCCTCACCGAGGTCGGCCACGCGCAGCACCGTCTCCTGGAACATGGAGCGGGCGCCGACCAGGGGGAGAAACTGCTTGGGATGAGCCGGCCGGGACGCCGGCCAAAGGCGCGAGCCAGCGCCGCCGCACATGATGACGGGATAGATGGCCAACTGAAGTCTTCCCCCGCACTATGGCGTGTCGCGATGGGACCGAGATACGCCCCCTCGCGCGAAAATGCGCCGCCTCTCGGTTAGCGTGCAATTCCCACGCCGGCCAAGCCTAAAGCCGCTCATTCTGCGCGGCGGCTGCTTATCGGCTGTATTTATTGCGCGCGCATCACAGACGCCCCTGCGCCTGTGCGCGAACTCTGCGCATTTGGGGCTCAGGCGCCTTCGCCATAAAAGTCGCGACGCCAGGCGACGAAGCGCGGAACGCCCTCCTCCAGCGACACCTTGGGCGCATAGCCGGTGAGCGCCTTAAGCTTGGAGATGTCGGCATAGGTGGTGGTCACGTCCCCGGGCTGCATGGGCAGGAACACCTTCTGCGCCGTCCTCCCCAGCGCCTGCTCCAACAGCTCAATCATGCGCATCAGGCCCACCGGGCGGCTGTCGCCGATATTGAGGATGCGGTTGACGCCCGGCTCGGGCGGGTGATCCAGGGCGCCGATCACGCCATCGACGATGTCGTCGATATAGGTGAAGTCGCGGGCCATCTCACCCTGGCCGAAGACCTCGATAGGTTCGCCGGCCAGGATCTTCTCGGTGAACGAGAAATAGGCCATGTCGGGACGGCCCCAGGGACCATAGACGGTGAAGAACCGCAGGCCGGTCTGAGGAAAGCCGTAAAGCTTGCCATAGGCGAAGCTCATCAGCTCGCAGGCCCGCTTGGTGGCGGCATAAAGCGAGACCGGCGCGTCGACGGCGTCCTCCTCGCAAAAACCCACCCCATCGCCGGGTCGGTCGCCATAGACCGAACTGGACGAGGCATAGACCAGGTGCTCGAAGCCTGGCGCATGCCGGCAGGCCTCCATCACCGACAGATGGCCCGCCAGGTTGGAGCGCTCATAGGCGAAGGGGTTTTCGATCGAGTGGCGAACGCCGGCCTGGGCGGCTAGGTGCACTACACGGCGGGCGCGGCTTTCGGCCATCACGGCGGCGAAGGCCGGCGCATCGGCGATGTCCATGCGCACCATGCGGAACGCCGGATGAGCCTCCAGCCGAGCCGCCCGGGCCGCCTTCAGCGCAGGATCATAATAGGCGTTGAAGTCATCCACGCCGACCACGGCCTCGCCGCGGGCCAGCAGGCGCTCTGCCACATGCATGCCGATAAAGCCGGCTGCGCCGGTGACAATGACGGGCGCCGCCATGACCAAGCTCTGAACTCCGCATCAAGACCGCGGCGATTTGAGACCGCCGAAGCGCGCAGGGGTCGCATGAAACAAGGACAAGGTGAAGCGCGCGCAGCCGCGATGTTTAGTCCGACTTGTGCTGCGGCTTGTCCTTGCGGGAGGTAGAGGCCATCTTCTCCAGCTCCTTCTCGCTCATGGAATCGACCATGGACTTGGAGGCGCCTTTCAGATCGGACTTGGGCGTGTCGCCGCGCTTGGCCGAGAGGGCGGCGCCGGCGGCCTTCTGTTGAGCTGCGGACTTGGCGGGCATATCGCATCTCCTGAACTCGCGGTGATGCACAGCAAACCGAGCGTCATGGCCCGAAGTTCCAGACCCGTCAGGGAGCTTGGTGCGGACGGCGGGAATCGAACCCGCACTTCCTTTCGGAAAACAGATTTTCGTACCACTTCGGCTTTCGCCGCCCGCCCGGTCGCCCGGGCTGTTCGTGGTCTGGACTATCCCTTCGCCCTAGCCGCAAGGCCTTAGGCGCCGCCCGTCTAGTCTCTACACCTTCCCCCGGCGAACCGGGGGCTTGGCTCGGGATTAGCCTAGGTCGCCCCTTAGCCTTCCCCGAATTTGAGCGGTTCTACGCCGCGGATTTCCCCGCGGGCACTCTGAAGTCAAAGTCTGCTGCGTCTACCAGTTTCGCCACGTCCGCATGGTCAGGGTCGTGCCACAGCCACGGACGGCGCGCGAGGGAGAACTGAGCGAAAGGCGTTCGGCGAAAGGCCGGCTTAACCTCGGGCGCCTATGTTTGCCCCCTCGCAACCGCAACGGACAGATCAAGTGGAACGGCGCAGGTTTCCCCGCCCCTCCGTCCGAGCGTCCGACCGTCCCCGGACAAGAGTCGCCGTTCTGGGCGGCGAAATCGATCTGGCGCGCCCTGAAGAGGTGATGGCCGCGCTCACCGCCTGGGTCGAGGCCGACACGCCGGCTCTGATCGCCAACCACAATCTGCACAGTCTCTATCTTCTTCGGCGGCGCCCTGAACTAGCGACCTTCTTTGCTGCGGCCGACCTTATCGAGGCGGACTCGACCCCCCTCCTGGCCTTCGCCGCCCTGCTGGGCCTGCCAGCGCGGCCCTTCCATCGCTGCACCTATCTCGACTGGCGCCCCCACTTCTGGAGCCTGGCCGACCGTCATGGCTGGCGGGTCTTCTATCTGGGCGCGGCGCCCGGCGTGGCGCAGCAGGCGGCCGAGCGCCTGTCCGCTGACTATCCTGGCGCGGCGATCGGCGTCCACGACGGCTATTTCGATGCTGCGCCAGGGTCGGCCGACAACACAGCCGTGCGCGAGGAGATCGCCGCCTTCGCCCCCGATGTCCTGATGGTCGGCATGGGGATGCCGCGGCAGGAGCTGTGGATTTTGGACAACCGCGCCGCCCTGCCGCCTTGCGTGATCCTGCCGGTCGGGGCGGCTTTCGACTATGAGGCGGGCGCCCAGAAGGCGGCGCCCCGCTGGATGGGACGGGCGGGGCTCGAATGGCTGTTCCGCCTGGTGGCCGATCCCCGGCGGCTCTGGCGGCGCTATGGGGTCGAGCCCTGGTTCCTGCTCGGGCCAGCCCTCGCCGATCTCGGTGTGGCGCACCGCGAAGGCCGCCTATGGCGGCGGACGCGCTCAGGCCGCCTGCCGGTCACCCAGCCGGTCGGCGAGGCGGCCCCAGTTCAGCGTGGCCTGAATCTGGGCGTAGACCGCGGCGAGCCAGCCGCGCCGGCGCAGATCGAGAAAGACCTCGTCGCTGAGCGTCCGAAAACGGGACTCGTCGATGGTGAGAAAGCCTGACAGGGACACCTTGACCCCGTCGGGGACGTCCACGACGGCCGTGCGGCTTTCCAGCAGATCAAGCTCCAGCAGTCGTGCGATGAACGGCGTGGTGGCCCGCTCGGCGGCCTGGGCAGACCGGCAGAAGGCCATGGCCGAGTCCAGGATCGCGCTTGGCCCTTCATTCTCGAACAGGGGCGTACCGAAGGTATCGCTCAGCACCTCGGGCTGGTCGTCGATACACAGGGCGATCATCTCGCCGTCCTGCGCGAGCAGGAAGGGATAGCGTCGGACATAGCTGGGCACATAGGCGCCCTCGCGCCAGCGGCCTTTTCCGTCAACGAAGAGGTTTTCGCCGTCGCGCAGGCCGAGGATCGCCAGGGGCCGGGGACGGGCCTCCGCGGTGAAGGCGATCGGATACCACTGCGCGGCCAAGGGGATTTCAGAGAGGGTCAAGGGGACCGCGTTGGCCCCGCTCGCAAACCGGAAGTCCAGGGGCGTGCGCAGACGCATCGCCCCGTGTTTGGCGAAGGTGATCGGTGAAACATTCTGGTAGAAGAGCGGCGTCATGCCGGGGCCCGCCCCCTTATTTAAACGAACTTATCTGGAGTCGGTCCATCTAAACGGCTCCTCCGGCGCGGATGCAAGACTAGGGCCGCCGATAGACCCGGGTCTTTTCGCCCCATCAGCCATTCGGCGTGGCCGTCGCATCCGGCTCCAAAGCCGTATATTCGCCAGGCGCCGACCTGCGCCCTCGTATGAAGAGATACCCAAAAATGCTTCCTCTCCCCTTGGACATCGACCAGATCAAAGGCTTCCTGGATCCGGCGGAGGGGGCTGCTCTGCAGCGGGCGGCCCTGGCTGGCGCGCGCCTCGGCGCCTGTCTGGAGATCGGCGCCTATTGCGGCAAGTCGGCGGTCTATATCGGCACGGCCTGCAAGAGCGTGGGCGCCGCCCTGTTCTCGATCGACCACCACCGGGGCTCTGAAGAAAACCAGCCGGGCTGGGAATACCACGATGCCGAGTTGTGGGACGCCGAGGCCGGCGCGCTGGACACCCTGCCCGTCCTGCGCCGCACCCTGCGGGCTGCGGACCTGGAGGAGACCGTCATTCCGGTCGTCGGGCGTTCAGCCAAGGTCGCCGCCCTCTGGGGCGGGCGGCTGGGCTTTCTGTTCATCGATGGCGGCCACACCATGGAGGCGGCTCTGGCCGACTATCGCGGATGGACGCCCCACCTTGTGGCCGGGGGGCTGCTTGCGATCCACGACGTTTTCCCCGATCCGGCCGATGGGGGGCGCCCGCCCTTCGAAATCTATCAGCGGGCGCTGGCCTCCGACCTGTTTGAGGAGGTCGAGGCGGTCAAGAGCCTGCGGGTGCTGCGCCGTCTCTGACCTCGACGCGTCTCAGCGAACCAGAACGGAGGAGGCTCGCGTCAGGTCGTAGAGGGCGTCGTGGGCCAGGATGGCGGCAGCCTGGGTCCAGGTGGGCCGTTCCTGAGGCCAGATGATCGCCTCCTCGAACTGCCAGCCCATCCAGTAGACGCCGTCGGTATCGCGATGGGCGTCCTGCCAGGTCAAAACCTCCAGGGCCTGGGCGCGACGATCCAGGGCGACCAGGGCCATGACGAGTTCGCAGGATTCCGCCACGGTGGCCCAGGGCTGTTCGGCCACGCAGCGGCAGCCGACCCCGGGCTCGACAAACCGGCTCCATCCCGCGTCCAGCCGTTCCAGCGCGCGCTCGCCCTGAAGGGCGCCGCCGAGCATCGGATAGTACCAGTCCATGGCGAAGCCGGAGCGGTCGGCGGTCCGGTCGAACCGCTCTGGCCGATCGCGCAGAGCTTCGCCCAGCCGCGTCTGGGCCGCCCGCCAGGTCGGTTGGGGCTCGCCGACCAGATCCGCCAGCCGAAGGGCGCAGTCCAGGCTCTTGTAGATCGAGCCGCATCCGGCGCGGACGGCGTCGTCGGCCGATGTCCCGTGAGCTTCCTGCGACCAGGAAATATCCCCCTGCGGGTGCTGCAGGCTCAGGATGAAGTTCATCGCCGCCCGCACCATGGGCCAGTAGCGATCCGCGACCTCGGCCTCTCCGGTCAGGGTGACGAAATGCCAGACCGTGACGGCGCAATAGGCGGCGAAATTGGTGTCGCGAAAGGCCGGCGGCCGAACCCGGGCCATATGCAGACGATCGGCCATGGGCAGCATGTTGCCATACTCGCCCAGCCAGGCGCCGTCCGGGCCCTGCCGGGCCACCAGGCAATCCAGGCCGGCCCGGGCTGCGTCCCATTCGCCTGCGACCGCCAGGGCCATGACGCATTCGCCGTGGTTCCATGGGTCCCAGGGACCGCCTGTGAACCAGGGGATGGCGCCGTCAGGTTCCTGCGCCTCGAGCATGCAGGTCACCGCGCCGCCCAGGGGATCGCGCCGCCGCGGGGGCGCCCGGCGTGAAACCGCGCCAGGACTCATGCCGCCGCCTCGCCGGCCACGGCGGATTTCCGGAAATAGAAGGCGACGCTCTTGCCCATGATCGGATCGGCCAGCGCCTCCAGGCCCCGGGTCAGGGCCGGCTTTTCCATCAGGTCCCACACCAGGAACCGGTGGTAGGCCTTGATCATCGGATGATCGTCCTGGCGGCTCCAGAAGGCGCACTTCAGCCACCAATAGGGGCTGTGAAGTCCGTGCGCATAGTGCTGGCCCAGGAACCGGTAGCCCAAGCGCTCGATCTCGCGGCGCAGACTGTCCTCCTGGAAGATGCGCACATGACCGCCAGGCTGGTCGGCATAGCCGTCCTTGCCCGGCGCCAGCTTCCAGCAGATGGCCTCGGGCCAGGCGCGGGGCACGGTGGGTGAAAAGACACCGCCCGGCTTCAGGACCCGGCTGATCTCCGCCAGCACGGCGAAATAGTCATCCAGATGCTCGAGCACCTCCGAGCAGATGACCGCGTCAAAAGTCCCCGCGGCGAAGGGCAGGCGATAGGCGTCCCCCTTGATGAAGGCGCAGGCCCCGGGGTTTGCGGGCTTTGGCAGTTCGCCCACCCCGGCCATCGCCTTGCGAAGGGAAGGAAGATCCATGTCCAGGCCGACGACATTGACGCCGTCCTCCAGGTGGACGCCGTGGCAATGGCGCCCCTCCCCGCATCCCAGATCCAGAACCCAGTCGCCCGGCCGCAGGGCCAGGCGGTCGATCTTCACGGTCAGCACGCCGAGATCACCGCATCTTCGAGGACTGTCTCATAGGCCGCCGCCGCCCGATCCCAGGAAAACACCTCGCGGGCGCGGCGACGGCTGGCCTCGCTCAAGGTCGCGCGCTTGGCCGGATCGTCGAGCAACTGGGCGATGGCCGTCGCCAACGCCTTGGGATCACCCCGCCGCACCACGATCCCGGCCTCACCGACCACTTCGGGCAGAGCGCCGCCGTCGGTGACGACCACCGGCGAGGCGCAGCTCATGGCCTCGGCCGCTGGAAGGCCGAACCCTTCATAGAGAGACGGCGTCACACAGAGGGTCGCTCGCGCGTACTGCTCGGCCATCTCCTCGCCGGTCAGGTCGCTGATGAAGGTGACCCGATCGGCCAGGCCGAGGCTGTTGAGCAGCTTTCCCGTCGGGCCGTCCGGCTTGAGCTTGCCGATCACCACCAGCTCCAGGTCCGGATAGGCCGGCAGCAGGTCGGCATAGGCCTGGATCAGCACCCCCAGCCCTTTCAAGGGCACGTCGGCGCTGGCCGTGGTCAGCAGCCGCCGCTCGCGCCGACGCAGATCCGGCTGTGGCCGGAAGACATTCTGATCGACGCCAATGGGGATGGCGGTCATCCGTTCAGGCGCAATGTTCAGATACTGGGCGACGTCACGCCCAGCGCTCTTGGACACCACGATCACCCGGTCGAGCTTGGGGGCCACATGCTCCTGCATCGACAGGAAGCTGTACCAACGTCGGATCAGCCAACGGACCTTCCAATTGGGTTCGGCGTCGAGGGCCAGTTCCAGGTCTCGCCGGATCGGATGGTGGATCACGCCGACCACGGGCAGGCCGAGGCGCCGAGCGTCCAGCAGGCCATAGCAGAGCGACTGGTTGTCGATGACCACGTCATAATCGCCAGCATGAGCGCGCAGATGGCGAGCGACCCGGCGGCCGAACGTATAGGGCTCCATGAACTTGCCAGACAGGTGGCCGAAATACTCAGCCAGGTCCGTCCAGCTCAGCAGATGCTTCAATCGCAGGGACAGGTGCCCATTATGGGGTTGGGCATAGAGGTCCAGAGACGGGATTTTCACGAGCTCGACGCCCGCCGGCAGGTCGGGATAGGGCGGCCCTGACAGAATATCGACCTTGTGGCCGCGCGCCGCCAGCGCCCTCGCCGCCTGGAAAAGATACACGCCCTGCCCGCCGACGCGAGGGTCGGATCGATAGGACAGGAAGGCGATCCGCAAGGGACCGCCCTTCCGTGGTCGGCCGAAATGAGGCGGCTGGAGGACGTTGGTTGCTAGGGGGGCTTGGAGCATGGCCTCGGGGGTCTACAGCCTGGAGAAGCAGGAGCCTAGGCGAACCTCGCCATTCCCCTGCGTAAGATGTTCTAGAGAAACGCAGACAAGCGTCATTCGACCATATTCATGCTTGCGTCGGGCCATTGCCCAATTGTTGCGGCCTGTGTCGCGGTCCCAACTTTTCGCCCGCCCAAGGCCAGGCTTGCTACCGAAGCGGGCAAAGTGGACGTTGTTGAGCCCCGACGAAACACCCGTGATAGGCGAATTTTTTCGGCGCGGCCCTTGCGCTTTCTGATCGCCAATGGCCATTGGGCTGGTGTGCTCAAGCTTCCCCCCAGAGCCGGCGCATTTCGATCATAAGCCGCCCCTTAACGGTTCATTAACCATCCAATTTGGGCATGCGGCGCCCATATTGCGCACCGACTTGCTTGCCAAAGTGTCGCAGGTGACCACCTTAGAGTGGAACTTGCGAGGTTATCATGGTCACCGAAGCTTCAGCCCATTGGCCCATTGCGAGAGTGAAATCTCATTCTTCTGATAATTTCACTTCTATGATGTACCGCTTCCACTTGGCGGCAAGCACGCTGTTCAAGCTGACTTCATCGTGGCGCGCGAAGTGCGGCAATGATGCAGAGGCCCTTTATATATATACGGCCTTTTTGCTTGCCCTAGCGGCAGAGGCTGTAAAATCCGTCGGCCTGAACGAAGACGATTTGGCAGATGAAGTCACAGCGACTTTGTCCGCGTTCAGCATCGCATCAATGACCGGCATCCCTAGAGAGACCGTTCGGCGCAAGCTTCGCATCCTTTCAGAACGGGGCATGATCACCCCGGGGCCGGGTTCGGCCTACAGCCTGACACTCGCGCAAGAGGCGATCCGGGAGTTCGTTCAACGTGCGCAACCCCTGGAGCTCCCCTACGACTGGGAGGCCCTCCAGTGATCTCGCCGGACGCCCCTTCAGCTCAGATTTTCAATCTTGAATTGCGCCGGGAACCGGGCGCCGTAGACGCGCCGCAGCCAGCGGCGCCCTATTTCTTCGGTTCTGGCCTGCTCAGTCAGGATGGCGACCGGCGGGTGGTTGAATATTGCCTGCTGGACACCTTCGCCACCATTGCGCTGAAGTTCCGGGCCGAATGGACCCTGGCGCCCAGTCATGGACGCCTGCGCTGGCGCCCCGGGTCTGATGCTCTGGCCGGCCTCTTGATGCTGCGCCTGGCCGTGGCCCGCGAGACGGTGGTTATCGCCAGCCGCAAGGCCGAGGACTCCCTGCTGCCCATCGCCGCCATCGAAGAGGCGCGGCGGGTGGTCGAGGGCCAGGAATTCTACGAGAACCGCCGGCTTCGCGAACATGCGCCCGCCGCCTGCGCACGCATGGCGCGCGCCCATGCCGAAGCACTGGAGACCGAGTTCACCGCCTTTCTGGTGGCCGCTCGCCTGCACGAGGTCTGGGCGATCGGCGAGGAGGCCCTGCGCAATCCGCCAGAAGGCGGCGAGGCCGCCGTGATCGTGCCCTTCCCCATGGAGGAATCGCGCAGTTTCCAACCGCCGGCCCGGGAGCCGCGCCCCGTCGGCGCTCAGCTGCTCTCGCGCCTGCTTGATCCATTTACCGGGCGAACGCACGCGCCGCCCCCGGAAGGAAGACCCCAATGAGCCAGCCAGGCGATATCCTTCGCGCCGTCGTCGGCCCCCTGGGCTACCCGATCACCCGCGACACCCTGCCCTCGCCCGACACGGTGCGGTGGAACGCCCGGCGAAAGGCCGAGCTTTTGCTGGCCATTCGCGCCGAGCTGATCTCCCTGCGCGAGGCGGTCGCCCTCTACAAGCTGTCGACCGAGGAGATCGCGGGCTGGCTCAGCCTGTTCGAGCGCCATGGCCTCGACGGCCTGAAGACCACCCGGGCCCAGACCTATCGGCCGGCCAAGAGCCGCCGCGTCCAGACTCCGTCGCAGCCCTACGGCCAGCCGGCCCAGACCGCCCTCTCCTGACACCATCGGGCGGGCGCGCGCCGGGCCGTGGGTCAGGCCGGCGTTTCGATGACCTGCACCTGCTCGATGCCGGCCTCACGCAACACTGCGATGAGCTCGTTCAGGGTGGTCTCGACCTCATCGGGGTCGCGGCCTCGGATCACCAGGTTCGAACCGAACCCGTCGGCCCCATAGAAGGGGTAGCTGCCCAGCGAGAGCGCGGGGTGCGCCTTGGCCAGCCCCTCGAGGGGCGCAGCGATCGCGCCCTCCCCTGAGCCCTCGACCCGCAGGGTGCGCGAAACCACGACCGCGCCGCCCTTCAGCCGCGGCCCGACATCCTGCAGCATGCCCCGCATGATCTGCGGCACGCCAGCCAGGACGAAGACATTGCCGATGGTGAAGCCCGGCGGCCCCTGGACGGGGTTGTTCACCAGCACGCCCCCCACCGGGATCCGCGCCATCCGCCGACGCGCGGCATTCACCTCAGCCCCCCAGCGGGCCGTCATCATGGCCAGGATGTCGGGGTGTTCGACCAGTTCGACGCCGAAGGCTGCGGCCACCGCGTCGGCGGTGATGTCGTCATGGGTGGGGCCGATCCCGCCGGTGGTGATCACATAGTCATAGCGGGCGCGCAGGGCGTTAAGCGCCGCGACGATCTCCTCCAGCACGTCCGACACCGTGCGGGCTTCGGCCAGCTCCACCCCATGGGCGCCGAGATAGCGGGCGATGTCGCCAAGATTGGTGTCGCGGGTGCGGCCCGACAGGATCTCGTCGCCGATGATCAGCACTGCTGCGGTAACCCGCCCCGCCGTGAAGGGGTCCAAAGCCTCGCCCTCGGTCCTGTCCATCGCGCCCATCCTCACCTAAACCCTGACTGACGTCTCAAGGTACGGACTAACGCCACCGATGGATTTCCCGCAACCGCTCAAGCGCGGCCAGCTCGTGCAACGCTACAAGCGCTTCCTGGCCGATATCGTCCTGGAGGACGGGACGGAGATCACAGCCCACTGCCCCAATCCCGGCGCCATGCTGGGTCTGAACATGCCGGGCCTCCCGGTGTGGGTCTCACGCTCGCCGGACCCCAAGCGCAAGCTCGCCCACACGCTCGAACTGGTCGAGGTCGACGGCGGCCTGGTGGGGATCAACACCATGCATCCCAACCGCCTTGTGGCAGAAGCCCTGGCGGCGGACGCGATCCCCGAACTCACCGGCTATGCCAGCCACCGCCGCGAGGTGAAGTACGGTCAGGCCAGCCGCATCGACTTTCTGCTGGAGGCGCCCGACCGCCCCCGCTGCTGGCTGGAGGTGAAGAACTGCCATCTCCGGCGCGCCGGAACCCTGGCGGAATTCCCCGACTGCGTGGCGGCCCGCTCGACAAAACACCTGCGCGAACTCGTGGCCATGGCCGCACAGGGCGACCGGGCCGTGGCCTTGTTCGTCGTCCAGCGCACCGACTGCGACACCTTCGCCGCCTGTCACGACCTCGACCCGGCCTTCGCCCAGGGGCTTTCTGATGCGGCCGACCAAGGGGTCGAAGTGCTGATCTACGGATGCGATCTCACGCCGGACTACGTTCGCATCGTCCGCCGCATGACCTGGGCGCGTTAAGTCGCACCCCGCATGGGTCGATCCTCGATACTTGATTTTTCAACATCTTAGGTCCGACGCCCCCTAAATCCTGCGCGATCATGTCGCAGCGGTCAGTAACGCTCCGCCCATTCCCCTTCGCGATAGCTCCAACGGTCATTTCAGTTGGGGATCTTCCGTGTCTGCTCACTTGCTTTCCGGCGTCTTGCCGCTCGCCACCGCCCGCCACGCGCGGATTTCCGGCGCCTCGCGCCTTGTCCTCGCCGCCCTGGCCGGCGTCGCCTTAGGTCTGCCGGCGACGGCCGCCGCCGCACCCCTTTCCAATGAGGTCTTGAGCGGCGACTACATCAAGATCGGGCTCAACGACAAAGGCACCCTGGGGGTCGGCGGCAACACATCGCCCGGCGTGCTCTATGACGGGACTGGCATGGGAACCTTCAATCCCGCCTACGACTACCTGACGCCTGGGTCTCCCTTTGAAGGCTTCACGATCAGCGGCGTCGCGGGCTCAGCCTTCACCGCGACGAACAACAATTCCAACCTGGGCTCGGCCAATATTAGCGGCATCCTGACCAGCTATAATGGCGTCGCCCATGACGGCACGACCAGCGACAACCGAGCCGTCTGGACCGGAGCCTTTGGCGGGTTGTTCAACATCACCCACGACTACGCGTTCAACAACGATGGCCAACAGCTCAACATCGGCACGACGATCGAGGCGCTGGTCGATCTTACGAACCTGACCTTTGCGCGATTTATCGATCCCGATGCGGTGGCCGCCGCAGGGGACTCAAGCGCCACCAACAACTTCCGCGGCGCCACCGGCGTGCCGGAATCCGACCTGGTCTATGCTGAGGCGCTGGCCTCCAAATACGTCATCGGGCTCTATACCAACGACGCGACGACCCACAATTCCGCCGTCACGAGCTGGACGCCTGCGACCGCGCCCTATCTCGCCGGGACCAATGTCGGCAATGGCGACAACACCATCGGGCTGGGCTTCGATATCGGCACGCTGCTAAGCGGCTCGAGCATCACCCTGACCTATCGCTACATCTTCGGCACCGACATCGCCGCGGCCGTCCAGGCCAGCAGCGGCGGCGGCGCTCAAACCGCCCAACCGCCACCGCCGCCGCCCACGATCGACACCAGCGCATCCTACAGCGTCGACCAGCTGAAGACCGGCGAGGTCATCCCGGTGTTCGACGGCGGCGCTCTGACCCTGGGTTCCACCGGCGCCACCGACATCGATTTCACCATTCTCGCAGCGGGCGGCACCATCGACACCGCCGGCCACGACCTGACGCTGTCGGGCGCGGTCACCGGGGTGGGCCAGCTCACCAAGACCGGCCGCGGCGTTCTGACCCTGACCGGCGAAAACACCTATGCCGGCATCCGTCTGGCGGGGGGCGTCCTGGCCTTCAACCATGTCGGCGCCCTGGGCGGCGCAGGCAGCCACATCTCGATCTCCGAAGGCGCCCAACTGCGCACGCTGGGCGACGTCACGGTCGGCCAGTCCCTTAACATCGGCGCCGGGCAAGGGGGCGGGATCGACACCGGCGATCACCAGATGCGCCTGAACGGCGATATCACCGGCGGCGGCGCGGTCCAGAAGCTCGGCGCGGGCGTGCTCACCCTCAGCGGCGTCAATGACCACGGCCTTCTGGACATCCAGCAGGGCCGCGTCGTGGTCGAGAACCAGCAGGCTCTGGGCGCCTCCGGTGGGGTGATCCTCCTGCAGACGGGCGGAAGCTTCGCGGTCGGCGGCGACTTCGCCATGGACCAGTCCGTGGTCGTCAACGGCGCTAACAGCCAGTTCGACACTGGCGGCCACACGGTGAACCTCACCGGCGCCATCGCCGGAAACGCCTGCTTCACCAAGGTCGGCCTCGGCCATCTCAACCTGCTCGCCGCCGGCGCCAACGCCATCGGCGCCTGCGTCGAGGAAGGCCGCCTCAGCTTCAATAACCTCTTCGCCGGAAACGTCTGGGTTGAGGCCGGCGGAGAGATGGGCGGCAGCGGCAGCATCGCCGGCGATGTCGTCGCCAACGGCGTCATCGCGCCAGGCAATTCCCCTGGCCGCCTGGTGATCGCCGGTAGCCTGACCCAGGCGGCGGGCAGCACCCTCGCGCTCGATATTGACGGACGTACCGCCGGGATCGGCGCGGGGCATTATGACACCCTGGTCCTGACCGGCGCTGGCGGCGTCTATACCGCAGGCGGAACCATCGCGCCGATCACCCGGGGCATCACAGGCGCTGCGACCAACAGCTTCACCCCGTCCATTGGCGACGCCTTCCAGGTGATTACGGCGCAGGGCGGCGTCATCGGCGCCTATGAGGCCATCGTCCAGCCGGCCAACGGCATGCCGGCCAACGCCCGCTTTGAGGTGGTCTATCAGCCGGACGCCGTGATCCTGGTGGTCACGCCCGACCGCTACGCCGTCCTGGCCGGACGCGCCAACGGCCAGGCCGTGGGCGCGGCCCTCGACACCGTGCGCCCGGCCGCCCATGAGCGCGCCCAGGCCGCGCCGTTCACCCGCAGCCTGGCCGGTCTCAATGTCGATCAGACGGCTTTGACCCTGCATCAGGTCTCAGGCGAAATCCACGCCGCAACCCTCGACACAATGTTGCAGAGCCAGCGCGCCGCGCGCGCGCCGCTTCATGCCCGCATCACTGACGGTTTCGACACCGATCAGCGGGTGTGGGGCCGGGTGAATGTCGAAACCTGGGACGTCGAAGCCGACGCCTGGGCCCTGGGCTATGACAGCGAGCGCACCCATGTCGCCGTCGGCGCCGATCGCCGCCTTGGCGACCGCCTGCTGGTGGGCGCCGCCGTCGGCTATTCCGAGACGGACGTGGACGCGGCCGCCATGGGTGCTGCGACCACATTCTCCCATCAGGGCCTCGTCTACGCCGGCTGGCGCCAGGGGCCGCATTATATCGACGGTGCAGTGTCGGTGAGCCGCGACAGCTACAAGACGACGAGGACCCTCGCCCTCCCGGCCGGTCCCCAGACCGTCTTCGCCAAGCCGCAAGGCGAGGCCTATGGGGTCGATCTTGAGGCCGGCCGCGAGCTGGGTTTCCGGGCCCTGGACGTCACCCTCGCCGCCGGCCTGGCCGCCGACCGCATCGAGCGTGACGCCGTGGTCGAACAGGGCTCGGCCCTCACGGCCCTGGATTTGTCCGCCGCCACCCGCGAGGCCGTTCAGGGCCGCGTCGGCGTGCGAGTCAGTCGCCAGACGCCGTGGGGCGGCCTGACCCTGAAGCCGCAGGCCTCGGCCTTCGTGCTTCAGGAGTTCGCCGATGTGGAGGGCCGCAGCGAGGCCAGTCTCGATGGCGCGACCTTCACCAGCCGCGCCGCTTCGCCCGGCCGCACCAGCCTGCGCCTGTCGGCCGGGGTGGAGGCGATGGCCGGCGCCAACACCCGCCTCAGCTTCAACTACCGCTACGGCGCGTCCGATCAGAGCGAAAGCCACGCCCTGGCCGCGACAGCCTCCATCGCCTGGTAGGTGACTGCCAACGCCCGCCGCGGATGGACCTGCGGCGGGCGTTGAAGTTTTGTGCTAGGATTGCGACATAGCCCTCATTCAGACGTTTCGCCTGCGCCGCCCCTTGGCCGGCTGGCTGACTGCAGACGGACCGGGAGTTTCGCACCGCCATGAGCACCACCGACGTTCTTGAAGCCGAGTACCGCGACGGCCAGATCCGCACCCACGGGCCCGAGGGCTTCGAGGGCATGCGCAAGGCCGGCCGACTGGCCGCCGAATGCCTGGACATGCTGACGCCCTATGTCGTGCCCGGCGTCGTCACCGACGACCTGGACCGTCTGGCCCGCGAATTCATCCTCGATCACGGCGCCCTGCCGGCCTGCCTCTTCTATCGGGGCTATTCGAAGACGGTCTGCATCTCGGTCAACCACGTGGTCTGCCACGGCATTCCCGGCGAGCGGGTGCTGCGCGAAGGCGACATCGCCAATATCGACGTCACCTGCATCATCGACGGCTGGCATGGCGATCACAGCCGCATGTATGGGGTCGGCCCGGTCTCGGCCCGGTCCAAGCGCCTGGTGGAGGTCACATACGAGTCCATCGCCCGCGGCATCGCGGCGGTGAAGCCGGGCGCCACCACCGGCGACATCGGCTACGCCATCCAGTCCTATGTGGAGTCCATGCGCTGCTCCGTGGTCCGCGACTTTTGCGGCCATGGCCTGGGCAAGGTGTTCCACGACGCCCCGAACATCCTTCACTTCGGCCAGCCGGGTCAGGGCGAGGTGCTGAAGGCCGGCATGTTCTTCACCATCGAGCCCATGGTGAACCTGGGTAAGCCGGCGGTGAAGGTGCTGGCCGACGGCTGGACCGCGGTCACCCGGGACAAGTCCCTCTCGGCCCAGTGCGAGCACTCCATCGGCGTGACCGAAGACGGCGCCGAGATCTTCACCGCCTCCCCAGCCGGCCTCTTCCAGCCGCCCATCGAGACGGCCTGAGGCAGATCGCGCCTCAGTCGGCGATGTGGATCAGCATCTTGCCGCTGTTGGCGCCTTCGAACAGCCCAATCAGGCCTTCGGGCGCACGCTCGAAGCCGTCGAGCACCGTCTCCTGATACTTGATCTGTCCTGACTTCAGCCATTCGGTCATGTCGGCGACGAAGGCGGCGTTCAGGTGGGCGAAGTCGCTGGCTACGAAGCCTTCCATGCGGATGCGGCCATAGATCAGGCTGAACAGGTTCTGCACCCCTTCGCCGCCGCCATTATAGGTCGAGATCATGCCGCAGACGGGGATGCGGCCGCGGACATTCATCCGTGGCAGGGCGGCGTCCAGATGGGCGCCGCCGACATTTTCGAAATAGACGTCGATGCCGTTGGGGGTGGCGTCCTTCAGGGCCTGGGCCAGGTCCTGGGTCTTGTAGTTGATGACCGCGTCGAGCCCGACCTCGTCCCGCAGCCAGGCGGCCTTGTCGTCCGAGCCGGTCGAGCCGACCACATAGCAGCCCTTGATCTTGGCGATCTGGGCGGCCACCGAGCCAACCGCGCCGGCGGCCGTGGAGATGAAAACCTGCTCGCCGTCCTTGAGAGCGCCCGTCTCGAGCAGGCCGCCATAGGCCGTGATGCCGGTGCCGCCCAGGGCGTGCATATAGACGCTCAGCGGCAGCTCCGGGTCGCGCTGCAGGCGCGAGACGCCCTTGCCGTCCGAGACGAAGGTCTCACGGAACCCCGCCCCGTGCCGGACCAGATCGCCTTCCTTGAACTTCGGGTTCCGAGACTGGACCACCCGGCCGATGCCGCCGCCCAGCAGGGGCGCGTCCAGGGCCTGATCGGCGTCGAGGCGCGGCCGCATATAGGGGTCCACCGACATGATCAGCGCGCTCACCTGGATTTCCCCTTCGCCGGCGTCGGCCACGGGGACCTCCACCAGGGCGAAATCAGCGGCGACAGGTTTGCCGTTCGGACGGCGGACGAGGTGGATCTGGCGAGTCTGGGTCATGGCGGCGGTGATAGCGCCCATCGGGCGCTCGTCCCAGAGCTGACCTCGAGCTTTCCTTCGAATTCACCCGCGTCACGGGACTTGAGATGATCGCAGGCGTAGCAGGCTTTGTGGATATCGTCGCGACAGGGGCGCGCTGAGGCCTCCCTCGAGCGCCACCTCATAATCGCCGGAGCCCTCTGGCGTCAGGCCCCGCACGGCCCGGCTGTTCACCAGCCAGGACTTGTGTGTCCGGCAGAACCCCCTGGGCGCCAGTTCAGACTCCAGGGCGGCCAGCGAGCTGCGCATCAGCGGCCGGCGCCCGTCGCGCAGATGAAACTGCGCATAGTTGCCCGCGCTGCGCACCGCCAGGATGTCGTCCAGCCGCACGCGCGCCAGTCGGGCGCCGTCGCGGATGTCGAAGACGTCGTCCAACAGGGGCGCCGTGGGCCCGGGCTCGGCAGGCCGCGCGGTGTCCAATCGCCCGACCAGCCCATAGCAGCCGGCGAACATGGCGTAGGCCAGCACGTCCTTCCAGACCTCGTAGCGGTACTCGGCCATGGCCATGACCGGGTCATAGGGGTGATCGAGGACGCCAAAGGCCGTGGCGCGAAACAGGATGAACAGCCCCACATGCAAAAGGGAGAAGACCAGGGCGCCCACGGCCTGAGCCACCACCCGCGCGGGCCACCGCCATGTCCTGGTCCCCCTGAGCGCCACCCACGGCAGCCAAGCCAGGAGCGCGATCGCAAGCCAGCTCGAGCCCTCATAGACCAGGTGTTCGACGACCCGGCCTCGCCCACCCTGGGTGAATCCCAGCACGTTGAGCAGGCAGACCGCGGCGGCGGCGATCAGCACCACGCCCCAGCCGAGGACCAGCTGGCGGCCCGCCGGGTCGGTCGCAAGCCAGGCGAGCCAGTCTGGCCCGCGCCGCTCGTCCCCGCCGCCGCGCCGCTTGTCCCAGAGGCCTTTCGCCAGCCGGACGATCCCCTGACGAAGGAGGCGAACGCCCTGAGATGGAGTTTGCGCCATGAGCGACCCCGGCCTGCGCCGCCATGACCTGGACTGGATCCGCATCGGCGCCTTCCTGCTGCTGATCCTTTATCACGTGGGCATGTTCTATGTGCCGTGGGACTGGCACGTGAAGAGCCCGCAGCCGATCGCATGGCTGGAGCCGGTGATGCTGCTCACCAATCCCTGGCGGCTCTCCCTGCTGTTCCTGGTCTCGGGCGCGGCCACTCGCTTCATGGCCGACAAGCTCGCGCCCGGCGTCTTGGCCCGACAGCGCACGGCCCGGCTTCTGCCGCCGCTGGTCTTTGGGATGCTGATCATCGTCCCGCCGCAGTCCTACTACGAGATCGTCGAACAGCTGAGCTTCGACCAGGGCTATCTCGCCTTCTATGGCCGCTACCTGACCGCCTCGGGAAACTGGTGCGACGCCGACGGCTGCCTGATCACACCGACCTGGAACCACCTGTGGTTCGTGGCCTATCTGCTGGTCTACACCCTGGCCCTGGCCGGCCTCATCGTGTGGGCGAAGCCGGCCTTGCGTGGCCTGGAGCAGCAGCTCGAGCGGCTGCCGGCCTGGGCGCTCGTGGTCGCTCCCATCGCGTTTCTGGGGCTGGCTCGGGCCATCCTGCTGCCGAGGTTCGGGGTGACCCACACCCTGGTGGACGACGGGTACAATCACGTCCTGTCGTTCAGCATGTTCCTGTTCGGCTATCTCACGGCCAAGTCCGGGATCATCCGGGACCGCCTGATCGCGCTGCGCTGGCCGGCCCTCGGCCTGGCGATCTGCGCCTACCTGGCCTTCAGCCTCTATGCCTGGACCTGGCGGGACGCCACGACCGCCCCGGCCGCCGGCCTCGTCGTGACCATGCGGTTCGTCTATGCGGTCGATCAGTGGTGCGCCATCGTCGCCATTCTGGGGTTCGGCGCCAGACACCTCAACCGCAGCCACCCGGCCCTGAGCTACCTGACCCTGGCGGTCTTCCCCTATTACATCGTCCACCAGACCGTGATTGTCGTCGCCGGTCACCATCTGGCGCGGGTGGGCCTGCCTCAGGGCCTGGAGGCGGCCCTCCTGATCGGCCTCACCGTCGCCACGTGCGGCGTGACCTATGAGATCGTCCGCCGGACCGGCCTGCTCCGGCCCCTGTTTGGCTTGAAACCTGAAGCCTCGGCGAAATCATCACCAGATCGGGCCTTGCCAATCCAGAACGGATGAGGAACATTCTGGTCCCATGTCCGACGCCGCCGGCCTTTCCGAAGACCTCTCCCGCCAGGCTGAGCTCTGGGGCGCTGCGGCCGTCGCGCCGCATCATCTGGGTCATCGGGAACGTTTGCGCGACCGGGCGCTGAAGGGCGGGATCGAAGCCCTCCCCGACTACGAGCTGTTGGAGATGCATCTCTTTCGCTCGATCCCCAGAGGCGACGTCAAACCGTTAGCAAAGGCCTTGCTGGCCCGGTTCGGCTCGCTCGCCGCCGTGCTCGGCGCCTCGGTGGCCGAGCTGCGCAGCGTCAAGGGGGTCGGACCATCGGTGGCCCTGGACCTGAAGCTGCTGCATCACACCGCCCTGCGCATCGGCCGCGAACAGGTCGCCCGGCGGACGGTGATCACTTCATGGAGCCAGTTGCTGGCCTATGTGAAGCTGGCCCTGGCGCATGAGGCGCGTGAGCAGTTCCGGGTTCTGTTCCTGGATAAGAAGAACCAACTGATCGCCGATGAGGTGCAGAACCACGGCACGGTGGACCATGCGCCGGTCTATCCGCGGGAGGTGATGCGCCGGGCGCTCGAGCTGTCGGCCAGCGCCATCATCCTGGTGCACAACCATCCGTCGGGCGACCCGACGCCGTCCTCGGCGGATGTGGATATGACCCGGCAGGTGGTCGAGGCGGGCCGGACCCTGCGCATCGCCGTCCACGACCACCTGGTGGTGGGGCGCGACGGGGTGGCGAGCTTCAAGGCGTTGGGGCTGATGTAGCTCCGCCTCGCCGATGGGGCGGAGGCGTCGAGGGCGCGACGAACGCGCCCTCCTGGCGTCTCAAATGTTTACTGGCGCGCCTTGCGGGCGGCGTATCGACGATCGCGAGCTTCCTTTTGCTCGGCCTTGGTCAGGGCCTTGCGCGCCTTGCGCTCGCCGCGCTTGGCCTCGAGGGCTTCGGCCTCGACGGCTTCAGCGGCCAGGCGTGCGGCCTCTTCAGCCTCGGCGGCGGCCTGCTTCTTGGCTTCCTTGGCCGCCAGACGCTCCTGACGGACCCGCTCCAGCTCAGCTTCGCGCAGGGCGGCGCGTTCGGCGAACTGGGGATCGACGGCCGCGGGCTTGGGCTTGAAGTTGGCCAGCAGGGCCTTCTTGGCTTCGGCGGCGGTCTTCAGGCGTTCAGAGAAACTCGTGCGGTCGTTTTGGTTCATGTGGAGCTTTCGTCGTGTTGCGCCGCGTCGGCGGCTTCGGGTTCGGAGGGAGTTTCGGTATTGGCCTCGGCCGACCGGAAGGTGGCCGCACAGATCGCCTGCAAATGGCGGCGGACCGAATAGGTGGCCAGCAACGCGTCAACGGCGCGGAAGCCCTCGCCCTTCAGGCGCAGCTTCAGTTCAGGCAGATCGGCGACTTCGCCAGAGCGAGCGAGGAAATAGGCGCGTTCGAGGGTGGACATGGTGGTCCTCCTAGGTTCAGCAGGTCCAGCGCGGCCACGAGGGTCCTGGCCGCGTCGTTCAAGCACAAGTGTTCGCACCCCCATCCTTGAGGGCGTTCATCAGAATTGCCGGCGAGGATCGAAGTAGGCTCGGGCTCGATCCGAAGAGCGGGCGTGGAGAGCAACCGAACCAGTGCAATGTCCGGTCACCTTAGCATCAATGTGCGGCCGGCGCCAGCATAGCGGTCTCATGGGGGCGGCGGTTCAGTGGAAATTGCGCCGACAGCCTGGGCGGGCCTGGCCGTAGCCACGCGGCAGACGGTCCCGTCCGCCGTGGCCACCGCCTGGCCGGGCTCCAGCCTGTTCAGGACCCCCTCGATCTGGCCCTTGATCCACCACTGCTGGCCATCGCCCACATAGCGCGCGCCGCTGGCCGCCGGCGCCAGGGTGAGAAGCTTGGTCTCGCCGCGATATTCGATGATCGCCGTCTCGTCCCGGCGATAATCAACCCGCAGACGCTCGCCATTGGCGCAGCGATAGACAATGGCGCTGTCTTCCAGAATCGGACGGCTGCCCAGGGCCTGGGCCACCGGCTCGACCGCGACGATTTCAGGGCTTGGCGCAGGGCCGCCGGCCGGTTCGCAGGCGGCCAAGGCGGTCGTCGCGACCAGGGCTGGCGCCAACACGCTCAATGACAGGGAACGGACCATGGCGACCTCCTGGCTCAGTGTAACGCCATTCGGCCCCACCGCTAAATCACGGTCGACACCTATACGGCGGCGCGAGCCTCAGCCCGGGCGTCCGCTTCCCAGGCCCGGAAGTCGGCATCCTCGAGCAGGCGGGCCCCATAGGCGTCGGCCTCTGGCCCCCCGCCGAAGTCGGTCAGGGCCAGTTCGTAGGTTCGCAGGCGCGAAGCCACGGGGGTGAAGAAGGCGTCGGCGATCGACCAGGATCCGGCCAGGAATGGGCCGCCATGCCGGTCCAGCATCAGGTTCCACAGGGTGGCCAGACGGCGCAGGTCTGCGGCCAGGGCGTCGGTGACCTCGATTGGCGCCGGCGCCTGGTCCAAGGCCATGGGGCAGGCGCTGCGCAGGGCGGAAAAACCCGAATGCATGAGCGCGCTGGCGGCGCGGGCCTGGGCGCGGGCGGCGGGATCTTCCGGCCAGAGGCGCGCGTCTGGGAAACGCTCGGCGAGGTGTTCACAGATGGCCAGGGAGTCCCAGATCATCAGTTCGCCGTCCTTCAGCACCGGAACCTGGCCGAAGGGGGAATGCGGGGCGATCTGAGCCTGGGTCGCCTCCCCCTGGCGAAGCTCCACGAGGGTTTCGGTGAACTCGGCCCCGGCCTTGCGCAGCACCAGCCAGGGGCGCAGCGACCAGGTGGACCAGCGCTTCGTCCCAATGACCAGCTCCATCCTAACCTCCTCGAAATCTGGGTATCGCACTTGCCCAAGCCCAGGAGAGCCTGTCTAGAGTGCCTCAACGATAAGAAGCCTTATGCCCAGGAGACCCAGCCAGATGACAGATTCCACCGCGCCGGGCGCGCCCGCGCCAGATACGGCGGCTCCCCCGGCAGAGGGAATCACGCCCCTCGCCAAACCGGTGCGGACCTACGCCTTGAGCCTGCTGCTCGGCATCTACACCATCAACTTCCTCGACCGCCAGGTGGTGAACATCCTGGCCGAGCCGATCAAGCAGGACCTCGGTCTCGCCGACTGGCAACTCGGCCTGATGAGTGGTCTGGCCTTCGCCCTCTTCTACACCGTCCTGGGCATTCCGATCGCCCGACTGGCCGAGCGCGGCAACCGTCCGCTGATCATCGGCACAGCCGTGGCCGTCTGGAGCGGCTTCACCGCCCTTTGCGGCGTGGCGCAGAACTTCGTGCAACTGATCCTCTTCCGGATCGGCGTCGGCGTCGGCGAGGCGGGCTGCACCCCGCCCGCCCACTCCTTGATCAGCGACTATGTACCCAAGGAAAACCGATCCACGGCGCTCGCCTTCTATTCCATGGGCACGCCGATCGGCGGCCTCCTGGGTCTGATCTTTGGCGGTCTGATCGCTGACGCCTATGGCTGGCGGACCGCCTTCTTCGTGGCGGGCGTCCCGGGCATCCTGTTCGCCATCCTGGCCATCTTCACCCTGCCCGAGCCCCGCAAGGAGCTCGCCCGGCGCACCGTCAAGATCCAGACCAGCTCGGCGACCTTCCCCGAGACGATGAAGTTCCTCAAGGGCCGCAAGACCTTCTGGCACATCTCGTTCGCCGCCGCCATCAAAGCCTTCATCGGCTATGGCCACGCCCCGTTCACCGCCTCCTTCTTCCTCCGGAACTATCCCGAGCAGGTCCAGTCCCTGGCCTCTACGGTCGGGGCCACGGTGGGCTATAATCTGCAGTCGATCGGCTTCCTGGGGCTGGCGCTTGGCCTGATGTCGGGCACCGCCGGCGCGCTGGGCTCCTGGCTTGGCGGCTTCATCGCCGACAAGTTCGCCGCCCGCGATCTCCGCGCCCAGATGGTCGCCCCGGCGCTCGCCTCGCTGATCACCATCCCGATCTATATCGCCGCCGTGACGATCGGCAGCGTGCCGCTCGCCCTGTTGCTGCTGACGGTGAATGGCCTGCTCGGCACCATCTGGTATGGCCCGGTCTATGGCACGGCCCAGTCGATCGTGCCGCCGCACATGCGCGCCACGACCTCGGCGATCCTGCTGTTCATCATCAACCTGATCGGCCTGGGCCTTGGCCCGCTCGCCGTCGGCCTGCTCAGCGACTACTTCGCCGTGGGCATGAACATGGGCTCGGGCGAAGGCGTCCGCTGGGCGCTCATCGTGTCGGCCAGCTTCGGGCTGGTGGCCTTCTACTGCTTCTGGCGGGCCACCCAGACCATCCGCGAAGACCACGTCGGCTAAGGCCGTCTCGCCCGGCGCATCCCAGCGTCGGGCGAGACCCGCTTTGCCCTCTGGCGCAGCGGTCAAGCCTGTGTCCAGATGCCCCCAAAGGACGATAACAGTTCGGGGGAGTGAGACGTGACGGCCATCGATCCGGGGGCGACGATCGCGCCCAAGCCTCTCTATTCAGAGAGCTATAAAACCAGCGTCCTGGGCCTGCTGGTCCTGGCCTACACCTTCAATTTCATCGACCGCACGATCATCTCGACCATCGGTCAGGCGATCAAGGTCGACCTCGGCCTCACCGACACCCAGCTCGGCCTGCTGGGCGGCCTGGCCTTCGCCCTCCTCTACACCACCCTGGGCATCCCCATCGCCCGGCTGGCCGAGCGGCGGAACCGCGTCAACATCATCTCCATCTCGATCGTCATCTGGTCGGGGTTCACCGCGCTCTGCGGCATGGCCAACAACTTCCTTATGCTGATCCTCTTCCGTCTGGGGGTCGGCGTCGGCGAGGCCGGGCTGTCGCCGCCCGCCCATTCCCTGATCTCGGACTATTACGAGCCCCGCCGACGCGCCACGGCGCTGTCGATCTACTCGTTCGGCATTCCGCTGGGGACCATGTTCGGCGCGGTCGCCGGGGGCTGGATCGCCCAGAACATCTCCTGGCGCGCGGCCTTCGTCCTGGTCGGCCTGCCGGGCATCCTGGTGGCCATCGCCCTCAAGCTCTTCGTCAAGGAGCCGCCCCGGGGCTATTCCGAACAGGCGCCCGTGGTCGATACGCCCGTACTCGAGGGCGAGGAAACCGTGCCCCCGGCGACGATCAAGCCGCCCTCCATCCTGGCGGTGGCCAAGCGCATCTTCGGGCGCTGGAGCTTCTTCCACATGGTGGCGGGCATCACCATCGCCTCGTTCGCCAGCTATGGCACCGGCCAGTATCAGGCGGCCTACTTCATCCGCATGTTCGGCCTGGACCTGGCCACCGTCGGCCTGATCTTCGGCCTGATCGGCGGGGTCGCCGCCGGCGTCGGCACCCTGATGGGCGGCTTCCTCACCGACTGGGCCGGCAAGCGCTCGGGGCGCTGGTATGCGCTGGTGCCGGCCATCGGCCTGCTGATCGCCTGTCCGCTCTATATCCTCGTCTATCTGCAGAACGACTGGCGCTGGGCCGCGGCCCTGCTCCTGCTGCCGGGCATCTTCCACTATACCTATCTGGGCCCGACCTTCGGGGTGATCCAGAACGCAGTGTCCCTGCGGATGCGGGCCACGGCCACGGCCCTGCTGTTCTTCGTCCTGAACCTGATCGCGCTGGGCTTTGGCCCGCCCTTCTGCGGCTGGTGCATCGACATGATCAGCCAGCACCTGTTCGCCGCCAACAATATGGGGGACTTCTTCACCCTCTGCCCCGGCGGCATCGGCGCGCCCGGCGCTGGCCCTGTGGTGGATGCGGCCTGTCGCGCAGCCATCGCCGAAGGCTCCCGCCAGGGCATCATCTGGAACCTGCTGATCTATGCCTGGGCCGGCGTCCACTATCTGCTGGCGGCCATCACCCTGCCCAAGGACATGGCCTCGGCCCTGGCGGCGTCGGGCGAAGACTGACCCCTTCGCCTTGACAGGCGGGCGCCTTGGCCTCCATCAGCCGGTGTCCAAGGAGCCCGCCCATGATCCCCCGCTACGCCCGCGCCGACGCCGCCGACATCTGGTCGCCCCAGACCCGCTTTTCGATCATGTTCGAGATCGAGGCCCACGCCGCCGACGCCATGGCGGAATTGGGCGTGATCCCGAAGGAAGCGGCGGAGACCATCTGGGCCAAGGGCCGTGACGTGGTCTGGGACGCCGAGCGGATCGACGCCATCGAGCGCGAGGTGAAGCACGATGTCATCGCCTTCCTGACCCATGTCACCGAGGTGGTGGGGCCTGAGGCGCGATTCCTCCACCAGGGCATGACCTCGTCGGACGTCAACGACACCGCGCTGGCCGTCCAGCTCAGCCGCGCCACGGATCTGCTGATCGAGGATGTGGACCTGGTGCTGGCGGCCCTGAAGAAGCGGGCCTTCGAGCATCGGATGACCCCTTGCGTCGGCCGCAGCCACGCCATCCACGCCGAGCCCACCACCTTCGGCCTCAAGCTCGCCGGCCACTACGCCGAGTTCCAGCGCGCCAAGGAGCGCCTGGCCATGGCGAAGTTCGAGATCGCCACCTGCGCCATCTCCGGCGCCGTGGGCACCTTCGCCAATGTCTCGCCGCAGGTCGAAGCCCATGTGGCGCAGAAGATGGGCCTGGCCGTCGAGCCCGTCTCCACCCAGGTGATCCCGCGCGACCGCCACGCGGCCTATTTCTGCGCCCTGGCCGTCGTCGCCTCGTCCATCGAGCGCCTGGCCGTCGAGATCCGCCACCTGCAGCGCACCGAGGTGCTGGAGGCCGAGGAAGCCTTCGACGTGGGCCAGAAGGGCTCGAGCGCCATGCCGCACAAACGCAACCCGATCCTCACCGAGAACCTCACGGGCCTCGCTCGCCTGATCCGCTCGGCCGCCGTCCCGGCGTTGGAAAACGTCGCCCTGTGGCACGAGCGCGACATCAGCCACTCGTCGGTTGAGCGCGGCATCGCGCCGGACGCCACCATCCATATGGACTTCGCCCTGCGCCGCCTGGCCGGCGTGATGGAGCGGCTGGTGGTCTATCCGGAGAACATGGTCAAGAACCTCGACCGCCTGGGCGGTCTGGTCCACTCCCAGCGTGTGCTGCTGGCCCTGACGCAGAAGGGCTCCTCGCGAGAGGGCGGCTATGCGGCGGTCCAGCGCAACGCCATGAAGGTCTGGCGCGGCGAGGGCAATTTCCTGGACTTCCTCAAGGCCGATCCCGAGATCACCCTGGCCGACGACGAACTCGAGGCGCTGTTCGACCTCGGCTACCATTTCAAGCACGTGGACACGGTCTTCGCGCGGGTGTTCGGCGAGCAGGCCTAGGCGCCTGACCTAAATCACGGCCCCGCGGGGACCGGCGCTTCTACCCTGCCGTCGGCGGGCGGTTCCTCGTCCTTTGAGCGTCCCAGCCGATCGGCCAGCCGGAATACGAAGGGGTTGGCCAGGATCGAAATCAGGGCGCCGGCCAGCACCAGGTCGTGGGTCTCCCGGGCCATGATCCCGACAGACACCCCGACGCCCGCCAGGATGAAGGAGAACTCGCCGATCTGGGCGAGGCTGGCGGCGATCATCAGGCTGGAGCGCTTCTCCAGCTTGAACAGACTGGTGATGGCCAGGGCGGCGGCCGACTTGCCGACCACCACGATCAGCACCACGGCGATCACCGCCAGGGGCCGATCGACGATCACGGCGGGATCGAACAGCATGCCCACCGACACGAAGAACAAGACGGCGAAGGCGTCCCGCAGCGGCAGGGACCGCTCGGCGGCGTTGTGGCCCAGCGGCGAACTGCTCAGCACCACGCCGGCCACAAAGGCCCCCAGGGCGAAGGACGCCCCGAACACCGCATAGGCCAGGTAGGCGATGCCCAGCGCGATGGCCAGGACGCCCAGGGTGAAGAGCTCCCGTGACTTGGTGTGCGCGATCCTGACGAGCAGCCACGGTAGCACCCGGGCGCCGACGATCATCATGAAGGCGATGAAGATGGCGATCTGAAGCAGGGTCGAGCCAATCTGCAGAGCCACCGCGCCAGAGCTGGTCCCCACCTGGTTGAGCGCCATCAGCGGCACCAGGACCAGGGCGATGACCATCACCAGGTCCTCGACGATAAGCCAGCCCACGGCGGTCTGGCCGGCCTCCGTCTTGAGCGCCTTTCGTTCTTCGATGGCGCGGAGCAGCACGACGGTGGAGGCCACCGACAAGGTCAGCCCGAAGAGCGCCGCCTCCCCGTTAGAGAATCCCAGAAGCCGCCCCACGCCCCAGCCCAGCGCCGTCGCCACGGCGATCTGCACCACTGCCCCTGGAACGGCCACCCGCCGCACCTTGAGGAGATCGGCCGGCGAGAAGTGAAGCCCCACCCCGAACATGAGCAGGATCACCCCGATCTCGGCGAGCTGGCCCGCCAGGGAGACATCGGCCACCCATCCAGGCGTGAACGGACCCACAGCCACCCCCGCCAGCAGGTAGCCCACCAGCGGCGACAGCTTCAGCCGATTGGCCAGCATGCCAAAGACAAAGGCCAGGACGAAGCCTGCCACCAGGGTCAGAATCAGGGAGTCGTCGTGGGGCATCGCATCTCCGAAACGCGGAACGCGACGACAGCCGAAGGCCGCCTTCGCAAGCCCATTGCCGTCAGCCATGTCAGCAGGTCTATTTGTGGTAGCCGATCTGGGGCTCAGACGCCACCGGCGCCACCGACCGCCGGGGCGGCTTAACCCCGATCGCGTTGCAGGCGCCTTTTTTCGGTCTTCGGCGTTCTCAACAAGCTGAGCCGACGGACCCTCACCGCGTAGATGGGGGCCGCCACCGGAGGACGTAAGGTTTGATCACCTCGACGGCGCGACGCGCGGACATCGACTGGCTTCGTATCGGCGCGTTCGGCGTTCTGATCCTCTATCATGTGGGTCTGGTCTACGCGCCTTGGGACTGGCACGTGAACAGCCTTCATCGCGTCGACGCGCTGCAGTACGTGGCGCTCGCGAGCAATCCGTGGCGCCTCAGCCTGCTCTTCCTCATCTCCGGCGCGGCGCTGCGGTTCATGACCGTGCGGCGGCGAACGCCGGAGGTGGTCGGCGCGCGCATGGCCCGCCTGGTTCCCCCGCTGCTGTTCGGCATCCTCGTCCTGGTCCCGCCTCAGGCCTGGCTGGAAGCCCTGGACAAAGGGTGGTGGACAGGGGGCTTCGCCCTCTTCTGGCTCAAGGAGTTTTCGTTCCGCGGCCTCGCCGACGGCGTGCCCCTGAACCACCTGTGGTTCATCCTCTATATCGGGGTCTACAGCCTTGTGACCCTGGCCCTGTTGGGGCGCGACTCTCGGCTCGCGAAGGCCGAGTCCCTGCTGGAGAAAGCCTTCAAGGGTTGGGGCCTGGTTCTCGTCCCGATGGCCTATCTGGCCGCCTGCCGCTTGGTCCTGTTCCCGATCTTTGGCCAGACCAATCATCTGCCGAACGACTGGTACAATCACGCCATGTCCCTCGGCCTGTTCGCTCTCGGCTTTGTGCTGGTGGGGCGCGACGACATCTGGCGGCGCTTCGAGGCGCTTCGCTGGCCCCTGTTGGCCACGGCCCTTGCCGCCCTCGTGACGCTGATTTTCCTCGACATTGTGGCCCGGGAGTCGGCCGGGGCGATCGCCGCAAGGCGGACGGTGTTCGCCATCGATCAGTGGGCGAGCCTGATCGCCATACTCGGCTTCGCCAGCCGGCATCTGCGGGACGCGGAAGGACCCGCCCGGCGCTATCTGACGAACGCCATCTTCCCCTGCTATCTCGCTCACCAGACCTTGCTGGTGATCGCCGCATTTATCCTGAAGCCGCTGGCTCTGCCGATCGGTCTGGAGGCCACGCTGCTTGTCGGCGTGACCCTGGGCGGCAGCCTGCTGGTCTATGAGGGGGTGCGCAGGGTCGGCCCGCTTCGCCCACTTTGGGGCCTGAAGCCCGAGGCTCCGAAGGTGGCGACCCCACCGAGAGCTGCGACCTAAAGGACTCGCGAAGCCGCCACCAGCCGCTTCAAACGAAGAGGCCGGACAAGAACGCCGTCGATTTGCAGATGGGAGCCGCCCACGCCTTGGGGCGGCCGCCAAGACTATTCCCCGGCGCGAACCTGTTCGCGGGCCTGGGCCAGGAACTCGTCCATCTTCATGCGGACCTCGCCCTCGGAGACCTGGACGCCAGAGCCCTTCAGGTCCTCAAAGACCTTGCGCAGCACGTCCTCGTCGCCGGGTTGCTCGAGATCGGAGCGGACCACGGCTTGCGCGTAGGTCGCCACACGGTCCTCGGCCAGGCCCATCAGGCCAGCCGCCCATTCGCCCAGCATGCGGTTACGCCGCGCGCTGGCCTTGAATTCCTGTTCCTGATCGAGCGCGAACTTCCTCTCGAAGCCCCGCTCACGATCGTCAAACGTGGTCATGCGTTCCCCGATAAGCGACACGTCGCAGGCTCATACCCCCCGCTGGGCGAGCCCGCAATCGAAACACACAAGTCGCCAGCCGTTCGCAGGCGCGACGGCGCGACGCACAATGGCGGCAAGCGCAGGTTTGCGCGCCACGCGACCATCCGCTAATTTCCGCCCGCCTCATGTCGAGCGAGAGGCCGAGTCGGGACCGCGCGTGGACGTCCGCTGCGCGCGTTTTTTCATTTCCGACCGCGGCAAGCCCTCGTTCTGGGAGAAGGCGTTGCAGATGACCCGCCGCAAAAAGATCTACGAGGGCAAGGCCAAGATCCTCTACGAGGGTCCGGAGCCCGGCACCTTGATCCAGTATTTCAAGGACGACACCACCGCCTTCGACGCGACCAAGAAGGCCGTGCTGGAGGGCAAGGGCGTCATCAACAATCGCATCAGCGAGTATGTGATGACCCGCCTGAACTCGATCGGCGTGCAGAACCACTTCATCAAGCGCCTGAACCTGCGCGAGCAGCTGATCCGCGAGGTGGAGATCATTCCGCTGGAGGTGGTCTGCCGCAACATCGCCGCAGGCTCGCTGTCCACGCGGCTGGGTCTGCCCGAGGGCCAGGCCCTGCCCCGCTCGATCATCGAGTTCTTCCTGAAGGACGACAAGCTCCACGACCCGATGGTCACCGAGGAGCACATCACCGCCTTCAACTGGGCCTCGACCCAGGAGATCGACGACATCATGGCGCTGACCCTGCGGGTGAACGACTTCCTCACCGGCCTGTTCGGCGCTGTCGGCATCACCCTGGTGGACTTCAAAATCGAGTTCGGCCGCATCTGGGAGAACGACTTCGGTCGGGTCATCCTGGCCGATGAGATCAGCCCCGACTCCTGCCGCCTGTGGGATTCGACCACCAACGAGAAGCTCGACAAGGACCGCTTCCGCCGCGACCTGGGCGATGTGATCGAGAGCTATACCGAGGTGGCGCGCCGCCTCGGCATCATGAAGGAGATGCCCACCGTGATCCAAGGAGGACTCCACTAGTGAAGGCCAAGGTCCACGTTTTCCTCAAGCCAGGCGTCCTGGACGTCCAGGGCAAGGCCGTCGAGCAGGCCCTGCACGGCCTGGGCTGGTCCGGCGTCGAGGGCGTCCGCGTCGGCAAGACCATCGAGTTCGATCTCCAGTCGGCCGACCGCGCCGAGGCCGAGGCCGAGGTCAAGGCCATGTGCGACAAGCTGCTGGCCAATACGGTCATCGAAAGCTACCGGGTCGAACTGGCGTGAGGGCCCGGGGCGGCCTGGTGTGCAGCCTCGCAGGGCTCGCCCTGACCGCCTGCGCGCCGCCCGCCCCAGAGCCCGTCGCGGCGTTTGAGCTGAATTGCGCCGCGGGATTCGACGCCATCCGCAGCGAGATCCTCGCCCGCCCCGGCGTCAAACCGGCGCCCGACGCCCCTGGCGAGCCCTACGAGATCTTCAATGAAGAGACCGGCCGGGCTTCCTATATCCTGACCCGGCCGCAGGCTCCGGCTCATCCGGCGGTGTTCGTCCAGACCGCCACGCGGCGGGACGGGGCGCGGGTGATGGAGCACGAAGGCTGCGCCTTCGGCGACGTCGCCGAATACGACCAGCTTCTCGCCTACTGGGAATCGCTTGCCGCCGCGCGGTGAGGCCCAGCTTCTTTCAGCCGCTCCGCCGGCCCCACTTTGAACGACCAGGTTCGAACGCGACATGAAAGCCGCCGTCATCGTCTTCCCCGGCTCCAACTGCGACCGCGATTGCAAGATCGCCGTGGAGCGCTCCACCGGCGCCCAAGTCGACATGGTCTGGCACGGCGACAGCCGCCTGCCCGAGGGCCTCGACCTGATCGTTCTGCCGGGCGGCTTCTCCTACGGCGATTATCTCCGTTGCGGAGCCATGGCCGCCCTGTCGCCGGTGATGACCGAGGTCAAGGCCGCCGCCGAGCGCGGCGTCGCCACTGTCGGCATCTGCAATGGCTTCCAGGTGCTCTGCGAGGCGGGCCTCCTGCCCGGCGCCCTGTTGCAGAACGAGCGGCTGAAATATGTCTGCAAGCCCGTCAGCCTTGAGGTGACCAACGCCCAGACCCGCTTCACCTCGGGCTATGGCGGCCGCCGCGAGGTGGTCATGACGGTGGGCAATGGCGAGGGGAACTATTTCGCCGACGAGGCCACCCTCGACCGGCTGGAGGGCGAGGGCCAGGTGGTCTTCCGGTACCAAAACAATCCCAATGGCTCGGCGCGCGCCATCGCCGGCATCGTCAACGCCAAGGGCAATGTGCTGGGCATGATGCCTCACCCCGACCGCGCCTTCGAGGCCGAGCTCGGCTCGGCCGATGGGGCGCTCCTGTTCCAGAGCGCGCTCGCCAGCGCCTGAGCGCTGTCGCCGAAACTTCGCGAGCCACAACCGCGCAATAGAATGGCCTGATCGGCAAAGGCGGGCTATGCGCAGGCCCATGTCTTCGGTCCAGTCCGCCCTGCCGCCCCCCAGTCCTCTGGCCGTCCCGGTCCTGATGGGGGTGGTGTTCCTGAGCCTGATCGGCTTTGGGGTGGTGATTCCGCTCCTGCCCTTCTACGCCGTGGTCTTCTCCGCCAGCGCCTGGCAGGTCACGCTGATGTTTGCGGTGTTCGCCGCGGGCCAGTTCTTCGGCGAACTCATCTGGGGTCGGCTGTCGGACCGCATCGGCCGAAAGCCGGTAATCCTGGGCACCATTCTGATGGCCGCCCTGGGCTATGTGGCCCTGGCCTATGCGCCCAACATCTGGTTCGCCGTCCTCGCCCGCGCCGTGGCCGGCGTCTTCAGCGGCAATATCTCGACCATCCAGGGCTATATCGTCGACGTGACCCCGCCGGAGAAGCTGGCCGGGCGCCTGGGGCTGATTGGTTCGGCCTTCGGCATCGGCTTCGTGGTGGGGCCTCTGCTCGGCGGCCTGCTGGCGCGCCCGGAACTCGGCGCAGCCGGCTTCCAGCCGCCCCTGCTCACCGCCGCGGCCCTCTGCGTCGCCGGCGCGATCGGCGCCGCTGTCTTCGTGCGCGAGAGCCGCAGCCGCGCGGCCGCCGGCGCCCAGCGTCCCGGCCCGCTTCAGGCCCTGGCCAGCACCCTGGCCGACCCGGTCCTGCGGCGGCTGATGGGCGGCACCTTCCTGTCCTTCGCCGGGTTCTCGGCCATGTGGTCCATCTTCGGCCTGTGGGGGGCTGCGGAATATGGCTGGGACCCGAAGATGATCGGCTTCGTCATGGCCCTGACCGGCGTCGCGGCGGCCACGAGCCAGGGCCTGCTGGCTGGCTGGGCCGTGCAGCGGATCGGCGAGCGCCCCACCGTGCTGATCGGCCTGACCGTCACCGCCGTCTTTCTCTTCCTGGAGGCCCTGGGGCCGCCCGTCACCGTGGCTATCGTCCTGATGATCATCCTGGTGATCGGTCACACCACCAGCCAGCCGGCCACGTCATCGCTGATCTCCAGGGCGGCGCCGGCCGGACGGCAGGGCGAGACGCTCGGGGCCAACAATGCGTCCAGCGCTGCGGCCCGCGTGCTGGGGCCGGTGATGGCGGGCTTCCTGTTCTCAGGCGTGGGAACCTGGGCGCCGTTTGTCCTGGCCGGCGTCCTGATCCTGCCGGCCGCGCTGCTCATCGGCCTGGGCGACCGGCGCTGAGCGCAAGGACATTGAGCGCACGGGCGGCAGTTCGCCCCGCGCCACCGCCATGCTCATCTGCAAGCTCTGGGCGATCATCTCGGCCCGGGCGATGAACAGGTCGGCCGCCGCCGGCTCGCAGGTCTCCGCCGCCGTCGCCCGCCAAATCCCCAGCCAGTGGGCGAAGTGCTCAGCCCCGACTCCGGTCAGGCGCATATGCGCCGGCATGGGCGCGCCCTTGAAGCGACCCGTCGCCAGGGTGACGGAGGACCAGAAGTCGCAGAGCTTCTCCAGGTGGTCGTCCCAGTCGGCGATCTTGGCCTCAAAGATCGGCCCCAGCAGGGGATCGGCCCGCACCTTTCCGTAGAAGGCGTGGACCTGGGCCTGGATCACCGCCTCGGTGACCCCGGCCGCCCGGCCAGGCGCCAGGGCTAGGCGGCGCGCGGCGGCGGCGGCGCGCTCTTCAGGGGTGATGTCTCTCATGGGGCCATCCTGCCGCAGCAGCGCCGCCCAACGCTACTCCGGAGCGATACCTATATTTCGCTATTAGGAATCGTTTGCAACTAGAGCCGATGCGGCTAGGAAGGGGCTGCGGCTTGCCCGCGCCAACTCTGGAGGCTGTTCCGTGCTCTGCCCCTGGCCCTTGGCCCCCTCGTTCAAAGCCCCGCGGCTGGAGACCCGGTCGTGAGCGGAAGAGCCGTACGTGCGCCCGCTTGGCGGCGAGGCGCCGATGTCGCGGCCCGCACGGTCGCGGCCATCGGCCTGGGCTATCTGCTGGCCGCGCTGGCCGCCGCCGCCCTCGCCCGATGGCTGCCCGTACCGCGGCTTGAGGCGACCATGACCGGCAGCCTGATCTCATTTGCGGTCTTCGCCGCGGTCGCCATGTGGGCCTTCGCCGCGCGCGAGGCCTGGCGGGTCTGGGCCTATGGCTGCCTGGTCGCCTCCGGCCTTGCGGTGCTGATCTGGCTGTCTCTGCTGATGGAGCCGCGGCTGTGAAGGGATCGTTCCGCCAGTCCATGGCCTGGCTCCACACCTGGTCGGGTCTGGTGTTCGGCTGGGTGCTGTTCGCCATGTTCATGACCGGCACGGCCAGCTATTTCCGCCCCGAGATCACCCGCTGGATGGAGCCGGAAACCGGCCGACCGGCGAGCTACGCCCAGGCCGCCCAGGGCGCCGTCGCCTATCTGACCAAGACCGCGCCCGACGCCAAGAGCTGGTCGATCACCCTGCCCGACGAGCGCCAGGCCACCGCGCGGCTCTTCTGGCGTCCCGCGCCGACGCCTGGCGAAGAGGCGCCGCGGGGACGCGGCCGCAGCGAGAACCGGGCGATCCTCGACGCCGCGACCGGCCAGCCCGTGAGCCCCCGCGACACCCGGGGCGGCGAGTTCTTCTATCGGGTGCATTTCCAGATGCACTATCTGCCGGTGCTCCAGGGACGCTGGGTGGCGGGGCTCTGCGCCATGTTCATGCTGGTGGCGATCGCCTCCGGGGTCGTCACCCACAAGCGGATCTTCAAGGACTTCTTCACCTTCCGGCCACGCAAGGCCGCCCAGAGATCCTGGCTGGACGCCCACAACCTGACGGCGGTCTTGGCCCTGCCCTTCCACCTGATGATCACCTATACGGGCCTGGTCACCCTGATGGGGCTCTACATGCCCTGGGGCGTCGCGGCGAACTACAAGGCGCCGGAGACCTATTTCGAAGCCATGTTCCCGAGGGCTGAGGAGGTGGAGCGCAGCGGCGTCGCAGCCCCCCTGGCCGATCTCCCCAAGGTGCTGGCGACCGCCTCCGCGCACTGGGGCGGCGGGCGGCCGTGGATCGTCAATGTCAGCAATCCGGGGGACGCCTCGGCCGTCATCGAGGTCACTCGCCATTCCGGCGACCAGCTGGCCTATTCCGGCGGAACCCTGACCTTTAATGGCGTCACGGGCCAGTTGATGACGGCGAGCCCGCAGCCCGGCCCCGCCGTGCTGACCAACCGGGTCATGTATGGCCTGCACATGGGACGCTTCGCCGATCCCATCCTGCGCTGGGTCTATTTCCTGTGCAGCCTGGCCGGCTGCGCCATGGTGGCCACTGGCCTTGTTCTCTGGACGGTCAAGCGTCGCAGCCAACTGCCCGATCCCGAGCGCCCCCATTTCGGCTTCCGCCTGGTGGAACGGCTCAACATCGGGACCATAGCCGGCGTGCCGGCCGGCATGGCCGCGATGCTGTGGGCCAACCGCCTGCTGCCGGTCGGCATGGCGGGCCGCGCGGAGTGGGAGGTCCACGCCTTCTTCATCGCCTGGGGGGCCATGATCGCCTGGGCCTGCGCCCGGCCGACCAGGCGCGCCTGGGTCGAGACCCTGTCGGCCTCGGCCTTCCTGGTGGCCGCCCTGCCCCTGGTGAGCGCCGCGACCACCTCGCGCAACCTGGTCAGCCACCTGATGACCAGCGACTGGGCCATGGTCGCCTTCGACCTCACCCTGCTGGCGCTGGGCGGCGCCCTGGCCTTCTGCGCCCTCAAGGCCGGCGCCTATCGCACGGCGCCCAAGCCGCGCCGACGGAACCGAACCGAGGAGGCGCCCGCATGATCCTGACCGCCGCCTTCCTGCTGGCCTATGCCGGTTTCGCCGCGCTTTGCGTCTCCATGACCAAGCATCAGGTCGAGACTGTGGGCCGCCGCCTCGACGTCCGCGAACAGTCCCTGGCCAAGGCCGGCGGCGCTGCGGGCCTTGCGGCCGCCTTCGCCTGCGCCGTCGTCGCCGAAGGCTGGCGCTTCGGTTCGGTCCTCTGGAGCGGCGTGATCATGCTGGCCGCCCTGGCGCTCGCCCTCCTGCTCGCATACCGCCCGAGGACGGCCGCCCGCGCAGCGGCCGTCAGCGCCTATTTCGCCCCCCTGCTGATCGCCGCCTGGGCCTTGGTGACATTTATCAGGGCCTGAAACGGCTCTGACGCCAAGGTTGGCGCGCCGCGGCGTTCGGCCTATGAACCGCTCCGACCTCTGGAGCCCGACCATGACCACCGACACGCCCCCCGATCGCCTGGCCACCAATCCTGACAGCCCCCACTATGACGAGGCGGCCCTGGCCCGCGGCGTGGGCGTGCGGTTCAAGGGCGTCGAAAAGAACAATGTCGACGAATATTGCGTCAGCGAGGGCTGGGTCCGCCTGGCGGTGGGCAAGACCCTGGATCGCAAGGGCAATCCCGTGACGGTGAAGCTGCAGGGTGAGGTCGAGCCCTACTTCCGGGACGACGGCCAGGGCTGATTTCCACGACGCGGCCTTGTGGCCCGCGCCACGGCGCCCCAGGTTCCCGGCCAACGGAACAAGGGAGACGCCCATGAGCGACGCTGTGAAGACCACCGGCCTGGAACTGCGGTCACTGATAACCTCCGACGGCGAGCTTCGCCTGTCGTTGGAGCGCGTGCCGACGCCCGAGCCCGGCCCGGGCCAACTGCTCGTGAAGGTGCAGGCCTCGCCGATCAACCCCTCGGACCTCGGCCTGCTGCTCGGGCCGGCCGACATGGCCACGCTCAAGGCCAGCGGCGAGGGCGCCGACGCCACGCTCACCGCCAAGGTGCCGCCGCAGCGGATGGGCGCGCTTCGTCCGCGTCTGGACCAGTCCCTGGCCGTGGGCAACGAGGGCGCTGGCCTGGTGATCAAGGCCGGCCAAGGCGCCGAAGCCTATCTGGGCAAGACCGTCGCCATGCTGGGCGGCGCCATGTACGCCGAACATCGCCTGGTGGGCGCGGCTGAGGTGATGGTCCTGCCGGAAGGCGCCACGGCGGCCGACGGCGCCTCGTGCTTCGTCAATCCGCTGACTGCGCTCAGCATGGTCGAGGTCATGCGCCGCGAAGGCCACAAGGCCCTGGTCCACACCGCGGCGGCCTCGAACCTCGGCCAGATGCTGAACAAGATCTGCCTCAAGGACGGCGTCCCCCTGGTGAACATCGTCCGCAGCGACGCCCAGGCAAAGATCCTGCGCGACATCGGCGCGAAGTACGTCCTCGACAGCACGTCCGACACCTTCATGGCCGATCTGACCGACGCCATGGAAGAGACCGGCGCGACGCTCGCCTTCGACGCCATCGGCGGCGGCGATCTGGCCAACAAGATCCTGGTGGCCATGGAGGCGGCGCTCAACCGCAAGGCCGAGGTCTACAGCCGCTACGGCTCGCCGGTTCACAAGCAGGTCTACATCTATGGCGGCCTGGAGCTGCGCCGCACCGAGATCGACCGCAGCATCGGCATGGCCTGGGGCGTGGGCGGCTGGCTGCTGACCTACTTCCTGCAGAAGATCGGGGCTGCCGACGCCCAGAAGCTGCGCGACAGGGTGATGGCCGAGCTGACCACCACCTTCGCCAGCCACTACACGGCCGAGATCTCCCTGGCCGAGGTGCTCAAGCCGGAGACCGTCGCCGCCTACACCCGCAAGGCGACCGGCGAGAAGTACCTGGTGAACCCCGCCAAGGCCTAAGGGCCGTTCCGGTCCGCCGAACGACCAGCCCGCCAGGCCATCGAAGGCCTGGCGGGTGCGGCGTCACCCCCCGGTCGCTCTGCAGCCCGAGCCTGATGCGATCGGACGCAATCGCCTGATCGTTGAATCAGGCTCTAAACTCCGAGTCTTGAGCGCGTTTGGTTCCGATAACCGGTTCCCACTTATCGGAACGCGCTCTAGAAGGCCGCCATGACCGCTGCGCCCGCGAAATCCCTGGCCGATACGGCCGCCGAGTTCGGCCTCAAGGCCGAGGAATATGACCTGATCGTCCAGCGCCTGAACCGCGAGCCGAACCTCGTGGAACTGGGCGTCTTCTCGGTCATGTGGAGCGAGCACTGCTCCTACAAGTCGAGCCGAAAACACCTGGGCAAATTCCCGACGACGGGACCGCGGGTGATCCAGGGGCCCGGCGAGAACGCTGGCGTCGTGGACATCGGCGATGGCCAGGCCTGCGTCTTCAAGATGGAGAGCCACAACCACCCCTCCTATATCGAGCCCTATCAGGGCGCGGCGACAGGCGTGGGCGGGATCATGCGCGACGTGTTCACCATGGGCGCGCGGCCTGTGGCCCTGCTGAACGCCCTGCGCTTTGGCGATCCTTCGCACCCCAAGACCAAGCGCCTGGTGTCTGGCGTCGTCGCCGGCATCGGCGGCTATGGCAACTGCGTCGGCGTGCCCACCGTGGCCGGCGAGACCAACTTCCACCGCGGCTATGACGGCAACATCCTGGTCAACGCCATGTGCGTGGGCCTGGCCGACGCCGACAAGATCTTCTATTCCGCCGCCCCCGGCCCTGGCCTGCCGGTGGTCTATTTCGGCTCCAAGACCGGCCGCGACGGCATCCATGGCGCCACCATGGCCTCGGCCGAGTTCGACGACGCCTCGGACGAGAAGCGCCCCACCGTTCAGGTCGGCGACCCCTTCGCCGAAAAGCTGCTGATCGAGGCAACCCTCGAGCTGATGGCCTCGGGCGCCGTGGCCGCCATCCAGGACATGGGCGCGGCCGGCCTCACCTCCTCATCCGTCGAGATGGCCGGCAAGGGCGGGGTCGGCATCGAGCTTGACCTTGACGCCGTGCCCCAGCGCGAAGAGGGCATGAGCGCCTATGAGATGATGCTGTCGGAGAGCCAGGAGCGGATGCTGGCCATCCTCAAGCCCGGCCGCGAGGCCGATGGCCAGCGCATCTTCGAGAAGTGGGGCCTGGACGCCGCCACCATCGGCCAGACCACCGACACCGGTCGCATCGTGCTGAAGCACCAGGGCGAGATCGTCTGCGACCTCCCGCTGGCGCCCCTGTCTGACGACGCGCCCCTCTATGACCGTCCCTGGGTCGCGCCGAGCGCGCAGCCGACCCTGGTCGCCGCCGACGTGCCGGCCCCCGCGGATTACGCCGCGGCCGTCCGCCAGCTGATGGGCAGCCCCGACATGGCGTCCAAGCGCTGGATCTGGGAGCAGTACGACCGCCACGTCATGGCCGACACGATGGAAGACTCCGCCACGGGCGCCGACGCCGGCATCGTGCGGGTCCATGGGACCAAGAAAGCCCTGGCCGTCACCTCTGACTGCACCCCGCGCTACGTGCTGAACGACCCCTTCGAGGGCGGCAAGCAGGCCGTGGCCGAGGCGTGGCGCAACCTGACGGCGGTGGGCGCCACCCCCATCGCCATCACCGACAACCTCAACTTCGGCAATCCCGAACGGCCCGAGATCATGGGCCAGATCGTCCGGGCTATCGAGGGCATGGCGCAGGCCTGCCGCGAGCTCGACTTCCCGGTCGTGAGCGGCAATGTCTCGCTCTACAATGAGACCAACGGCCAGGCCATTCCGCCGACCCCCACCGTCGGCGCCGTCGGCCTGATCGCCGACTATGACCGCCATGCCGACTTCTCCAGCCTGAAGCCCGGCGATGCGCTCGTCCTGCTGGGGGAGACCCGCGGCGAACTGGGCGCCAGCATGTACCTG
The DNA here is from genome assembly GCF_030680185.1 of Phenylobacterium sp. Lineage (GTDB taxonomy): Bacteria > Pseudomonadota > Alphaproteobacteria > Caulobacterales > Caulobacteraceae > Phenylobacterium. Next base: position 41,689 of record NZ_JAUXVZ010000048.1, read on the forward strand.
CGCGAAATCCTCGGCCGCGAGGACGGCGCGCCCCCCAAGGTCGACCTGGCTCGCGAGCGCCGGACCGGCGACTTCGTCCGCGACATGATCGAGGGCGAGCAGATCGCCGTGGTCCATGACCTGTCCGACGGCGGCCTGATCGCCGCCGCCGCCGAGATGGCCCTGGCGTCCGGCGTCGGCATGACCCTGGAGCTTCAGGGCGCGCTGCCCCCTCAGGCCGAGCTGTTCGGCGAGGATCAGGCCCGCTATCTGGTGGCGGCGGCTGACGCTGACCCGCTGCTGGCGGCGGCCAAGGCTGCGGGGATTCCTGCGCGTCGCGTGGGTCTGGCCGGGGGCGCAAACCTCGGCGTGGCCGGGCTGTTCGAATTGCCTCTGGAACAGCTTAAGGATGCATACGAAGGATGGATGCCGGCGTACATGGGGTAAAGCGGAGCCTCTGTCAGGCGGCCGCGTTAAAGGTCGCCATGAAAACCTCCCTCCCCCATCTCGTCGCGCCCGCCCTCCTCCTGAGCCTCGCCGCATGCGCCGGCGCGCCCACCCAGGGTCAGTTCCTGTCCAGCTATGAGGACCTGACGCCCCGCACCGACATGGTTCGCGCCGGCGCCCTGGACCGCGCCGATAAAACCGCCCTGGCGAGCATCCAGTCGGTCCGCATCGAGCCGACGGTCTTCGCCCCCAGCACCAACGCCAAGGCCTGGATGACGCCCGAAGAGCAGACGATGATGCTGCGCGAGGTGGACGCCCAGCTCTGCTTCGAGCTCTCCGAACGTTTCGAGATCGCCGGGCCGGACGCCGCGCCGACCACGCCTCGGGTGCGCGCCGCCGTCACCGAGGTGATTCCCACCAATCCCGCGGGTTCAGCCGCTTCCGCAGCGGCGGGCTTTTTCATTCCTGGCCCCGTGGGCGTCCGGGTTCCGGGCGGCCTGGGCGGCCTGGGCGCCGAGGCCGAGCTGCTGGACGTGGCCGACCAGCAGATCGCCGCCATCGTCTGGCGTCGCACCGCCACCGCCATCGGCACGGACAATCCGTCACTCAGCCGCGTGGGCGACGCCCTGCAGTTCGTCGAGCCTTTCGCCGACGCCGCAGCCGCCACCATGACCCCTGAGGACCACAAACCGCGCGAGATCACCGCCGCCACCGATCCCTGCAAGGAATACGGCTCGCGGTTCCGCGTGGAAGGCTTCGGCGCCCGTTTCGTCACCGGCCTCTATGTGCCGCAGATGAGCGCCGCCCGCGCCGCCGAGGCCGAGGCCGAAGACGCCGCGCGCCCTGAAAAATGACGGCCATGGCCGGCTGTCTGCGGCCACGTTAGACTCCGCGCCCGCCAACCCACAGGAGTCTCCAAAATGGCCGGTCTCAAGGACAAGCGCGGCTTCATCGACAAGGACCGCCTCGACCTGTCGGAGCGCAAGGCCGTCGAATACTGGATGAAGCGCTGGGGCGTGACCCGCGACCAGATCACCGCCGCCCATCGCAAGGTCGGCCGGATGACGAAGGATATCGCCGCAGAGCTTGGCAAGCGCCGCTGAATTTCGCCGGTTGTTTATGCCTTAGCCAAAGCGCGCGCACGCCACAGCCCAGCCGCAAGCTTTGCCGTAAATCTTGGATAAGGCAAAGCTTTTGGCGCAGGTTGAGGCGTCATCTGGATGACATCGTTCCGTCATCATGTGGTTTTGGCGCCGCATAGGCTCCAAAATCGGGTCATATTTAGGCGCTTTTGATCCATATCTCGCCAAAATGAGCCCTTCGGGGCGTGCGGCTCCCATCCTTCCATGTTCGAAATTTCGGCAACCGAACTTTCATGGGACGAGCCGATGCCGACCAGAACCAACCTTCTCGCCACCACGCTGCTGTCCAGCGCCGCCGCCCTGACGGCGCTGGCCCTGCCACAAATGGCCGTGGCCCAGGACGAAGCCGTCGCCGTTGAGGAACTGGTGGTCACCGGATCCCGCATTCGGCTGCAGGATTTCGTGTCTCCCAATCCGGTCAGCACGCTTACCGGCGAGGCCATCGAGCGCTCGGGCGTGACCAACGTCACCGACCTGATGGAGAGCTACCCCGCGCTGGTGGGCTCCACCGACACCCAGGCGCTCTCCAACGCCGCCGACCGCGGCAGCGTCGGCCTGAACCTGTTGAACCTGCGTAACCTCGGGACCAAGCGGACCCTGGTGCTGGTGGACGGCCGCCGCCACGTCGCCGGCCAGGCCGGCTCGGCCGCTGTCGACACCAACGCCATTCCCGTCGCCCTGATCGACCGGGTCGAGGTGCTGACCGGCGGGGCCTCGGCCATCTATGGGGCCGACGGGGTCTCGGGCGTCGTCAACTTCATCACTAAGCGCAACTTCGACGGCCTGGACGTCCGCGCCCAGTATGGCTGGTCGGACCTGGGCGGCGGCGGGGAAAGCTTCGTTAGCGCCCTGGGCGGCCGCAACTTCATGGACGGCCGCGCCAACCTCACCGTCGGGCTGGAATATTCCAACCGCGACGCCCTGGATCCGAGAGATCGCGACTTCTCCCGGGCAGGCAGCCGCGAAACCCTGGTCAACAACCCGGCTGACTATCCTAACCAAAACCCCGGCGTGGACCGCGGCGCGTGGGGCGACACCGACCTCGTCTTCGCCCGGGACGCCCGCTACATCGACACCGGCCTGGGCGGCGGGGTCTATACCCGAGCGGACTTCGACCCCAACACCCTGTCGGGCGTGAGCTTCCAGGGCGACGGCGCCCCCTGGCGGGACGGCCTCTATACGGGCGGCTTCACCATGCTGGGCGGCTCAGGCACGCCGATCGATCTGTTCCAGACCGAACTGATCCCCGGCCTGGAGCGCTGGACCGGCTATGTCGGCGGCATGTTCGAGATCGCGCCGAACCACCGGATGTTCGCCGACTTCAAGTACAACAACGCCAAGACCAGCTTCAAATCCCAGCCGACCTTCGACTACGGAATCCTGGTTCCGATCGATAACCCATACATGCCCGACTCCATCCGCGCCGACGCCTTGGCGCCGGGCGGCACCGCAGCCGCCGACACCAGGCTCGATACGCCCGGCGTGCTGGTGGCCCGGGACAATTTCGACCTCGGCAATGTGCGCCGCGAGATCGAGCGGGAAACCTTCCGCGGCGTGATCGGCTTCGAGGGCGATCTGTCCCCGTCGGTGGCCTACAACGTCTCCTACACCTACGGGCAGACCAAGGAATCCAACACCGAGCTCAACAACCGCAACAATCTGCGCTGGTTCGCCGCCATCGATGCGGTGCGAGACCCGAGCTCGGGCAATATCGTCTGCCGCTCCACCCTCGATCCCTCGGCCATTCCCGACGGCGACCTGTTCGGGACCACTGTCGATCCTGACGCGTGGAACAGTGTCTATGTGGGCGGCGGTCAGGCGGCCGGCTGCGTGCCGATCAATATCTTCGGCGAGGGCGGCATCTCGCCGGAAGCCGCCGCCTGGATCAATGACGCGGCCACCTCGAACGCCAAGATCGAGCAGGAAGTCTTCAGCGCCTACATCACCGGCGACTCCTCCCAGGCCTTCTCGCTGCCCGCCGGTCCCGTCGGCTTCGTGCTGGGGACCGAGTATCGCAAGGAAAAGAGCAGCGACACGCCGTCGGACGATGAGCTGCTGGGCGCCCAGCTCGGCTACAACGTCACCTGGCTTGGTCAGGGCGCCGTGGAGAGCGGCGAGTTCGAGGTCCACGAACTGTTCGGCGAACTGGCCGTCCCCATCCTCCGCGACCTGCCGCTGGTGGAGTCCCTCGACCTCAACCTCGCCTACCGGTTCTCCGACTATTCCACGATCGGCACCACCGACACCTGGAACATCGGCGCCCAATGGCGGGTGACGCAGGACCTGATGATCCGCGGCAGCCGGGCCCGGGCCGTGCGCGCGCCCAACATCACCGAACTCTTCCTGCCGCAGAGCCAGACCTTCCGGACCATCACCGACCCCTGCGACACGCGCAACGTCCAGTCCGGCACCGAATTCCGCGTCGCCAACTGCACCGCGGCCCTGGGCTTCAACCCGGTCGATGTGGAGTTCATCAACACCACGTCGTCTTCGGTGGAAGGTGTGATCGGGGGCAATCGGGACCTGGGGGCCGAAACCGGCGACACCCAGACCCTTGGCCTGGTCTTCACTCCGCGCTTTGCGCCGGGCCTGTCCATGTCGCTGGACTATTACCGCATCACGCTGACCGACGCGGTGAATCTGTTCACCGCCAACGCCATCATCGAGAGCTGCTACGATCTGGAACAGCCCAACGACTTCTGCGGCCTGTTCACCCGCGCCCCGGGCAGCCAGTTCGTGGACTCCTTCCAGGAGTATTCGGTGAACGTCTCGTCCTACGAGACGGCCGGCTTCGACTTCTCGATGCAGTACCTGCTGAACCCGGTGGACTTCGGCGTTGTGCGCGACATCGGGACCTTCCAGTTCAATCTGGTGGCCAACCGGCTGACCAAGCTGGACTTCGTCGAGATCGAGGGCGCCCAGGCGTCCAGCGAGTTGGGCTTCGCCGGCGCGCCGAAGTGGCAGGCCAACTTCGACGTGACCTGGATGTGGAACGACCTGATGGTCAACTACGGCTTCAACTGGTTCGACGAGACCAAGCGCTTCACCGATGAGCGCCGCGCCTCCAATCCCAACTATGTGCCGGACGGCTATTGGTACTGGTCGCCGCGGGAAACCCACGACATCCAGGTCCAGTACACCTTCCAGGATCGCTACCAGGCCTATGCCGGGGTGAACAACTTCACCAACCAGCTGCCCGACCGGGGCTCCACCGGTACGGCGGGCACAGGCGCCGCCCCCTTCACCGAGGGCGCCTCGCCCGTCGGGCCGCTGGGCCGCTACTTCTATGTGGGCATGAAGAGCAGCTTCTAAGGCTCTCATCCCATCGGGGCGAGGGAGGGCGGTCGCATGCGGCCGCCCTTTCTCGTTCGGGGCCCGAAAGGCCATGCTAGGCTGGCGCCAATCCCAGCCTCTTCCCTATGAGCTCGCCCATGGATCGCAGAACGTTTCTCTTCTCCGCCGCGGCGGCGACGGCCCTGGCCACCAGCGCCCGGAGTCAGGCCCTCAATCCTCAGGACCAGCGTCTGCGGGCCCTGTTCGACCAGATGTTCGAGGACATGCTGGATCATTCGCCGCAAAGCGTGACGCGGCTTGGCCTGCATCAGGGCGCGCGGATGGCGGCCAAATCGCAGCTGAACAGCGCCTCCATCGCCGATCTCGCCGCCGACAAGGCCCGCACCGCCCGCCATCTCGGACAGCTCAGGGCCCTGGATCCGGCCAGCCTCAGTCCTTCGGAAGTCCCGCACTATGAGGCGGTGCTCTTCACCCTCAGCGCCGACGCCGAGGCCAATAGCCGCTATGCCTACGGCGACGCGGGCGCCGGCGATCCCTATGTGATCTCGCAGCTGAACGGCGCCTATCGCTCGGTCCCGGACTTCCTGGGCACCCAGCACGGCATCGAGACCAAGGCCGACGCCGAGGCCTATCTCGCCCGCCTCTCCCAGTTCGCCGAGGTCATGGACCAGGAAACCGAGCGCAGCCGCCGGGACGTTGGCCTCGGCGTCATCCCGCCCGACTTCGCCCTGGAGCGGGCGCTCACCCAGATGGAAGGCCTGAAGGGCGATCCGTCCGCCTCCCCGCTCGTCACATCGATCGCCGACCGCGCCCGCGACAAGGGGATCGACGGCGACTATGCCGGCCAGGCCAGCGCCATCTATCTGGAAAAGGTCATCCCGGCCCTGGATCGCCAGATCGCCTGGGTCCGCTCCCTGCAGCCCCAGGCCGTCCACGACGCCGGTTGCTGGCGCCTGCCCGTTGGCGAGGCCTATTACCGCGACGCCCTGAAAAGCTCGACCACCACGACGCTGACCCCCGACGAAATCCACGAACTGGGCTGGGAGCAGGCCAAGGCCCTGTCGGCCCGGGCTGAAGTAATCCTCCAGGGCGAGGGCCTGACCCAGGGCTCGGTGGGGGAGCGGATCCAGGCCCTCTTCAAGGACCCGAAGTACCTCTACGCCGACACCGACGAGGCCAAGGAGCAGCTGATCGCCGACCTGAACGCCCAGGTGGCCGAGATCACGCCTCGCCTGCCCCAGGCCTTCGGCGCCCTGCCCCAGGCCGCCGTCGAGATTCGCCGGGTGCCCAAGTTCATCGAGGCCGGCGCGCCGGGGGGCTATTACAACCGCCCCGCCCTGGATGGCTCGCGGCCCGGCATCTACTGGATCAACCTGCGGGATTCGGCCGAAAACCCCAGCTGGACGCTGAAGACCCTGACCTATCACGAGGCCATTCCGGGCCACCATCTGCAGCGCTCCCTGCAGCAGGAGGCCGACCTGCCCATGCTGCGCAAGATCGCCGGCTTCTCGCCCTACAGCGAAGGCTGGGCGCTCTATTCCGAGCAGCTGGCCCTGGAGATGGGCATGTATGAGAACGACCCCCTGGGCGAGCTCGGCCAGATCCAGGCCTCCCTGTTCCGCGCCGCGCGCCTGGTGGTCGACACCGGCATGCACGCCAGGCGCTGGAGCCGCGAAAAGGCCATCGAGACCATGACCCAGATCGACGGCAGCCCTGCCAGCTCGGCGGCCACCGAGATCGAACGCTACAGCGTCTGGCCAGGCCAGGCCTGCAGCTACATGGTCGGCAAGCTCACCTGGCTGCGCCTGCGCGAAAAGGCCAAGACCGCTCTGGGCGACCGCTTCGCCCTGCCGGCCTTCCACGACGCCACCCTGCTGTCGGGCGCCATGCCGTTGACCGTGCTGGAGAGCGTGGTGGACCGCCACATCGCCGCGCGCAGCATCTAGGAGGGACCGTTCACGGCAAGGGCGAGGCGACCCGGCCGGCTGCCCCAGGCCTCAGCCCGCGCCGACCTCGCCGATCTCCGCGCAGGTGTCGAGGAGGTGTTCGACCACCGTCTCCAGGTGATCGCCCTGCATGAGACGCTGGGGCCCCGAAATGGTGATGGCGGCGGCGGGGACGCCGCCTGGCCCAGGCAGTACGGCCGCCACCGCCAAGGCCCCTGGCGTCAGGGCGGCGCTGACCGCATAGCCCTGCCGTCGAGCCGAGGCGACCTCCGCCATGAGCTGCTCCACCGACAGGCCCGTATCCGGGCTCGCCGTCAGGCCGCGCTCAATCACAGGCCTTGCGTCGGCCATTCTGCTGAGGAACGCGCGGCCCGACGCGGTGATGATCATCGGCGCCCGCGTGCCGTTCATTGGGGTGTAGCGCAGCAGGCGCGCGGTCGCGACGCGGTCAAGGAACAGCACCTCGTCGCCTACCGGCGCCACGAGCAGAGCGGTGTCTCCGGTCAGGACGTGCAGCTTGTGCAGATGGGGTGAAACCGCCCGGCGCAGGCCATTGGCCGTGATGATGCTGACCCCGATCTCCCAGGCCTTCAGGGTCGCGGCGTAGCGGGTGGTCTCCGGGTCACGCTCCACATAGCCGAGTTCCACCAGCGTGCTGAGCAGACGGTGGACATTGCTCTTATGCAGGCCGACGGCCTCGGTGATCGCGGCCAGCCGCATGGGGCGGCGCGAGCGCGCCAGGACCTCGAGAACCAGGAAGGCTTTGGCGACGGTCGTGTCCATGAGGCTCGCCCCGCAGGAAGAGTGGTCTGTTCTGAATATCGGAACGATGTCGCGATGGATAGACTCCATTTTTGAATTCGTCCAGGATGACAAAATAATCCGCCGTTTTTTGAGTGGAGCGTCAATTTTGGGGGAAGCCATGTTGAGATCTCTGTCCCTGCGCAGCGCGTCGACCTGCGCCCTTCTGGCCGGTGCGAGCCTCGCCGCAAGTTCCGGGCTGGCGAACGCCCAGACCACCGAGGTCACCGAGGTCGTGGTCACCGGCTCGTTCATCCGGGGCACGCCGGAAGACGCCGCCTTGCCGGTCGATGTGCTGAGCGCCCAGGACCTTCAGAAGCAGGGCGCGCCCGCCCTGGTGGACGTCATCAAATCCATCCCCGGCGTTCAGAGCGTCCTTGGCGAAACCAACCAGTTCGCCAGCCAGGCGACGACTGGCTCGGGCAACATCAATCTTCGCGGCCTGGGCGCCGTCCGCACCCTGGTGCTGATGAACGGGCGCCGCCTGACGAGTTCGCCCGGCGGCAGCGGCGTGGACACCAACCTCCTTCCCACCGCCGCGATCGGCCGGATCGAAGTGCTGAAGGACGGCGCCGCGGCCACCTATGGCTCCGACGCCATCGGCGGGGTGGTCAACTTCATCACCCGCAGCGACCTCAACGGTTTGGAGCTGAACGGCAGCTACACCCACATCGATGGCTCAGACGGCGACTACAGCCTCAGCGCCAACTACGGATGGGTGGGTGACCGGGGCGACATCCTGCTCTCGGTGGGCCATCGCCATCGGTCCGAACTCGACACGCTGGAGCGCGACTGGGCGGTCAATTCGTATCTGGAAAATCCCAACGGCAGCTGGTCGGGTTTCGGCAATCCCGGGACCTATATCGCCGGCGCGACACGGATCGTCGATCCGGCCTGCCAGACCTTGGGCAACACCCTGGTGACCTCTGCCGCTGGGACGCAGAGCTGCTATTTCCAGTTCGGCCGCTTCAACAATCTGGTGGAGACGGAAAACCACTATCAGGTCTACGGCCAGCTCAACTGGGACCTCGGTGAGACCACGCGGTTCCACGCCGAGGCGCTCTATGCCAGCCACGACGTGCCGCACGAGGGGACCTCACCCTCCTACGGGCCCACCCAGGCGTTCGGACCGGGCGCGGCGTCGGGCTCCTTCATCATCCCCCGCAGCAATCCCGGCCTTTGCGGGACTGCGGGAACCGCCGCCTGCCTGCCCGGCAGCCTGTTTGGTCAGCTCACCCCGGCTCAGCAGGCCGCCGTGAACGGCTCGGGCTTCGTGGCCGGCAATATTCTGCTGTGGCGGCCCTATGGCGCTGGCGGCAATCCGCTGACCGGTGGCTCCAAGCCCGATAAGCGCTTCTTCGAGGGCATGCGCTTCTCCGCCAGCCTCAGCGGCGAGTTTGGCGGCGGGATCGGCTGGGACGTCGCCGCCACCCACATGATCAACCGCAGCGACATCGTCACCTACGACATTCCTGTCGCGCGTCTCCATTACGCTCTGAACGGCCTTGGCGGCCCAGGCTGCGACACCGATCCCGCCACGCCAGGGGTGCAGGGCGGCGTTCCGGGGGTGGGCTCTTGCCTCTACTACAACCCCTTCTCCAGCGGCATCGCGGCCAACGCCGCCACGGGCGAGACCAATCCCAACTACCTGCCCGGCTCTCCGGCGGCCCAGGCCAACAGCCAGGAGATCGGCCGCTGGCTGTTCCAGCCCTATGGCTATCAGTCCGAGGCGACCCTCACGGTCATCGACGCCGTGCTGAACGGCCAGGCGCCGATCGACTTTGGCGCCGGCCCGGTCGGCTGGGCGCTGGGCGCCCAGCACCGAACCAACGGGTTCTCCCGGGACGTCAACGACATCAACAACATCGCCCTCAATCCCTGCCCCGAGGAAGGCGTCACGAACTGCGTCACCGGGCGCGGCAACGGCGTCTTCGGCTTCCTCGGCCCGCTGACGGAACAGGACCTGGAGGGAAATGTCCTGGCCGCCTTCGGTGAGCTCCAGGTCCCGATCACCGAAGCCCTCTCCATGCAGCTGGCCCTTCGCCATGAGGAACACAGCAACGGCGTGGGTTCGACCACCAACCCGAAGATCGCCCTGCGCTGGCAGGCGACCGACTGGCTGGCCCTGCGCGGCTCGGCCGGCACGACCTTCCGCGCGCCAACCCAGTCCAACCTGCTGTCGGACGCCAACACCACCCAGGCCTTCATCACCCAGACCAGCGGCTACAGGGCCTTCGACACCTTCGGGAATCCCGACCTCAAGCCGGAAACCGCCAATACCTACAATGTCGGCGCCATCGTCAGCCTGGGGAATTTCAACGCCACGGTCGACTACTGGACGTTCGACTTCCAGGACACGATCGAAGCTGAATCCGGCGCCGGTCTGCTCTCGACCATCTTCCCCAACGGCGCTTCGACGACCCTGCCCAATGGCTGCGTCGATCCCGCCCTCGCGGCGCTGGTCGCGCGCTTCACCTTCCAGAGCGGCGTGTGCGCGCCCAACAATATCCAGCGTGTGCGGCTGGGGATCATCAACGGCTCGGACATCAAGACCTCCGGCGTCGACTTCTCCGCCACCTACCGGGCCAATGATGTCTGGGGCGGGGCGATGACCTTTGGCCTCGATGGCTCCTACCTGCTGAAATACGACTCCGCCGCCTCGTTCATCGAAGGGGTTCAGGTGCAGGGCGCCCAGGAGCTGGCGGGAACGCACGGCGGCACGGCGGGCGGAAGCTCGTTCCCCGAACTGCGGGCCAATGTCTTTGCCGAGTACGCCCGGGACATTCACAACCTGCGTCTGACCGTGCGCTACATCGACAGCATGCAGGATGTGCGCGATGGCCGCTTTGGCGGGACCAACATCTTCGGTCCCAATGGCGCGGTCGCCGGCTTCACCCTGCCCGAGGGCGCGAAGCTGGACGCCTTCGTCACCGCCGATGCGAGCTACCGGGTCCTGCTGCCTTGGGAGACGACGATGACGGCCACGGTGGTGAACCTGTTCGACACCGATCCGCCCTTCGCCCGTCGCGATCTCAGCTATGACCCGGCGACCGCCAACCCCCTGGGCCGCACCTATCGATTGAACGTGACCAAGCGGTTCTGATCTTTCCCCGAACCGAGGGTCCCACCTGAGGGCCGGCCGCCTGGCCGGCCCTTTTTCTCTGGAGGCTTCAGGCCTCCGTCGCCCGGCGCAGCAGGTCGAGCGCCGCGGCGGCGAAGGCTTCCATATTGGCCTGGCGGTCGTCCGAGCCGGTGCGAAGGGTGGTGACCAGCTCGACAGGCCCCGACAGCGCAATGCAGGTGTGGCCGGCCGGGTCGCCATAGCCGTTGCCGGTCGGCCCCGCCGCGCCCGTCTCCGACAGGCCCCAGTCGGCGCCGAACCGCTCGCGGACCGTGCGGGCCAGCAGCAGCGCATAGGGTTCGGACGCCGAGCGCATGCCGGCCACGGCCTCGCGCGGGATCTCCAGCAGGCTCATCCGCGCCTTGCCCGTATAGACCACCGCGCCCCCCAGATAGTAGGCCGAGGCGCCCGGCACGGCGAGCAAGGCCGCCGAGATCAGACCGCCGGACGAACTCTCGGCCACCGCCACCTTCTGTCCGCCCGCCTTCAGGCCTCGCCCACCTGCGCCGCCAGTTCCGCCAGATTGCTCATGCTCGTCTCACTCCCGTTTTCGTCGCAAACCTAGCAGGCCTCGGCGACGAACGTCTTGGCCGCAAGCCGTCTCCGGCCCATGATGGCGTCAATTAGAAGCGCCGCGATTTTCGGGAGGATTTTCACATGGACGCCCAATCACAATGGACGGGCCTGGACGCCACGCGTCTGGACCGCATCGCCGACCACCTGCAACGCAACTATATCGAGCCGCAGAAGATCGCCGGCTGTCAGGTCCAGGTCGCCCGCCACGGCCACATCGCCTACGAGAAGGCCTTCGGCTCCATGGACCTGGAGCGGGCCAAGCCGATGCGCGACGACGCCATCTTCCGCATCTATTCCATGACCAAGCCGATCACCTCGGTCGCGCTGATGATGCTGTACGAGCAGGGCCATTTTCAGCTGAACGACCCGGTCAGCCGGTTCGTGCCGTCCTGGCGCAACCACCGCGTCTGGGTGTCCGGCGAGGGCGACGACCTGGTCACCGAGGCGCCGCACCGGCCGGTGACCTTCCGCGACGTGCTGAGCCACACCAGTGGCCTGACCTATGGCGGTGGCCTGCCCGGCGTGGGCGTCCAGCATCCGGTGGACAAGATCTACCGCGGTCTCAAGGTGCGCTCCGTGGGCGGCGCGGACTCCATGCAGGAGTTCATGGACAAGCTTGGCCAGGTGCCCCTGCTCTATCAGCCGGGCACGCGCTGGATGTATTCCCTGGCCACCGACGTCTGCGGCGCCCTGGTCGAGATCATCTCCGGCAAGCCCTTCGACCAGTTCCTCAAGGAAGAGATCTTTGAGCCCCTGGGCATGGTCGACACCGCCTTCCACGTCACGCCCGACAAGATCGAGCGCTTCTGCGCCAACTATCAGCGCGGGCCCGACAAGAAGCTGAAGCTGATCGACGATCCCGGCGGCGAGAGCCAGTTCGTCCGCGAGCCCGGCTTCAAGTCCGGCGGCGGCGGCCTGACCGGCACGGTGGCCGACTATGGCCGCTTCACCGAGATGCTGCGCCGCGGCGGCGAACTGGACGGCCATCGGATCCTGGGGCCCCGCACCCTGGAAATGATGCACATGAACCATTTGCCCGGCGGCAAGGACCTGACCCAGCTGGCCATTGGCGCCTTTTCCGAGACCGCTAATGAGGGCGTGGGCTTCGGCCTCGGCTTCGCCTCGACCATGGGCCAGGTGGAGACCGGGTCCCTGGGCGTCGGCGACTATTACTGGGGCGGCGCGGCCTCGACCATCTTCTGGGTCGATCCCAAGGAGGACCTGACCCTGGTCTTCATGACCCAGCTGATGCCGTCGGGCACCTTCAACTTCCGCGGCCAGCTCAAGAGCCTGATCTATTCGGCCATCACCGACTGAGGTCGCGCGCGCGGGGCCGGCCTCGGTCGGCCCCGCCGCTCACTCGGCCAGCTTCGACAGCACGAAGGCGAACAGGAAGCCCGCCACGGCGATGAGGCCCGAGGCCTCGTGCGCCTCCTCCGTCGCCTCGGGGATCATGGTGTCGACCAGCATGGCCAGGATGGCGCCCGCCGCCACGGCGGTGACCGCCGCGATCACCTCGGGCGGCGCGTCGGCCAGGGCCGCATGGCCCAACATCGCGGCTGCGCCAGAAGCCAGGGCGATGGTCCCCCAGACGCCGAACACATAGCGCGCCGAACGCCCGGCCCGCTTCATGCCCGCCACGCTCGAAAGACCCTCGGGCAGGTTCGACAGAAAGACCGCCGCCACCGTCACCAGGCTGACGCCGGTTCCGTCCAGCAGGCTGACCCCGATCACCACCGACTCCGGCACGCCGTCCAGCAGGGCGCCGATGGCGATGGCCAGCCCGCCGTTCGCCGTGGCGGCGGGCTGCGACTCCGCCGGATTGAAGCCCGAGCGCTTGCGATGCCGGGCGCCCGCGCGGGAGACCGCGATATTGGCCAGGGTGTAGGCCAGGGCGCCGCCCAGAAACCCGCCGCCTGCCGCAGCCAGTCCCCCTTGCGTGAAGGCCTCGTCCATCAGGTCGAAGGCCACGGCCGAGATCAGCACGCCGGACCCCGCCGCCATGACCCCGGCGATCAGCCGCTTGGGCAGGTCGAGGAACCAGGCCAGGAGCGCGCCGACCATCAGGGCCGATCCGCCGACAAGGCCCCAGAAGCCTGCCTCCAGCATCTCTGCTCCTTATTTCCAGTGGCCGACCCGACCAGATCGGGCGATCCTTGACGCCCCATGCTCCGGTAGAAGGGCTGCGCCATGGATCTTCTGGTCAATATCGATGTGCCCGACCTTGAACGCGCCGAGGCCTTCTATGTGGCGGCGCTCAACCTGACGCCGACGCGGCGGTTCGGCCAGGGCGGCGTGGAGTTGTCGGGCCTGCCCGTGCGGCTCTATCTGCTGGAAAAGCCCGAGGGCTCCATCGGCGCCGGCGACCAGCCCCGCCACTATGGCCGCCATTGGACGCCGGTCCACATGGACGTGGTGGTGGACGATCTCGAAGCCGCCCTCGCCCGCGCCCTCGCCGCCGGCGCCACCCTGGAGCAGCCGGCGCGCACCGAGGTCTGGGGCAGGATCGCCCTGCTCGCCGACCCCTTCGGCCACGGCCTCTGCCTGATCCAGTTCCTCAACCGCGGCTATGACGAGGTGAGCACGGCGGTTTAGGGCGCAGCCTCAATCCGCCGCACGGTCCCCGATCCAGGCCCGCGTGGCGCTGAGAATTTCGTCGGACAGCGCCTCGTCGTCGGCTGTTCGCGCCAGGATGACCGCGCCGACCATCGAGGCCCAGAGGCCGATCGCCTTCTGCCGGGCCTGCGGCGCATCCGTAGACGAGATCGAGGCGGCGATCCGGCTGATCTGCGAGCGGAGACTGTCGGTCATGGCGGCTCGAGCTTCGGGCGTCTGGCGCCGCGTATCGGCGGCCAGAGCCGCCATGGGGCACCCCTGCGCCACGCCATCCCGATGCCGGGGCGACAGATAGCCGTCCAGGAAGGCGTCAAGACCCTGCCCGGTCGTCTCGCCCCCCTCCGAAATGTGCGCCAAGGTCTGGGCGATCAGGTCGTCCTTGGATGCAAAGTGGCCGTAGAAGCCCCCGTGCGTAAGGCCAGCGGCCTGCATCACCTCGGCCACACTGACCGACGCGAAACCCCGCTCACGAAAGAGCCGCCCCGCGGCGTCCAGGATACGCAGGCGGTTGGCCTGCATCTGCTCTCGGCTGACTTTCATCGACGCTCTCCACCATTGACACTTACATGATGGCCATCATATTTGGCAACATTCATGATAGTTATCATGATTAAGCCCGACGACCCTGGAGATTCCCAATGCCCGCCCTGCCTTCCGTCCTGATCACCGGCGCCTCGAGCGGCATCGGCGCCACCTATGCCGATCGCTTCGCCCGTCGAGGTCATGACCTGATCCTCGTCGCGCGGGACACGGCGCGTATGGACGCCCTGGCCGAGCGGCTGCGCGACGAGACCGGCGTGTCCATCGAGGTGACCCCGGCCGACCTGACCCGCAGCGAGGATCTGGAGGCGGTCGCCGCCCGGCTGCGCGCAGATGAGCGCATCGGCGTGCTGATCAACAATGCCGGCGCCAGCCTGAGCGGCGGCTTCGCCAACCAGTCGATGGCGGACGTGCTGAAGCTCATCGCCTTGAACGTGTCGGCCGTGACAGGCCTGGCGAACGCCGTCGCGCCCCGTTTCGCGCAAAAGGGCGAAGGCGCCATCGTCAATATCGGCTCCGTGGTGGGTCTGGCGCCCGAATTCGGCCTTTCGGTCTATGGGGCGACCAAGGCCTTCGTGCTCTTCCTGTCGCAGGGCCTCGCCCTCGAGCTTGGCCCCAAGGGCGTCTACGTCCAGGCCGTACTTCCGGCCGGCACCCGCACCGAAATCTGGAGCCGGTCCGGCGTGACCCCCGACAACCTGCCGCCGTTGATGGAGGTGGGAGACCTCGTGGACGCCGCCCTGGCGGGGTTCGATCTCCGAGAGCCGATCACCATTCCGCCCCTGCACAATGGGGGCCTCTGGGACGACTTCCATACCGCCCGCCAGGCCATGCTGCCTGGCTTCGGCCAGATCGAGCCCGCCGCTCGCTATCGCCAGACGGCCTAGGCCGCCGCGGCCAGGGCGTCGCGGGCCTGGCTGGCGATCTCCAGGGAGCGGACACGCTTGGCCTGGTCGAAGATCTGGGCGGTGATGATGATCTCGTCGGGGCGATGCTCGGCCACGAACCGCGCCAGGCCGGCGCGCACGGTCTCAGGCCCGCCCACCACCGCCTTGGAGAGCGGCGAGCCCGGCGCCACCGTGCCGGCCAGCGCGCCTTCCGCATCCTCGATCGGCGGCGGCAGGGGGCCGGGCTGGCCCCGGTGCAGGTTCACGAAGGCCTGCTGCAGCGAGGTGAAGAGATATTTCGCCTCGGCGTCGGTCTCGGCCGCCACCAGGTTGAGGGCCAGCATCAGGCGCGGCTGGTCGCCGGGCTGGGCGGGGTTGAACTGTTGCCGATAGATCTGGGCGGCCTGGTCCATCATGGCCGGCGCAAAGTGAGAGGCGAAGGCGTAGGGCAGGCCCAGCGCCGCGGCCAGCTGGGCGCCATAGAGGCTCGAGCCCAGCACCCAGACCGGCACCTTGGAGCCCACGCCCGGCACGGCGCGCACGGTCTGGCCCGGCTGCGCGTCGTCCAGCAGAGCCATCAGCTCCATGACGTCCTGCGGAAACTGGTCGACGCCGCCGGCCAGGTTGCGGCGCAGGGCGCGGGCGGTGACCTGGTCGGTCCCCGGCGCCCGGCCGACGCCCAGGTCGATCCGCCCCGGATAGAGGGCGTCCAGTGTGCCGAACTGCTCGGCGATGATCAGCGGCGCATGGTTGGGCAGCATGACGCCGCCGGCCCCCAGCCGGATCGTCGAGGTCCCCTCCCCCACATAGGCCAGCGCCACGGCGGTCGCCGCGCTGGCGATGCCGGTCATGTTGTGGTGCTCGGCCATCCAGTAGCGCGCAAACCCCAGCCGCTCAGCGGCGCGGGCCAGGTTGCGGCTGTCGCGAAGCGACTGACCAGGGCTGCCGCCCTGCACGATGGGCGAAAGGTCGAGAACGGAGATCGGGATCATGGAGGGGTATATAGGTGGGCGCAGCGGGATTGCTCGGGGTGGGCGAAGAGCATCAGGCGCCGGTCACCGGGAACTCACAGGGCTGCGGTGAGCGCTGCGGGGTCTTCCCGGCTTCCTGCCAGGCTCGCGCGCGCCTGCTGGGTCTCCCGCCGTGGCGGGGCGCCGAACATCCGGGCGTACTCGCGGCTGAACTGGGACACGCTCTCATAGCCCACCGAGAAGGCGGCCGGCCCCGCCCGCTCGCCTTCGGTCAGCATGCGGCGCCGAGCCTCCAGAAGACGCAGATGCTTCTGGTACTGCAGCGGCGACATGGAGGTCAGCGCCTTGAAGTGCTGATGGAAGGCCGAGGGACTCAGGCCCGCGAGCCCCGCCAATTCGGCCACACTGAGCGGCGTATCGAAGTGCTCACGCAGGTGATGGATGGCGACGGCGATCCGCTGCGGCGGTCCCTCGGGCAGGACCATCCGGGCGACGTTCGCCGCCGCGCGGCTGGTCATCAGCCAATAGGCGATCTCGCGCATGACGCCGGGATAGAGGATGTCGATCGCGGCCGGCTGCTCGACCAGCTCGATCAGGCGCAGCATGGCCGCGCCGATGCGCTCATCAACCTCTTCGACCACCAGGCCGAGCCCGGCGGGGCCGCGGGGCTGGGCGGCCTTCTCCATTCGGGTGACCACATCGAGAATGATGTCCGGATCAAGCGCCAGAGTGGCGCCGATGAAGGGCTTCTCCGGCGTGGCGTCGATGATCTCGCTGAGCACCGGCACCTCAACCGTGATGACAAGGGACTGCATGTGGCCGTAGGTCAGGGTGCTGTCGCCGATCATCACCCGCTTGGCCGCCTGGGCGATCAGGCATAGCGAAGGGCGATAGGTCATGTGCCGCGGCGGCACGCAGCCATAGGTGCGGATCAGCCGCAGACCTGGGACGTCCGTCTCGATCCCCCCATTCTCGACCCCTTGCCGGTCAAGGACTCCTGCGATCGCGTCAGTCAGTCGGCTGGCCATCTCATCCTCCCATTTCGCGATCCAAGGGCTACGCCCTTGATCAGGCGCCGGCAAGGCGACCTGGAGTTTCAGGCAAAAAACGCGGCGTATCCGACATTCGCTTTTGCGGCCAGGCGAACGAGCTTGAGGGCCTCAAACGACCGCCCTGGCGGTCCTGAAGTCGGAGCCTCTCATGAGCCGTTGGACCACCGAAGACATCCCGCCGCAGAGGGGCCGAACCGCAGTTGTGACCGGCGCCGCGGGTCTGGGCTTTGAGACCGCCCGGGCGCTGGCCCGCGCGGGCGCTCAGGTGATTCTCGCCAGCCGAAATCCGGCGACGGGAGCCGAAGCCATCGCGCGCATCAAGCACGAGACCCCCTCAGCCCTGGTCCGGTTCGAGGCGGTGGACCTGGGCGACCTTGGCTCGGTCGCCGCGCTCGCTGGCCGCCTAAGCGACCAGATCCAGAGGCTGGACCTGCTGATCAACAACGCCGGGGTGATGACGCCGCCGCGCCGGATGGAGACAGCCGACGGCTTCGAGCTGCAGTTCGGGGCCAATTATCTGGGCCACTTCGCCCTGACCGCCCTGCTGCTGCCGCTGCTGATGAATGCGGGGCAGGCGCGGGTCGTGACGGTGTCGAGCGTCGCAGCGCGACAGGGGCGGATCAACTTCTCGGACCTGCAAGCGCGCGAAGACTACAACACCATGCTTGTCTACGCCCAGTCGAAGCTGGCCTGCCTCATGTTCGCCCAGGAACTGCAGCGCCGCAGCCAGGACCGTGGCTGGGGGGTGGCCAGCATGGCCGCTCATCCAGGCATTTCGCGCACCAGGCTGCTCTACAATGCGCCGGGCGGACCGACCCGTGTCAGGCGCACCCTGCGCGCCCTGTTGTGGTTCATGTTCCAGCCCGCGCCCCAGGGCGCCCTGCCGCAGCTATTCGCAGCGACAGCGTCGGCGGCCGAGGGCGGCGCCTACTACGGCCCGGACGGATTCGCCGAACTGAATGGCTTTCCGACCAAGGCCCGCATGCCCCGGCCGGCGACGGACGAGACCGCCTGCGTTCGCCTGTGGGAGGTCTCGGAAGACCTGACCGGCGTCAGATTCCCGGGCCAGTCATGACAGATTCCAATCCCATGCAGACGCCATACGCCAGTGGCTGGCGCCTCTTCGCGCTCCTCGCCGCCCTGGTCCTGATCAACGCCCTCGGCCAGATCGACCGCATCCTGCCGTTTATCCTGGCCGAGGCGATCAAGACCGACCTGTCGCTATCGGACACCCAGATCGGTCTCCTGACCGGCGTCGCCTTCGCCGTCTGCTACACCCTGCTGTCCCTCCCCCTCGCCCGCGCCGCCGACCGCGGCTCGCCCCGAATTGTACTGCTGATCTGCCTGGGGGTCTGGAGCGCGATGACAGCGCTTGGGGGCATGGCGGCAAGCTTCCTGTTCCTGGCGCTCACCCGGTTCGGCGTCGCCGTCGGCGAGGCCGGGGCCATCCCCTCCGGTCACGCCCTGATCGCCCGCCTCGTCCCCCCTGAGCGCCGCGGCCTGGCCATCGGTCTTTTCTCCATGGGCATTCCCCTGGGAACCATGATCGGCTTTGCGGCCGGCGGCGCCATGGCCGACACCCTGGGCTGGCGCACGGCCCTGGTCGGGTTCGGGGCCGCCGGCGGCCTGGCGGCCCTGCTCGCCCTGCTGGTCATCCGGCCGACCCCGCCCCTGCCTCGCGCCGAGGCAGACGACCAGCCGTTCCTCGCCTCAGCGCTCCGGCTCGCCGCCGCGCCCGGCTTCCGTTGGCTGTTAGCCGGGGGCGTCGCCATTGGCTTCGGCACGGCCCCCTTCTACGCCTTCTCCGCCCCCTTCCTGATCCGCACGCATGGGTTCACCGCCGGCGAGGTCGGACTCGCCTTCGGCCTGCTCCAGGGTCTGATGGGCGTCCTTGGGACCCTGCTCGGGGGTCGCGCCTTCGACCGCGCCGCCCAATCCAGAACAGGCCATGTGCTGCGCCGTCCGGCCCTCGCCCTGCTGATCGCCGCCCCGGCGCTGACCGCAGGCCTGTTCGCGCCGGAGGGCTGGATGTCGATCGCCCTGTTCGTGCCCGGCATGTTCGCCTTCGCCTTCCTCCTGCCCTCGGCCTTTGGCGCGGCGCATCTCGTCGCCGGCGCAGGTCGCCAGGCCCTGGCCTCCAGCCTGATGATGGTCGCCTCGGGCCTCCTGGGGCCAGCCCTTGGCCCCGTCATCGTCGGCATGATCAGCGACACAGTGGCCGCTACGGGCCTCACCAACAGCCTGGGGTTTGGCCTGCTGATCGTCCCCGTCGGCGTCGCCCTGTCTGGTCTGGCCTGCCTGATCGCCGACCAGCGCATTTCAGCCCAGCTACGCGCCGCGCCCGTCAACGCCCCACGCTTCTCATATTCGACCTGAGGGGACATTCGATAAACCTGAGGACGTGGCCAACCTCATCACCGCTGTGGGTTCGGGAGATGGCGGATGGATCGACAGGTGGTCTTGGCCAATGGCGGCCTCTCCTGATCGCTGACTGAGGTTGGCGACAGGACAGGTCGGCCAGCCTCAGGCTTCCCCCGCCCCCTTACCCCGTCACCACCGCCGCGAACCGCCCGTCGAAATCCCGCGCGATGTCGGCCAGCGTCACCTCGCCGAACTTGGCGATGACCAGGGCCTCGGCGGCGGCCAGGGTGTCGGCGACGGCGGCGTTGACGGCTTGTTCGACTAGGCAGCGGGGGTCGTCGTCGGCCAGGCCGATGGCGAACAGGCGCGGGTCGCCCAGGGCGCGGTAGATGTCCAGCAGGCTCACCTCCGCCAAGGTGCGGTTGAGCGCCCACCCGCCGCCGTGGCCCTTTTCGGAGCGCACGATCCCCTGGTCGCGCAGGCCCGCCATGGTGCGGCGGACCACCACGGCGTTGGTGTTGAGCATCTGGGCCAGGTGCTCGGACGTCATGGCGCCGTCGTGGCGGTCCATGTGGATCAGGGCGTGCAGCATGCGCGAGAGGCGGCTGTCGCTTCGCATGGGGGCTCTCCGGTTGGCCCTCAACCATAGGCCATAATTCTCGAAACAACAGGAGTTGCGTGAACGACTTCCGCACCCCATCATGTAACTTCTAGAGCGGCGAGATGGCCGTGACCCCTGATCAGGAGTTTCCCATGTCCTATGACGTCATCATCATCGGCGGCAGCTTCGCCGGCATGTCGGCCGCCCTGCAGCTGGCGCGGGCGCGGCGGCCGATCCTGGTGGTGGATGCGGGCCACCCCCGCAACCGCTTCGCCGACGCCTCCCATGGTTTCCTCGGCCAGGACGGCGTGGCGCCGGCGACCATCATGCGCGAAGCCCTGCGCCAGCTCAGCGCCTATCCGAGCGTGGACTTCATCCATGGCCAGGCCACCTCCGCCACAGGCGAGCTCGACCGGTTCGAGGTGGTTCTGGAGGCTGGCGCGGCCCACGCCGCCCGCCGGCTGGTGCTGGCCACCGGGGTCGCCGACACCCTGCCGGACATCCCGGGCCTGGCCGAGCGCTGGGGCCAAAGCGTCATGCACTGCCCCTATTGCCATGGCTATGAGGTGCGTGACCGGCGGATCGGGGTGCTGGCCAACCATCCGATGTCCAGCCATCAGGCCCTGATGCTGCCCGACTGGGGGCCGACCACCTTCTTCACCCAGGGCATGGTCGCCGTGGACGAAGAACTGGCGGCGAAGCTGGCCGCCCGAGGCGTCGCGGTCGAGACCACGGCGATCGTCGAGGTGCTGGGCGAAGGCCTGGCCATCTCAGGCGTGCGCCTGGCCGACGGCCGCAGCGTGGCGCTGGAGGCCATCTTCACCGCGCCGCAGACGGCGCCGGCCAGCCCGCTCGCAGCCCAGCTGAACTGCGCCTTCGAAGACGGCATGACCGGGCAGCACGTGAAGCTCGAGGCCGGTCAGCTCACCACCGTGCCGGGCGTCTACAGCGCCGGCGACGCCGCCAGCCCCATGCACAACGCCACCCTGGCCTCGGCCGCCGGCGTCATGGCCGGGATCGGCGCCCACCAGTCGCTAATCTTCTAGCCATCCGGTCAAAGCCCGGCCATGAGGAGGCCAATGAGCGGGCGAACGCGCCGGGCGGCTGGACAAGACCCCGCAACCTTGGCGCTATGACCCACGAGTCGAACAGGAGCCCCCCATGGCGACGGAAGCAAGCGGACTGAGCCTGGGTCACGCCGTGGTGCTGCTGGGCGCCGCGGTGATCGCCGTGCCGCTGTTCCGGCGGCTGCAGCTGGGTTCGGTGCTGGGCTATCTGGCGGCGGGCCTGGTGATCGGTCCGTTCGGCCTGGCCTTCATCTCCGAACCCGAGACCATCCTGCATGTGGCCGAGCTCGGCGTGGTAATGTTCCTGTTCATCATCGGCCTGGAGATGCGGCCGGCCAAGCTGTGGAATTTGAGGCGGGAGATCTTCGGCCTCGGCGCCGCCCAGGTAGTGATCTGCGCCGCCCTGCTGTCGGGTCTGGGCGTTCTGGCGGGCCTGCCCCTCGTGCCCGCGGTGATCGGGGCCAGCGGCTTTGTCCTGTCCTCCACCGCCGTGATCATGAAGATGCTGGACGAGCGGGGCCAGACGGCCAGCCCGGCCGGCCAGCGCGCGGTGTCCATCCTGCTGCTGGAGGACCTGGCCGTCGTGCCCCTGTTGGCGCTGGTGGCCGTGCTGGCCTCGGTGTCTGGGCAGAGCGTCGAGGCCAGCCGGCCAATCTGGCTCTCCATCCTCATGGCGATCGGCACCCTGGCGGCCCTGCTGGCGGCCGGCCGCTGGTTGCTCAATCCGTTTTTCGGCCTGCTGGCGCGCACCGGCGCGCGGGAGATCATGACGGCGGCCGCCCTGCTGGTGGTGTTGGGGTCGGCCGTGTTCCTCGACTGGGGCGGACTGTCCATGGCCATGGGCGCCTTCCTGGCCGGCGTCCTCCTGTCGGAGTCCACCTTCCGCCACCAGCTGGAAGCCGACATCGAGCCCTTCCGCGGGATCCTGCTCGGCCTGTTCTTCATCAGCGTCGGCATGTCGCTGAATCTCGCCGTGGTGACCGAGTCCTGGATGCTGATCGCCGGCGGGGTCGTGGCCTTCATGGGGATCAAGGCCGCGGGCATCTACGGCATCGCCCGCCTTTTCCGGGCCAGCCCCCGGGAGTCGATCGAGCGGGCGGCCCTGTTCGCCCAAGGCGGCGAGTTCGCCTTCGTCCTCTATGGGGCGGCCCTGGCTGGCGGCGTCATCGATGCGCGGACCAGCGCCATCATGACCGCCATCGTCATCCTCTCCATGGCCCTGACGCCGGTGGTGATCATCGTGCTGGACCGCCTGACGCCGCGCCTGAAGCTCTCCATGGACGGGGTGGAAGAGGCCAACGGCCTGCGCGGCCAGATTCTGCTGATCGGTTTTGGCCGCTTCAGCCAGGTGGTCAGCCAGCCCCTGCTGGCCCGCGGTTTCGAGATCGCCCTGATCGAGAACGACGTGGAGATGATCCAGGCGTCCGCCAATTTCGGCTTCAAGGTCTATTATGGCGACGGCGCGCGCCTCGACGTGCTGCGGGCCTCCGGCGCCGAGACCGCCGAGGCGATCATGGTCGGCGTCGACAAGCCCGAGGTGGCCGACCACATCGTCGAGCTGGTGAAGTCCGAATTCCCCCACGCCAAGCTGTTCGTGCGGGCCTATGACCGCGGCCATTCCATGCGCCTGACCCAGGCCGGGGTGGATTTCCAGATCCGCGAGACCTTCGAGTCGGCGCTCACCATGGGCGAGCGCCTGCTGCTCGACCTCGGCGTCGAGCCCGAGGACGCCGCCGAGACCATGGCCGAGGTCCGTCGCAGCGACGAGGAACGGTTCGAGGCGCAGCTGGTGGGCGGCATCGAAGCCGGCCGCGGCATGATGCGCGGCAACATGGTGACGCCGCAGCCGACGCCCTTCTCCAAGCCCCGCCGCGAGGCCCAGGCGATCAATCCCGAGGCCGCCGGCCTCATCGCTGAAAAGGCCGCAAATCGCGAGACCGAGCCCACGGCCTAGGCCGCTCTCGCCACGGCCGCCCGGAGCCCCCTGCGCTATGGGGGCGTTAACCCATTTCGCCCCATAAACCCTGTTGGAAGAGAGCGTGCCCCCATGCCCATGACCCAGGCCGATCTGGAAACCTCCCTGCGCGAGGCCTTTCCGGACGCCCAAATCGCGATCGAAGATCTCGCCGGCGACGGCGACCATTATCGCGCGCGCATTGTCTCGGACGCCTTCAAGGGCCTGCCGCGGGTGCGCCAGCATCAGCTCGTCTACGCCGCCCTCAAGGGCAAGATGGGCGGCGAGCTGCACGCCCTGGCCCTTGAGACCTCGGTTCCAGGCTAGGACGCAGAGCCATGCGCTACCGGCCGTTCGGCATCTCGGGCAAGGCGGTCTCGGCGCTGAGCCTCCTGCTGCGCGACAC
Organism: Phenylobacterium sp.; assembly: GCF_030680185.1. Lineage (GTDB taxonomy): Bacteria > Pseudomonadota > Alphaproteobacteria > Caulobacterales > Caulobacteraceae > Phenylobacterium. Next base: position 65,450 of record NZ_JAUXVZ010000048.1, read on the forward strand.
CGGACGCAGCCAGCCGGCCGGCGCCTGGCGGACCCTCGCCGTCTGCGCCATGGAGTGCGGCATCAACGCCTTTGAGCTCGAAGCCGGCGTGGCCCCCCTGGCGGCGGGTTTCCGCGACGCCCTGGAAGCGGTGGAACGCCGCCTGCTGTTCGTCGCCTGGCGGATCATCGGCGATGGGCGCACCCCGACCGACGCCCGCTACCTGCAGGAGGCCGTCCGCCAGGGCCTGGGGCAGACCGGCGCTGGCTACTTCGACCTGCTGACCCTGGACGAGGCGGCCTACGCGACCCTGACGCCTGAGGGCGCCGCGACCCTGGACGATCTCCGCGCCGCGGGCCTCGCCCTGCAGATCGGTGTGGCCGGCGTGGGCGCCCTGGTGGACCAGGCGGTCGCCACCGGCGCCTTCGACGCCCTGGCCTCGCCGTTCAACCTGACCTCGGGATGGAGCATCCGCCGCCGCATCCGCGAGGCCGCCCACCTCAACATGTCGATCACCGGCTTCGACGCCTTCCCGCCCGAGTTGTGCCGGCCGCCGGCCCAGATCGCGGCCAAGACGGCCCTGTTCCGGCGGGCTGGCCCCAGCGCCGCCACCGTCGGCGCCTACGCCTTCCTGCACGAGACGCGCAACTGGGCGGCCGACGAGCTGTGCCTGGCCTATGCGCTCACCGAACCCGCCCTGGCCTGCGTACAGATCGAGGCCCACCGCCCCGAAGTGATCGAACGCCTGGCCGCCGTGCCCGACCGCGAACTGCCCACAGGCCTCGCCGCCCAGATCGAAATGGCGCGGATCGACACCCCGGCGGACGCCCGCTCGGCATAAGCGGCTATTGACCAGGGGGCGGCGCCTCCCTAGCTCTGTGCCTCAAGACTCTGACCCCATCGAAAGGCCGTTCCCATGAGCGAGGCCATGACCGATCCCGCCCACGACTTCATCGCCAAGACGCTGAAGGACCATCAGGTGGTCCTGTTCATGAAGGGCGTGCCCGAACAGCCCCGCTGCGGCTTCTCCGGTCTGGTGGTGCAGATCCTCGACCATCTCGGCGTGGACTTCGTCGGCGTCGACGTGCTGCAGGACGACGGTCTGCGCGACGGGATCAAGACCTACACCGACTGGCCGACCATCCCGCAGCTCTATGTGAAGGGCGAATTCGTCGGCGGCGCCGACATCGTCCGCGAGATGTTCCAGAACGGCGAGCTGAAGCCCTTCCTCAGCCAGCAGGGCGTCCTGGCTGCGTGAGCCGGGCCTTCGAGCCCCCACCGGGGCGGCAGGTCTTTTCCCGCAGTTTCACGCCGAGCGCGTCCGACATCGACGCCAACGGCCACGTGAACAATGTGGTCTATCTGGGCTGGGCGCAGGATCTCGCCATTGCCCACTGGGATTCCGCTGCGGCCCCAGACGAATCCCAAGCCCTGGCCTGGGTCGCCCTGCGCCATGAGGTGGATTATCGCCGCGCCCTGTTGCCCGGCGAGACGGCGCTCGGCCGCACCTGGGTGTCGGAGACCGCCCAGGGGCCGCGCTTCGACCGCTTCGTCCGCATCGATGGCCCCGACGGCGCCATGTGCGCCCAGGTCCGCACCGTCTGGTGCCTGATCGACAAGGCGACCGGCCGCCCCCGCCGGGTCCCGGCTGAACTGATCGCCCGCTTCGGCTGAGACTTCGCGTCTCGCCGCCCGTGCGGCATGATGGACAGGCAGGAGGCGGTTCATGGACGGTTTCGCCAGTCTTTTCTCGGCCTTCGGCCTGGCCAGCGCGGCTGGCTTCAACGCCTATGTGCCCCTGCTCACCGTCGGCCTGGTGGCGCGCTATACCGACCTGCTGCGCCTGGCCGAGCCCTTTGACGTCCTGACGCAGCCCTGGGTGCTGGCGGTCATCGGCGCGCTCGCCGTCGTCGATTTCGTCGCCGACAAGGTCCCGGCGGTGGACACCGCCTGGCATGGCCTGGGCGCCCTGGTCAGCCCGATCGCCGGCGCCGTGCTCTTCGCCAGCCAGCAAAACGTGTTGAGCGACATGCACCCAGCCATCGGCGCGCTGGCCGGCCTCATCGTCGCCGGCGGCTTCCATGGAAGCCGGGCGGCCGTGCGGCCCGTCTCCACCGCCGCCACCGGCGGCCTGGGCAATCCGGTGCTGTCTCTGCTGGAGGACCTGCTCTCGGGCCTGCTCAGCCTGCTGGCGGTGTTCCTGCCGGTCATCGCCTTTGGCCTGGCCGGCCTCGTGGCGGTCATCGTCGTCCTGATGCTGATGCGGGCGGCCCGCGTCTGGCGCGAGCGCAAGGCTACGCGCCTGCGCCCCGGCTAAAGCTCAGAGCCCGGGCCAGGCGATCATCGGATTGAGCAGGAAGACCGGATCTCGGGTCATCAGCCCCAGTTCCTCATAGCTGAACGTCAGCGACACATGCCCCGCCACCAGCGAGCGGCATTCGTCCAGCCGTTTGCGGCCGAAGGCCAGGGTCACCGCCTCCCCTTGCCGCTCCACATAGAACGCGAAGTCGCCCTTGGTGGTGCAGCCGTTGGACGCCACCTTGATGGTCAGCTCCCGCCGTCCAGCCTCGGCGGCGTAGAGCGGCTCAAGTTCGGCCAGGGGAAGCCCGGAGGGCGCGAGAATGGGCGGCGGCGGAACCGTGGCGCAGCCGGCCAGCAGGGCTGCGACCGAGGCCATCATCAGGAAGCGGCGAGTCATACCCCCTATCGGCCACATCCGCGCGGCCAGGGAAAGTCCCCGTGGCGATCAGTCGGCCCCCTGGGGCGCCGGAATGCCGTGCACCGCCAACCAGCCGCCGGCATAGCGCAGATCCTGGGTCACCTCGCGGACGGCGAAGTCGGGGCCCGGGCAGGCCACCATGGCCTCCGCCGTGGCGAACTCGGCCTCCGACAGGATCAGCCCGTCCAGGCGGCCCTCGAAGACATCGACGCCGTAGGCGCGGCCCGCTTCCGGCGCCAGGTGGTGGCGCACCTTGCGCAGACGCTTCCCGGGCAGGCCGGCCAACAGTCCGAACTCCGCCTCGCTCAGATAGATGGAGGTGGTCAGGCGGGTATAGGGGTTCAGATCCCCCTTGCGGCCAAGCTTGCGCGTCACCGGACCGCCATCCAGGGGCCTGACCTCCCGAAGCCGCAGGCCGCCGCCGTCTATATAAAGATCGGTGATCGCATCGGCGCGAACCACCCGCTCCATCGGCAGCGTCCGGCAAAGCCAACGGCGCTCCCGCTCCAGGCTGGCGTACTTCAGCTTGGGGAAGCCCAGCTCACGGGCGAGCGCGAGGTCGATGTCCATGGTGAGCTCCGGCGCGGGCCGTCAGAATGACAGCCGGCCGGAGCTCAGACCAGAACTAGGTTATGCCGCCTTCGACGCCGCCCTTGGGATGCTTGGGCTTGAGCAGCGAAAAGATCACCCCGCCGGCCAGCAGGCTGACGGTGATGGCGAGCGACCAGGGGGCGGGGAATTTGCCGCCGAAGAAGAGGTCGCCTGCAAAGATCTTGAAGCCGATGAAGACCAGCACCAGGGCCAGCGCCACCTTCAGATAGTGGAAGCGGTGGACGGCGTTCTCCAGGGCGAAATAGAGCGCCCGGAGCCCCAGGATGGCGAAGATGTTGGAGGTGTAGACGATGTAGGGGTCCTGGGTGATGGCGAAGATGGCCGGCACCGAATCGATGGCGAAGACCAGGTCGGCGAACTCCACCAGGACCAGGGCCAGGAACAGGGGCGTGGCGTACAGCACCAGCTTGCCCGTGGCCGGGTGAGCCTGGCGCACGAAGAACTTCGAGCCCTGGAAGGTCTCGGTCACCCGAAGATGCCCGCGCAGCCACTTCAGGATGGCGTTGTCGGTGAGATCCTTGGCTTCCTCCGCGTCGCTGAAGAAGGACTCCTTCAGCATCTTGGCGCCGGTGAAGAGCAGGAAGGCGGCGAAGATGTAGAGCACCCAGGCGAAGTTGGTCACCAGGGCTGCGCCGATGCCGATCATGATCGCCCGCAGCACGATCACGCCCAGAATGCCCCAGAAGAGCACCCGGTGCTGCAGCTCTCGCGGCACGGCGAAATAGGCGAGGATCAGCGAGATGACGAAGACATTGTCGAGCGCCAGGGTCAGCTCGAGCAGGTAGCCGGTATAGTACTCGACAGCCTTCTGCGACCCCAGATCATACCAGATCCAGGCGCCAAAGCTGAGGCCCAGGGCGATATAGGCGGCTGCGGCCTTCACCGACTCCGCCGGACCGATCACGTGGTCCTTGCGATTGAAAACCCCCAGGTCGAGGGTCAGGACCGTCAGCACGATCCCCAGGAACAACAGCCAGAGCCAGGTGGCCTGACCGAGAAACGGCGTCTGCAAAAATATAAGGAGAGCGTCCATCGGACCCCGCACCTCTCATAGTCACGACGCCGCGTCCGCGTCTGGAGAGTGAAGATCCGACATCGTCGCGACCGCCGTCGCGACCAGAGGGGCCCGGACCGAGCGGGGGACATAGGGGGACTATCGCGCCCCGTCAACAGGGGCGACCGCGAGGCCGTCAGTAGGTCAGGCTGGGATACCAGTCGGCGCCGCGGCCCTCGGGCGTCATGTCGAGCACCATCCAGAGCGGCGCGGGGTCGGGCGCCCCGCGGGGATCCTGGCCTGGATCGGAGGCGGTCATCTCGCCGGACCAGAAGTGGCGGATCGTGCCGTCCCGGCGGGTGAACACGTTGATTGCAGGGACTTCTTCACCCTCTGGCGTCAGGCCCAGATAGTCGCGGAAATAGTCGCCGGTCAGGTCGCTGAACAGTCGCAGGTCGCGCCAGCCGCGCTCGGCCTTCCAGGCGGTCAGCCGGTCTATGGGGGATCTGGCGATGACGGCCACGGAGGCCTTCTGGCCAATGTCGGCGGCATTGCCCTCCCAGGCGTCCAGGAGGTTGGTGCACATGGGACACGGCCGTTCCCGTTGCGGCCCGAACATGTAGGAATAGGTGATCAGGGTGTCATGGCGCCCAAACAGACCGGCCAGGTCGGTCTTTCCCGCCTCGCCTTCGAAACGATACTGACCGGTCACCAGCCCACCGGGCGGGAGGGCGCGGCGCTGGGCGGCGACCCGCTCGATATGGCGGCGGAGCTCGATTTCCTCAGCCAGCAGGGCCGTGCGGGCGGCGCGATACTCGGCGCTCTCATTGGGAATGCGGATCGGGTTGTCGCGGGCGAGGTCCTCGGCGGGGATCAGGTTCGGGGTCTTGGCGTCCATGACGATTTCCTCCTGGCGTTTCTGCAAGGACGAACAACCGCGCCAGGTTCCGACATCGCCCCCGAGTTTCGGAGCGAGGCTCGTTCTAAAGGCCCGACAGCGGATTGCGCGGATCAAGCGGCAGGCCCGCCGCCTGCCGCTGCTTGAGCAGCCGCAGCCAGCCATGCAGCGCCTCGCAGTCGAGCCCGTGGAGCATCAGCCGCTGGCCGGCCTGGATCGTCGAGAGCGGCACCAGCGGGTGGCCGTTCTTCACGAAGGACATGTGGTAGTCGGTTCCCAGGATCTTGCCGATATAGATGGCCACGGTCTCATCAAGCTGGAGAGACTGGGCGGCCCGGATGAAGTCGGCCCGCGGCAACAACAGCGCGTAGAGCGGCGTATAGGCCTCGATCGCCGTCTGCACGTCGGCGAAGTTGAGCCGCCCCTCCGGCAGTTCGCCAAGCTCGAACGGACCATCCGAGATCATCGAGAAGTCGGGCCGCTCCACAGGCGCCAGGTCACGCCCCTGGGCGCGCAGGCTGGCGCCCAGCTGGATGATGAAGTTGAAGATGTTCAGGTCGTGCTGGAGAAAGACATTGTCCTCCAGGTCCTTCAGCGTGCGGGGCCGCAAGGGCACGGTCTCGACCTCGACCGGCCCGGCGTTCGCCTTGATGAATGCCAGCAGCTCGGTGCCCACATGGAAGTGGCGCAGGATCAGGGTGTTGGCTTCCGGGGTGCAGAAGGTCCGCAAGCCCCAGTGGATCAGCCGATGCAGGGTCCCGTTCAGATTGGGCCGGTGAGGCGAAATCCCCCGGACGATCTTTACCAGGACGAAGAAGACGAAGATCAGCGGCCGGCTGATCGGAAACAGCCACCGCCGCGACCATGAGGCATTGCCCTTGAGCAGGGCGATCTTGGCCTCCGGGGCGATCGGCAGGCCCTGGTCGAGATAGAGGGCCAGCCACGGATTGGGGTCCCGCGGGTCATAGGCCGACAGGTCGAAGGCCGCCTCAGTCACCGGTGATCTCCTCGATCTGCAGGGCGTAGAGCCTGGCGGTGACCCGGGCCGTCTTCACGATCCGCGCCGCCACGGCCGCGTCGGGCAGGACCATGGCCAGCATGGCTTCGAACTCCTTGATATGCTCGACATCGTTTTCGCCGTGGTAGAGCAGAAAGCGCAGCGCCTCGTCGGGCAGGTCGAGCCGACGCTGGACCAGCCGCCCCCATTCGGCGGCCTTGATCGAGCCCAGGCCCTCGATGATCCACATGGCGCCCAGCAGGCCGAAGGGATTGGGCCGGGACGCCTCATGGAACATCCAGGCCGAGAGCGCCTCGGACCCCAGGTTCTTCTCAGCCCCGCGGATCACCGCCAGATCCCCGCCGCAGGCGGCGTAGTCGGCCTCCAGCAGCCGGAAATCCCGATGCTCGGTCACGGCGTGCCGCATCAGGGTGGAGCGAAGCTCCAGATGGTCCTCGTCGATGTTCGAGGCCGCCCGCGACATCCAGAGCGCGCCATCGGCCACCTGCTGGCGCAGGCCCACGAGGAAGGCGTGGTAGTCGGCGAGTTCGAAGCGACCGCGGGTCAGCTTGCGGATCAGCGGCGTCTGCTCGAGGCGGCCCTCGAACTCCATGAAGACGATGGTCAGCTGGCGCAGGACGTCCGAAACCCCGGTCATTCCACCGCCTCCAGCAACATGAAACCCACCAGGACGCGGCCGCTCTCGGGCACGACGCAGAGCACCTGCTGGCCTGGCGACAGCCTGCCCGATCGCAAGAAGGCCTCCAGCATCACCCAGATCGACGCCGAGCCCACATTGCCCACGGTGCTGAGATTGGAGAACCAGCGGTCCCGGGGGATCATCCCCGCCGTGCTCTCCAGCAGGCCCTCGATCTCGGTGCGCAGGGATCGCGCCGAATAGTGGCAGAGCAGATGGTCGATGCTGGCCGGCGCGATCCGCCCCGCCTCCACCTTCTGCAGATAGACGCCGACCCAGGCGCGGATGACGCGCTTCAGCAACTCGAAGTCCTGCAGCAGGGCGATGGCCCCCTCGGCGTGGGCCGCCTGCGGCCCGGAAAAGGCCCAGGTGGAAAGCGGATCTGCGCGGGACTCCGGCGCGGCCCCGGCCCACATGCAGGGATCGAAACGGTCGGCCAGCGAGATCAGGTCGATGAACCGCACCCGCAGAGACAGTCCAGCGGGCCGCGGCGAAGGCTCCATCACCACCGCGCCTGCGCCGTCCGACAAGGTGAAGCGGAGATAGTCGGCCTCGGGGCGCAGCCGGCCCTTGGCGTCCACCAGGGCCGAGCCCTCATAGAAGGCGGGCCGAAACCAGCGGGATGAGAATTCGCTGGCGGCGGCGGCGGCGATGTCGTGCTCGCCGGCGCGCACCGACAGCCAGGCCGACTTGGCCGCCATCAGCGCCGAACCACACACCGATTGGAAGCTGGCCAACTCCAGCGGCCCTCCGCCCAGCTCCCCATGGACATTGGAGCCGTGGCCGGGGACCAGATAGTCCCCCTGCGTAGTGGCCGTGGCCAGGAAGCTCAGGTCTCGCGGCGTGAGCGCGGCATGGTCCAGGGCGGCGCGGATGGCGGCCGCGCACATGGCGGCGTTGGAGGTGGTCGGGCGACCGTCGCGGTCGAGGGCGTAGTGGCGGGTCTCGACCCCGTTCCAGCGCAAGGCCCGCCGCCCCAGGGCGCTGTCTCGGCCGCCGATACGGCCGATATGATCCTCGATCGCCGCCGAGGCCACGGGCGGCCCAGGCAGGTGCGCGCCCACCCCGGTGATGTACACGTCGCGAAGCTCGTTCATGGCCCCTCGGCGAGGACGGGCGCCGCGCGCACCCTGCGTTGGATGGACTTATCGGGGCGATGGGCGCAGGGGGCAACCGCCGCCGCACGGGGCGCGGGCAAATGAAAAGGGCCCCGGATCGCTCCGGGGCCCCTTCGATCTGACAGGATTTTCGACGCCTTAGGAGGCGTAGAATTCCACGACCAGGTTCGGCTCCATCTTCACCGGATAGGGCACTTCGGCCAGTTCCGGGGCGCGGATGAAGCGGGCCGACAGGCCCTTGGCGTCGACTTCGATATAGTCGGGAACCTCACGTTCCGCCGACGCCTGGGCTTCCAGCACCAGGGCCATGTTGCGCGAACGCTCGCGCACTTCGACCACGTCGCCGGCCTTGACCCGATAGGACGGGATGTTCACGCGCTTGCCGTTCACGGTCACGTGGCCGTGGTTCACGAACTGACGAGCAGCGAAAACGGTCGGCACGAACTTGGCCCGATAGACCACGGCGTCCAGGCGGGACTCCAGCAGGGCGATCAGGTTTTCCGAGGTGTTGCCCTTGCGGCGGGCGGCCTCGTTATAGGTGCGGCTGAACTGCTTTTCGGTCAGGCTGCCGTAGTAGCCCTTGAGCTTCTGCTTGGCGCGCAGCTGCAGGCCGAAATCCGACACCTTGGACTTGCGGCGCTGGCCATGCTGGCCGGGGCCGTAGGAACGCTGGTTCACCGGCGACTTGGCGCGGCCCCAGATGTTCTCGCCCATACGGCGGTCGAGCTTGTACTTGGCGGAATGACGCTTGGTCATGAAAACTCTTCATCATCGACACGGCCCGGCGCTTCCGAAAGTGGAGGCGCGATCTCAACGGCGGGGCCCGTATCACCCGTAATGGTCTTCGCACCGCGCAGTCGCCCGCCGGTGTGAAGGCGCGGTGTATGCCCACCAGGGCGCTGGGAGTCAAGGCAAGGGGGCTTGCCCTACGGCCTCGCGCCTACGGCGGTCAGGACCCGGGTGTCGTTGGCCGGTTGCGCGGGATACTCTCCCATGACCTTCCGACGCACGATCTCGGCCAGGGCGCGGACCTCGGCGGCGGCCTGGCCTCGGGGCTCCCACTCGGTGACCCCCTGCCCCTCCGACAGGGCCGCCTGATAGGCCTGCCGCACCCGAAGGGACGAGGCGGCCACGGGCACGCCGGCGAAGCGCAGGGCGTCCAGGGTCAGAGACACCTGGCTGGGCTCGCGCCCCTGCCGCGCCGAGGGACATTGGTTCAGCACGATCAGCCCGCTCGCCCGCAGCTGACGAAGAAGCTCCAGGGTCTTCAGGGCTGCAGCCACATCGAGATAGGTGGGGCGGCTCACCACCAGGCAGAGGTCGGCCACCTTGATGGCGGCGACGACGTCGCCCTCGGGCGCGGCGGGCGTATCGATGATCAGCAGGTCCCCGCCGCTGCGCCGGGAGGCTGTGGTCAAGGCGAACAACTTGGAGGCCGAGGTCTCCACCACTGAAAGGCTGTGCGCGCGCAGCGCCTCGCTGGAGGACCGCAGCGGATCGGCGTCGGCCAGAACCGCGCGCGCGCCCCTTTCGCGCAGGGCCGCCGCCAGATTGACGGCCACCGTCGTCTTGCCGGCGCCGCCCTTACGGGAAATGACTGCGATGGTTTTCATGATCGCCCCCGCCAAAACCCTAGGTCCAACTTATCCACAGGATCAAGACGTCCCCAAGGGCGAGCCGGCGCCACCTTTGCGAGCGCCGCTTCAAATGACCCCGAACAACGTGTGTAACCCGGGCCGGCCCCTGCGTCTCAACGTCGCGTTTACTATGTTTGCAAGGACGCCGATAACCATATTCGCCCCCAGTGAACGTTGATAATAAGTATCAGACGTCGCTATTGCGGATACTTGGCTCGCGTCGCTGCGCCGAGATGGGCGCACTTCTATCTCGAGCCCATTTTGAGCATCGAATTCATCGCCTGATCTGATAGCTCTGAAGTAAATTGCGGCGCATGAATGCTGTACGCGCGATATTTTCGGGCGCAGCCCTGATTATTGCGTCTCTGGGGATGGTTGCGGCGATTTTCACCCCGCTGCCTCTTCAGGGTCAGATCATCTTCGGGGCGGCGACACTGGTGGCGGCCCTGATCCTCAGCCGCAGCTCGGCGCGCGGCGCCACGATCGCCCTATGCCTGATCTCGCTTGCCATCAGCACGCGCTACATGGTGTGGCGGACCACCGAGACCCTGGACTTCCTCAGCCCCACCGGCGCCTTCCTGGGGATCGGTCTCTATCTGGCCGAGGTCTATGCCTGGCTGATCCTGGTGCTGGGCTATGTCCAGACCACCTGGCCCCTGCGGCGGCCGGTGCGTCCCCTGGATGGCGAGCCGACCCAGTGGCCCAGCATCGACGTGATGATCCCTACCTATAACGAGAGCCTGCAGATCGTCCGGGATACGGTCCTGGCGGCGCTGGCCATGGACTATCCGCACGACCGCTTCACCGTCCACCTGCTGGACGATGGCCGGCGGCCTGAGTTCAAGGCTTTCGCCGAGAGCGTGGGGGTGAGCTACATCACCCGGGCCGACAACCTTCACGCCAAGGCCGGCAACCTCAACAACGCGCTCAAGCAGACCCAGGCGGATCTCGTCTGCATCTTCGACGCCGACCACATTCCCACCCGCGCCTTTCTGCAGATGACCGCGGGCTGGTTCCAGGAAGATCCCCGCCTGGCCCTGCTGCAGACGCCTCACCACTTCTATTCCCCCGACCCGGTGCAGCGGAATCTGGTGACCGTAAAAGACGTGCCGGACGAAGGCGCGCTGTTCTATGGCGCGGTCCAGCCCGGCAACGACTTCTGGAACGCCGCCTTTTTCTGCGGGTCCTGCGCGCTGATCCGCCGCGCCGCCCTGGACGAGACCCAAGGCTTCGCCGGTGAAACCGTCACCGAGGACGCCCACACCGCCCTGAAGCTGCAGCGCCGCGGCTGGAACACCGCCTATCTCGATATTCGCCTCGCCTCTGGCCTGGCGACCGAGCGGCTGGCGCTGCACATCGGCCAGCGCGCCCGCTGGGCCCGGGGCATGCTGCAGATCTTCCGGGTGGACAATCCGCTGTTTGGCCGCGGCCTGAGCCTCGGCCAGCGGCTTTGCTACGCCAACGCCATGCTCCACTTCATGTTTCCTCTGCCGCGGGTGGTGTTCCTCACCTCGCCGCTCGCCTTCCTGCTCCTGGGCCAGAACGTCATTCAGGCGTCGGCGGCCATGATCGCGGCCTATGCCGCGCCGCACCTGATCCTCGCCATCGGCGTGGCCAATCAGATCCAGGGCAAGGACCGTCGGGCCTTCTGGGGGGAGGTCTATGAGAGCCTGCTCGCCTTCCACCTCATCATTCCGACTCTCCAGACCCTGATCGATCCCCGCCGGGGCAAGTTCAACGTCACCGACAAGGGCGGCATCCTGGAGCGGAGCTATTTCGATGTGCGCCTCATGTGGCCCCACCTCCTGGCCGCAAGCCTGCTGATCGCCGGCGTCGCCATGGGGTTCGGCAAGCTGGCCTGGCCCGACCGCTATGATGTCAACCTCGGCACCCTGCTGCTCAACACCACCTGGTCGGCCTTCAGCCTGCTGATCCTGCTGGTCGCCCTGGCCGTGGGGCGCGAGACCCGACAGCTGCGGGAGTTCGTCCGGGTCGGGGCGCGGCTGCCCGTCCGGCTGACCCTGCGCAGCGGCGAAGTGGTGGAGACCATCACGAGCGAGGTGTCCATGGGCGGCTTTTCCGCGCCCGAGATCGGGGGCGCGGTCACGGCCGACACGCTCGTGCGGACGGAAATTCTCTGTGGCGAGCGCTGGCTGGCCCTGCCGATCCGCGTGATCCAGGGCTCCGGCCCCACCTTCCGGGCCCAGTTCCTTGAAATTCCCCTGGACCAGCGTCGTGAACTGGTCGCCGCCGTGATGGGTCGCGCCGACGCGTGGCAGCCGGCGTCCAAGCCGCCGCCGGCCAATCCCCTCGCCGCCCTCGCCAGCATCCTTCAGGCCAGCCTCAGCCTGTTTCATCGGGACGGCCACAGGCAGCCCGGCCCCAGGCCGCAGCGTCCCTTCGGCCGGGCTCGGTCGGCCTCGGCGGTCATGCTCGTCGCGGCGCTCGCCCTGGCGATCCCGGGCCAAAGGGCCCAGGCCCAGGAGCCGGTCGCCGCCCCGACGACGTCAGCGACCGCCGCGCCGGCGCCAGGCGCCCAGACCCTTCGACTGACCTTCCGCGATCTCGGCGTCAGCCAGCCCCTGCGGCTGGTCTCGGTGGACGGCCAGGCCGGCATTCCCTTCCGCCTGGGCGCCGACGAGGTGGTCACCGGCGCGCGCCTGACCCTGGCCTACGCCCATTCACCGGCCCTGCTCGAGGACCTGAGCCACCTGACGGTGCTGATCAATGACGAGGTGGTGGCCACCGCCCCCCTGCTGGCCAGCACCGCAGGGGGAACCCGCCTGTCGCTGGAATTGAATCCGGCCCTGTTCCTCGTCGAGAACCGCCTCAATCTGCGCTTCGCCGGCCACTACACCCGAGACTGCGAGGACCCGCTGCACTCGTCCCTCTGGGCGGTGATCAGCAACGCCTCAGTGCTTGAGCTCGACATCGAAAGGCTGCCTGCGCCGCCGGATCTGGCGCGCTTTCCGGCGCCATTCTTCGACAATGCCGACCGCCGCCTGGAGCTGCCCTTCGTGTTCGCCGGCGCGCCAAACGGCCAGACCATCCAGGCGGCCGGGGCCCTGGCCTCCTATTTCGGCCTCCAGGCCAGCTATCGTGGCTTTCGCTTCCCGGTGCTGATCGACCAACTTCCCACGGGCGATGGCGTGGTGTTCGCCCTGGGGAACGGCGAGGCTCTGGGCCTGGACCTGCCGGCGATCAACGGGCCGACCGTGGCGGTGATCGCCAATCCCCTGGACAGCAGCCGGCGCCTGTTGCTGGTCATGGGGCGAGACCCGTCCGAATTGCGCCAGGCCGCGCTGACCCTCGCCCTCGGGGCGCCAGGACTCAGCGGGCCGATAGCTACGCTGGGCCAGCCGACGATCCCTAGCCGGGTCGCCTATGACGCCCCGCGCTGGATCAGCACGAAGCGCCCCGTGCGGCTTGGCGAGATCATGGATCCGGCCCTGCTCTACGCCGACGGCTTGCCGCCGGGGCCGGTCCGGGCCTCCTTCCGCCTGCCGCCGGACCTGCTGTTCTGGCCGCAGAGCGCCGCCCCGCTCAAGCTGCGCTATCGCTACCCCATGGGGCCGTGGATAGATCGGGAGGCCTCGCGCCTCGACGTCTCGGTCAATGGCCAGTACCTGCGCTCTCTTCGGCTGAACCAGACCGCTGAGGCGGCCGGCTGGCGCCATCGCCTGCTCACCCCCTTCGTCCGCAACGAAACCACCATCAACCTGCCGGCCTACAATCTGTTCGGCAGCAATGAGCTGCAGTTCTATTTCGACCTGAAGGCGCGCCAGACCGGCGCCTGCGAGGGCCAGCTGCCGACCAATATCCGCAGCGGGATCGACCCGGACACCGAGCTGGACCTGACCGGCGCCCACCATCTCACCAGCCTGCCGAACCTCGCCTATTTCGCCAGCGCCGGCTTCCCGTTCACCCGCATGGCCGACCTTGACCAGACCGTCGTGGTGTTGCCCGCACGGCCTTCGCCGGCCGAACTGGCGGCCTATCTGCACCTCATGGCGCGCTTCGGGGATGCGACCGGCGCGGCCGTCACCCGGGTGCACCTGGCCAGCCCCAGCGACACCGACGCCCTGCGCGACCGCGACGTGCTGATGATCGGCCCGCTCAGCCTGCTGGCCGAGAACGCCGAACTCAGCGCCGCGGCGCCGGTGGAAATGGGTCAGGGCCGTCTGACCCTGCGGGTCCAGGACTGGGCCCGGCGGCTGTTCTCCACCTGGGGCACCTTCATCGGGCGCGATGACGCCGCCAGCCGGGACCGCGCCGCCAGCCTTCTGGTCGAGTCCGGGCCGTTTTCAGGCCTGATGAGCTTCGCCTCGCCCTATGGCCGGGACCGGGTGGTGGTCGCCCTGCTCTCCGACCGGCCCGAGCAGATCCTGGCCATCGCCCAGGGTCTGGACGACCCAGCCATCAACGCGCGGGTGGCCGGCGACCTTGTGGTCGGCACGGGCGAAGGCCTCAGCGCCTTCAAGGTCGGCCCCAGCTTCCAGGCGGGCGACATGGCCTGGGGCTACCGCATCTTCTGGTGGCTGAGCCGCCATCCCATCCTGATGGCCCTGGGCCTGGTCCTGGCCGCCATCGTCATCTCCATCCCCCTGGCCTTCGCCATGCGTCGCCAGGAGCGCAGGCGCCTGGGAGCCATGGCCGACCAATGACCCATCATCGCCACTCCACCTGGCTGCTGGCCAGCGCTTGCGCCGCAGCCCTGGCCGTCGCCGCCCCCGCCACCGCCCAGACGTCGCAGGAGACGGTGGCGACTCTGGTGCGCCAAGCCGCCTTCTGGCGCGAACGCGGGCGGGCCGACCTCGCCCGGCAGGCCCTTGAGCGGGCCCTGGTGGCCGAGCCGCGCAACGCCGACGCCCTGGCGGCCATGGCCCGCTACGCCGCCGAGGATGGCGACACGGCCGCGGCCCAGCGCTGGACGGCCCGCCTGCGTGCCGCCGCCCCCAATGACCCGCGGCTGGCCGCCATGGGTCAGGTCGCCCGCCAGCGTCAGGCCGAGGCCCGGGACCTGCCCGAGGCCCGTCGTCTGGCCCAGGCCGGCCAGACCGAGGCCGCCGTGGCCGCCTATCGCCGCGCCTTTGGCGGGGGCGCGCCGCCGCCGGCCAACGCCCGGGAATTCTATGAGACCCTGGCGGGTCTGCCCTCTGGCCGCGCCGAAGCCATCCGCGGCCTGCGGACCCTGGCCGAGGCCAACCCGCAGGACGCCGGGCTGCAGCTGGCCTATGCCCGCGCCCTGACCTATGCCGAGGCCAGCCGCCGGGACGGGATCGCCCGTCTGGCGCGTCTGGCCGCCGGCGGCGGCCAGACGGCGACCGCCGCAGCCCAGGCCTGGCGTCAGGCGCTGCTTTGGCTCGGCGCCGCGCCCCGGGACGCCGGGCTCTACGAGGCCTATCTCAGCGCGCGGGGCGCCGACGCCGAGGTGTCCCGCAAACTCGCCCAGGCGCGCGAGACCCGCGCCGTGGCTCAGGCCGCCGTCGATCCCCTGGCCATAGAGCGCACCCAGGGCTTCGCCGCCCTGGAGAGCGGCGATGTCGCCACGGCCGAGCAGAGATTCCAGGCGGTCCTGGCCAAGCGACCCAATGACGCCGACGCTCTGGGCGGCCTGGGGCTCGTTCGCCTACGGGCCGAACGCTTCACCGAGGCCGAAGACCTGCTGCGGCGGGCGAGCACGGCGGCGCCCTCAAGCGCCCAACGCTGGCGCGAAGCCCTTTCCTCAGCACGCTTCTTCTCCGGCCTTCGCCAGGCCCAGGCCGCCTTGGAAGAGGGCGACTATGGCCGCGCGCAAAGCCTGGCCCAGGCCCTGGAGGCGCCCCGCCCTGAAGACGCGGCCCTGGCCTGGTCGGTTCTGGCCGAGAGCCTTCGCCAGGCCGAGCGCTGGGCCGAGGCCGAGACTGCCTATCGTCGCCTGCTGGCGGCCACGCCAAATGACAATGACGCCCAGGTGGGCCTGCTGGAATCCCTGCTGGCCCAGGACAAGACCGAGGAAGGGTTCGCCCTCGCCAATCAGCTCAGCGCCGCTGGCGTGGCGCCGGCGCGACTGAACCAGATCCGCGCGGCCGTCGAGCACCGGCGGGGCGAGCGGTTCTGGGCGCAGGGGGATTCGGCCAGCGCCCAGAACGCCTTCCAGACCGCCCTGGCCCTGCGGCCGACCGACCCCTGGATCCGCTATGACTATGCGCGTTTTCTGGACGCCCAGGGCGAGTCCGCGGCGGCGCTGGGCCTGATGGCCGGCGCCGAGGCCCAGGGGGACGCCGAAAGCCTCTATGCGGCGGCCCTGTTCTCGGACCAGCAGGGACGAGGCGCCCAGGCGCTGGCCCTGATTTCACGTATCCCGACCCAGGCGCGAACCTCGGAAATGGGCCTGTTCGCCCAGGGCCTGGAGACCCGCGTCGCCATCGCCCAGCTCAGCGAGGCGGCCGCCAGCGGCCAGGCCTACGCCGCCGTGCCCGCCCTGCGCGCCTATGCCAGCCGCGCCGACCTGGGAACTGGCCTCCGCGGGCAGGTGGCCGAGGCCCTCTATGCCGCCGGCGACCAGGGCCAGGCCCTGGCCATGGCCCAGGCCGCCCTGACCGCCGAGCCCGAGGACGATCCCAGCGCCTATCGCGGCTTTGTCGTGGTGCTGGCCAAGGCCGGACGCGACGTGGAGGCCGCCAGCCTGATCCGCCGCATATCCCTGGAGGGCGCCCAGACCCCGGCGGCAAGACGCAGTCTGGCCGAGCTTGGCGCGACGCTCGGGACGGAACGCGCCGAGCGTCTGCGCCTGGCTGGCGACTTCGCCGGCGCCTTCGATGCCCTGTCCCAGGCCTACGCCCTGGCGCCGCAGAACCCGGACCTGCTGGCGAGCCTCGGCCGGCTCTATCAGAGCGGCGAAATGTATGGCCAGGCGGCCGATGTGTTCGAGGCCGCGCTGCGCCTTCGGCCCAATGACGCCGGCGCCCTGAGCGGCCTGGCCGAGGCCGCCCTTGGGCAGGGCGATCACAGCCGGGCCCGCCGCACGGTACGCCTGGCGATCAGCCAGTCGCCGGACAATGTCGAACTCTTGGTTCTGCTGTCGCGGGTCGAGCAGGCCGCCGGCGACCGGCGGGCGGCCTTGCGGGCTTTGGAACAGGCGCGCGACCTCCGCGAGCGGCAGATGGCCGCCCGCGCCCCGGCCCTGCTGCCTAGCGGCGTCGGCGCGGCCGGCGGCGGGGGCCTCGGCCCCAATCCCTTCGCCCGCAACCTGACCTCGCCCCTGTCGGCGGCGCCCCCCGCCTGGGCCGCAGCGACGCCGGCTGCGCCGAGCGTCCTGGCCTCGGCCTATCCCTGGGCGAGCGCGGTGGCGCTTCCCGCGCCGGCGCCAGCGCCAATGGCGGCCCAACCGGTCGCCTGGCAGTCGGCCGCGCCAGCCGCCCCGGCGGATGGCGGTCTCTACTGGCCCGCGCCTGCCCAAGCCCAGCCGCCGGCGGCCGCCTGGACAGCGCCGGCTCAGACGCCCACCCAACCGGCTTGGCCCACGGCGGCTCCGCAGGCCGCCGCGCCGTTCAATCCGTTCGCCGCGCCCAGCCCGGCCCAGGCCCCGCCGGCGCCAGGACGCCAGGACCGGGTGCTCAGCGCCATCGACCAGCAGATCGCAGACCTCAGCCGCCGGGCTGCGCCGCAGATCACGGGTACGGTGGCCCTGCGGGCGCGCTCGGGCGAAGCGGGCCTGAGCCAGCTCAATGAACTCAAGGCCCAGGCCAGCATCTCGACGCCGCTGATCGGCGCGGGCCGCCTGGCCCTGGTCGTCGAGCCGGTCACCCTGGACGCCGGCGCCGCCAGCAGCGACAGCCTCGGCCGGTTCGGCGCCAATCCGATCCTGGCCGCCGACGCCATCTTCGGCGAGTACGACCCCCGTCTGATCGATCCCGGCGCCCAGACCGCCAGCGGCGCCGGCGTCTCCGTCACCTATACCAGCGGGACCTTCGCCCTCGACCTCGGGGTCACGCCGCTGGGCTTTGGATCATCCGATCCCGTGGGCGGCCTGCGTTGGACGCCGCAGCTCGCCGAGGGGCTGGAGGGACGCATCTGGGCCGAGCGTCGGGCCGTAACCGACAGCCTGACCGCCTATGCCGGCGCCAAGGACCCGGTCACGGGCCAGGTCTGGGGCGAGGTGCGGCGCACCGGCGCCGGGGTGGGCTTCGCCTATGAGCAGGATATCGCCGGCGTCTACGCCGATGTCAGCGCCAACCGCTATGAAGGCCAGCTCACCGCCGACAACGAGAGCTACCACGTCAATGTCGGCGCCTATGTGCGGCCCTATAAGAGCGACGAAACTCAGGTTCAGATCGGCCTGAACCTCAACCACCAGGCCTTCGACAACAATCAGAACCGGTTCAGCCTGGGCCATGGCGGCTATTTCAGCCCCCAGCAGTTCACCAGCGTCGCCCTGCCCATCAGCCTGCGCAGCGCGCGAGAGCCCTGGCGGCTCGAGGTCGCCCTGACGCCGGGCTACGAAACCTATCGCGAGGACTCGGTGGCCTACTTCCCCGACGACCCCGCCCTGCAGGGCCAGATGGCCTTCTATGCCGGCGAAACCCCTGACGTGGCCGCCTTCTATCCCAGTCGGAGCCAGAGCGGCTTTGGCTTCTCGGCCGCCGCCAAGCTCGAATACGACCTGAGCACGGCCGCCACCCTGGGGCTCGAAACCGGATTCAGCGGGTTTGGCGACTACGACGAGACCCGCGCCTCGGTCTATCTGAAGCAGACACTTGGGAAAGGCGTCCGATGAGCGATATCTCCCCCATCCTTCCGGCCACGGAAACCCAGCAGCTCAATGACGCCTATCTCGCCGCGCGCCGTTGCAGCGCCCAGTGGCGCGCCTTCCTCGCCGCGCTCGCCGTCGAGCTGCATGTGGGGACCGAGCGGGAAGAGGTGCTGGCCTTTCTGCGCGCCGTGGGACGGCGGATGGCCGGGCGACTCCCCCTGACGCCCAAGGACACCCTGCCCGAGCTGGAAGTCGCCATGAACGAGGTCTGGGGCCAGGTGGACTGGGGCTGGACCCGCCTGCGGCCCATCGATGACGGCATCGCCATCATTCATGGGGCCTATCCCACGGCCTTTGAGACCGAGGGCGTCATGTGGTCGGCTGGCGCGGCCGCGGTTCTGGAGGGCGTCTACGCCGCCTGGTTCGAGGCGCAGGGCAGCCCTTTGACCACCCTGAAGCGGATGTCGGAGTCCACCATGCCGCTGGAATTCCTGCATGGGCGATAGACCGGGCGCGCCCAGGCCGCTCTGGACCCGACGCGACGCCTTGTTGGCCAGCGCCGGCCTTCTGGCTGGAACCGGGCCGCCGCTCACCGCCTGCGCCCGGGCGCCGGACGCCATCTTGTGGGACGTCTTCAAGGCCCGCTTCCTGGCCCCCGACGGGCGCATTCTCGACACCACCGGCGGCGGCGTCAGCCACACCGAGGGGCAGGGATTTTCCATGTTTCTCGCCGTCCTCCACAAGGATCGCTCAGCCTTCGACCGAATGTGGGACTGGACCCAGGACCACCTGGCGCGGCCGGAGGATGAGCTGTTCAGCTGGCGCTACGACCCCCGCGCCCCCGAGCCCGTAAGCGATCCCAACAACGCCACCGACGGCGACATCTTCCTTGCCTGGGCGCTGCTCCGCGCCGGCCGCCTCTGGAACGACGGCCGGTATGCTCAATCCTCCGAACGCATCCGCACGGCGATCCGACGCCGACTGGTCGTGGAGATGGGCGGGCGGCGGCTCCTCTCGCCCGGTCTGGACGGGTTTCGGAAGGACGGCTTTCTCACCTACAACCCGTCGTACTTTGTCGCGCCGGCCCTTCAGGCGTTCCAGCGGGCCGAGCCGAACAGTGGCTGGTCGAGGATCATTGCTGATGGTCTGGCCGAGGCGCAGGCCGCGCGATTTGGGCCCCTTGGCCTGCCTGCCGACTGGACGCGGCGAACCGAGCGGGGCCAGAGCCTTCTGGAGCCCGACCGCCCCCCACGGTTCGGCTTCGACGCCCTTCGGGCGCCCTTTTATCTGGCCTGGGCAGGGTTTCGCGACCATCCGCAGACCCGGGCCGCGGCGGCCTTCTGGCGCCCCTTTCTGGAAGCGAAGACCGCCCCGCCGGCCTGGGTGGACCTCACCACCGGCGAGCTGGCTGGATTTCGGCTGTCGGCCGGCGCAACGGCCATGGCCTGCGTCGTGGCCGGCGTCGACCCCCTGGCCCGACCGGGCGGGGCAGCTCAGGAAGAAGACTACTATTCGTCGGTGCTTGAACTGCTGGCCTACGCCGCGCGGCTCGATCAGTCGGCGTAGCGGCTGAAAAGCTCGCTGAGGCGTTCGCCGGACTCGGCCTCGCTGGCGGTGACGCGAGACGCGTCCGGCTTGGCGTACCGACGGAACAGGGTCCTTGGAGCGCCCTCGGACTCATGGCCCGGACGCGCATAGATCAGCGCCGGACGCGACCGCGCCGGCGGTTCGCTGGCCGCGGCCAGGGCCTCGATCGCGACATCGGGAGCCTCGTCAATCGGCGCCGCGGTCTCGACCGACTCCGCCGCGGCTGGCGTGGCCTCAGGCCGGCTGAACACCTGATAGGTGATCCCGGTCTGGTTAATCCGCTTCAGCAGGCTATGGACGTCTTTAGACATGTTGCACCGCACAATTGGCGTCGATTCTCGTAACCTAGTTATGCGCGCCGTTGCCCTTAGGAAAGGGTTTTGCGCCCGAATTTCACAGTCTTTTGTGCAATTTCCCTCAGTTTGTAGACCTGAAGGCGATCATGCTGCGCCGGGCAATCTCTGGTGGCGCCGCACCATGACCTTAGGTTAATTTACTAAGCGCGCACCCCGCCGTCCACACGCAGATCTTCCCCGGTGACGTAGCTGGCGGCGCTGTCGGCCAAGTACATCACGGCGTGGGCGATCTCTTCGGGCTGGCCGGCGCGACCGGCTGGGGTGCGGGCGCCGGAGGCCTCAGCCGCCCCGCCGCCCATCATGGGTGTGGCGATGGGGCCAGGCGACACGGCGTTGACCCGGATGTTGTCGCCGGCCACCTGAAGCGCCGTGGAGCGGGTCAGGCTGAGCACGCCGGCCTTGGACAGGGCGTAGGTCATGATCGGCCCGGAGCCGACATAGCCCATCACCGAGGCGGTGTTGATGATCGATCCGCCGCCCCGGGCCTTCATGGCCGGGATCTCGTGATTGGTGCAGCGGATCACGCCTTCGAGATTGGTGGCCATGATGTCGTTGTGGACCGCCCAGTCGAAATCGCCGCCCATGTCCCCGGCCCGCCCGGCGATCCCGGCATTGTTGAAGGCGATGTCCAGACCTCCGAAGGTCTCGACGCAGGCCGCCACCAGGGCGGCGACATCGGCCTCGACGCGGACGTCGGCGCGGCGATAGACCGCCTCGCCCCCCGCCGCCCGGATCTCGGCCTGCACCTCGGCCCCCAGGGCCTCGCGTCGACCGCAGAACATCACCTTGGCGCCCTCCAGGGCGAAGGCCTTGGCGGTGGCCCGGCCAATGCCGGAGGTCGCCCCGGTGATCAACGCCACCTTGCCCGAAAAGCGGCCATCCCGGGCCAGGGTGGTGGCGCCCTCCGGCGGCGTCTTGAGATCGGCGGCTGCCGCCGACTGAGCGGCCATGGCGGCCAGGCCGACGCCGCCAGCGATCAGCGCGCGTCGCGAGGGCGTCGTTTCGGAATGGGCCATGTCATCCTCCTGGCGGGGCGGCTGCAGACTGGATCGCTGCGACGCCCTCGTCTTACCGCCTCACCGGACGGCGTTCTCCCATCATGGGGTCGGGGCGGGCGAAACGGCAACCTTGGCCGGTCTCGTTCATTCCCACCGGCATGAAGCCGATGCTTGAACGCCGCACGCTCGCCCTCCTCGGAGCGGCCTCCATCCTTCTGTCGGGCTGTCTGATGGCGACGCCCGATGACATGGAGACGCCGAGCCCAGACGGGCAGTTCATGCTCGATGTGGCCTTCACCGGCGGCGGGCTGACCCTTCGCCCAGGCCTGGGCGCCCAACTCAGCCTGCGCCATGTCAGCGGCGCGGAGACCGCGTTCGCCACCTTGGACGCGGTTCGCAGCCTGGGGATCGCCTGGACCGGCGCGCGCACCTTGCGGATCTGCGCCGCGGACGCCGAACCTGTCGAGGACGCCTCGGTGGTGGTTGAGACGCCCGGCGGGCCGGAGACCTTTACGGTCACCTATGCCTGCCCGGCCCAGCCCTCGCCCGAAGGCTTCCAGAACTAAGGGCGTCTTCAGACGGCTTCCACCGGCGGCAGGCGGTAGGCGCCGTCCAGCAGTTCCGGCTTGGGCAGATAGGTGCGCATGAACAGCGCGAAGGGACCGGCCGGGGCGGGCAGCCAGTTGCCCTGCAAATCCTCGCCGGGGCTTTCGCTGCCGATCCAGATGTCGAGGGAGCCGTCGTCGTTATAGGTCAGGCCCTCGGTGCGGTCGCCGATGGCGTAGCGGTCCAGCGGGTTGTCGGCGAAGAAGAACTGCCCGTCCTCCGTGGCCTCATAGAGGCTCAGCGACCAGAAGGAATTCACCGGCGGGAGCCGGTCGGCGGGGAAGTGAAGCCGATAGGCCTTCAGTCCGTCATAGAGCCCGCGGGGCTGGTCGCCCCGGGCGCGCATATAGAGCGCCTCCACCGGCGGCAGCGCCGCCAGCCCGCCCAGCGCCACAGTCGCCCGGTAGTGATAGTTCTGCCCGAAGTCGCCCAGGGTCGCGCTGGGATAGGACCATCCGTCGATGAAGTGGTCGCCGGTCAGGCCGCCCCGACGCACCGCCACCCGGGCCTCGGCCAGACCGGCCTCGATCTCGGCGACCTCGGCCGGCGAGAAGCGCGCCGGGTCGAAGCCGGTCTCCAGCCCCAGGGGCGCGATCTCCTCCAGCAGGGCGCGGTCGGTGACCGGCGGCGGATTGGCCTTCATGAGGTCTGCGAGCGCGGCGAAATACTCCTGCCAGGACGCGCTGCGTTTGACCGCCGCCGGCGGAGTCGGGGCTGTCGGCCCCTGGATCGACAGGCCCGACTGGACCTGCTGCGCCGCCTCCAGGTCATCGGGCCCATAGACCACCACCCGGCCCAGGGCCCAGACGTGGTTGGTCGGCGCGCGGACCACATGGCCGCCTTCGGCCGCCGCATTGGGTCCCACCAGGGCGAAGGTTCCCCCGTTGGGTCCGGTGGTGCGGGTCCCCAGGATGGCGAAATTGTTGGTGTAGGCGTCCATCAGCGCCAGAGAGAAATAGCGCTCGCCCGTGGCCGGCAGGGTCAGGGTCACCGGCCCCTGGGACAGGTCGAGCTGGGCCGAGGAATAGAGGGTGTCGTTGTTCGGCGTGGTCACCGCTCGGTGTTTCGGCGTGGCCAGCTTGCGCACATGGGCGATGGTGTTGAGGCTCTGGCCGAAGGACAGGCCCCTGGCCCGGGTGGCGGCGATCTCGATGAGCGGCAAGCCGTAGAGCCAGGCCTTCATCGCCGCTGTTTTCAGATCCGTTCCCGACATCGCGCTCTCCCCGACCGCAGATAAGTTATCATTGATCTCTTATCTTCTCGGAAGGCGCCGCAGCGTCAAGTCTCCGGCGCGCCCGGACTGGCCCCAGCCTCCCGCTCGGCCTTCTGACGGGCCAGCTTGTCCAGCACCCGGCCACGGCCACGGGACAGCGCCGTCACCACCCCGCGGAAGGTGCGCACCTCCTGGTCGCTGAAGCTCGCGCGCCCCAGCGCCGAGCGCAGGTTCTGGATCATGGACGGCCGCTTCTCCGGCGGATGGAAAAAGCCGGCGGCGTCCAGTTCGGCCTCCAGCTGCCCATAGAGCCCCATCATCGCGGCCTGGTCGGCGGGCTCTGGCCCCTCCCGGAACCGCGGCGGCGGCCCGGCGGCCTGGGTCATCCGCCACTCATAGGCGTTGATCGCCACAGCCTGGGCGAGGTTCAGGGAATGAAAGCGCGGATCCACCGGCACCGTCACCACCGCCTGGCAAAGCGCCACCTCGGCGGTCTCCAGGCCGGCCCGCTCGGCCCCGAACAGCAGGCCGACCCTCTGGCCGGCGGCCACGGCGGCGGCCAGTTCGCCGGCCGCCTCCCGCGGGGTGATCACCGGCAGTTGCAGCTCCCTCGGGCGGGCGGTGGTGGCGAAGACCAGCTGCAGGTCGCCGACGGCCTCGGCCGCGCTGGCGCAGACCTTCGCGCCATCCAGGGGCCAGTCAGCGCCGGACGCGGAGGCCCAGGCCCGGTCCTGGGGCCAGCCATCCCGCGGATTGACCAGCCTGAGGTCCTCCAGGCCGAAGTTGGCCATCACCCGGGCGCAGGCCCCGATGTTCTCGGCCAGTTGAGGCGCGGACAAGATAACGGTTGGTGCGGGGGGGGAACTTCCAGTCATGTGGCGTTTTCAGTCTCAGCGGCGATGCGCGCAACCCCCTCGCCTGTCGTCCGGAGTTTTGCCTATGCGCCGTCTCGTCCTACTGGCCGCCGTCCTGCTGGTCGGCGCCTGCGAACCGGACATGCCTCAGACGGTCTCCACCACCCCGCGGCTGGACGCCGAGCGCCTGGACGCCACGGCCGCCGAACTGACCGCCCGCGCTGCGCCAGGCCGCCTGGGGGCCGCGGTGATGAATCTGGAGAGCGGCGAGCTGTGGGCGGTCAACGGCTCGGACCGCTTTCCCATGCAGAGCGTCTTCAAGGCGCCCCTGGCCGCCGCGGTCCTGGCCGAGGTGGACGCCGGCCGTCTGGACCTGAATGAGACCATCACCCTGACGAACGAGGACATTTCGCCCCCCTTCAGCCCGGTGGCCGACGCCTACCCCGGCCGTCGGGACTATACGGTGGCCGAGCTTCTGACCCTCAGCGCCGGGGCCAGCGACAATACGGCCGCCGACGTCCTGATGCGGCGGATCGGCGGCCCCGGCGCCGTCACCGCCTGGCTGCGCGCCCACGACATCCGCGACATGCGGGTCGATCGCTATGAGCGCCAGTTGCAGCCCGAGATCGCCGGCCTCGACTCCTTCCGCCCGGCCTGGAAGGGCGAATCCGCTTATCGCGCCGCCCTTCAGGCCGTGCCCGCCGCCCAGCGGCAGGCCGCCGCCGCCGCCTATCTGAGCGACCTGCGGGACACCACCACGCCGCGGGAATCCCTGCTCTTCCTGGCCAAGCTCGTCCGGGGCGAACTGCTCTCGGAGGTCTCCACCGCCCGCCTGCTGACGATCATGAGCGAAACCACCACCGGTAAGGGGCGTCTGGCCGCCGGACTTCCTTCCGGTGCGCGCCTGGCCCACAAGACCGGCACGGCGCGCACGGACCTGGGCATGAACCCCGCCACCAACGACATCGGCGTCGTCACGCTGGAGGATGGCCGGCAGTATGTGATCGCCGTCTTCCTCGCCGGCTCCACCCTTCCCGACGACGAACGTGAAGCGATCTTCGCCGACCTGGCCCGCAGCGTCGCCGAGGCGGTCGGCTGACCCTTCGGGCTTCCTCTAGGTCAGGCAGCCCAGGCGGCGAATCGATCCGACCAGCAGGGGGAGTTCGGCGCCAGGGCCATAGAGGCGAACGCCGGTCGTTCGACCGCGCTCAAGCCGCTGAATCAGATTCTCCTCCGCCGCATGACCCCCTAACGCCCGCAGGGTCGTGAGCTCGACGCCGCCCAGGACGGCAGGTGAGATGATGAGCATGAGCTCCTGACCGCCTTCAGGGCGGAAGTCATGGATTTTGCTGACTTGTCCGCGCAGACGGCCGCGGCCATCGGCGGACTCGAAGTCCCACGGCTTGGCCACCAGCACGAGAACTGGAGCTCCGATCAGGCCGAGTGGGGGGGCTTCGGCGCGCACCTGGCTTCAACTAGCTCACGCGTGCGACGTTCCCGTGTCGATCATCTTTGAGGCCGTGGTGGCTTTGCGCACCGGCGCAGGCCTTGTATACGGCCTCAACCCCTCAATTCCGCCACGGAGCGCGCCTCGCCTATGGCCAAGATCAAAGTCGCCAATCCCGTCGTCGATATCGACGGGGACGAGATGACCCGGATCATCTGGAAGATGATCAAGGACAAGCTCA
>NZ_JAUXVZ010000051.1 GCF_030680185.1 Phenylobacterium sp.
GGCCAAGAAGCAGCGTGAACTGGCCCGCGCCATCAAGCGCGCCCGCTTCCTCGCCCTTCTTCCCTACGTCGTGAAGTAAGGGACCAGGATCATGAAGGTCATTCTGCTCGAACGCGTCGAAGGCCGTGGCGGCCTCGGCGAAGTCGTCACCGTCAAGGACGGTTACGCCCGTAACTTCCTCCTGCCTCGCCAGAAAGCTCTGCGCGCCACGACCGCCAATATGAAGGTGTTCGAGGCCCAGCGCGCTCAGATCGAAGCCCGCAACGCCGAGGCTCGCGCCGACGCGGCCAAGTCGGGCGAAGGTCTCGACGGCAAGGTCTATGTGCTCATCCGTCAGGCCGGTGAAAGCGGTCAGCTCTACGGTTCGGTCTCCGGCCGTGACGTGGCTGACGCGGTCAACGCCGATGGCGGCAAGATCGAACGCGCCATGGTCGTGCTCGACAAGCCGATCAAGACGCTCGGCATGCACGAGGTGAAGGTCCGCCTGCACGCCGAAGTCGTCGTGACGGTGACCATGAACATCGCCCGCAGCCAGGACGAAGCTGATCGTCAGGCCCGCGGCGAAAACGTCATCACCTCCCAGTTCGAGGAAGAGCGCGCGGCCGCCGAAGAGGCCGCCGCCGATCTGCTGGAAGGTGGCGCCGGTCAGATCGAAGGCGACTACGTCGAATCCTGATCTGCCGAAAAGCCTACAAGATCAACGGCTCGGAGCTTCCCGTTCCGGGCCGTTTTTCTTTGGCTGAAAGACGGCCGCGAGCTGTTGCAAATATGTCATTCTTTTGACGCGCCAAGCACATTAGCTAAGCCCCCAAGGGCCACCAAGGACCTGGGGGCGGCCGAGCCGCACCCCAAAACAACGGGGACAACATGCAGTACCGCACACTTCTTCTTGCCGCGGCTTCCGCCGTCAGCCTGACGTCGACCGCAGCCATCGCTCAGACCGCCACGACAACCGCCTCGTCCGCCGAGGTTCAGGAGATCGTGGTCACCGGCACGCGCACCACCGGCCGCAGCCGCCTGGACACCCTGGCGCCGGTCGACGTCGTCACCAGCCAGAGCCTTCAGCAGCGGGGCGTCACCGAGCTCGCCTCGGCGCTCGCCAGCACCGTGCCGTCCATCAGCTTCCCCCGTCCGTCCAACACCGACGGCACCGACGCCGTCCGTCCGGCGACCTTGCGTGGGCAAGGCCCTGACCAGACCCTGGTCCTGGTCAACGGGACCCGCCGCCATGTGAGCGCCCTGCTGAACACCAACGGCTCGGTGGGCCGGGGTTCGGCGGCGGTCGACCTGAACGCCATCCCGTCCACCGCCCTGGAGCGCATCGAGGTCCTGCGCGACGGCGCGGCCGCCCAGTACGGCTCCGACGCCATCGCCGGCGTGGTCAATCTGCGCCTGCGCGAAGCCGCCAGCGGCGGTGGCCTCTCGGTCACCTATGGCCAGTATGAGACCCAGTTCGACGGCTTCTACGGCCGCGACGGCAACATCTCCGACGGCGGCACGACCACCGTCGCCGGCTGGCAGGGCCTGCCGCTCGGCGCCGATGGCTTCCTGACCCTGTCGGCTGAATATCGCGACCGGGAGAACACCAACCGAAGCGATATCGACACCCGGGTGACCCCCAATCGGATCACCTCGCGCTTCGGCGACGCCGATGTGGAGGACGTCTCGTTCTACGCCAACGCCGGCAAGCCCCTGGGCGATGTCTGGGAAGCCTATGGCTGGTTCGGCGTCCAGGAACGTGACGCCTCCAGCGCCGCGACCTATCGCCTGCCCACCGACGCCAGCCAGAACGTGCCGTCGGTCTATCCCAACGGCTACGTGCCCAAGCTGGCCACCGACACCAGCGATCTGAGCGCGGCCCTTGGCCTGCGTGGCGAGATCGCCGGCTTCAACGCCGACTTCAACATCGCCTACGGCAAGAACGACATCAATTTCGGCGTCCGCGACACCATCAACCCGTCCTTCGGCGCGGCCTCTCAAACCTCCTTCGAGGCCGGCGGTCTGGAATATAGCCAGACAGTCGTCTCGGCTGACTTCAGCCGCGGCGTGGAAGTGGGTATGGCTGGACCGCTGAACGTCGCCTTCGGCGTTCAGGCCCGCACCGAGACCTTCGAGATCAACCAGGGCGAGCCGGCTTCCTATAGCCGCGGCCCGATCACCACGGTCTCGTTCGGCTCGCGCGGCTTCACCGGCTTCACCCCGAGCAACGAAGTCGATGTTGATCGCGACGCCGTCGGCGTCTATGTCGACCTGGAAGGTCAGCTGACCGAGAAGTTCTCCGCCTCCGGCGCCGTCCGCTACGAAGACTATTCGGACTTCGGCTCCAACACCTCTGGCAAGATCTCGGCCCGCTACGACTTCACCCCGGCCTTCGCCCTTCGCGGCGCGGCCTCGACGGGCTTCCGCGCGCCCAGCCTGCAGCAGCAGTACTATACGGCCACCTCGATCCTCTACATCAACGGGGTGCCCTTCGAGACCGGCACCTATCCGTCGGTGAGCCCGATCGGCGTGGCGCTGGGCGGCCAGGATCTCGATCCGGAAACCTCGCGCAACTACTCCCTGGGCCTTGTCTACCGTCAGGGCGCTTTCGAACTGACCGTTGACGCCTACCGCATCGAGGTCGAGGACCGCATCGTCCTCAGCGAGACCTTCCAGGGCTCGGCCACGGCGGCGCCCGGCACCAACGCCCGGGTCATCGCCGACCTGCTGGCGCCCTTCGGCGCCACGGCTGCGCGGTTCTTCATCAACGGGGTGGACACCGAGACCAACGGCGTCGACGTGGTCGCCCGCTATCGGATCGTCGATCCCCAGGCCGGGACCTTCGACCTGACGGCGGCTGGCAACATCAACGAGTTCGAGGTCACCAAGACCCCGACCACCAGCACGTCGATCCTGCCCACCCCGACCAGCCTGTTCGGCCGCCAGGCCGTCCTGCGGTTCGAGGAGGGCACCCCCAAGCACAAGCTCACCCTGCAGGGCGACTGGAGTCGCGAAGCCTGGGGCGCCACCCTGCGCACCACCTTCTATGGCTCCGCCCTGTCGCCCGGCACGCTGGCCGACGGCAGCGCCGACACCGAGACCGGCAATCGCGGCGTGGTGGACTTCGAAGCCCGCCGCACCTTCCCCATGGGGGTCACCCTGGCGCTCGGCGCGGACAATCTGTTCGACGTCTATCCGCGCCAGATCGAGCCGAACCTGAACACCACGGGGGCGGCGCCGTTCTCGTCGTTCTCACCGTTCGGCTTCAACGGCCGGTTCGTCTACGGCCGCATGAGCGTGCGCTGGTAGGCTGAAGAGACCTTCCGAAACGAGGGGGTGGGCGCAAGTCCGCCCCCTTTTTCGTGAGGGCCTACCCACCTTGTCCACAGGACGGGTTTTCCTGTGCACCGCGACGTTTCGTCGGGAGTCGTTCTGCTCTCCTTAAGCTATCAGCAAGGGATGGCGATCGTTCCGGCACTCGACCTGCGCATGCCGCAGGACGACACCCCCACCCCCACTCACGCCCCGGCCAATATCGAGGCCGAACAGGCCCTGCTGGGCGCGTTGCTCTATGACAATGCGGTCTTCGAGCGGCTGGGCGACCATCTGCAGGCGCGGCACTTCTTCGAGCCTTTCCATGGCCGCCTTTTCGCCGCCATCGAGACCGCGATCCGCAAGGGCCAGCTGGCCGAGCCCATCCTGCTCGCCGAGCAGTTCGCCCGCGATCCGGCCTTCGAAGAGCTGGGCGGCCTGCGCTACATGGCCGACCTGGTGGACCGGGCGCCGCCTTCGACCCACGCCCCGGACTATGCCCGCGTCGTCTATGACCTGGCCCTTCGCCGGGACCTGATCCGCATCGGCCAGGAGATCGCCACGGGCGCCCAGACCGCCGATGGCGAGACCTCGGCCCGCGACCAGATCGAGACCGCCGAGCAGCAGCTCTACGCCCTGGCCGAAACCGGCGGGGTCAGCTCGGGATTCGTGTCCTTCGCCGACGCCCTGCACGGCGCGGTGGCCATGGCCGCCGAGGCCCACGCCCGCGACGGCGGTCTGGCGGGCCTGTCCACCGGCCTGATCGATCTCGACCAGAAGATCGGCGGCCTGCACCCGTCCGACCTGGTGATCCTGGCGGCGCGCCCCTCAATGGGTAAGACGTCGCTCGCCTGTAACATCGCCTTCGACGTGGCCCGCAACTATGCCTGGGAGCCGCGGCCCGACGGCACGCGCAAGACGGTCAGCGGCGGGGTCGTGGCCTTCTTCTCGCTGGAAATGTCGGCCGAGCAGCTCGCCATGCGCCTGCTGGCCGAGGCCTCGGGGGTGTCGGGCGACCGGCTCCGCAAGGGCGAGATCGACGCCATGGAATTTGGCCGCATCCGCGACGCCGCCCTCGAGATCCAGGAGGCTCCGCTCTATATCGACGCCACCGGCGGCCTCAGCCTGGCCAAGCTGACGGCCCGCGCCCGACGCCTGAAGCGCACCTCGGGCCTCGACCTGATCATGGTCGACTATCTCCAGCTGGTGACGATCGGGGCAGGCTCCAGCGACAACCGGGTGCAGGAGGTCAGCGCCATCACCCAGGGACTCAAGGCCCTGGCCAAGGAGCTGTCTGTGCCCGTGATCGCCCTGTCGCAGCTGTCGCGCCAGGTGGAGAACCGCGAGGACAAGCGGCCGCAGCTCTCCGACCTTCGCGAATCCGGCTCCATCGAGCAGGACGCCGACATGGTCATGTTCATCTACCGCGAGAGCTATTACCTCAGCCGCACCGAGCCGCGGGAAGGCACCGAAGAGCACTTCAAGTGGCAGGAGCAGATGGACACGGTCAAAGGTCTGGCCGAGATCGTCATCGGCAAGCAGCGCCACGGCCCCATCGGCACCGTGAAACTGTCGTTCAACGAAGACCTCACCAAGTTCGGCAATCTGGCCCGCGACGGACGCTACGATCCCCACTGAAGCGGCTGATCTTGCGCCCGGAGCCTGGGAGGTTCATGGGGGTGAAATGGCTCCGTCTTCCCGCGCCCGGCTGACCATCGACCTCGACGCCCTGGCCCACAATTTTCATGCGATCGCCGCAGAGGCCGCCGGGGCCGAGACCGCGCCCGTGGTCAAGGCCGACGGCTATGGCCTGGGCGCCGGCCAGCTGGCGCGCCGGCTCTGGGCCGAAGGGGCGCGCACCTTTTTCGTCGCCCGCCTGGCCGAGGGCGAGGCTCTGCGCGCCGCCCTGGACGCGCGCCATGCGACCATCATGGTCCTCGACGGGTTTACGCCGGCGACGGGCCCCAGGCTGGCCGCCGCCAACCTGATCCCCGTGCTGAACGGCATGAGCCAGGTTTCGGCCGCCAGCGCCTTCGCCGTCAGCGCGCGCATGCCCCTGCCCTGCGCCCTGCAGGTGGACACCGGCATGAACCGCCAGGGCGTTACGGTGGCCCAGGCCGTCGCCCTTGCTCAGTCTCCCGACCGATTGCGGGGCCTGGATATCGGCCTGGTGATGAGCCACCTGGGCTGCGGCGCCGAGCCCGATCATCCCCGCAATCGCCAGCAACTCGCCGCCTTCCATCACGTGCGCGGCCTGTTCCCCGAAGCCAGGGCCAGCCTGGCGGCGTCGGCCGGCGCCTTCCTGGGGCCGGACTACCGGTTCGACCTGGTCCGCCCGGGCGTCAGCCTCTATGGCGGTGGGCCTCAGGAGCGTTTCGATCCCCGCCTGCGGGCCGTGGCGCGGCTGGAGGCGCCGATCCTGGATATCCGTAATCTGAGCCCCGGGGACCTGATCGGCTATGGAGACACCATCGGCGTGAGCCGGCCGACCCGCGTGGCCGTGATCGGGGCCGGCTATGCCGATGGCGTGATCCGCGCGGCGCGGCGCCAGGGCCAGGCCTATGTCGGCGGCGCCCTCCGTCGGCTCTACATTGTCGATATGGACCTGACCGTGGTCGATCTGGGTGAGGCCGAGGTCCAGCTTGGCGACATGGTCGAACTGCTTGGCCCTAACGCCCTGCTCGATGACCTGGCGGCGGCGGCTGGCAGCATCGCGCATGAGTGCCTGGTGCGCCTCAGCCCCCGGGCTGAGCGCATATATGTGGGTGAGAAGGTCGCAGAGCCCGCCTGAGCGGCGCGCGCCGCAAGGCTCGCGGGTTAGACTGCGGCAAACGCGAATCAGGAGTTCGGATTGGCCAGAGACGGCGCGGTCTATGTCTGCCAGTCGTGCGGGTCGGTCCAGGGCAAGTGGGCCGGGCAATGCCCTGCCTGCAACGCCTGGAACACCATGGTCGAGGAAAGCCAGTCACGCCCCCCCGGCGGCCTGGCGCCGGCCAAGTCCAGCCGCGGCCAGCGCGGCCTGGCCT
The DNA here is from genome assembly GCF_030680185.1 of Phenylobacterium sp. GTDB lineage: Bacteria > Pseudomonadota > Alphaproteobacteria > Caulobacterales > Caulobacteraceae > Phenylobacterium. The sequence continues at coordinate 6,318 of NZ_JAUXVZ010000051.1, forward strand.
TCGAGACCCTGGCGGCCGAAACCCCGGCCCCGCCGCGCATCCTTACCGGGGTGGCGGAGTTCGATCGGGTCTGCGGCGGCGGCGTGGTGCCGGGCTCGGCCCTGCTGGTGGGCGGCGACCCCGGGGTCGGCAAGTCAACCCTGCTGATGCAGGTGCTGGGTCAGGCGGCCCTGCGCGGCGCTCGCTGCGCCTATATTTCCGGCGAAGAAGCCGTCGAGCAGGTGCGCGCCCGCGCCCACCGGATGGGCCTGGCCCAGGCGCCTGTGCAACTGGCGGCCGAAACCTCCCTGCGGGTCATCCTCGATGGCCTCAAGCGCGACGCCTTCGACCTGGTGGTGATCGACTCCATCCAGACCATGTGGAGCGACGCCCACGAGGCGGCGCCAGGCTCTGTCACCCAGGTCCGCGCCGCGGCCGGCGAACTGGTGCGGATGGCCAAGAAGCGGGGCGTCGCGGTGATCCTGGTGGGCCATGTCACCAAGGAAGGCGCCATCGCCGGTCCCCGGGTGATCGAGCACATGGTCGACGCCGTGCTGACCTTCGAGGGCGAAAGGGGCTATCCCTTCCGCATTCTGCGGGGGGTGAAGAACCGCTTCGGCGCCACGGACGAGATTGGCGTGTTCGAGATGGCCGACGCTGGCCTGATCGAAGTGGTCAATCCGTCGGCCCTGTTCCTCAACACCTCGGGCGAACGGGCGGCAGGAGCGGCCGTCTTCGCCGGCATCGAAGGCTCGCGGCCCGTCCTGGTGGAGATCCAGGCCCTGGTGGCGCCCAGCGCCTATGGAACACCACGGCGCGCGGTCGTCGGCTGGGATTCAGGACGCCTGGCCATGGTGCTGGCCGTGCTGGAGGCCCGCTGCGGCCTTGGATTGGGCGACCGCGATGTCTATCTGAACGTCGCGGGCGGCCTGCGGGTCAGCGAGCCGGCGGCAGATCTGGCGGCGGCGGCGGCGCTGGCCTCCTCGGCGCTGGACGTGGCCCTGCCGCAGGACTGCGTGGTGTTCGGCGAGATCAGCCTGTCAGGCGACATTCGTCAGGTCAGCCGCATGGATGGCCGCATCAAGGAGGCCGCAAAGCTCGGCTTCGGACAGGCCCTGGCCCCGGCGGAGGCCGACGCCGGCGGCGGATTGGAGATCAACGGCGTGGCCCGCCTGGCTGACGCCATACGTCGCATCGGCGACGGGGACTGGAAAGGTCGCGCTTGACGCTGTTCGACATCATGGCCTTGACCCTGCTGGCGGTGTCCGGGGGGGTCGGCTTCTTCCGCGGCGCCGTGCGGGAGATGGCCACGGTCCTGGCGCTGCTGGTGGCCGCAGCCGCCGCACTCTGGGGACTCCGGTTCTCCGGACCGCTGATGCGCGACATGCTGGAGCCGGTCTGGGCGGCCAATGTCGCCGCTGTCCTGCTGGTGTTCGTCGTGGTCTATATCACGCTCCGTCTGATCGGCGGGCGCCTCGCCAACCGTGTGCAGGCCACGAATGTATTGGGCTTTTTGGACCGCGTGATCGGCGCGGGCTTTGGTCTGATCCGCTCGCTCGTGGTGCTGGGCGCCTTCCACCTCGGCCTGATGGCGGTGGCGCCGCCGGAGCGGATTCCGCAATGGATCGCGGGTGCGGCGCTTTATCCCTTGACCCAGGGCGCCGGCGAGGTGCTGAAAGCCTTCGCGCCCAAGGGACTGGATGTTGCAGATCGGCTACGGCCGGCCATCACCGATGCGGTTCGCGACGGCGCAGGTGATCCGCCTTCGGAAGAAGGCTATGACGGCCGCGCCCGCGACGACATCGACGATCTGGTGGAGAAATCCCGATGAGCCCCGTTCCCGACGCTTGGACTTCCCCGGTCCGCGACCCGGATGACGACAGTCTCCGGCTGGAGTGCGGGGTCTTCGGGGTGTTCGGCGCCGAGCAGGCGGCGGGCCTCACGGCCCTGGGCCTGCACGCCCTTCAGCATCGCGGTCAGGAGGCTTGCGGCATCGCCAGCTTCGATGGCCACCGGTTCCATACCGAACGCCATATGGGCCGTGTCGGCGAAGCCTTTGGTGACGCCAACCTCGCCCAGCGCCTGCCCGGCGGGGCAGCCATCGGCCACACCCGCTACTCCACCGCCGGCGGCAGCTTCATCCGCAACGTCCAGCCGATGTTCGCCGACCTGGAAAGCGGCGGCATCGCGCTCGCCCACAACGGCAACCTCACCAACTTCCTCACCCTGCGCCAGCATCTGGTGGCCGAGGGCGCCATCTTCCAGTCGACCTCGGACTCCGAGGTGATCCTTCATCTGGTGGCCCGCTCGCGCAAAGGGCGGATGACCGACCGCTTCATCGACGCCCTGTCGATGATCGAGGGCGGCTACGCCCTGGTGGCGCTGACCAACAAGAAGCTCATCGGCGTGCGCGACCCTCTGGGCATTCGGCCCCTGGTGCTCGGCAAGCTGGACAACACCTATGTCCTGGCCTCGGAGACCTGCGCCCTGGACATGATCGGCGCGCGCTTCATCCGCGACATCGAGCACGGCGAGATGGTGGTCATCGACGACAGCGGCGTCGAGAGCCTTCGCCCCTTCCCCGCCGCCCGCGCCCGGCCCTGCATCTTCGAATACGTCTATTTCGCCCGCCCCGACTCCGTGGTGAACGGCCGCTCGGTCTATGAGGTGCGCAAGCGCATGGGTCGCCGCCTGGCCCAGGAGAGTGCGCCGCCCTGCGATGTGGTGGTGCCAGTGCCTGACTCCGGCGTGCCCGCGGCGTTGGGCTACGCCCAGGAGACCGGCGTACCCTATGAGATGGGCATCATGCGCAATCACTATGTGGGCCGGACCTTCATCCAACCGACCCAGGGGGCCCGCGAGCTTGGCGTCCGCATGAAGCTCTCCCCCAATCGCGCCGTCCTGGCCGGCAAGCGGGTGATGCTGATCGACGACTCCATCGTCCGCGGCACCAATTCCCTGCGGGTGGTGCGGATGGTGCGGGAGGCCGGCGCCAAGGAGGTCCACCTCCGCTCCGGCTCGCCGCCGATCATGTGGCCTGACTTCTACGGCATCGACATGCCCGAACGGCGGCAACTGCTGGCCGCCAACAACACCATCGAGGAGATGGCTCGGATGCTGGAGGTCGACAGCCTTGGCTTCCTCTCGGTCGACGGCCTCTATTGGGCCATGGAGTCCGATCCCCGGGATCCCGCCGCGCCCCAGTTCACCGACCACTATTTCACCGGCGACTACCCCACGCGCCTGCTGGACCGGGAGATCGCCGAAGGGCGCAACGCCGAAGACGAGCGTCAACTGACCTTCCTGGTGGACGCGTGATCCAGGCCGCCCGCGGCGTCCTCGCCCGTTTCAAGATCGACCCCTACATCCTGGCCATCCTGGCCACCGTGGTCTTCGCCTCCCTCGTTCCCGCCCGCGGCCAGGCCGCCGAGGTGGTCGGCGTGGCGACCAAGATCGGCGTGGCCCTGGTCTTCTTCCTGCACGGGGCCAAGCTGTCGCCGCAGGCGGTCATCGCCGGCATCAGCCATTGGCGGCTGCACTTGGTGGTGCTGCTGACCACCTTCGCCCTATTCCCGCTGGCCGGCCTGCTGTTCTCGACCCTGCCGGCGTGGATCGTGCCGGCCGCCCTGGCGCCAGGGCTGATCTATCTGGGGTGCTTGCCGTCAACCATCCAGTCGGCGGTCGGCTTCACCGCGGTGGCCCGGGGCAATGTCGCCGCGGCCGTCTGTGGCGCTTCGGCCTCCAACATCCTGGGCGTGGTGGTCACGCCCCTGCTGGTGGGCGTGCTGCTGAGCGCGCAGGTCGGCGGCCTGTCCCTGGGCGCCTTCGAGGCGATCCTGCTGCAACTGCTCGCCCCCTTCATCGCCGGCCAGCTGCTGCGCCGCTGGATCGGCGGCTTCATCCAGCGCCATTCCAAACAGGCCAGTCTGGTCGATCGCGGCTCGATCCTGCTGGTGGTCTACAACGCCTTTTCCGGCGCCGTAGCGGTCGGCATCTGGAGCCAGGTGTCCATGGGCGACCTGGCCCGCCTGGCGATCATCTGCCTGGTGTTGCTGGTCGCCTCCATGGGCTGGACCGTCTGGATCAGCCGGCGGCTGAAGTTCCCGGTCGAGGACGAGGCGACCATCCTGTTCGGCGGCTCCAACAAGAGCCTGGCGGCCGGCGCGCCCATGGCCGCGGTGCTGTTCCCCGCCGCGACGGTGGGCTTCGTGCTGCTGCCGGTCATGCTCTATCACCAGTTCCAGTTGATGGCCTGCGCCGCCATCGCCGGCCACTATGCGAAACGGGCCGACAGCCCCGAACAGACCAGCTAGACAGCCCCCATGACGGATATCCCCGCCTCCTCGACCGGCCCGCTGGCCGGCCGCATCGCTCTGGTCACCGGCGCCAGCCGCGGCCTTGGCCGGGCCTCGGCCCTGGCGCTCGCCAAGGCCGGCGCGCATGTGATCGCCACCGCCCGCACCCAGGGCGGCCTGGAAGAGCTGGATGACGAGATCCGCGCCGCCACCGGCCAGTCGGCCACCCTTATCCCCATGGACCTGACCCAGGGCGGCGGGATCGACCAGCTGGGCCTGGCCATCCACGAGCGACACGGACGCCTGGACATCCTGGTCCATGCCGCCGCCATGCTGGGGGGCTTGAGCCCCATCTCGCACATCGAGCCCAAGACCTGGGATCAGGTCGTGGCGCTCAACCTGACGGCCACCTATCGCCTACTGCGCAGCACCGAGCGTCTGCTGAAGGCCGCGCCCGCTGGCCGGGCGCTCGTGTTCACCACGGGGCGCGTCGCCCGTCCCAAGGCCTTCTGGGGCGTCTATGGGGCCACCAAGGCGGCCACCGATCATCTGGTGCGCACCTGGGCCGATGAATTGGAGCATGGACCGGTCCGCGCGGCCCTGATCGATCCTGGCGCCATGCGCACCAAGATGCGCGCCGAGGCCATGCCGGGGGAAGACCCGCTCAGCCTACCGGACGCATCAGAGATCGGTCCGCTGGTCGTCGAACTGGCGCAGGCCGAGCTTGGCCCGCCCGACAGCCCGGTCAGCTTCTCCGCGTGGAAGGCCGCGCAGGCGTCTTCCGCCCACTGACCGGCCGCGGCCGTGAGGGCTTGGCCTTCGAACCGCCGAAGCCCGAGCTCTTGGGCCTTGCCGGCTTGGCAGGCTTGGCGCCCACCGGCTTCTTGCCCACGGTCGGCTTCTTGTTACCGCCCTTGCCGGCCGCCTTGACCTTGCGCGGCGCCGTGCGCGACGGCCCCGACGCGCGCGCCTCACCGTCCGCATAGGGGTTAGCGCCGGACTTCACCGTCAGCCGAACCGGCACGCCGGGCAGGTCGAAGCTCTCGCGGATCGAATGGATCAGATAGCGCCGGTAAGAGTCCGGCAGCTGGCTCGCCCGGCTGGCGAACAGCACGAAGGTCGGCGGCCTGGCCTTGGTCTGGGCGATATACTTCGGGCGGACCCGGCGGCCATTGACCGCCGGCGGCGGGTGGCGCTGGACGGCCATGGCCAGCCAGTCGTTGAGGTCCCGGGTCTTGACCTTGGTGGACCAGTCGGTGTGGGCCTTGAACACCGCCGGCATCAGCCGGTCGATATTGCGTCCCGTCTCGGCCGACAGGGCGATCATCGGCGCGCCGCGAACCTGCGGCAGCTTGCGCGAAACCTCTTCCTGCAGCTCCTTGAGCCGTTCCTGCGGATCTTCCACCAGGTCCCATTTGGCCAGGACGAACACCAGGGCGCGGCCCTCGCGCTCGACCAGGTCGGCGATCTGCAGGTCCTGGATCTCCAGGGGATGGGTCGCATCCATCACCAGCAGCACCACCTCGGCGAAGGTGATGGCGCGGATCGTGTCCTGGGTGGAAAGCTTCTCCAGCTTCTGCTGAACCTTGGCCTTGCGGCGCAGGCCGGCGGTGTCCACCAGGCGGATGGCCCGATCATCCCAAATCCAATCGACGGGGATCGAGTCGCGGGTGATGCCGGCCTCGGGCCCGGTCAACAGGCGCTCCTCGCCGATCAGGCGGTTGACCAGGGTCGACTTGCCGGCGTTCGGCCGACCGACAATGGCCAGCTGCACAGGCTTCTCGCCCCCGTCGTCCTCGTCCTCGCCGGCCTCAGGCGCCAGGGCGAGCACCGCGGCATAGAGATCGGCCATGCCCTCGCCGTGCTCGGCCGAGACCGGCACCGGCTCGCCAAAGCCCAGGCGGAAGGCGTCCAGGGTTCCGTCGTCGCCCTGGCGGCCCTCGGCCTTGTTGGCCAGCAGGATCACCGGCTTGCTGGACTTGCGCAGAAGTTCGCCGAACACCTCGTCCATCGGGGCGACCCCTTCGCGGGAATCCATCACGAAGAGGATCAGGTCGGCCTCGTCGATGGCCAGTTCGGTCTGGCGGCGCATGCGCGCTTCCAGGCTCTCGTCGGTGACATCCTCGAAGCCCGCGGTGTCGATCAGCTCGAGATCGATATCCCCCAGGCGTCCGGTCGCGAACTTGCGGTCCCGGGTGACGCCGGGCAGGTCATCGACGATGGCGAGCTTTCGCCCGGCCAGACGGTTGAACAGGGTCGACTTGCCCACATTCGGACGGCCGACGATCGCGATCTTGAGCGGCATAGGCGCTCCCTGGCGCGCTGGAACCCGGCCCGACCGATGGGTCGAACCGGGTGGAGAATGGAATGATTTGACGCCTGTCGCCCGGCGACGCAACCGCCGCCTTCTGCGAGCGACCTAGCGAATGGCGATCAGCTGGGCGTTATCTGTGGCCACATAGATCATACCGCCCACGGCGATGGGATCCACCAGCACCGACCCGCCGAGGTTCAGCTTGCGCTCCACCGCGCCTGTCTTGGGGTTGAGAACCGCCATCTCGCCGGAGGACGAGGCGAGCACCAGCTTGTTGGAGGCCAGCAGCGGGCTGGTCCACAGGGGCTTGGGCGCGACGGTGCCGCCAAAGCCGAAGAAGCCCCCGGTCTTGCGCGGTTCGACGCCTTCGTTCAGGTCGCGGATCCAATAGACCTGCCCGCTTTCGCGGGAGACGCAGATCACCTCGCCGGCCTTGGACACGACGAACACGACGTCGCCGGCGGGCCAGGGCGTGGTCACGCCCGTAACCGGCAGGGTCCAGCGCGGCGCGCCGGTGCGCAGGTCAACGGCGGCGAAGGCGCCCGAATGGCTGACCGCATAGACATCGCCGCGATAGATGACCGGCCGTCCGACAATGTCGCGGATCTCCGACAGGGCGTTGGTGCGGCTGGCCCGCGAGAGGCCCTCGTTCCACAGGTCGTTGCCGTTGCCGCTGCGCAGGGCGACCAGCTCGCCGGAGCTGAACGAGGCCACCACGGTGTCGCCCGACACCGCAGGGCTGGAGGCGCCGAGAATGCGGGCCGGCTCGCTGAGGGCCTGATAGGTCCAGCTGGGCGCGCCGGTGGCGGAGTCATAGGTCAGCAGGGTGTTGTCGATGGCCACGGCCATGACGCGGCCGGCCGTCACGGTCGGGGCGGCGTGGATCGGCTGTTCGGTCTGGGTGCGCCATTCGGCGGCGCCCGTGGCCGCGTCCAGGCGGGCCATGAACCGGTAGCCGGACGCCACATAGAGTTTGCCATCGGCCAGGGCGAGGCCGCCGCCGAAGCCCTCGCGCTCGCTGCGCCGGGTGGGCTCCAGATTGGCGTTCCAGACCACCTGGCCAGATTGCGCGTCGATGGCCGACACGGTCGCCGCGCCGTCCATCACATAGATGCGGCCGTTGGCGGCCACGAGCGGGGCCGTGACGTGGTTGCCGCGCCCCGAGCCCTGGCCAAAACCGCGACGCCAGGCGACATCGAAGTTCACCGGCGCTTCGATATGTTCGGGCGCCTGCTCGGCGTTCCCACCCGGCAGCGGCCAGTTGGTGCGGCTATAGGGCGTCGGCAGGAAGAAGTCGGCCCCGCGCAGGGTGTCGGACACGCTCAACGTATCGTCGAAGGCGATGATCGAGATGCGCTCGCCCTCGCCCGCGATCTCCTGCGGCCCGTCATCCTGACCAAAGGGGTTGAGACGGTTGATGGTCGAGCAGCCGCTGAGCGCGACCGCGCCAGCCAGCAGCACGGCGACCATCGGGAGACGGGAAGACATCATTGCGAAGCGGAACCTTGCTGCTGCGAAGCCTCAACGGAGGCCGCATCGTCGGAAGCGGTGTCGGGAAGCGCGGCCGCGGCCTTGACCACCTCGGCCAGGGATGTGGCCGAGCCGGAGTCGATCATCGCCCGGGCGGCCTGGGCGCGCTGGCGAGCCTGATCCGAAGCGCCCGGCATGAGGGCGATCACCCCGAAGTCGGCGCGCGCATCGTCCATCTTGCCCCCCATCAGCTTGGCGAAGGCCAGGGCCTCCAGCGCCTGTGCGCGGTAAGGCCGGCCTTCTTCGGTCAGAGGCTGCAGGCGCGCCTGCATGTCCTCCAGGGGCGCGGTATCCAGGAGGGCGAAGGCGGATTTGAGGCGGGCGGCGTCGGCCAGAATCGGATCCGGCGCAGTCTCTGCGGCCCGGTCGAACAACGCGACCGCCTCGGCGGTCTTGCCTTCGTTGATGCGTAGGCCAGCCTGCTGCATCAGCGCCATGGCCGCATAGCCCTTGGCGTTCCCCTCGGCGACCTCGGCGAAGCGCTGCTCGGCCTTGCCCATATCGCCGGCCGCAAAGGCCTCGACGCCTTCGGCATAGGCTTCCGAAGCCTCGCCGATGGAGCGGGCCTGCCAGGCGCCCCACCCCCAGACCGCCAAAGCGATCGCCAAGGCGATGACAAGGGCGCCGAGCACCCAAGGAAGCGCGCGCAGGGCGAGCGTCTTGTAGCGGTCGGCGCGGAGTTGCTCCTCGACCTCTTCAAAAACGTCAGTCACGAATGGGGTACTCCGCGCTCAGGCGACGAAACAGAGGCGGCGAACCTATAGTGCAAGAGGTCCCGCCGCAACGGCATGGCCGAGCCCGTCATGGCGCCCGGCAGGCAGGCCCGCCTAAACCGCCTTGGCGAAGTAGATTTCGGCCGGTCCCGGGAAGCGTCTGGCCCGCACATCCTCCGCATAGGCCTCCACCGCCCGCAGGATTTCGCCGCGCAGATCGGCGTAGCGCCGCACGAATTTCGGCGTCCAGTCGAACAGGCCCAGCATGTCGTCGGTCACCAGGATCTGGCCGTCGCAGCCGGCCGAGGCGCCGATGCCGATCGTGGGAACCGACACCGCCTCGGTGATCTCTCGCGCCAAGCCCTCGGCCACGCCCTCGACCACCAGGGCGAAGGCCCCGGCGGCGACGGTCGCCTTGGCCTCCTCCAGGATCCGCGCGCGTTCCTCTGCGCCCTTGCCCTTGGCCTTGAAACCGCCGTCCACCAGAACCGCCTGGGGCCGCAGGCCGACATGGCCCATCACCGGCACGCCCCGCTTGACCAGATAGTCGATGGTGTCGGCCACGGTGGGGCCAGACTCGACCTTCACCGCCTGGGCGCCGGTCTCTTTCATCAGCCTCGCGGCGTTGGCATAGGCCTCCTGCGCCGAACCCTCATAGGAGCCAAAGGGCATGTCGATCACGACCATGGCCCGACGCGAGCCCCGCATCACCGCCTGGCCATGGAGAATCATCATCTCCAGGGTGACGCCCACGGTGTTGGGCAGGCCATGGACGACCATCCCCACCGAGTCGCCCACCAGCAGCAGGTCGCAGGCTTCGTCCAGAAGCTCGGCCATGGGGGCGGTGTAGGCGGTGAGGCAGACGACAGGCGTCTTGCCTTTGCGCTCGGCGATGTCGGGCGCCGCAAGGCGTCGCACGGTCTCCTGGCGTTGGGCGGACAGGTCAGATCTCCTCGATGATGCGGGTGAGCACGAAGCCCAGGGCGAGCAGGGCCAGCCCCGCCGCCACCCAAACGGTCTCCACCCCTGCGGGGCGGCTGAACAGCCAGTCGGCCTGAGGCGCGATCTGGCGGACACTGGAGGTCAACACGCGCGCGGACTCGCTGGAGGCGGCCTCAGCGCGGCTGAAGAGATTGGACATGATCAGCTGGCTGGCGCCGATGACGCCGCCGATGACGCCGGCCGATCCGATCAGGAGTCGCCGCGCCGCCCAGCCGCGGTCCAATCGCCGTTGGACGCGGTCGGCGAAGCTCGCGGCGTCGGAGATGTCGGGCGTCCGGGCGAACATCCGCTCCAGGGCGCGCTCGAATTCCACCTCAGCCATTGTCGCGGCGTCCCTCAACAGACTGATCCTCCGGCGCCAAGCGCGCCCTGAGTTTATCCAGACCACGTTTGACATGGGATTTGACCGTTCCCAGCGGCAGGTTCAAGGCCTCAGCCGCTTCGCCATGAGATAGCCCCGCCCCGTAGCAGAGACTGACGCAAAGGCGCTCGCCGTCGGTCAGGGCCTTGAGCGCCTCGTCCAGGTCCATCCGGCCGCCGGGATCAGGGTGGGCCACAGGCGCTGGATCGTCGGCGCCGGCGGCCGTCAGGTCGCGCAGCCGCTTGGCCCGCTGCATCCGCCGCATGCAGGCCCGGGCGGCGATCTTCTTCACCCACGCGGCGAAAGCGCCCTCCCCGCGGAACTCCGAAATCGATTCAAATGCAGAGATGAAGGCGTCCTGGGCCAGGTCGTCGGCCTCGCTGGCGCTGGCGCCCATCCGGCGCAGCAGCCCCCGGACCGCCGAGCCATGACGCCGCACGAGCTCGCCAAAGGCCTGACGGTCGCCGGCCGCCGCCAGGGTGGCAAGCTCGACGTCGTGCAGACTTGAGAGTCGGTGCCGTTCGGCGCGCGACATGGCTTTCCCCTAAAGCGCGCGATCAGGACCTGTCCTTGGCCACGAACGACATGATCACGAAGGCCAGGCCAATGAAGCCAGGGAAGGCGGCGATGCCCATGAAGATGTAGGTCGCGTCGGGCTCTTCGAAGCCCAGAGCGTAGCCGAAGGCGGCCAGGCCGACAGCAACACCCAGCCAGATGATGCCCGTGCGCAGGTCGCGCGCCGGGGAAGGCTTGGGTTTGACCTTCACATCCTGGGTCAGCGCCTGGATGAGTTCTGGCGGCAACTGCTGGCCTTGCTCGTAGGCCGCCTGGATCGTCTTGTGGAGCGCCGTTCGCTCCCGAGCCTTCAGGTAGCGGGGCACAACCACGATGGCCACGATCGCGCCGAACACGATCGCAGTCGTAAAGACACTGGAGATGATGCCAGCGATGGCGACGTCCATGAGAGTTTTCCTGTTAAGCGCAGCGGATGCTCTAGACCCGTTCGATCATAAGAGGCCGCGGCCGTCCCTGACAGATGCAAGCGCGGCCATGAAATCTTGGTCATGAATCAAAGGCGCTCAGCTCCGCCGCCCCGGGCCCTGCCTCTTGTTGAGCCGCCCCGGAGCGCTGCAGTGCGCATAAAAAATCATCATCCCTGACGCAGCAGGGCGATTCCATCCCAGGCTCTCAACCTCGGCGTTTACACCGCAGGAATTCTATGGTGCGCTCGATCATCCTGATGGTTTTCAAACCATTTTGACCGTTTTGATTTGATTTCCTGCGCACGACACCGCGGGTTGGTCAATTGAAGGCGAGACATCAGGGTGGACGAAAACGGACCGGCGGGGGCTCAAGGGGCGCCGGCGGTCAGCAGTGAAACCACTTGGGGGATGACCACATGGCCGCCAGCCGCACCCGATCTTTGACCGCAATCCTGCTCGCCACGGCCATGTGCCTGCCGGGCCTTGCCGCCCAGGCCGCCGCGCCGCCCGAGATGAAGGCCGCCGCCGTGGCCGGCGTCGAGCAGCGGGCCAAGCTGGCCCAGGAGATGGTGGATTCCATCTACAGCTTCGCCGAGCCGGGCTTCCAGGAGTTCCGCACCTCGGAATACATCACCGGAATCCTCGAGCAGAACGGGTTCAAGATCGAGCGCGGCGTGGCCGGCATCCCCACGGCCTGGATCGCAACCTGGGGATCGGGCGGCCCCAAGATCGCCCTGGGCAGCGACATCGACGCGCTGCTCGGCCTCTCACAGGTCCCCGGCTCGGCGGAGATCAAGCCGCAGGTCCCCGGCGCGCCGGGCCATGGCGAGGGCCACAATTCCGGCATGCCCATGATGGTGGTCGCCGCCCTGGCGGCCAAGGACGTCATGGAGGCCAACAATATCCCCGGCCAGCTGATGCTCTGGCCCGGCGTCGCCGAGGAGCTTCTCGCCACCAAGGCCTTCTATGTGCGCGACGGCCTGTTCGACGATGTCGACGTCAGCATTTTCAGCCATGTCAGCCGCGACTTCTCCACCGGCTGGGGTCCGGCCGGCAACAACGGCATGGTCTCGGTGGAGTACACCTTCCATGGCAAGACGGCCCACTCGGCCGGCGCGCCCTGGGCCGGCCGCAGCGCCCTCGACGCCGTTGAGCTAATGAACACGGCCTGGAACATGCGGCGCGAGCATCTGCCGGTGACCCAGCGCTCGCACTATGTGATCACCAATGGCGGCGGCCAGCCCAACATCGTCCCGGGCGAGGCCAGCGTCTGGTATTATTTCCGCGAGCAGAACTTCGACACCATCCGCGGCCTCTATGAGATCGGCAACCGCATCTCCGAAGCCGCCGCCATGGCCACCGACACCACGGTGGAGCGTCGCCTGCTGGGCTATGCGGCGCCCAACTATGGCAACAAGCCTCTGGCCGAGGCGGCCTACGCCAACATCCAGGCCGTCGGCATGCCCCAGTGGACGGCGGCCGACCAGGCCTTCGCCCGGGCCACCCAGGAGGCCAACCATCTGACGGTGGAGCCCCTGGCGACGGAGGTTTCCCCGCTCTCCACGCCCGACGGCCGCGGCCCGTCCATGGGCGGCGGGTCGGATGATATCGGCGACATCATGTGGACCGTGCCCACCATCACGGTTCGCTATCCCTCGAACATCCCCAACACCATCGGCCACCATGTGACGGCGGCGATCGGGATGGCGACGCCGATCGCGCACAAGGGCGTCGTGGTCGGGGCCAAGGCGGTGGCGATGACGGTGCTGGATCTCGCGACCACGCCGAGCCTGGTGGCCGAGGCCAAGGACTACTTCCAGAACGTCCAGCTCAAGGATCAGAAGTATGATCCGGTGCTTACCGCCGAAGACACCCCGGGCATCCACCTGAACACCAACATCATGGCTCAGATGCGTCCGAAGATGGAGCCGTTCTACTACGACCCATCCAAGTACGACACGTATCTGGAACAACTTGGGATCGCCTACCCCAATCTGCCGGCGAAATAAACGTCCCAAGGCCAGCGTCTCGCGTTGATCCCCTTGGCGCGAGACGCAAATATTCAGAAGGGCCGGTATCCCCGGCCCTTCTTCTTGAGTCCGGCGCCAGACGCGCCACCAGAGCTTGAGTTTCCTTACCGACCCTCGGCGCGATCCTGGAACACGATGGGCGGGGTCGAGCGACTGGCGACTTCACGGATCACGAAGCTGCTGCGGATCCGCGAGACGTGCGGCAGCATGGACAGCTCCCGGCGATAGACTCGGTCATAGTCCTCGAAGGACTCCACATTCAGCATGATCAGGAAGTCGGTGTCCCCGGAAACAAAGCCGCAGTACGAAACCGAGGGGCATTTCACCACCTCGCGCTCGAACTCGTTAAGCGCCCGTTCGGCCTGAGAACTCAGCTCAATCGCCACGAACACGACCACACTGAACCCAAGCATCGGCAGGTTCAGATCGGCTGAGTAGCTGAGAACCGCCTGGCGCTCCTCAAGTATCTTCCGACGGCGCGCCACGGCTGTGCTGGAGAGATTTATCTTTTCCCCAAGCCAAACATCAGAGGCTCGCCCGTCGATTGATAGCTCTCTCAGAATTTGAAAGTCGATGGCGTCGAGGCCAACGTGTTCGAATTTCGACATGCAATCCCCGTTTCACTGCGCAATTCAGCGGCAGAATCGCGAATTGAGCTTAAGATTCCTATATTCAAATGCGGCTCGACAGCAATCAAAACTAATCTGTCCCTGCTGAGACAGCGGCCATGGGTGCAGATGGGTGTCGGCAGTCCTGGTCGCAAGAAACCGACGCATTGGAACAAATATAACTGGGGGTAGTCTCCATGTGTGGTCGATTTTTAAAAGGGGCCGTCCGCCTGGTAGGGCGCGGCGAAACCGATCTTTCGAATGGCGGCGTCATCTGGCGTAGCAGCCCATGAGCCCTGATACGCATCTGCGGGGCCCGTAGGACGCAAGCGTCCGCAGAAAACGCCCCGACACGCCCTTTCGGACCGCTTCCCCGGCCCGGCGTGTTGGGGCTCCCGACCGATCCAAAACAACAGGCGCGCGGATCTCCGGCGCGCTTGGCAGGCGCTCGCCTCACTGGAGGGGCGGGCGTGACGGCCCCTCACGCCTCGCGGCGGGCGGGCGCCAAGCTAGAAGAGTTGAGAACCGCAATGAGCCAACCGTCACTCTCCCGTCCTTCTCGCCGCCTACGCCACTATGCCCTGGCCACGGCGAGCGCCGCCGCCCTGATGGCCCAGGCCGCCCCCTCCTTCGCCCAGACGGCGTCGAACGCCGAGCTGCAGGAGGTTGTCGTCACCGGATCGCGCATCGTCCGCGACGGCTATGACGCGCCGACTCCCGTCAACGTCTTGGGCGCAGCAGAGATCCTGGCCGAGGCGCCGGCCAACATCGCCGACTTCGTGAACACTCTGCCCTCGGTGGCGGGCTCGGTCACGGCGGCCAGTTCATCCGGTTCGCTCAGCAACGGGGCGGCCGGCATCAGCGCCCTGAACCTTCGCGCCCTGGGCACCGGCCGGACTCTCGTCCTGTTCGACGGACAGCGCTCCGTGGTCTCGGCGGCCACCGGCCAGGTCGACACCAACACCTTCCCGCAATCGCTGATTTCGCGGGTCGAGGTCGTCACCGGCGGCGCCTCGTCGGCCTATGGCTCGGACGCCGTCGGCGGGGTCGTGAACTTCATCCTCGACAAGACCTATACGGGCTTGAAGATGACCGCCGAGTACGGCGAGACGACCTATGGCGACGGCGAAAACTGGAAGTACAACTTCACCGCCGGCACGCCCTTCGCCGATGGTCGCGGGCATATCCTGCTGAGCGCCGAAACCGTCAGCCAGACCGGCGTGCACGACAAGAGCCGCGACTGGAACACCACGGGGCATTTCGCCATCCGCAACACCGACACCTCGGCGGGGGCGCCCTTTTATATCGTCGCCGACAATGTGGGGATTTCGAGCTACTCACCCGGCGGCCTGATCACGTCGGGGCCGCTTCGCGGCACCTATTTCGGCGTGAATGGCCAGGTCAGCCAGCTCGCCTACGGCGCCGTCTCCGGCCAGTGGATGGTCGGCGGAGACTGGGAGTACACCTCCAGCCTGAACGGCACCAATTCGCTGATCCCCGATGAGGACCGCGACAGCTTCTTCGGCCGGGTCAGCTATGAGGTCGCCCCGAACCTGTCGGTCTTCGCCCAGGCCTCTTATGCGCGATACGAAGGGCTCAGCTACTACATCCAGCCCACCAACACCGGCATCACCATCCGCGCCGACAACGCCTTCCTCCCGGCGTCCGTGCGGAGCCAGATGGCGAGCCTGGGCCTGACGAGCTTCGTCATGGGTTCGGGCAACGAAGACATGCCGGCCTCGGGCAGCAACAATATCCGCGAAACCGAGCGTTATGTCGTCGGCGCCGATGGCGACTTCAGCGCTCTTGGCCGCGACTTCGGGTGGGACGCCTATTATCAGCACGGCGTCACCAAGACCCGCGAAGAACTGACGCCGACCTGGAACAATGCGCGTCTGGCGCTCGCCACCGACGCCGTCGTCAATCCGGCGACCGGCGCCATCGTCTGCCGCTCGACCCTGACCAGCCCGACCAATGGATGCGTCCCGCTCAACCGGTTCGGCATCGGCGTGGCGAGCCAGGAGGCGCTCGACTATGTCCTCGGCCAGCCCCTGCGCACCCAGGAATTCGTGCAGGATGTGGCCGCGGTGAACTTCACCACGGACCTGCCGGGCTGGGCCGGTCCGATCGATATCGCCTTCGGCGGCGAATGGCGAAACGAGAAGATGTCCGGCGACGTCGAGGCCCAATATCTCGATGGCTGGAAGTACGGGAACTACAAGGTCACCAGCGGCGAATACGATGTGGTCGAAGGCTATGTCGAAACCTTGGTCCCGATCTTTGACGGCCTCGATTTCAACGGCGCCGCCCGCTACACGCGCTACAGCACCTCGGGCGGCGTCACCACCTGGAAGGCGGGCCTGACCTATACGCCCATTCCGGATATCACCCTGCGCGCCTCGGCGTCCCGCGACATCCGGGCGGCGAACATGAGCGAGCTGTTCGACGCGGGCACGGCGCGAAGCAACTCGGTCTCCATCAACGGCGTGGCCACCGCCTTCGTCCAGAACCTGCGGGGCAATGCTGACGTCCAGCCCGAGGTGGCCGATGGCCTCGGCCTGGGCGTGGTGTTCCAGCCCAGCTTCCTGCCCGGCTTCGCCGCTTCCATCGACTATTACGAGATCAAGGTCGAAGGGGTGATCGACTTCGTGACCGCCCAGCAGACCGCCGACTTCTGCCTGCTCAACAACGTCCAGCGCTACTGCAGCAATCTCCGGTACGAGAATGGGCAGCTCGCCTTCATCGACCTCTTCTACGACAACCTGAACAGCCTGAGCGCCAAGGGTCTGGACATCGAGGCGTCCTACCGGACCTCCCTCGACGCCTTCATCCCCGGCGCGGCCGGCGACCTGAGCCTGCGGGCCATGGCGACCCACTATATGGAGAACGTCACGGACAACGGCGTCACCGCCATCGATCTGGCAGGCTCCAATGTGGGCTCGACGCCGGACTGGGTCTATCGCGTGACGGCGGCCTATGACATCGAGCCCATGACCTTCAACATCACAGCGCGTGGGGTCAGCGACGGGGTCATCAGCAACGCCTATACCGAGTGCACGAGCGCATGCCCGACGCTGGCCCCGCCCTACTATACGATCAACGACAACCACATCGACGGCGCGCTCTATTTCGACGCCTCGGCGACCTACGCCTTTGACGTCGGCCAGAGCGGAGCCAGCGGCGAGGCCTATATCTCGATCAAGAACCTGTTCAACAACGACCCGCCGTTGACGGCCAATCCGGCCGCCCTGGGCGCGGAGAACACGGTGGGATACCTGCAGACCAACCGCACCCTCTATGACGTGGTCGGCCGCACCTTCCGCATCGGCATGCGACTGGCCTTCTAAGCGCCCAGCGGCATCGTGGCGCGCGGCGCGTCGGTCCAGGACCGGCGCGCCGTCGCTATTTTGAGGCGACGCCGACCTCGGCTTGGCTGTAACCAGTATCAGGAGGCCATTTCCCCTCGCCTCCAGCCGAGGCCGTGATGAGTCATTTGAAACGCTACCTGCCCCTGGCGATCCTGGTGGTCGGCGTGATTGCGGTGTTCGCCAGCGGCGTGACCCGCCATCTCAACCTCGACGCGCTCCAGACCCACGAAGCGGCCCTGCGCGCCATGGTGGCCGACAATCTGGTGGTGGCGCTGGCCGCCTTCATCGGGATTTACGCGCTGTCCACGGCGCTCAGCGTGCCTGGCGCCGTGATCCTGACCCTGGCCGGCGGCTATCTGTTCGGCACATGGGTCGGCGGGGCGGCCACCGTGGTCGGAGCGACCCTGGGCGCCATCGCCGTCTTCTACGCCGTCCGCACGTCGCTCGGCGCGGCCCTGCGGGACAAGGCCGAGGCCTCGGGCGGGCGGCTAAAGGCGATCATCGACGGCGTTGAGGCCGGCGCCTTCGGCTATATCCTTACCCTGCGGCTGATCCCGTTGGCACCCTTCTGGCTGGTCAATGTGGCCGCGGCCCTGGCCCATGCCCCGCTACGGGCCTACGCCCTCGCCACCCTGATCGGCATCATGCCGGCCACCTTCATCTATAGCGGCATCGGCGCTGGCGTCGGCGAACTGCTGGCGAGGGATGAAGCGCCGGACCTTGGCGTGATCTTCCAGCCGGCCATCTTCCTGCCGCTTGTCGCCCTGGGCCTCCTGTCCCTTGGCGCCACCCTCTTTCAGCGCCGAAGGGCGCGCGCGGGGAAATCCCTATGAGCCCTCCCATCAAGGCCGACATGGTGGTCATCGGCGCCGGCTCCGGCGGCCTTTCCGTCGCCGCGGGCGCCGCCCAGCTGGGACTCAAGGTCGTACTGTTCGAACGGGGCGAGATGGGCGGCGATTGCCTCAACTATGGCTGCGTGCCGTCCAAGGCCCTGATCGCGGCGGCCACGGCGGTCCATGAGATGCGGACGGCAAGCCACCTCGGCGTCAGCGCCGCCGAGATCGCCGTCGATTTTCCCAAGGTCATGGCCCATGTGCGCGCCGCCATCGCCACCATCGCCCCGCATGACAGCCAGGAACGGTTCGAAGGCCTCGGCGTCACGGTCGTGCGCGAGACCGCGCGGTTCGTCGACGACCGCACCGTCGCGGGCGCCAGCGTCACCGTACAGGCGCGCAAGATCGTGATCGCCACGGGCTCCAGGGCGGCGATCCCCGACATTCCCGGCCTCGCCGAAATCCCCTTCCTGACCAATGAAAGCCTGTTCGATCTCGAGACCCTTCCCAGCCGACTGATCATCCTCGGCGGCGGGCCGATCGGGGTGGAGCTTGGCCAGGCCTTCCGTCGCCTGGGGTCTGAGGTGGTGATCGTCGAGGCCGACAAGCTGCTCGGGCGTGAGGATCCCAGCGCCGCCGCTGCGGTCCTGGATCAGCTCACCGCCGACGGGGTGACCCTGATGGCCGGCCGCAAGGCCGTGCGGATCGAGGCTGGGCCAACTCTCGTCGTCGAGGGTGCGGCGGGCGAAGAGAAGATCACCGGCTCGCACCTGCTGGTCGCGGTGGGCCGCCAGCCATCCCTCGATGACCTCCATCTCGACAAGGCCGGCGTTGCGCGCAACGCCCGGGGCGTGGTCACCGACCGGAGCCTGCGCACCAGCAACCGCCGGATCTATGCGGTGGGCGACGCCGCCGGCCGCGGCCAGTTCACCCATCTGGCCGGCGCCCATGCGGGCCTGGTGGTGCGCCGGGCCATCTTTGGCCTGCCGGTCAACGCCGACACGCTGCAGGTCCCCCGCGTCACCTATTCAGATCCCGAGCTCGCAGCCATCGGCCTCAGCGAAACCGAGGCCCGCAAGGCGCACGGGGACGACATCCGCGTAGAGCTGGTCGACTTCGCCGGCAATGACCGGGCCATCGCCGAGGGGGACGTCCGCGGCTTCGGCAAGCTGATCACCACCTCCCGGGGCAAGATCCTGGGCGTCACCCTGGTGGGGCGCCATGCCGGCGATCACATTCAGCTCTGGGCCCTCGCCCTCTCCGCAGGGCTGAAACTCAGCCAGATCACCGGCATGATCGCCCCCTATCCGACGCGGGGGGAGCTGAACAAGCGCCTGGCCGGCCAGTGGTACACGCCGGCGCTGTTCTCGAGCCGCACCCGCAAGATTGTCGCCCTGCTCAAGCACCTCGCTTGAGCCGTCCGCTGCGGGCGACGAAGCCCCGGTCCAGTCGACGCTTCAGCCACAGGGCGGCGCGACCCTTGGTCCACAGCCTGCCCCGCATGGCCAGGCCGGTCCCGTCACCAAGATCCATGATCGAAAGCCAGTGGGCCTGGGGTTGGTAGGCCTTCAGCGGCGCGGCGCGCGCCATGGCGATCAGGTTCTCCAGGAGGATCGGCGCGGCCCGCACGCCGAACACGCCCACCATCGGCCGCTCCGCCCCTTCGATGACCGCGCAGTCGCCTGCGGCGAACACCTGGGGGTCGGCCAGAGATTGCAGGCTCGGTGACACCCGCAGACGTCCGTGGGCGCCGAGCGGCAGACCAAGCTCAGCGATCAGCGGCGGCGCCTCCAGGCCCATGGCCAGCACGACGGCGTCGCAAGGCAGGGTGCGCCCATCGTCAAGCCGGCAGCCGGTCGGCGTGCGTGCGATCACTCTCCCGCGCTCGAAGACGACGCCCCGGCCAATGAGCGACCGTCGCAGGCGATCGCCCGCCCGACCCGGCGCCCAGGTCGCCTCAGGATCGCCAACCAGACGGATCTGCGGCGGCGTCCCGTGGCGAGCGGCAAGGCCGGCCAGGGCCGCAGCGAGTTCGAAGCCGCTCTGGCCTCCCCCAGCGATGACCACGCGCGGCGCCTCTGCTCGGCCGAGCATGGCTGTCTCCAGCCATGTCTTGAGATCGAAGAGGCTGGCCAGGGGTTTAGCCGCCCAAACCCCGGGCCTGTCCGCCAGGCCGTTCGGATCTCGCGACACGCTGCCGATGTTGAAGGAGACGAGGTCGAAGTCCTGCGATGGTCCCTCGGCAAGGGTCAGGCGGCGCCCGGTGAGGTCCGCGGCCACCACCTGCGTCGGATGGTGCGCCACCCCTGCGGCGCGCGCCAGAGCCGCCACATCGACGCCTGCGGCCTCCCGCGCAACGGCGCCCGAGAGCACCGCCGTCGCCAGGCCCGAATAATCGAACCTCGCTGGCGCGACGAGGACCGGATCCAGGCCCGCCGCCCGCAGCCGCGCCGCGTGGGTGAGCAGGTGCAGGTGGGCGTGGCCTGCGCCGACCAGGACGAGCCGCATAGGTCGCCGTCCTCGCCTGGCTCAGTCCTCGCCGAGACGGTCCTCGACGTCGTCCAGGAAATCATCGATCCGCTCGGCGTTGGCGCCCAGGTCGCTCAGCCCGACCCGAGAGGTCGAGCGCATGTCGATCAGGCTGCCCCCATCCGGCGCAGGCGCGACGCGGACCACCACATCGTCCTTGAAGCCAAACCAGAAGGTTTCGGCCGTGGCCTCGACCGTACCGGCTGCGGCGTCGGCGCCGACCAGCGTCCAGCCCTGGGCCTGAACCTCGGCCTGGACGGCGGCCATGGCCTGGTCCGGCGACGCCGCCACGGTCAGGGTGCGAACCTCCGGATAGGCCTCCCGGCCCACCTGCCCCAGGGTCTTGCCCTGAAGGGCGGCGAACCGCGGACCCTGATAGGCCGGCAGGCTGGTGATCGGCGCCGACAGCTGGGCCACCGGGTTGGCGCCCTCGGCTTCGCGCGCCGCCAGCAGGGCCGGCGAATAGGTCGGCGGGTCCTCGATGTTGGTCGCCACGTCGTGGATCGGCGGGATGTCGGCCGACTGGCCTCGCACCCAGAGCAGATAACCGAGGCCTAGGGCCGGGATAAGCAGGGCGACCAGCGCCGCCCGCCACCCCGTCCGCGGCGCCCGCGCCAGGGTGACGATCAGGGCGACGAGCCCCAGGATCGCCGTCCCGATCAGGATTCTCGGGCCCCACTGAACGATCATAACCCCAAGGCCGATCCGCCACGACCACAGGTCGAACTTGGAGCCCAGGGCTGCGGCCATGAACCAGACCGGAACCAACAGCGACAGGATCAGCGCTAATCGCGCCAGCATCGTTCTCATCAGCCCAGCCTTTCCACCCGATGGCGAAGGCGTGACCGTTCCACGAACCTGCGCCATAGGCTAGAGGCGGATTTGAAACCGGCGGGCCATGTGGTTCGAATAGGTCTAGCAAGACCCTTGCACCGAAAGCCCGCAGGAGCCCGATGACCCGCACCGCGACCTCGCCCTTCGCCACCCATCGCGGCGCGGCCACACCGGGGCGCTTTATCGACCCTGCGATCACGGCGGACGGATCGACGCGCGCCACCGTGCCCCTGACCGCCCTGGAGACCCTGTGGTTCAACACGGGCACGCTCTGCAATATCGCCTGCGCCAACTGCTATATCGAAAGCTCGCCGACCAACGACGCCCTGACCTATCTGCGGGCGCAGGACGTTGCGCGGTATCTGGACGAGATCGCGCGCACGGGGCTGACGACCCGGGAGATCGGCTTCACCGGCGGCGAGCCGTTCATGAACCCAGAAATCCTGGTCATGCTGGAGCAGGCCCTGGCCGGGGGCTTCCAGGTCCTGGTCCTGACCAACGCCATGCGGCCGATGACCCGCTGGAGCCGGCGGCTGGCGGACCTTGCGGGCGCCTATCGCGACCAGCTGACCTTCCGGGTGAGTCTGGATCACCACACCCAGGTCCTCCACGACGCCGAGCGCGGCGAGGGGTCCTGGGAGAAGGCCTGGGAAGGGCTCGACTGGCTGCGGGGCCAGGGCCTCGGCATCGCCATCGCCGGGCGACGGCTGGCCGACGAGCCAGAGGCCGAGGCCCGCAGCGCCTACGGCGACCTGTTCGCCGCCCGCGGCCTCGACGTGGCGGCCGACGATCCCGGCGCCCTGGTGATGTTCCCGGAAATGGAGGCCGACGCCGAAGTCCCCGAAATCACTGAAGCCTGCTGGGGAATCCTCAACCGCAACCCCAGCGAGATGATGTGCGCCACGAGCCGCATGGTGGTGCGTCGCAAGGGCGCGGCGGAGGCGACGGTCGTCGCCTGCACCCTGACCCCCTACGATCCGCAGTTCGAGTTGGGGGAGACCCTGGCCCAGGCCGCCGGCGATGTGCCGCTCAACCATCCCTTCTGCGCCCAGTTCTGCGTTCTGGGCGGGGCGAGCTGCAGCGCCGGATGAGCGAGCTGGCCGACCTCGCCGTCGTCATCCCCACCCTCAACGCCGCGCCCAGCCTGGCCGTGACCCTGAGCGCCCTGCCCCGGGTGGGCCGGGTGATCGTCATCGATGGCGGATCCACCGACGACACCAGGCAAATCGCCGCGGCGCACGGCGCGCACGTACTGACCAGCGCGCCCGGGCGAGGTCGTCAGCTCCAGGCCGGGGCTGTGGCGGCGCAGACCCCGTGGCTGCTGTTCCTGCACGCCGACACCCGGCTCGACGCCAAGGCCTGGTCAGCGGTGCGCCGCCATCTCGCCGATCCTCGGTCCCGCGGCAAGGCCGGCGCCTTTCGCCTGCGACTGGATGACGCCGCCTGGCAGGCCCGCGTCCTGGAATTCGGCGTCCGGCTTCGTGTGGCCGTCCTGGCCCTGCCCTATGGAGACCAGGGCCTGCTGATCTCCCACAGGCTCTATGATGAGATAGGAGGCTTCGCGCCCCTGCCGCTGATGGAGGATGTCGATCTTGTGCGACGCCTCGGCCGCCGGCGTCTGACGTCCCTCGATGGGAGCGCGATCACCTCGGCGGCGCGGTGGCGACGGCGCGGATGGCTACGCCAGACCCTGACCAATCTCCGCTGCCTTAGTCTGTATCTGGCCGGTGTCGCCCCCGAACGGATAGCGCAAATCTATGGCCGCTGATCCCTGCCGTCGTCATCTGGTGATCTTCGCCCGCCAGCCCCGCTATGGCCTGGGCAAGCGGCGGCTGGCTCGCGACGTCGGCGACCTCGCCGCCCTCAGATTTTCCCGCAGCGCCCTGGCCGAGCTGACGCGGCGGTTGGGGAGCGACCCGCGTTGGACCCTCTGGCTGGCGATCACGCCCGACCGTCCCACGGCCTGGGTGCGCCAAGGCCGCCCCATCGCCCAGGGCCAGGGTGATCTGGGCGCGCGCCTCGCCCGCGTGACCCGCGCGCTGCCGCCAGGGCCGGTCGTCATCCTTGGGGCCGACACGCCGGCCGTCACCCGCATCGACGTGGCCAAGGCCTTCCGCCACCTGGGGAACCACGCCGCCGTGCTCGGGCCAGCCGTGGATGGCGGCTACTGGCTGATCGGCCTGCGCCGGGCGCCCCGCGATCCCCTGCCCTTCGCCGACATCCGCTGGTCCAGCGAACACACCCTGGCCGACACGCTGGCGAGCCTCGCTGGTCACCGCGTGGCCCAGCTTCAGGCGCGCGAAGACGTCGACGACGGTCCGGCCCTGCGCCGGGCGCTCAGGCGTCGCCGGCTGGTTTGAACTTCCGCGGGCAGATCGCCGCCAGCTTGCGCACCAGCTCCGGCGCCCACAGGGCCGGATCGGTGATCACCGCCTGATCGAGGCCGGTGTCGATGGGCGACGGCGTCCGGGTCTCGGGCAAGCCCCGAGCAAGGGCCGCGATCATCTGGCGGGCGGTGTCGGCGTTGCTGAGCAACACCTCCAGCACATTGGTCACCTCCACATGGGCCGTGGCTTCGCGCCAGCAGTCATAGTCGGTGACCATGCAGACATTGGCGTAGGGCAACTCCGCCTCGCGCGCCAGGCGCGCCTCCGGCATGGCGGTCATGCCGATCACCGAGCACCCCCAGCTGCGGTAGAGGTTACTCTCGGCGCGGGTCGAGAACTGCGGCCCCTCCATGGCGAGATAGGTCCCGCCTTGCACGGTGGGCGCGCCGGCCGCCCGCGCGGCGTCCGCCGCCGCCATCGACAGCCGGGGGCACACAGGATCGGCCATCGACACGTGGGCCACAAGGCCGGAGCCGAAGAACGACGCCGGCCGAGACACCGTCCGGTCGACATACTGATCGACCACCACGAAGGTCCCGGGCGGCAGGTCTTCGCGCAGAGAACCCACGGCCGAGACCGACAGCACATCTGTGCAGCCGGCCCGCTTGAGCACGTCGATGTTGGCCCTGGCGTTCAGCTCGCCCGGCGGAATGCGGTGGCCCCGGCCGTGACGGGGCAGGAAGACCAGCCGCACCCCTTCGAGTTCGCCGGCGATCAGGTCGTCCGAGGGCTCGCCCCAGGGCGACTCGATGGTCAGGCGCTCGCGATGGCGCAGGCCGTCGAGTTCATAGAGGCCCGAACCGCCAATGACGCCCAAGGTCCATTGCTTCATCGCCGCCCCTCTGGATCAGATGTGGCCAAGGGCCTAGCCATGCCCGAGGCTTTTGTCGATCTGACGCGATTCATCTGCGGGGCCATTCTCTTTGGAACAGACCGCCGCCAAGCTTGTTCTTCCTTGTCAGGTTGAATTCTCGCGGCAGGAGGGGGCGTGGACGGGGCCACTGCAGCACAGCTAACCGATGTGACCTATTGCGGACCGCCGCCCGCGCCGGCGTCCCTCTGGACAGATTGGAATTTTGATCCGGTCCTGCTGGGCGCTCTGGGCCTTTGTGCGATCGCCTATGTCTGGCGCTCTGGGGCGGCAGGCTCGCAAAGGGCCGCGTTTTTCGGCGGACTTGGGATTCTCCTCGTCGCCTTTGTGTCTCCCCTCTGCGCGCTGAGCACATCGCTGTTTTCGGCGCGGATCGCCCATCACATGCTGATGGTCGCCGCCGCAGCGCCGCTGCTGGCCCTCGCTCTGCCTCGCAAACTTCCGGGCGGCTGGCTCACAGGGGCTGGCCTCGCCCACATGGTGGTCCTCTGGGTCTGGCACGCGCCCCGGGTTTACGAATGGGCCTTGGGTGGGACAGCGTCCTACTGGCTGATGGAGCTCAGCCTGCTGGGCAGCGCCATGGCCTTCTGGAGCGCAGTCTGGGCGCGGAAGGCTGAGCCGCCCGCCGTCATCGTCGCCCTCATCCTGACCATGGCGCAGATGGGGCTGCTGGCCGCCCTGATCACCTTCGCCCAGGCGCCGCTGTATGGCCCCCATCTCCTGACCACCCAGGCCTGGGGCCTGACACCGCTGGAGGACCAGCAACTGGCCGGTCTGATCATGTGGGCGCCTGGCGCCCTGCCCTATTTCGCCGCCGTGCTGTGGCTGGCGGCGCGCTGGATGCAGGGCCTGGAGAAAGATGAGGCCATGGCGTGGCGTGGTTGAAATTCCTGCACATCTCGGCCCTGCTCGTCTGGTGCGCGGGGCTCATCTACCTGCCCGGGCTTTTGCTGGCCCACCGCAAGGTGACCAACCGCGAGGACTTCGTCCGCATCCGCAACGCCAGTCGGTTCAGCTATAACGCCGTCACGTCGCCCGCCGCCTTCCTGGCCATCGGCGCTGGAACGGCGCTGCTGCTGCTGGCGCCCGGCGTGCTCCAGGGCTGGATGTTCGTGAAGCTGGCCCTGGTTGGGCTCCTGGTCATGGCCCACGTCCAGTACGGGTTCGTGCTCTCGGCGCTTTCGGAGGCCGGCTCCCAGCCGCCGCGCCTGCGCCTGCTCGCGGTATGGACGCTCGTCTTCGGCGCGATGACGGCCATTCTCTGGCTCGTCCTCGACAAGCCGTTCCTGGGTATAGCGGGCCTCCCGGCCTGGCTTCTGGAGCCTGGCGGCCTTCAGTCGCTGCTGTCGGACACGCCGATCTGATGCTCGAACACCAGCTTCCCGCCATGCCAGCCCGCGAGCCCGACAAACACCAGGCCGAGGCCCGAAAGGAACAGGCCCCAAGGCAGCACCGCCGCCTCGCGGTCGAACAGGCGCAGGCCCCAGTTGGCGGCTATGACGCTGAGCAGCATCATGGCCGCGACGGCATGGCTCCAGGGCTCGGCGCTGCGGCGAATGCCGCGCACCAGCAGCAGCTCGGCCGTTCCGCTCAAGGCCGCCACCGCGCCCATAGCGAAGCCCCAGCCGCTGGTCCAGAGCCCGACGCGGGCGAAGAACGGATCGGCCGACCACCAGTAGAAGAGATCGGCGCCCAGGGTCGCGCAGACCAGGGCGATGGGAAAGGTCACCAGCATGACGTGGATCGGGTGGCCAGCCAGCTGGATGCTCGACTGCACGCTTTCTTCGAAGGGGTCCCGCGACCGGTCCTGCGCCAAGATGCTCTCCTTCGTCCCTGGAATAGGACCCGAACGCGATGGACCCGGCAAGGGTTCGGCCTGACGGCCACGCTTTTGCTCGCGGGTTGCGATACGCCGCTTTCGACCCTGGCGCCGGCTGGGGATTCGGCCAACGCCATCGCCATCCTGTGGTGGGCGATGCTGATCGGGTCGGTGGTCATCTTCTGCGGCGTGCTCGGCGCGGCCCTCTATCCTCTGATCCGCCGGGGTTCGGCCGCGGCGCCCTCGGAAAAGGGGATGCTGATCGGCGGCGGGCTGGTGTTTCCCTCGGTCGTCCTGATGGCCTTGTTGATCGCCGCACTATTGGTCGGCGACCGGCTGAGCCCGCGAGGCGAGCCCGATGTCCTGACGGTCGAGGCCGTCGCCGAGCAGTGGGCCTGGACCTTCCACTATCCTGACGGCCGCGCCCCGACCGAAAATGTCCTGCATGTGCCGGCCGGGGTTCCGTTCGAGGTCCACGTCTCCAGCCGCGATGTGATCCACAGCTTCTGGCTGCCAAGGCTGGGGGGCAAGATCGACGCCATTCCCGGTCAGGTGAACGTCATCCGCCTGCAGGCCGCCGAGCCTGGCGTCTATCGCGGACAGTGCGCAGAGTTCTGCGGCGTCGGTCATGCGGCCATGACCTTCACCCTTCAGGCTCATGCGCCTGGAAGCCCTCTGGGAGACGCCCCATGACAGACGCCGAGCTGCGCCAAGCGCCCGCCATGTCGGCCATCGCCCGGCACAAGGCCCTGGAGCGCCTCTGGGGCACGCCTGGGGGCTGGGGCAAGCTGTCGGCGGTGAACCATTCCACGGTCGGGATGCGCTTCATCATCACGTCCTTCGTCTTCTTCCTGATCGGCGGCGTTCTCGCCATGCTGATCCGGGCGCAGCTGGCGGGGCCTGAGACCGATTTCCTGAGCGCGGCGGCCTACGCCCAAGTCTTCACCATGCATGGCACGGTGATGATGTTCCTGTTCGCCATCCCGCTGATCGAGGGGCTGGCCCTCTACATGCTGCCCAAGCTGCTGGGGGCGCGAGACCTGGCCTTCCCGCGGCTCAGCGCCTTTGGCTACTGGTGCTACCTGTTCGGCGGTTCGATGCTGATCCTGGCCCTGGTGGCCGGCGCGGCGCCCGACAGCGGCTGGTTCATGTATACGCCGCTTTCCTCCAAGCCCTTCTCACCCGGAATCAACTCCGACGTCTGGCTGGTGGGGGTGACCTTCGTCGAGGTCTCGGCCG
The DNA here is from genome assembly GCF_030680185.1 of Phenylobacterium sp. Lineage (GTDB taxonomy): Bacteria > Pseudomonadota > Alphaproteobacteria > Caulobacterales > Caulobacteraceae > Phenylobacterium. The sequence goes on from NZ_JAUXVZ010000051.1 coordinate 34,013, forward strand.
TCTGCGCGGCGGTCGAGTTCATGACCACCGTGCTGAAGATGCGCACCGGCGGCATGGCCCTGCACCGCATGCCGATCATGGTCTGGTACCTGTGGGTGACGGCGGCGATGATGCTGTTCGGGTTCCCGCCCCTGATCCTGGGCAGCGTCCTGCTGGAGATGGAGCGCGCCTTCGACTGGCCGTTCTTCGATCCCACCCGCGGCGGCAGCCCGCTGCTCTGGCAGCACCTCTTCTGGCTGTTCGGCCACCCCGAGGTCTACATCATCTTCCTGCCCGGAGCCGGGATCATCTCCACCATCCTGCCGGTCTTCACCGGGCGAAAGTTGGTGGGCTATTCCTGGATCGTGGTGGCGCTGATCGCGCTTGGCTTCATCAGCTTCGGCATCTGGGCCCACCACATGTTCGCGACAGGCATTCCGCACCTGTCGCTGGCCTTCTTCTCCGCCGCCAGCACGCTGGTCGTGATCCCCACGGCGGTACAGATCTTCGCCTGGCTCGCCACCCTGCTCAGCGGCCGACCCCGCATCACCCTGTCGATGCTCTACTTCTACGGCTTCCTCTCGACCTTCGTCATCGGCGGGCTGACCGGCGTGATGGTGGCCGTCGTGCCCTTCGACTGGCAGGCGCACGACACCCATTTCGTGGTCGCCCACCTGCACTACGTCCTGATGGGCGGGTTCATCTTCCCGGTCCTGGCGGCGATCTACTACTGGCTGCCGCACATGACGGGCCGCAAGCACCTGGAGGGCCTGGGCCGCACCGCCTTCGCCCTGATCTTCCTGGGCTTCAACGCCGCCTTCCTGCCCATGCACCTGACGGGTCTGCTGGGCATGCCCCGGCGGGTCTACACCTATGGCGGCGACCTGGGCTGGAACCTGCTCAACCTGGTAAGCTCGGTCTCGTCCTTTGTCCTGGCCATCGGCTTCGCCCTGGTGGTGGTCGACGTGATCCAGGTGGCGCGGTTTGGCCGGCGCACCCGGCGAAATCCCTGGAACGCCACCACTCTGGAATGGGCCATGCCCACGCCGCCGCCGGCCTACAATATCGGCTCCCAGCCGGAGGTCCGCGACCGCGACCCCCTGATCGACGATCCTGGCCTGCCCGCCGCCCTGGCCCGCGGCGAGGGCTATCTTGGCGAGCCCCGCAATGGCTGGCGCGAGACGCTTGGCGTCCACATGCTCACCGGCAAGCCCGAGCAGGTGGTCCTGTTGCCGGGGCCCACCTTCATCCCCCTGTGGACGGCGCTGGCCACTGGCCTGTTCTTCGTCAGCTTCCTCTTCAAGCTCTACCCCATATCGGCCCTAGCCTTCGTCCTGGTCGTCATCTGCGCCTGGCGCTGGATGTGGAATTCCGGACTGAGGACGGACGCCGAGCCCGTCGCCATCGGCCTTGGCCAGACCGCTCCCCTGCATGCGACCACGGCCGATCCGCCCACCCTGTGGGGCATGGTCTTCACTCTGATGGCCAACGGCGTCCTCTTCGGCGCCTTGGTGTTCGGTTATCTCTTCCTGTGGGTCGTCGCGCCGAACTGGCCGCCGCCGCAACTACTGGTCCGCGAGCCGGTCACGCCCCTCCTGCTGGTCGCGGCGGCGGCCGCGGGCCTCTGGGCGGTCAGCCGGGCCGGCGGCGCCAACGCCCGCGGCGAACGCGCGGCCAGCCAGACGGCCCTGGTGACGTCGGCCGCCTGCGGGCTTGTCATCGCCCTGGCCGCCCTGGCGGTCCCGGTCTTCACCGCGCCCTCGCCCACCGCGCACGCCTATGGCGCAGCGGTCGCCTTCATCAGTGGCTATATGGCCTTCCACGGACTGATTGCGGTCCTGCTCAGCGCCTATGCCTGGAGCCGCGCGCGCGGCGGTTGGATCTCGGCCCAGCGGCGGGTCGAATTCGCCGCCCTGCGTCTCTGGTGGCTCTATCTCGCCGCCGTTGTCGGCATCAGCCTCACCCTCCTCCACGGGCCGGTCTGGTTCTCATGACGCCCTCGACGCAAGCCTTCTGGCGCCTCGTGCTCCTGGTCGCCGCCTTCCTGATCTGGAGCCTCGCCTTCATCGCCCTCTATGGGGTCCACGGCGTCGCCTGCGCCGCCGGCTGGGCCAGCGTTCAGAACCCCTGGCCCCTGCGCCTGACGCTGATCGGACTGTGGCTGGTGATGACCTCCGCCGCGGCGGCCTTCGCCCTGTGGACCTGGAAACGGCCCATCAAGGACCAGGCCGCCCAGGGCTTTTTGAGGACCGCGACCCTCGCTGTCGCCGTCATCGGCGCGGTGTCTACCGCCTGGCTCGGCGCGCCGCTCTTCCTGGTCAGGGTCTGCGCCTGAAGGAACCTTCACCGCGTCGGCCCGTTGGCGCTGTGAAGCTGAAAATCTGAGGAGGCGTTCATGCCGGCAGCCCGTGGCCCCGCCACCTGGGGCGTGATGGCGCTAGGCGTCATCTTCGCGCTTATCGGCCTGGTGCTCGCCATCGGCGGCGCATGGCTCGTCGTCCTCGGCGGATCGCCCTATTACCTGTTGGCGGGATTGGGCCTGCTGGCCTCTGGATTCTTCCTGTTCCGGCGAAACATCACCGGCGTCTGGATCTATGTCGCCATCTGGGCGGCGACCCTGGTCTGGGCCCTGTGGGAAGTGGGGCTGAACGGCTGGGCCCTGCTGCCGCGCCTCTTCGCCCCGTCAGTCCTGCTGGTTCTCGCCCTGCTGGCGATCTGGCCCCTGAAACCTCAGCGCCAAGGGCGGACCTTCGCCCTGGGCGGCCTGGCCGCCTTTGTGGTCGTCGCCGTGATCGGCGGCGTAGTGATCGGCTTGGCCAACCGGCCCGACGCAGCCCAGCCCCTGCCGCAGCAGACCGCCGCCCAGATGGGCGAGCCCTCGCGCTTCGACGTTGGGGCCGACTGGCCAGCCTATGGCGGAACCTACAGCAGCCGGCGTTTCTCTCCGCTCGCGCAGATCACCCGGGAAAATGTCGGGCGTCTGGAGCGGGCCTGGGTATTCGAGACTGGCGACCTGCCGACCCCTGGGACCGAGAACAAGCACGGCGCCGAAACAACGCCGCTGAAGATCGGAAACACCCTCTATCTGTGCTCGGCCAAGAACATCCTGTTCGCCCTGGACGCCCGCACCGGACAGCAGATCTGGCGCCATGACCCCGGCGTCAGCGATGACTGGATCCCCTACACGGCCGCCTGTCGCGGGGTCGTCTACTACGCCGTCCCCGAGGCTGATCCGGCGGCGCCCTGCGCCACGCGCATCATCGAAGGCACGCTGGACGGCCGGATCATCGCCGTCGACGCCCGCACCGGGACCCCTTGCACCGGCTTTGGCCAGAACGGCCAGGCCGACATCAAGGTCGGCATGGGCGATGTCGTGCCCGGCATGGTTTCGATCACCTCGCCGCCCGTTGTCGTTCAAGGCGTGATTGTCACCGGGCACCAGGTTCTGGATGGCCAAAAGCGCTCTGCCCCGTCGGGGGTGATCCAGGGCTTCGACGCGGTCACGGGCGAACTGCGCTGGGCCTGGGACATGATGCGCCCCGATCTCACCGGGCGGCCGGCCGACGGCGATTCCTATACCCGTGGCACCCCCAACATGTGGACCATCGCCACCGGCGACGAGGCCCTGGGCCATGTCTATCTGCCCATGGGAAACTCCGCCGTCGACTACTGGTCAGGCGACCGCGCGCCGGAGGAAAACCGCTACGCCACGGCGCTGGTGGCCCTGGATGTGAACACCGGCCGACCGGCCTGGTCGTTCCAGACGGTGCGGATGGACGTGTGGGACTATGATCTCGGCTCGCAGGCGACCCTGGTGGACTTTCCGACCGCCGGCGGCGCCGTCCCGGCCCTGATCCTGCCTAGCAAGCAAGGCGACCTCTATGTGCTGGACCGCAGGACAGGCCGGCCGCTGACCCCGGTCGAAGATCGCGCCGTTCCGCAGGGGGGCGTTGAGCCGGCCCAGCGGGCCGCCACCCAGCCCTTCTCCGGCTATCACACCCTGGCCAAGCGGAACCTGACCGAGAAGGACATGTGGGGCATGTCGCCCATCGACCAGATGGCCTGCCGCATTCAGTTCAAGCGGGCGAGCTACAAGGGCATCTACACCCCGCCCACCACCGACCGGCGCTGGATCCAGTATCCCGGCTACAACGGCGGCTCCGACTGGGGCGGCATCGCCATCGATCCGCAACGGGGCGTAATCATCGCCAACTATAACGACATGCCCAACTACAACCGCCTTGTCCCCCGCGCGGAGGCCGACGCAATGGGGTGGGTCCCCCATGGGGAGGAGCCGCCCGCCAATGCGCGGGGCGGCGGTTCGGCCGAAGGCGCCGGCGACCCGCAGATCGGCGCGCCCTACGCCATCGACGTCAACGCCGGCTGGCGGATGCCCTTCACTGGCCTCCTTTGCAAGCAGCCCCCCTATGGCGGCATCCGGGCCATCGACATGCGCAGCGGCCAGACCCTCTGGGACCGCCCCCTGGGCACCGCTCGCAAGAACGGCCCGTTCGGGATTCCCTCCATGCTGCCCCTGCAGATCGGCACGCCAAACAACGGCGGGTCGGTGATCACCGCTGGCGGCGTGATCTTCATCGCCGCTGCGACCGACGACCTGATCCGCGCCATCGACATGGAGACCGGCGAAACCCTCTGGCAGGACGTCCTGCCGGGCGGCGGCCAGGCAAATCCGATGACCTATGAAGTAGATGGGCGCCAATACCTGGTGATCATGGCCGGCGGCCATCACTTCATGGAGACCCCGGTCAATGACGACCTGATCGCCTACGCCCTGCCCATACGGTAGCCCGACTTGAACCTCATTCCGGAGCGCCGGCCGTCCCAGCCGGGCGGATGCGGAGGTCCTGGAAATCATAGGAGAAGTCGGCCAGCGGCGAGGCCGCCTTCACCCGGATCTCCTCGACTTCGCCTTCGGCCGTAAAGGCGTAGGTCACCAGGGCGGGCTCATAGCCCTCCCCCTCCCACTCGGCCAGGAAGGTGTCGCCGGACCAAGGGGCCAGGACTCCACGCAGGCCCGGGGTCTGGGGGAAATCCATGACCAGGCGATCATCTTGGCGCACGACGGTGATCGGGCCGTACCAGGGGTCGCGATAGGCGCCGATATAGGCGTTCAGCGGCAACGGCGGCCGCGTGAGCGAAGGCTTTGACAGCCGCTCTTCGACCCGCGCCTCTGCGCGTGTAGCCATCAGCTCCGCCCATTGCTCGGGCCAGTTCTGGCGGGGCGCCACGGGATCAGCGTAGTGGTCCAACAGCTCGTACATCAGGCCCATGATCAGGCCCGTGTCTTCGGCGTTGGTCAGGATGGCGAACCCCACATTCAACTCCGGCGCCAGGACTGCTACGGATCTGAATCCAATGATCCCGCCAGTGTGCCAGATGATCCGGTAACCCCTGTAGTCGATGACCCGCCAACCCAGCGCATAGGTCGAGAACAGCGGCGCAGCTCCAGGCGGAACGGCGGCGACATTCCGCGGGATCAGGGTCTGCGGCGTCCACATCTCCTCGGCCGTCGCCGCGCTGAACAGGCGGCCGCGCCCGTCGGCGAGCGCGCCTCGCGCCAGTTGCAATGCGATCCAGCGGCCCATATCCTCGGCGCTCGCCGCGATGCCGCCAGCGGGCGCGGCATTGGCGCTCAGCACATGGCCTTCATCCAGCGCCGTCATCGCCCCAAGACCGCGAACCTCGCCGTTCAGCCGCGCATGGGGCGTCGCCCGATCTGGACTGGCGAACAGGTCTTCGGATGTGACGACCGCTGTGGCCATGCCGGCCGGGGCCAGGATGCGATCCTGAACAAACGTCTCCCAGGTCTGACCGCTGACCGCCTCGATCAACTGACCCGCCACAATGTAGAGGACGTTGTCATAGGCGTAGCCGCTGCGGAAACTGGTGGTTGGCGGCAGGTGGCGCAGGGCCTTGACCGTGTCGGCGCGCGTACGGGTCGAGCGTGGCCAGAACAGCAGATCACCGGCGCCCAGGCCAAGACCGCTGCGATGGACCAGCAGATCCCGCACGGTCATCTCGCGGGTCACCCACGGATCATGCATCTGGAACTGGGGGAGATGGTCGATCACCGGGTCGTCCCAGCCCAACTTCCCCTCGTCCACCAGGATGCCCAGCGCCGCGCTGGTGAAAGCCTTGCTGACCGACGCGATCGGAAAGACGGTGTTCGCGCCGACGGGTCCGGGCCGCCCGAGGCGACGGACGCCATAGGCCCGGACAATTGGCGGTTGGCCGGCCTCGACGATGGCCACCGCCGCCCCTGGCGTGCCTGAAGCCTGGAGAAGAGCGTCCATGCGTTCGTCAAAATCCGCCGCCGGCGCCGCCGCGGACGGACTTGCGAAGACGAAGGCGATGGCTGACGCGGCGATGATGAGACGCACAGGTCCGAAGGTCGTCATGCACGGCGCTCCAATCTCAACACATCAGGGCTCAAGGGCCGGGAGACGAGACGCCTCTCTGGGCGCTAAGGTCAGGCGTCGCATCGGACCATCCAACAGCCGCAGCAGGCCGCCGGCCACCGCCGCGATCCCCCCCATCATCAGGAAGAAGAGCGCCGGCCCGATCTGGCTCCAGGTCGTTCCCGCCAACCCAGCCAGGAGATTTCCAAAGAAGCCGGCGAGGAACCAGGCGGCGATCAGGGTGGCGGCCATTCTGGGCGGCGCCATCCGGCCGAACAGCCCGAGGCCTACAGGCAGGATAAAGAGCTCGCCTGCGGTGAGGAGCACGAAGAAGGCCAGCACCCAGAGCCAGCCGATCTGTACGCCTGACGCCGCCGTCCAGGCGCTGAGCGCGGCCAACATCAGATAGGCGCCCGCGACCATGACGGCGCCCAGGGCCATCTTTCGCAACGGCGAGGCCTCGCGGCCCTCTCGCGCCGTGCGGATGAAATAGGCCACGACGAAGGGACTGAGCAGGAAGACCAGCAGCGGGTTGAGGGACTGAAACCAGGTGCTGGGAATCGTCCAGCTCACGCCCAGGCTGCGATCAACGCTGGCGTCGATCCACAGGGCCAGGGTGTTGCCGGTCTGCTCGTAGGCGGCGCGGAACACCACCACGGCCAGTCCCACGGCGCCCAGCAGGATGAACCGACGCCTCAGCTCATCCTTGGCGAGGTCCGCCTCGGCATGGACCGGCGCAGTCCGCTTAGGCTCCGGCGGCAGGTGTTTCTGCCCGGCGATGTAGATGCAGAGCCCCGCCAGCATGCCGATGCCGGCGGCGCCGAACCCCCAGTGCCAGCCATAGACCTCGCCCAGCGTGCCGCAGACGAGCGGCGCCAGAAAGGCCCCGAGATTGATGCCGACATAGTAGACATTATAGGCCGAGCCCCTGCGGGGATCGTCAGCGCTATAGAGGCCGCTGATCTGGCTGGGCAGGCTTGGCAAGAACAGGCCATTGCCCAGGGCGATCACTGCCAGGGCCAGATAGAACTGGCCTTCGAAGGCCATCATGAAATGGCCCAGCGCCATGATCGACCCGCCGAGGATCACGGCCCGACGGCGGCCAAGCCAGCGGTCGGCGATCAGGCCGCCCAGGATCGGCGTCAGGAAGACGAAGGCGGTGTAGAGGCCATAGACCAGGGATGCGCGCTGCTGGTCGAACATCAGCTGGCGGGTCATGTAATAGACCAGCAGCGCGCGCATGCCGTAGAAGGAAAACTTCTCCCACATCTCGGTGAGGAAGAGGACGGTCAGGCCGCGCGGCTGACCAAACCAGGTGGGCGCAGGGGCGGTCATGCCGCGCCGCCCCAGAGGGCTTCGGGACAGTCCACAAGCCCGTCCCGGTAGACGGCGCCTGGCGTCCGGTCGGCCGCCAGCAGCAGCGGCCCGTCAAGATCCACGACATCGCAGAGCTGACCGACCAGGTAGGCTGGCGCCATGCCCAGGCCCGTGCCCAGCATGTTGCCGACCATGACCCCAAGGCCGAGGCGCCTGGCCTCCGCCGCCATGGCCAGGCCCTCTGTCAGGCCGCCGCACTTGTCGAGCTTGATGTTGATTACCTGCGCACGCCCGACCATGGCGGCGACGTCGGCCAGGCCCTGCACGCTCTCGTCGGCGGCGATGGGGATCGGAGACTTCAAGCCATCCAGAAAGGCGTCCTGGCCGCGGTGGAACGGCTGCTCGATCAGTTCGACCCGAGCCTCGACCAGGGTGGGCGTGAGGTCAGCCAGACTTTCTGGCGTGAAGCCCTGGTTGGCGTCCACGGCGAGCCAGACCTCGGGCCGGCTCTCACGGACGGCTTGGACCCGGGCGGCGTCCAGGCCGTCGCCCACCAGCTTCAGCTTTAGGGCGCGGGCGTCGGCGAAGCCCCCCGCCCGTTCCGCCATAGCCTCCGGGGCGTCCGCACCGATGGTGTAGGTCGTCAGAAGAGGTTTTGGCGGGGCCAGTCCCGCCAGCCGCCAGACCGGTCGTCCCGCCCGCTTGGCCTCCAGGTCCCACAGCGCGCAGTCCAGGGCGCTGCGGGCCGCGCAGGGCGGCAGAATCTGCGCCAGTTGCTGGCGGTCGGCGCCGGCCTCGATCTGAGACCGAACGGCCTCGATCTGGGCCAACATCGCCGGGGGCCGGTCGTCCAGATAATAGACGCCCGTCGCCTCCCCTCGCCCCTGGTGACGACCGTCGTCCAAGGTCACGACCACGAGTTCGATGTCGTAGAAGGTATAGCCCGTAATGCGGAACGGCGTGATCAGAGGCCAGCGTTCGCTGGCGACCGTCACAGACAGACGGCTGGGCGCGATGGGGGACAAGACGGACTCCTGGCGACTTGCCCGCCAGTACAGAACGCAGCGACGCCGAAGCCTTGCCCGGCGCGCCGCTTGAGCTGAAGAAACCGCCCTTGTCGCCCCGCTCCGCGAAAGGCTGTGCTTTGTTCCGGCTACGCCCGAGCGGCGATGACGATGATCTCGACCTTGTAATCTGGCGTCGCCAGCTTGGCCTCGCCGGTGGCGCGGGCCGGGGCGTCCTTGCCGGCCACCCACTTGTCCCAGACGGCGTTCATCTCGGCGAAGTCGGCCATGTCAGCCAGCCAGATGGTGGCGCTGAGGATCTTGGACTTGTCGCTTCCGGCCTGCGCCAACAGAGCGTCGACAGAGGCGAGCACGGCTTCGGTCTGCCGCGTGACGCTTTCACCTGGCGCGCCGACCTGGCCGGCCAGATAGATGGTGTCGCCGTGGATGACGGCCTGGCTCATGCGCGGGCCGGAGTGGAGACGGGTGATGGTCATCAGGAGTCCTTTGGCTGGAGTGCGTATCTAGGCAGGGCTGCGCGAAAGGGACAGGTCACGCGTCTCGATCGCCGGACGCACGCCGCTGATCTGATCGGCCAAGACCTGGGCCGAACCACAGGCCATGGTCCATCCCAGCGTGCCGTGTCCGGTGTTCAGGAAGAGGTTTCCCAGCGCGCAGGGTCCGATCAGGGGCACGCTGTCAGGGGTCATGGGGCGCAGGCCAGACCAGAAGCTGGCCGCCTCCGTGGCGCCCGCCCCCGGAAAGAGGCTTTCGAGAGAGTGCTCCAACGTGTGTCGGCGCACCACTGGAAGGTCTGTGGAATATCCGGAAAGCTCGGCCATGCCGCCCACCCTGATCCGGTCCCCCAGGCGGGTGATGGCGATCTTGAAGCTCTCGTCGAGCAAGGTCGAAACCGGCGCGCTGTCGAAGGCCTTGATCGGCACGGTGATCGAATAGCCCTTCACGGGATAGATCGGCAGGCCGATACCGAACGGCCGCAACAGCGCGGGGGAATGGCTGCCCAGCGCCACGACATAGGCGTCGGATGGCACCTCGCCCTGGTCGGTGCGCACTGCTGTGACCCTGTCGCCGTCGACCCGAAGCCCCTGGATCGTGACCTCATACCGAAAGTCGACGCCAAGGCCGGCCGCCAATCCGGCCAGGGCCTGGGTGAACTTGAAACAGTCGCCGGTCTCGTCCCCTGGCAGCCTCAACCCGCCAACGATGCGGTCCTTCGCGTGGGCGAGGCCGGGCTCGGCGGCGATGCATCCCGCAGCGTCGAGCACCTCATAGGCCACTCCGTCGGCCTCCAGCACGGCCACGTCCTTGCCCACGCTGTCCATCTGCGCCTGTGTGCGGAAGAGCTGCAGCGTGCCCAGGCTCCGGTGGTCGTAGGTCAGGCCCGTCTCGGTCCGCAGCTCAATGAGCCGATCGCGACTGTACAGGGCTAGCCGCACCATTCGGCTCTTGTTGATCGCGTAGCGCGCTGCGGTGCAGTTGCTCAGTGTCGCCAGGATCCAGGCGACCATCGCCAGGTCCGGCTGCGGCCGCAGGATCAGCGGCGCGTGCGCCATGGTCAGCCATTGCAAGGCCTTCAACGGCACGCCAGGCGCCGCCCAGGGCGAGGCGTAACCAGGGGAAATCTCCCCTGCATTGGCGAAGCTCGTCTCCTGGGCCGGACCCGGGCGACGATCCAATACGGTGACCTCGTGACCCGCCCGGGCCAGATAGTAGGCGGTGGTCACGCCGATCACGCCTGCGCCCAGAACGGTCACCCGCATCGATCGTGCTCCAAGCTGTCACCGTCCAGATAGATCCGGCGACAGCGCCGTCCGAGGCCAGTGAGGATTTCATAGGGAATGGCGCCCACGGCGGCGGCGACCTCGCTCAGCGTCTGATTGGGTCCGACCAGTTCCACCGCATCGCCCTCGCCAATCGCCCCTTCGGGCAGGCTGGTGACATCGATGGTCAGGCTGTCCATCGAGATCCGCCCGATGATGGGCAGGCGGCGACCCTGAAAATGGACCGCGCCGATCCCTTCCATCCGCCGCGGCCAGCCGTCGGCATAGCCGATGGCGACGGTGGCGATCCGGACCGGCCGCGTGGCCACAAAGCTGAGCCCGTAGCCGACGCCCGTACCGGACGGCGCCTCGCGCACCTGGATCACCGTCGCCTCCAGCCCGACCACAGGCGCCATGAGGCTAGTCTCGCCGTCGAACGGTCCGGCGCCGTAGAGCGCCAAGCCGGGCCGCACCAATTCCCCGTGAAAGGCCGCGCCCAGAAAAATCCCGGCGGAATTGGCCAGTGACCGTGGGGCGGGGGGCAGCCGATCAGCCAGGGCGTTGAAGGCTCGGCACTGACGATGATTGGCGAACGAGTCACGATGATCGGCGCAGGCCAGGTGACTCATCATCAGGCGCACTTCAACCTGGTCGAAGAAGCCTGCCTCCTGGGCCAGGCGACTGACGTCCTGGGGTGGGAGGCCGAGGCGCGACATCCCGCTGTCCAGCTGGATCGCAGCGGGAAAACGCCGCCCCGTCTCCACCGCGAGGCTCTGCCAACGCATGGCTTGGTCCCAGCTGTTGAGGACCGGAATGACCCCCGCCGCCGCGCAGGCGCTCTCCGCCCCCTGCGGCAGGCCGTTCAGGACGAACAGGTCGACGTGATCGCCGACTATCGGCTTCAGCAACAGGGCCTCGTGGAGATGGGCGACAAAAAAGTCGCGGCAGCCCAGTTCAGAGAGGGTCACGGCCACCTGGGCCGCGCCGAGCCCATAGGCGTCAGCCTTGACGACAGCCGCCACACGGGCCGGGGACGCCAGTTTCGCCAGATGGCGGTAGTTGGCTCTCAGGGCGGCGAGATCGACGGTGATCCGGGCGCCGGCGAAAACTGGCCCCTCCCCTGTCTCTCCCGTCATCACGCCCTCGCTCCACTCGCACTGAACGCGCGGAAGCTAGCGGACCCCGCCGCGAAGAAACCACGCGCCAGGGCGCCTGCAACGGCAAGATACGCCGTAAACGCCGCATCCATCGGGGGGATCGACTTCCGCCACGACACCCTATGATGGCGTCGTCCCTGACAGGAGCGCCGCGCAGAAATGATTGACGACCTGACCCGAGCCGCCGCGACCTGTTTCCCCCAGAGCTATGCCGCCGCGCGCGCAGCGTTTCGGGGTCAGGCGCCCGGCGAGGCGCGCGCCTATCCCAGCGCCGCGACAGGACCCGACGGCGAGCCCTTGTGGACCGACGCCGCCTGGATCGGACCCGCCGACGCGCAAGACGTTCTCGTCGTCCTGTCCGGGGTCCATGGGGTCGAGGGCTATTGTGGTTCGGGCGTTCAGCGCGACCTCATGGCCGCCTTTCGGCCGAACGAGGGCCAGGCCTTGTTGCTGATCCATGCGGTCAATCCCTACGGCTTCGCCTGGGACCGTCGCGTCACCGAGGAGGGCTGCGACCTCAATCGTAACTTCATCGACTTCGGCCAGCCGCTTCCGGCCAATCCCGGCTACGACGCCATTGCGCAGCTTCTGCTGCCCCGGAGCATGGAGGTCGAGGCCCTGGCCGAGGCCGAGGCCGCCCTGGCGACCTATCGGGCGGAGGTCGGCGAACTGGCCTTCCAGATGGCCCGGAAAAGCGGCCAGTATGTGGACCCCAAGGGCATGTTCTTTGGTGGCTTTGGTCCCTCAGCGGCGCAGAACACCCTGGACGCCATTGCGGCGGACTACGCCCTGGCGAGCCGTCGCTTCGTCACCATCCTCGACATCCACACCGGCCTTGGTCCCTACGGCTATGGCGAGGCCCAGTCCGAGAACCAGGCCGACACCGACTGCCATCGCCTGGCGACGCAGATGTTTGGCCCATCCCTCACCTTTCCGGAGCTCGGGACATCCTTCTCCGTGCCCATCAATGGCTCCCTCCAACTCTTCTGGGAGCAGCTGCGAGGCGATGGGCGCTACGTCTATATCTGCCTCGAGTTCGGCACCTTCAGTCAGGAGGCCAGCCGCGTCGCCTACCGTCTGGACCACTGGCATCACGCCTATGGAACCGGTGATCCCCATGACGAGATCGGCCGAGCGGCCCGCGCCGCGATGCGGGCGCAGTTCTATCCCGAAGACCTGGAGTGGAAAGAGATGGTGCTATTCCGGAGCCGCCAGATCGCACAGCAGGCCCTGAGCGGCATGAGCCGGGTGAAGTCATGAGCGCTGTCGCCCTGATCTCCGACGCCCAGTGCGCCAAGATACTCGCGCCTGCCGACGCCCTGGCCTGTATGCGAGCCCTATTCGCGCAGATGGCGGCCGGCGAGGCCGACAATTTTCCGGTGATCCGCGAGCGCCCCGGCCTTGGCGATTGCGTCTACGGGATCAAGTCCGGGGTCAACCGGGCGAGCGGCCTGCTCGGGCTCAAGATCGGCGGGTACTGGCCAGGCAATACCACGCGCGGCATGGCCCGACATCAATCGACGGTGGTGCTCACCGACCCCGAGAGCGGCGTGCCGATCGCCCTGGTGGGCGGCAATGTGATCACGGCCCTGCGAACCGCAGCCTCCGCCGCCCTGTCGGTGGACGTCCTCGCCCGCCGGGATGCAAAGGTCTTGGGGATCATCGGCGCGGGGGGCCAGGCGCTCTGGCACGCCCGGGCCGTGCTGGCGGTCCGCGACTTCGATCAGGTGCTGGTCTGGAACCGGACGCCCGAAGCCGCCGCGCGCCTGGCCTCGGCGCTTGGCCCCCACGCCAGGCCAGCGGCGACCGCCGATGCGCTGGTGAGCGCCTGCGACGTGGTCGTCACCATCACCGGCGCCACGACGCCCTTGTTTTCGGCCGACGCAGTGCGCCCCGGAACCCACTTCGCCTGCATGGGATCAGACACGGCCGGCAAGGGCGAAACCCCCGACGGGCTTCTCAGGGCGGCTCGGCTGTTTGTCGATTCCACCGCCCAGGCCCTGACGCTTGGCGAATGCCAACGCGTTCCCGAAAGAGCCGAGGCGCTGACGCCGCTGGGCGGGGTCATCCTTGGCCGAGCCCCAGGCCGGGTCTCGGACGATGACGTCACCCTGTTCGACGGGACGGGCCTTGGTCTGCAGGATCTCGCCATGGCTCAGCTGGTCCTGTCGAAGGCGAGCCAGACGAGCGAAACGACGGTGGTCGAGATCTGAGGCTACCAGCCCCGTTCGCGGGTCCAGCGGTCGAGGATCTCCTCGCCGCGGACGACCGTGTAGGCCCCGTGCTGCGCCCCGGTGGCGCAGGCATGATTGGGCAGGATGCGCAGCCTTGACCCAATGGGAAAGGCGCTCAGATCCAGGCCCGCGCCGGCCCGATCAGCGATGACCCCGTGCTCCTGATTGGCCGACACCATGATCAGATCGCCGATCGGCGCCCCCGCCATATCGCAGACCAGGCCATAGCCCTGGTCCACGGCCTGGCGCTCAGTGCCCCTGTCCCGCGACATCGCCATCCATCCGGCGTCGGTGATGATCCAGTTCCGGCTGGCCTGATGGCCGATCACTGTGGTCAGGACCGACAGGGCGATGTCGTTCGGCGAACAGACCCCGACGCCGGCCATCACCAGGTCCTGGAACATGAAGACCCCGGCCCGCACCTCGGTCACGCCGGTCAGGTCCTGGGCGAACAGCGCCGTGGGAGTAGAGCCAACACTGACGACCGGCGCGGCCCAGCCAGCGCTACGCAGACGCTCAGCCGCCTGCACGGCGCCCGAGCGCTCCAGTTCGGCATAGGCATGAAGATCTTCCAGGCTGCGGGCCTGATAGCTCTCACCGGCATGGGTGAGAACGCCCCCTAACGCGCCCGCCCCGCTCAGGACGGCGCCGATCTCCAGCAGCTCGGGGGCGTCGGGCCGCACGCCGCTGCGGTGACCATCGGTGTCGATCTCGATGAGGACCGTGATCGGCGGACCGCCTGCCGCGAGAAAGCCGCAAAGCGCCTCGGCCATCGCCACGCTGTCCAGGATGACGGTAATCTTCGCGCCACGGCCCGCCAGTCGCGCAATGCGCGGCAGTTTGTCCGGGGAGACACCGACCCCATAGAGGATGTCGTCGAACCCGTGGCCGAAGAAGTACTCGGCCTCATGCAGGGTCGAGACCATGATCGGCCCACCCTGCGGCAAGGCGCGACGGGCGACGTCCACGCACTTGGCCGTCTTCATGTGAGGACGGAAGGCGACCTTGGGCCAAGGCGCCAGCTGGGCGCCCATCCGAGCCAGGTTCCGGTCCAGCCGGTCAAGGTCGAGGATCAGGCTGGGTGTTTCGACCTGACTCAGATGTTCACTCACGGGTCTTGCCCTTATGCGGCAGGGAACACGGTCGCCAGCGCCTTACCGACGCGCTCGACGATCACGCCGACATCATCCTTGGTCAGGACGAGCGGCGGGGCAAATCCCAGAATATCGCCGCCCGGCATGCCCCGGGCGATCAGGCCAAGGTCAGAGCACGCGGCCGACACGCGCGCGCCTATACGCTCAGCCGGATCAAACCGCGTCTTGGCGTCCTTGTCGGCCACAAACTCGATCGCCGCCAACATGCCTACCCCTCGAACCTCACCGACCTTGGGATGATCGGCGAAGGCGGCCTGGAGTTGCGCCAGCAGGTAAGGCCCCACCGAACGCACATTGCCCATGATGTCCTCGCGCTCGATAAGTTCGAGGTTGGCAAGGCCCGCGGCGGCGCAGACCGGATGTGCCGAATAGGTATAGCCATGGGAGAAGGCGCCGTAGGTGTCCTGCCCCGCCTGCAGGACCTCCCACACCCGTTCCCCGACGATCACGCCGGACAGTGGCAGGTAGGCGCTGGTCAGCCCCTTGGCGACGGTGATCAGATCGGGGGCCATGTCATAGACGTCGGATCCGAAGTTCTCGCCCAGACGGCCAAAGCCACAGACCACTTCATCGGCGATCAGCAGGATGTCGTACTTGCGCAGGACCGCCTGGATGGCGGCCCAATAGCCGGCCGGCGGCGGGACGATCCCGCCGGTGCCCAGCGCCGGCTCGCCGATGAAGGCTGCCACGGTCTCAGGGCCTTCCTCGAGGATCAGGCGCTCCAGGTCATCGGCGCATTGGGCCGAGAAGGCGTCCTCGCTCATGCCCGGCTTGGCTTCCCAGTAGTGGTGCGGCGCGGTCGTGTGGCGGATGGGGCCATACGGCAGGTCGAAGCCGGCATGGTAGACATCGAGGCCCGTGAGCGCTCCGGAAATGATGGTGCCGCCATGATAGCCCCGGCGTCGCGAGATGATCTTCTTCTTCTGCGGGCGACCCAGGACATTGTTGTAGTACCAGACGAGCTTGACCTGGGTCTCGTTGGCGTCCGAGCCGGACAGGCCGAAATAGACCCGCTTCATGCCCTTCGGCGCCATGGAGAGGATCTTGTCGGCCAAGCGAATGGCCGGCTCGTTCGTGGCCCCGGCATAGGCATGGTAGTAGGCCAGCTTGCGGGCCTGGTTGGCGATGGCGTCGGCGATCTCTTCGCGTCCATAGCCGACATTGACGCAATAGAGCCCGGCGAACGCGTCCAGGAACTCCCGGCCGTGCTGGTCGCGGATCCAGGCGCCGCGCCCGCCCGTGACGATACGGGGCTCGCCCGCCTCCCCCGCCGCATAACTCCTCAGGCTGGTGAACGGATGGATCAGTGAAACCTGATCCAGGCGCTCCAGGCTCTCATTGAGACGCGGAGCGCTATCGAAATTGGCGGTCAAGGCGGTCACCTGTGATGGAGGCAAAGATACTTGGTGTCGGTGAAGTCGAGCAGGCCCTGCTGGGCGCCTTCCCGGCCGAGGCCGGACTGGCGACGCCCGCCGAAGGGAATGGGGGGCCCGGTCATGCGGGCGCTGTTGACCGCGACCATGCCGTAGTCGAGGGCCTGCTGGACGCGGATGGCCCGGCCGAGATCGCGGGTCTGCACGTAGGCGGCCAGCCCATAGATGCTGTCATTGGCGCGGCGGACGACTTCGTCTTCGTCGTCGAAGACGATCACGGGCGCGACGGGACCGAAGGTCTCCTCATGGAAGATCCGCATCTCTTCCGTGACCTGGTCCAGAACCGCAGGCGCGCAATAGGCCGGCCCGTCGGGCGCCTCGCCTCGGAACCTCAGAATCGCGCCCTTGGCCAGCGCGTCGTCGATCTGGGCTTCACAGGCCTTCGCCTGCGCCGCATGGATCATCGGCCCCATGTGTACGCCCGGCTCGAGGCCTGACCCGACCTTGAGGGCGGCCGTCGCCGCCACCAGCTTCTCGACAAAGGCGACGTGGAGACTTCGGTGGACGAAGATCCGATTGGCCGCCAGGCAGTCCTGGCCTGAGGTGACGAACTTCGCCGCCACGCAGTCGGCCACAGCAGCGTCCAGATCGGCGTCGTCTAAGATGATGAACGGCGCATGCCCGCCCAATTCCAGAAGGACACGCTTAATGGTGGGGGCGGCGTCCCGAAGGATCCGCCGCCCCACCGCTGTCGATCCCGTGAAGCTCACCGCCCGCACCAAGGGGTGTGCGACCAGATATTCTCCAAGGGAGGCCGACAGGCCCGTCAGCGTGGAGCAGACGCCTGTGGGGAAGCCCGCCTCCCGCGCTGCGACCTGGATGGCGAGCGCCGTCAGGGGCGTCTCGGGCGAGGGTTTGACCACGACAGCGCAGCCTGCGGCCAGGGCCGCGGCGGCCTTCCGCAGGATCATGGCGAATGGAAAATTCCAGGGGGTGATGGCCACCGCCACGCCGAGCGGCGCGGGCGTGGCCGAAAGTTGAGACCCCGGGATATGGCTTGCAATCACCGCGCCATTGACGCGGACGGCCTCCTCGGCGAACCAGTCGACGAAGGCCAGGCCATAGGCCACCTCCCCCCGGGACTCCGCGAGAGGCTTTCCCTGTTCCCGGGTGATGAGCATCGCCAGATGATCGGCCTGCGCCGCCAGGATATCGCGCCAGCGCCGGAGGCAGGCCGCGCGCGCCTGGGCCGTCTGGCGGCTCCAGGCCGGAAAGGCGGCGGCGGCGGCCTGGACGACGCGTTCAGCCTCATCGAGGCTCAGGTCGGGGGCCAGCCCGACCTGAGCGCCCGTGGCCGGATCAAAGACCGGGAAAAACGGTCCTGTCGCCTGCGGCTCGGTATCTTTGATCTTGGACGACAACATCGCTCCCCGCCTCTCTCCCCAAGGCTAGGGGGGCGGTCGCCGCAAGACTTCGAGAAGGGGGATGACGGACGAAGTGATCTTCTGCGAATGGGTCGGTTTTCAGTGGCCTCTTCGGAGAGGGTCTGAATTGTCCCAATCAGGACAGTCCTCCCCAGGATTGCCGCGGTCAGAAGATTCTTTCGTCAAAAGCGCCTTGCGCGGCGGACATCTCGCCCTTTGGTCCAGATCATGACCAGCGTCGGAAGCTATGGCCGCGGGGGAAGATGATGGTCGACATGTCCACGAGCCTTTGGCGGCAGCCGGCCGGCGTCTACCTGGTCGCGGCCGCCGAGTTCTGGGAGCGATTTTCCTACTATGGGATGGTCGCGCTGCTGGTGCTGTTCCTCAGCACCGCCACCGCCGATGGCGGGCTGGGCTGGAGCCGCGATCAAGCCCTGCAGACCTATGGCATCTTTGCGGGCCTGGCCTTCTGCCTGCCGGCCGCCGGCGGCTGGATCGCCGACCGCTGGCTGGGAGAGCGTTCGGGCGTCCTGTTGGGTGGTCTGGGCATTCTCCTGGGCAACCTGTCGCTGTTTCTGATGACCTGGGGCCTCCAGGGCGCGCTGGCCGGAGCCCTGCTGTTCGCCGGTCTTGGCCTGATCGTACTGGGCACCGGGCTGCTCAAACCCGCCATCTCGACCCTGGTCGGCCGGGTGTATGACACGCGCCCCGAGCTTCCGCGGACCGCGGGCTACACCATCTTCCTGATGTGCATCTGGATGGGCTCGGTGGCCGGCACCCTGCTGGCAGGCGCCCTTGGCGAACTCATTGGCTTCCGTTGGGGCTTTCTGGTGTCGTCACTGGGCATGGCCGCGGGCCTGATCCTCTATGTGGTCAAGGCGCCGACGCTGCTCGGTGACATCGGGCGAAGGCCCGCCGCCGCCGGCAAGGCCACCGGGCTGGAGGCGAGCCGGCCGCCCATGGCGGTTCCGGCCATCCTGCTGCTCACCGCCTTCACCGCGATCTACGCCACTGCCTTTTACCAGAAGGCCGGCGTGCTGACCCTGATGGTCAAGTCAGACACCGACCGCATGGTCGGCGGGGTCGAGCTGCCGGCCTCGGTCTTCCTGACGATCAGCACCATCGGCTTCGTCATCCTGGCCCCCCTCTTCGAAGTGGCGCTGGCCAGGCTCGCCGCCCGCGCCATTCACATCGACCCCTATCTGAAACAGATCGGCGCCCTGCTGGCCCTGGCGGTCGGCTACGCCTTCTTCCTTGGGGCGGCCGCGCAGAGCGGACAGTCGGCCACTGGCCTGCACAGCGCCTGGTGGATCGTCGCCGGCTATCTCTGCTTTTCCGTCGGCGACGTGCTGATCTGGCCACCGCAAATCTCGACCATCAGTCGCCTGTCGCCGCCGCGGCTGACCGGCCTTCTGATCGGCGTCTGGTACGTCACGGTCGGCGTCGGCAACTATCTGGCCGGCTTCCTCGGCATCTATGCCGAGCGCATCGGCCTCGCCCCTTATTTCACCATCATCCAGGTCGGCCTCGTCGCCTCGGCCGCGCTGCTGTTCATCATCCGCGCGCGTTCGCCGAGCCTACGGGCCGTCGTCGATTCCTCGAAAGGCGCCGAATGAACCCCTCCCCCATCTTCGAGACCGCCGAATTCGAGGCCCGCCTGGGTCGCGTCCGGGCCGCCATGGCCGCGCAGAAGCTGGACCTGCTGATCCTCAGCGACCCTTGCAACTTCTATTATGTCAGCGGCTACGAGGCCTGGTCCTTCTACGTCCAGCAGTACCTTATCGTCACCGCCGACGGCGGCCGCCCCCTGTGGCTGGGTCGCGAGATGGACGCCCGGGGCGCGCGCCTGACCACCTGGCTGCAAGACGAGGACATCCACACCTATCCCGACACCTACGTGCAGTCGGCCGAGCGCCATCCGGCCCAGTTTCTGGCCGCCTTCCTGGCCGAGCGCGGGCTGGACAAGGGGCGGATCGGCACAGAACTGCAGAGCTATTACCTGACCGCCAAGACCCAGGCCGTGCTCGAGGCCTCCCTGCCCAACGCCACCCTGGTCGAGGCCAGCCTGCTGGTGAACTTCATCCGGTCGAAGAAGTCGCCGGCCGAGGTGGCCCTGATGCGCCAGGGGGCGAAGATCGTCGAAAGCGGCATGCGCACGGCCATCGAGCATACGCGGCCCGGCGTCCGCCAGTGCGACGTCGCCGCCGAAATCTATCGCGCCCTGATGCGCGGCACGGCCGAGTATGGCGGCCAGTACGCCGCCTCCCCGCCCTTCATGCCGACCGGGGAGCGCGTGGACACGCCGCACCTGTCATGGACCGACGCCCCCTATGAGGCCGGCGGTCAGGCCAATTTCGAACTGGTGGCGGCGCGCCATCGCTATCACACGCCGCTGGCCCGAACCGTATTTCTGGGCGAGCCATCCCAGGCCCTGCTCGACCTGGAGAAGGCGGCCCTGGACGGCGTCGAAGCGGCGCTCGAGGCGGCCAAGCCGGGCGCCACTGCCGCAGACGTCGAGCATGCGTGGCAAAAGGCCGCTGGGCGCCGCGGCGTGCATAAGGCCGCCCGCTGCGGCTATGGCATAGGCATCGCCTATCCCCCGACTATCGGCGAGCTGAACATCAGCTTGAGGCCGGAAGACAAGACGGTGTTGGAGGAAGGCATGACCTTCCACCTGATGCCGGGGGTCTGGCAGGAGAACGCCTCCATCGTCATCACCGAGCCCTTCGTGGTGACGGCGACGGGGTCGGACACCCTGTGCAAGTTCGAGCGGCGACTGTTCGTCACCGACTGAGTTCAACCTGCGGCCTTCGGAACCGATCATGCAGATCGACAGCTTCGACCTTAAAATCCTCGACGTCCTTCAGAAGGACGGGCGGATCACCAATGCCCGCCTCGCCCTGGATGTCGGCCTGTCGGAAAGCGCCTGTTTCAACCGGGTCAAGCGGCTCGAGCAACAGAAGGTGCTGCAGCGCTATGGCGCTCAGTTTGACCAGAAGGCCATCGGCTCCTTCGTCACGGTCGTGGCCTGTGTGACCCTGGAGTCGCACCGGCAACATGAGTCCGCACGCTTCGAACAGATCGTGGCCGCCACGCCTGAGGTAGTGGAATGCCTCTTCGTCGCCGGACAGTTCGACTACATGCTCAAGGTCGTGGCGCGGGACATGACCGACTATCTGGCGACGATGGACGGCCTGATGGACGCCTTTGGCAAGATGAGCCAGTTCTCGTCCTACATCGTGATGCGCAAGACCAAGGAAGAGGCCATGGCGGCCAGCTACCTCGCCCAGAAGGCGCGACAGCCGGCCCTCTGATTAGGCGCGCAGGCCTTATTTCGCGCCCGCCTCCGCCAGCACCGGCAACACGATCGCGCTGCCGGACCGTCCGCCGACCGACAGGGTGATCTCCGGCTCCGGCAGGATGGGCGGGGTGATGTAGTTGTCGGCGTCCGCCCCCGTCACCACCACCCGAATCCGATGCCCCGCCTTGAAGCGGTAGGCTGTCGGCTGCAGGTCGGCGACCAGCCGGACGGGGCCGGCGTTGAATGGCCTCGTGGCGGCGACGGCGGCCCGGCTCGACTCCGAGAAGGGCAGACCCATGACGTCATAGGGCGCCGATGCAAGGGTGCGGTGAGAGGCGCGGATCACCGCCTCGGTCACATAACTGGTCCCCTCAGGTCCGACATCTTCCAGATAGACGAACACGTCCCCGTCGGCGGCGGTGGAGCGAGCCAGCAAGGTGATGACCGGATGACCCACCACCACCAGATCGTCGGCCAACGGCGTCGTGGTGAAGGTCAGGCCCTTCTGCGCATGGGCCGCCAGGTCCGGATAGGCCATCTCCGGCGCGCCGCTGAAGGAGTCGTGATAGCGCGACTGCGGCCCCATCGTGGCCAGGTAATCCACCGTGAAGCTCATCTCGGCCGCCGCGCCAGGCGTCGTGGCCAGGCCGCCCTCGCCCGCTCCGCCCAGGAGGTGGAAGGTTTCGGCCCGCGCGTCCGGGGCAGGCCACTGCTCGGCGCCCGCCCAGCGGATCGCGCCACTGGCCTTATAGCCATAGTGGACGGGCGGATCGTTCATCACGCCGTTGTCCCGTCCCTTCAGCCAGTGGTCGAACCAGCGGGTGGCTTCAGCCGTCAGCAGTTCACGGGCTCGGGCCTCGGCATGGATCAAGGGGCTCCGCTGGGATCCGTTGTCCTCATTGGGGCCATGGCTCCAGGGGCCGATGGTCATCTTCTTTGGCCCATCGAGGTTCTGGAACAGCTGGGTCGCCCCCACCGTGTCCATGTCGTACCAGCCGCTCCACACATAGGTGGGAACCTTGGCCGCCTTCAGGGCCGGCAGTTTCAGATGCGGCGAGACCATGCCGGTCGTGTCCGGCTCGGAGAAGACCTCGGTGTCACGGAAGAGGTGCAGGCCCGCCAGGGCCTTGGCCTGGAGATTCGCATCCGGCCGCTGGCGATCCATAAGGGTGGCGGCGTCCAGGAAGGTGGCGCTCGCCTCCGCGAGGCTGGTCAGCTCCCAGGCCTGGGCCAGCGCCTGAACCGTCCCGGCAAACTCAGGACTCAGCCCATGCAGCGCACGCAAAGCCGAATCCGGCGGCGTATTGGCCACCCGCGCGTCGAGGATTTCCCGCAGGCGCACGCCGTCGGGATCATCATCCACGGGCACGACCTTGGCCGCCACCGGGGCCTCGACATCCAGGCCGTCGCTGCGGGCCTGGGCGGCCTGGAAGCCGACAATGCCCTTGTGCAGCACGCCCGTCCCGCCGCTCATCAGGCGGTAGAAATCCAGGGCCGGCGCGGCCGGAAAGATCGCCTTGAGGGCCGGCGGCGCCTCGGCCGCCACCATGAGCTGGGTGATGCCCGGATAGGATCCGCCCATCATGCCGACCTTGCCATTGCTCCAGGGCTGGTCGGCGATCCAGGCTACGAGGTCGGCCCCATCGCGGGCTTCTTCCGGGGCGTAGTCGGTCAGGCGTACGCCCTCCGAGGCGCCGGTCCCACGGCCCTCGGCCCGGACGAAAATGTAGCCGTGACGCATGATCTCTGGGATCGATTCCCGGCCCGTGTCCCAGAACAGAAGCCGGCCGCTGCTGTCGCGAGATGTCAGGGCGCCAATGCTCTGGCCCTTCATCAGGACGCCGAGATTGGTTGAGATCGACCCGTCAGGCAGCTGCCGCGCCCGCCAGTAGCGGGCGTAGTAGAAGATCACCGGCAACGGCTTTTCCTCCACCCCGGCCGGCGTCATCGGCCTGTAGATGTCGACAGCCAGGCGGGTCCCATCGCGCACCGGCACATAGATCGACTGCCGCTGATAGCGCGAATAGGCCGGGTCCTCGACCGGGGGCAGACGGCCAAATCCATCCCCGGCGGGCGCCGCGGCGCAGGCCTGGCCACCGCTCAGGGCGAGCGCCATGCCGATGACAGCCAGGAAGCGCTGGTAAAGGGAGGTCATCGTCTCAAGCCTTGCATTGTGGAACTGGCCGCAGGTTGAACCTGATCAGAGGTCCAGAAGGCGGTGGAATTCGTCATCAGGCAGCGCCGCCCCGCCTGTGGTCCAGACCAGGTGGGTGGCCTTGGCCAGGCGCACCGCAAGCGCAGGCTCGGCCCGCGCGGCCGCCAGGAACGGCTCGACAGCAGCAAGGCCAGAGGCCGCGGACGGCTCCAGCCGCAGGCCGTTGACGCCATGGGCGTGGCGCATCCAGGTCAGCATAGCGTTGTCCGGTATGGCGACGACGGCGTTGATCGCGGGCCCAACCTGCTCCAGGACGAACTTGGAGCAAACCGGCACCGCCAGGCCATCGGCGATCGTGTCGTTCCGCAGCCCAAGCTCATAGATCGAGACCGGCTCCCGCCCCCCCATCGCCATGGCGGCCAGCAGGCAGGCCGACTGGGTGGGCTCGACAAACACGCCGAGCACCCCGGCGCCGAAGAGCGCCTTCAGTCCGAACAGCACCCCGCCGGGGGCCCCGCCGACGCCACAGGGCAGATAGACCACGATCGGCGCGTCAGGGTTGGGCACGACACCCTGGGCCGCCAACTGACTGGCCACCTCGCGGGCCGCCACGGCGTAGCCAAAGAAGAGGTCCCTCGAGCGTTCGTCATCGATGAAGTGTACGCGCTGGCCGCCGGTCGAGGCGACGCGGGCCCGGGCGACCGTTTCGGTATAGTGGCACTCATGCTCGATCACCTTGGCGTCGAGGGCGCGGAGCCGCGCCTTCTTCCAGGCCTTGGCGTCGATCGACATGTGGATTTCAGCATTGAGCCCCATGGCCCTCGCTACCAGGCCGATGCTGAACCCCAGATTTCCTGTGCTGGCCACGGCGACCGAATGCAGGTTCAGCACGGCCTGGGCCTCGGGCTCCAGCAACGCCTCGAGGCTCTCGCCGGGCGCCAGCAGCGCCTCGTCCCGCGCAATGCGCTCCACATAGCAGAGCAGTTCGTGCACCCCCCCACGCGCCTTGATCGACCCGGTCATCGGCAGGGCGTGGTCGCCCTTGACCCAGAGGTTTGTCAGGCCGGCAGGCGGCTCGGCATAGGCGAACAGCTCCGACTCGATGCGGCCGGACCAGCCCTCACCGGGGAAAAGCCGGCTCAGCAGCGGCTCGAAGCGCTCGAACCGGTCGGCCGCCCGCTGAATTTCATCGAGATCAGCAGCCGAGACGCCCAGGTCGGCCACGGCAGGATTGAGCCATACCGCCGGCTGTCCGCCCCGCAGCTGCGTAAAGAGGTGGTCGGCCGCGTCGTGGGCGCGCGCCGGATCGTTGTCTCGTCCCATCCGGCTATTTTGCAGGACTCCGCCGAGGAGTATTTCGAACAACACCCTCAAAACGGGACAACCTTCGCCGATCCCTCGGCGAAGGTGCGCCCGACCCATGGCGACGCCGCCGGATTCCGGACCCGGAACCGGGGCGTCGCCTCTGAGGCTAGAACTTCTTGGAGACCCCAAGATAGACGTAGCGACCGCGATAATCGGCCAGGAACCGATCCCAGCCGTCCGTCGAGGACGCCACAAACGGCAGCTCGGCGTCGAAGACGTTCTCGGCGCCGGCATAGACCCGCACCCCTTGCAGGATGACCGGCGCGTCCGGAGCCACGGTGTAGCCCACCTGGAGATCTGCGGTGACATAGGGATCGACCCGGCGGCTGACCA
This sequence comes from Phenylobacterium sp., assembly GCF_030680185.1. Taxonomy (GTDB): domain Bacteria; phylum Pseudomonadota; class Alphaproteobacteria; order Caulobacterales; family Caulobacteraceae; genus Phenylobacterium. Next base: position 59,009 of record NZ_JAUXVZ010000051.1, read on the forward strand.
CGCCCGGCAGGATATCCTTGTAGCTGCCGGTGTAGCGAACGAAGGCCGAGGCGTCGAAGTCCTGATAGTTCCACAGCCCGCCGGCGACCCAACGCCACTTCGGGATCGGGCCAAAAGTGCCGCTGTAGTTATCCAGGCGATCCACAGTCACCGCCCCGGCCGTGTCCTTGAACTCCATCGTGTAGGTCGCATTGAAGCTCAGGGTGAGCTGGCCGATGGCCAGATCGGGAACCATGTAGTTGGCCCCCAAATCGATGCCTTCGGCGGTGCGATCGCCGCCGTTGGAGAGACGGAGGTCCAGGGTGGGATACTGGGTCACAGGATCCCGGGTGATCGTCCCGCTTGGGGATGTGCCGTTGAGCAGCGCTTGGCCATCCGGGGTCGCGATCAGATCGGTGATCTCCACCCGCCAGTAGTCCAGGTTCAGAGACAGGCGATCGACGAAGCTCGGCAGATAAACGACGCCAATGTTGTAGGACTCGCCCAGCTCTGGCTTGAGCGCCGTATTGCCACCGACGATACGGTCGACCGGCAGGTTGCCGCCGCGGACAGGGTCATAGAAGAAACCGCCGGGCTCAGTGTTGCGCGATTGCGCCGCATAGAGCTGCGCCAGAGCCGGGGCCCGGAACGATTCCGCCCAGGACGCCCGCAGATAGAGGCTTTCCTGCAGGAAGCCCGCGCGGAGACTGGCCTGTTTCACCGTCGCATCGCCGAAGTCGCTGTAGTCTTCGTAGCGAATGGCGCCCGTGGCCTCCAGCGAGCTGAGCGCCATGGAGTCGGGATTGGAGATCAAGGGCACGAACAGTTCGCCGAAGACGGTCTTGTTCTCACGCGAACGCTCCTGATCGGTTCGCCCGCCGCCATTCCACCAGTAGACGGTGTTCTTCCAGCCAGCGTCATAGGTCGCGGTGTAGTCGATCTCGCGGTACTCGCCGCCAAGTGCAAAGCGCACCTGGCCGGCCGGCAGGGAGAAGACCGGGCCAGTGACGATGGCGTAGGTGGTCGCCACCTCGTTCTTGATCTCGTAATTGCTGGTGGGGCTCAGGCCAGCGAGTTGGGCGGCGCTGTTGGCGTAATGACCGAAGGGGTTGAAGGCCGTCGCGTCCGTCCGGTTGACCGCCGCCTGGGCGGCGGCGAGCGAGATGTCGTTGACGTAGTGTTCCTTGACCGTTTTTTCGTAGCGGCTGTACCCGGCCTCGTAGGTGAAGCCGTTGAGCTTGCCCTTCAGGCCCACCGTGCCCCGCAGGTTGGTGGTGTCGAAGTATTCGGTGATGGGGCCAAACTCGTTCGGCCCGAACTTGTAGACCGCCGTCACCGGCGCGCCGAACGGGTTGTAGGGATTGTTGGCCGGCGCCGTGACCACCACCACCGGCGAATCCAGGGCGACGAAGGTCTGGTCACGGGTGCTGAAATAGCCGTCGGTGAACAACACCAGGCGCTCATCGATCAGGTCGTAATTGGCCGACCAATGACCCGAAAAGCCCTTCTGGGGCGGGAAGGTCCCCTCCTCGTTGGTGGACACGGCATCGTCCTGGCTGCGCGGCTTGTAGTCCGCCAGCGAGGTTCCGGTCTGGCCCACTGGAACGCGCGTGGTGTCGACTGTGAGGGAGGTCCCGTTCACGACCAGCATGTTCGGGGTGGTGACCGCGGTGCTGCGGCGATCAGTTCCGCCATAGGCGCGATAGTCACGGCTGGCGGTCAGCGCGCGATCGTCCTTGGTCATGCCGTTGCGTTCTTCGAAGGCGACGCTACCGACGAAGTCAAACCGATCAGTTTGCGTGCCAAACAGCGCGCCGATCCGCTTGTAGCTGGCGTCGCCATCGGTGGTATTGCCGTATGAGGCGAAGGCCTCGACCCCGTCGAAGCGGTCCTTGAGCTTGATGTTCACCACGCCGGCGATAGCGTCAGACCCGAAAATGGCCGAGGCGCCGTTCTTCAGAATCTCGATGCTCTGGACGCCTTCGGCCGGCACAGCATCCACATCGGGGGTGTCTTCTCCACCGAAGCGGCGGCCGTTGATCAGAACCAGCGTATAGGCTGAGCCCAGGCCCCGCAGGTTCACCGAGGAGCCGCCGCCGGTGTATTCGTTGTTGGTGGGGGCCAATGATGCCCCGATCGAAATCGGCTGGCTGCGCAGCAAGGTCGAGATCGACTCGCCCGACGTGGCCTGAACGATGTCCTCGCCCAGCACGTCGATCGGCGTGGCGTTGGTCACCAGATTGGCGCTGGTGGCGATGTTCGAGCCGGTGACCACAATCTCCTGGACCATGTCGCCGTCGTTCGCGGACTGGGCCAGCGCCGGATAAGCCCCCAGGCACAAGGCCGCGGCGCTTACGCCGCAAAACAAATGTTTCATCGATCCCCTCTTTTTGCCGTTCCCCGAGCCTGCTGGCTGCGTGAGCGCCGGATCTGCGAGATCGCCTTAGCGAAACGCTCCGTGCGAGGTAGATGCTATCGAGGCGGCAAAAGGGCGCTGTGCGCCCCGAAGGCGGTCAGGCCGCGGGATATTTCTTTTGCTTCGCTGATTTTTGAAGATTTCCCTTCATTTGCGCGATGGGTTTGATTGCTTCTTGGGTGGGCGCCGGCGCCCAAGAGTTGAGCGCATCGGCGTTCTGCCAAGTTCGCCGCGCCCAATGAGAAGGCGCGCCAGAGACCCGGCGCGCCTTCCTGAAATCAAGCCGGCCAGACGCCGCGCCTATCGCGTCATCATCCATCGCCGGGGCCCATATTGGCGCGGGCTGGGCCAGACCTCGTCAAGGGTTTCAGCGTCATACAGACGGCCCTGAGCCATCACCTGGACGATCGAAAGGCTGTTGCGGATATCGGCCAGAGGGTCCGCCTCAAGGATGATCAGGTCGGCGATCTTTCCCGCGGTGATGGAGCCCAGATCGGCCTCCAGCCCCAGGTATCGCGCATTGACGATGGTGGCGGCCTCCAGCGCTTCAATGGGGTCAAGCGCCAGGGCGAAGGTCCAGATTTCTCGGTGAGTCCCCAGGCCCTGGTCCTGGCCATGGCCGCCGACCCCGACCTTGCCGCCCGCGCGGACGATGTCCTTGACCCCTTGCACGGAGAGGATGGCCGGATATTCCGCCAGGGGGCGGCGGGTGAAGTTGGTCTTCCGATAGAGATCCTTCCACGGGACCCAGAGCTGCTGCTTCCGATCGCCGGTCAGGTCCTGTTCGGACATGAAGTACTCGATCAGATACAGGCCCTGGCCCGGGGTGATGAGTTCGGGATTGTACTGGGTCCCCGAGCGGGCGACGAACTGGACCACGTCGTCATAGAGGGGCAGGTCCAGCAGCGGGTGCTCCCACGCCGTCTGGCCATCCATGATCATGCCGAGATTGTAGCCAAGGTCCATGCCCTCGCCCGTCACCAGCAGACCGCCGTGCTCACGGGCGGCCTCGGTCGCCCACTGACGCTGCGCCCGGCGCGGCTGATAGTACTGCTTCAGGCCGATGGCCCCCATGCCGGCCAGCCGCGCCGCGGTGTCGTCGGCAAAGCTGCGGTCGCTCAGCAGGAGGCCGCCATGGCCGTACATCGGCGTGCCGGTGCTGAACACCCGAGGACCGATCAGTCTGCCCGCCGCGGTCTGCTCGGCCAGAGCGAAGACCGAGAAGGTCGGCGCGGCAGGATCAAACAGGGTCGTCACGCCATAGGCCAGGTAGTTGGCCGATCTGGCCCGGTGCGGCGGGATGATCTCGTGGTCGCCGCCGCTCACATGATGGGCGTGGATATCGATCAGCCCCGGCATCACCGTGCGGCCCTGCAGGTCGATCACCCGCGCCGCGCCCTCCACGGGAATGTCGGCGCCGACCGCGACGATGCGCCCGTTGCGGACCAGGATCACGCCGCGGTCGATCACCTGGCGCTGGTCCATGGTCAGGATGCGCGCATTGATCAGGGCCAAGTCCCCCACCGGTGTGTTGGATGGGACCTGGAGGGCTGTCGCAACGGTCTGCTCGCCCCCGCTTTCGGGATCGACCAGCTTCAGGTCCGGTCCCTGAAGAAAGGCCAGCCGGCCATCTGCGCTCCAGGAGGCGAACCCGCCGCCACGGGTGGTGATTTGCTGGATTGAGCTGCGCGGATCATCTGCGGCGAGCACGGGGAGGCGAGCCGCAGCCGGATCGAGGCGCGCCAGGAAGATGTTCTCGCCCGCCTCAAAGGCCAGGTGTCGCCCATCGGGCGAGATAACCGCACCACTCGCGGCGCCGAGGCCGGCGTGGATACGCGGATCACCCCCGTCTGGGGCCACGGAACGCAAGAGGGCGGCAAACCTGGCGTCCCCGAGCGGGTCGGCCGCTTCGGTCGGAGATGCGACATAGATTCGGCCATCGGCGCCGAACACCGGACGGGCAAAGCGGCCATCCGTGGTGACGCGAATGACGGCGTCGGCCACGCCCCCCGCCGCCGAAAGCACGATGATGTCATTCCAACCGCCGACGCCGGTCCCCTCCCCCCGCAGGCCGCCGCCAGCGCCCTTCGCCGCCACCAGTCGTCGGCCATCGGCGCTCCAGGCGGGGTTGAGGTATTCTCCGGCCGTGGTCGTCAGCCGCACGGGAGCACCGCCTGTGGCCCGAACCTTCCAAAGATGTCCGCCGATCTCATCGTTCCAGGTGGCGAAGGCGATCCAGCGGCCGTCGGGGGACCAGGCCGGAGACAGCTCCACCGTGAGGCCGCCGCCGAACCGGGGGTTGGGTCGAAGCAGGGGCTGGGCCGCCGTCCCGTCCATGGCCTTGCGCCAGAGACGGCCGGCCGCCTCGAAGACGAACGCCTGGCCATCGGGCGACACAGCTGGCCAACGGGGCGCGCGAACCTCGAACGGCCCATCGTTCAGGCGGATCTGGGGGCGAACCTGCTCGGAAATGGTCCGGCGCACCTGGGCGGTGAAAGGGATGGTTTCCACCCGGCCATCATCGAGCCAGGCCCGCCGCAACTGGCCGCCTTCAGAATAGACGATGGATGCCCCATCGCGGGCCCAGGCGTAACCGGGCGCCAACCGGATCTGATAGAGGGTGTGGGTCTCAAGCTGGTCCGGCGCCAGGCGTTCAATCGCCAGGCGCTCCTCGCCGGTCTCCATGTCGCGCAGCCAGAGGCCGGTCTGCTGGTTCAGGCGCACGCCGTCGTGCTCGGTGACGCCGCCTGGCACGCGCCGCTGGAAGGCCATGAACCGCCCATCGGGCGACAGGCTGGGGGCGAAGTCGGAGAAGGGCTCGTCGTGGTAATAGCGGCGCCGCGCGCTTTCCTGGACCGGCTCGTCGCGGCCGGTCAAAAGGTCGAGGCGGCGGATCTGGTGGTCCGTCGGGGTCTTGAAATAGCCCTCGGCGGTGACGGGGCCCGAGGTCTGGTGGAAGTAGACATAGCGGCCGTCCGCCGTCGCCGAGGGGGCGAAGACCAGGTTGTGATCGGCGCCGGCGAGTTCGCGGGGCGCCTCGCCGTTGATCGGGATGCTCCAGATCCGGTTGGTCCGCGACCATGCGCCCAGGGCATGGGGGAGCATGCGGATCGCGATCACCGCCGAGCCGTCCGCCGTCCACGTCGGTTCGGCAAAGGCGCTGTCGGGGGCGTCAAGGATCAGGCGCGGTCGAGCGCCATCTGCGTCCATCACCCAGAGATTGGCCTGGCCGCCGCGATCGGAGACGAAGACGATGGACCGCCCATCCGGCGCGTAGCGGGGATGGTAGTTCAGGGCCACGCCGCTGTTCTGGGTGAGGGCCTGGGCCTCACCGCCGGCCGTCGAAACCCGATAGACATGCCCCAGAAGATCGAAGAGCAGCCACTGTCCGTCCGGCGAGATATCGACGGACATGCCCGTCCCCTCGGAGACGGTGAAGTCGAGTTCGCGCACCACGCCCCGCGGCGCGGTCGTGTCCCAAGAGTCCGCGGCGCCTGGCCCCGCTCGCATGAGGGCCAGGCCCCCCAAGGCGACCAGCAGGCCTGTCCTCAGCGCAGAATGACGAGAAGAGCGGACCATCGCGGCAGATCCTTATCGGGGGTTGCGGTCGGGTCGAGAGGTGGGTCGCCCGCCGCCTTGCTGAGGGTCCATTCTGGTCGCAGCGGGCCGAAGATTCCTCGCCAGCCCTGGCCAGATTCAGGAAAGGTTGCGGCGCGGCTCCGGCCCAAGTGGGGATTCGCCGATAGATCGGCGTCTAGACTTCTCACCTTGCGGCTCGGTCTTGGATGGCGGCGGCTCGCCCCTGCGATCACCGCTCACCGACGCACGGGGGTCTCAGATGATGGCGGCGATGCACCACAAGGACGCAAAGCCGGTCCGCGCCGGACTCTGGAGCCGAGCGACCGCAGGCCTGTTTTGTCTGGCCGCCGCGCTCTCGCCGACGCCCGGCCGCGCCGAGCCCCCCTCCGATTGCGATACAGCCTGCCAGGTCGGCCGCGTGATCAGCGACCGCGACACTCGCCTCCGCCAAGCCTCCGACGCCATCGCCCCTTCGGCCCCCCGAATGACGTGGCTGAGCGGAGGCGACGCCTTCGCCTATGCCCGGGAAACCGCTGACGACGTCATCCTGGTTCGGGTGGATATTCCCCAGGCGCGGCGCACCGTAGTGGCGCGCGCGTCCGATATCGTCTCACGCCTGCCCTTCTCCGTGGCGCCGGAGCGTCTGACGGCCGGAAGCCTCAACCTCTCGCCGGACGGCGAGGCCGCGATCCTGTCGGTTCCGGGCGGCCAGTATCGCTACAGTCTTGCCAACGGCGTTCTCACGCCCTTGCCGACCACGAACCAGGCGACATCTCCCGATGGCCGGCATCGCGTCTTCACGCGCGCCCACGATCTCTACGCATCCGGTCCCGATGAGCAGGTCAGGCGCCTGAGCGCCGACGGCGCCCTCTGGTACAGTTTTTCCGGCGCGATGGCCGACACCCAGCCGACTGACGCCGCGATCCTCGAAAACCGCCTGGACGATACCCCTCCGTGGATCGGCTGGATCGGCGGCGGGCCGCTCTTCTACGTGGTCCGACAGGATCTGAGGCAGACCGGCGAGACCTGGCTGCTGGACGCCATGGCCCAACCCCGACCGCGCCTGGCGACCCACAAGATGCCCTATCCCGGGGAGGCCAACCTGCCCCGACAGGAGCTCTGGGTGTTCGACGCCAGCGGCGCCAGGGCGCCCGTCCAGGTCCAGACGCAGGGCTGGGACCATCTCGGCAATCTGGACATGGGCGCCGGCGGCTTCTGGCCTTCGAACGACGGCCGCACCCTATATTTCGCCCGCGTGAGCCGTGGGTATGGGACCGTCGAGCTCTGCGCCGCCGACGTAGCGACCGGCGAGGTGCGGGTCATCTTGAGCGAAAGCCACCCGACCGGCTCGTCGGTCCGATACCGCGATTTCCGGGCGTTGGGGGACGGCTTCCTATGGCGGACCGAGCGCGACGGCTATGAGCACTATGGGCTCTACGGCTGGGACGGCCGCTTCATTCGCATGGTCACGCCCGAACCCCTCGCGACCCAACGTCTGCTGCATGTGGACGAGGACCGGGGCGAAATCATCTACGGCGCCTATGACGATGCGACCGTCCGCAACCCCGCCCAGGTGCGGGCGCGCCGCACCAACTTGGCGACCGGCGAAAGCCTCGCCCTCGACCAGGAAGATGCCCACCACGAGCTGAGCGTCAGTCCCACAGGCCGCTGGTATGTCGACACCCTGTCGCGTCCAGACATGGCGCCCCAGATTCTGGTTCGGGACCGAGACGGCCAGGTGGTGATGACGGTCGAGACCTCCGACACCACCGCTCTGACGGCGGCCGGCTGGGTCCCGCCCCGCCCGGTCACGGCCCTGGCCGACGATGGGGAGACGAAACTGTATGGCTGGCTCTGGCCATCAGGGCGTCGGGGTGCCGCGACCCACCCCTTGGTCAGCATTGTCTATCCGGGGCCTTCGGGCGAGAGCACGCCCTTCCGATTTGATCCCACAGACCAGGCCAGCGCCCTGGCCGAACTCGGGCCGATGGTCCTGCGGGCCGGCCAGCGCGGCGGTTCGGCCGTACGGGGCTCGGCCTATCACCGCTATGCGCTCACCTTCGGCAATGTCCGGGATTATCCCGTGGCCGACAACGCGGCCATGATCCGCGCCGTGGCTACGCAAGACGCTGCTGTCGACCTTTCCCGTGTGGGGATCATGGGCCATTCCGGCGGCGGGCTGATGGCCACGACCGCCATCCTGTTGCAGCCCGACCTCTACAAGGTAGCCGTCGCCTCATCGGGCAATCACGACAACAACATCTATGAGATGGGCTCAGGAGAGTTTCACTTCGGCCACCCCATCACAGGACCAGCTGGCGGGCCGAACGGCTATGCGACCAACCAGGAGCTCGCCAGCCGGCTGCAGGGCGAGCTGATGATCGTACACGGCATGCGCGACAGCGATGTGCCGGTGACCAACAGCCTTCGTCTGGCCGATGCGCTCATCAAGGCGGGCAAGCGGTTCGAGATGTTGATCCTGCCGTCACAGGACCATGGGTTCACAGGCGTCGACGCTGACTATGCAAAGATTCGCATGTGGACCTTCATGATCGACAAGCTCGAGGCCGACCAGCTCCAGCCGGTGGATCTCCCCGTTCGCCGCTGATCCGGACGGGTCAACAGCGGCGCTGGCACGAAGGCTGGCCAAGCCCCTTGTGACGCTTTGACCAACGTGTATGTTATATCATAACATCTGTTGGTCGGGGCGTTTCATGTCTTTGGAATTCAGATCCGGCGTCGCTGCGCGCGACGGGCGGCGGGGCTTGGCTGCGTGCGGTTTGGCGCCGGCGCTTGGGATTGCGCTATTCGCATCGTCAGCCCTGGCGGCCGATGACGACGCCACGACGGTCCGCTCCGTGACCGTCCAGGGCGCTCGCGACACCTATCGCGCAGACGTGGTCACCATCGGCGGCAAAGAGCCGGTGTCGGTGCTCGAAGTCCCCAACAGCGTCAGCGTCATCACCCAGCAGCGGATCGAGGACCAGAATCTGGTGACCATGGTCGACGCCCTGGCCCAGGTCCCCGGTGTCCACGTCACCACTTGGGACGGCCTGATCGGACAGATCCGCTCCCGCGGCTACCTGCTCGACGTCTCCTATGATGGCATTCCGGCCTATAACAGCGGCCAGGCGCAGGACTTCGATCTGATCGTCTACGAGCAGGTGGAGGTGCTCCGCGGCCCGGCCGGGATTTTCAAGGGCTCCGGTCAACCCAGCGGAACGGCCAACTTCATCCGCAAGCGCGCGCCGCGCGCATTTGCAGGCTCCCTCGGCGCCTCAGCGGGAACCTGGGACAACTACCGGATGGAGGGGGATGTCGGCGGGCCGCTGGCCTTCGATGGCCGCCTGCGCGGCCGGGCCGCGGGCTCCTATCTTCAGCGCGATTTCTTCACCGACCGCTCTCACGAGGAGAAGGTGGTGGCCTATGGCGCGATCGACTTCGACCTGACCGAACGCACCATGGCCTCGGCGACGGTGACCTATCAGGACGACCAGGGCGACGCCATGAGCATGGGCCTGGCCAACTATGTCCTGCCCGGCCATCCGCTGCACAACCAGTTCCTGGACGTCCCCCGCTCGATCAACCAGTACCCGGACTGGAATCTGAACATCTATGAGACCCTCGAATACGCCGCCGATCTCCGCCACCAGTTCGCCAACGACTGGGTGGCGCGCGCCAAGGCGGCCTATCGCGAACAGGAAAAGACCTTCACCGATGGCTTTCCCACACCGGGCACGGGCCTGAACCCGGTCACCAACCGCTTTTCCAGCTTCAATCGCCGCAGCACCGTATCGACCACCGACCGAACCGGGATCGACCTCTACGCCACGGGGCCAGTGAGCCTGTTCGGGCGCACACACACCCTGATGGCAGGCTATAGCTGGGAGGAATACGACGTCACCAGCAGGTCGGTGGCCACCACCTTCTACACCGGCTCGCCCGCAGGATCGGGCATCGCCTTTGAAGACGCGGCGAATGTCCCGCAGCAGAACCTCGTCTACAACAATGGCAGCCGCACGGTCGTCGAGCAGAGCGGCCTCTATGGCCAGGGGCGGTTCGAGATCCTCGATGGCCTGACCCTGGTGCTGGGCGCGCGGATGAGCGACTTCGAGTCCCGCAGCCGCACCCAGGCGCCCAATCCGAATCCGACGGATTTCGTCCGCGGCGCCTATGCGAATAACGAGATCACACCCTATGCCGGCGTCGTCTACTACTTGCGCCCCAACATCACGATCTATGGCAGCTATTCCGACATCTTCATCCCACAGACCTCGCTGAGGTGGGACGAGAACGGCGGGACGCCGCTGGACCCGCGGGTCGGTCGCCAGCTGGAGGCCGGGGTGAAGGGCGCGTTCTTCGAGGACGCGCTGCTGGCCACCTTCGCGGTCTACAATACGCGCGACGTCAACCGCGCCTTCGCCGACATCGCCCATCCGGGCTTCTTCCTGCAGATTGGCGAGGTCGAGGTCCGCGGATTCGATGTCGAGGTGACCGGCAGCCCCTACCCTGGCGTCGATCTTTCGATCGGCTACGCCTTCATCCAGACCGAGCATCTAGAGAATTCGACCGCGAGCCTGATCGGCCAGGCCTTCGACACCTGGGAGCCTGAGCACAGCCTCAAGGCCTTCGCCAAGTACACGCCGTCGACGCCAGGCTGGGATCGGGCCTGGATCGCCGCGGGCATGAACGCCCAGAGCACCTTCCTCGGCGCCGGCGTCGCAGGCGTTCGAGAACAGGAGCCGTATGCCGTCTTCAGCCTGCACGGCGGCTATGCCGTGACGCCCAAGCTGTCGGTGTCCATGTCGGTGAACAACCTCTTCGACAAGACCTACTATGCGCGGATCGGCGGCCCGAACACCTACAACACCTTCGGCGATCCTCGGAACGTCACGGTCGCCCTGCGTCAGCGGTTCTGAGGCCACGGCCGGCCTGACGCAGCGCTAGGCTGCGGCAGGCCAGCCGGCCATGGTCTGGTCGACGATCCGCAGCAGCTTGTCACGTCCGGCGCCGTCCTTGGCCAGGGTGGACATGCCCTGGACCACGGCGAACACATGGCCGGCGAGAGCCTCGGCGTCGCAGTCGCGAGCCGCCTTTCCAGCTCGGACATCCTCCTCGATGCGGGCGCGCAGAGCGGCCTCGATACGGCGGCGGATTTCAGCCAGTTCCTCACGAACCTCATCGGCGACGGCCGAGCTGCTCACCAGGGAACTGGCCAGCAGACAGCCGGGGGGCGTGTCCTCGCCGGTGTCGCCGAGCGCCGCTGCGGTCAGCAGGTCCCGCGCCGCCGCCCTGCCCGTCTCGGCGTCCTTGATACTTAGGACGACGGCGGCCGCACCACCGCCCAGATAATGATCCACCGCCTCCAGGAACAGCCGGCGCTTGTCGCCAAAGGCCGCATAGAGGCTGGGCGGCGTGATGCCCATGACCTGGGTCAGCTCTGCAACCGAGGTCGCCTCGTAGCCATGTCGCCAGAACAGGTGCATGGCCGCCTTCAGCGCGACGTCTCGGTCAAACGACAGCGGTCGCCCCGTGCGGCGGGGGGCCTGTGAGGGTCGCCTCTCGATAGCTCCATCTTCCATAGTGATCGATATATAACACTTGACCCCAGGCCGCAACGCGCGGCTATTGGGTTCCATAACGCTCACTAGGAAATCAACGTCATGGCGCTCACAGACTATCGGACCCTCGGGCGATCAGGCTTGGTCGTCAGTCCTCTCGCCCTGGGAACCATGACCTTCGGCGTCGAGCGTTGGGGGATGGCCCGCCCGGCGGCCGAGGCGGTTTTCGACGCCTATGTGGAGGCCGGCGGCAACCTCGTGGACACCGCTGACGTCTATGCGGGCGGGCGCGGTGAGGAGATGTTGGGGGCGATCATCGCCGATCGCGGCCTACGCGATCAGTTGGTCATCGCCACCAAGTCCGGGTTCGCCACAGGTTCTGGCCCGCATGTGGGCGGCAATGGCGCCAAGCACATCCATGCGGCGCTCGAGGGATCCCTGCGTCGCCTGAAGGTCGACTATGTCGACCTCTACTGGATCCATGTGTGGGACTCGCTGACCCCGCCCGACGAACTGCTGGAGACCATGGCGGCGCTGGTTCGGGCCGGCAGGATTCGCTACTGGGGCCTGTCAAACACGCCCGCCTGGTACGTCGCCAAGATCGCCACCCTGGCCGCGGTGCGCGGCCTGCCGGGTCCGGTCGCCCTGCAATACTTCTATTCCCTGGTCAGCCGCGAGGTCGAGGCCGAGCACCTGCCGCTGGCCCGCCATATGGGGCTTGGCATGATGCCGTGGAGCCCGCTGGCCTATGGCCTTCTGACGGGCAAGTACGATCGCGCGACGGTCGAGGCTGCAGCCCCACGGGCTGGCGGCCTGCCCGACAAGGCCGGCGGGAGCGAAGGCCGCGCTGAGGACGACAACCGTCTCGACGGCGCCAACCCCTTCGGCGACACCCTGTTCACCGACCGCAACTGGCGCATCGTCGAGGCCCTGAAGGGGGTCGCCCATGAGTTGGGCGAGTCTCCCGCCCGCGTGGCCCTGGCCTGGGTGCTGTCAAAGCCCGGCGTCGACACCGCCCTGATGGGGGTCAGCCGGCCCTCTCAGGTCCAGGAGAACATCTCCGCCACCGATCTGCGCCTACCGCGGGAACAGATCGCCGCCCTGGACGCCGCCAGCGCGCCCGAGGCCGCCATGATCTATGGCCTCTTCACCCCCGAAGCTCGCCAGAACCTGGTGTTCGGCGGCAGTCCGGTCGAGGCGCGGGGCTAGGGACGGCTAGTGGCGGCCTATTCCCACTTCATTGTTCGCAACACTCACAAGCCATTGAACTTCAACACAAAAACATTTCTTCCGCTTTGCCATGCCGCTCCGCACGCCGCCAAAAGATCACACCCTTGATCATTTAGTATCAAGATCAGTGCGGGGTGAAGATCGCGTCTCCGGCACGCAGTTCTCGCCAACGTGCTGGCGTAACGCCTTCCCATTCGCGAAAGGCCCGGTGAAACGAGGTCGCGTCCTGATAGCCAAGGAGAAACGCGATCTCGTCGAGTTCTATCGCGACGTCGCTGAGAAAGCGGTGTCCAAGCTCCCGCCTGGCTTCGGTCAGCAACTCGCGGAAGCTACGGCCTTCCTCGGTGATCCGACGCTGCAACGTCCGCTCGCTCATGCCCATTCGACGGGCGACCTCGCTCACGTCCGGTCGACCGCTCGGCAGGCTGCGCTTGAGTTCGAGGACCACCTGCTCGCTTAGCGACCGTGCCTGCATCTCCTCAAGCGCGCTGCCCAGCGCCGGCGTCAGCATGGCGAGCACTTCGGGATTGTGGCCCGGAAACGGTCGGTCGAGATCTAAGGCGTCGAACACAAGGAGGTCGCGCGGCGCGCCAAGCCGCACCGGCGCGGCGAAATACGTTTCGTGAACGGCGCTTCGCAAACCCGGCCGGGCGAGGTCGACGCGCAAGGGGCGCACGTCGGCGCCAGTGCCGCGCCGTGCCAGCTCCATCAGCGTGGAAAAGGTCGCGTCCACGCTCGCCGCTGGCTCGGCCTCGCTGGCGTGAAGCCAGGTCATTCCGACGCTGCAGCTGCGCCGTCCCCCATCCAATTCTTCGGTGATCTCCAGCGTCTCCGGCGTACACAGCCGCTTGAACCGTGCCAGCCGTTCGATCCCGTCGCGCAGATCGCGGGCATAAAAGGCGGCGACTGTCGCAGGCGGGTGGACCGCCGTGTCAGCGTTGCGGACGATCTGCAGGCCGACCGCAGGATCGCCCGACAGCGCCTCCAGCGCCCGCATCAGCGCGAAATACTGCGCGGTCGTGATGGTCTGCCCGGTTTGAGGAAGCGTGACCGGCAGCCGCGCCTGGCGCAACAGCGCCGCGGGCGGGATGCCGATCACCTCCACCGCATTCCACAATCCATGCGGCACCTTGCACCGGTCGGCGGGAGCGGGCCGCATGACGCTCAGGCGCCCTTCGGCAATTGGCTGAGGATGATGCGATCGAACATGCGGTCGCCCAGCCATGTGCGCATCGCGATCAGCAGCGCGCCAAACTTGCCCCGGACATAGCGGGTGCGCGGGCGGGCGGTGGAAACCGCCTTGCCAACCACGTCCGCGATCACGCTCGGGTGGCTGGTGCGTCCCTTGGCGTAGGTGTCGCGGGTCCCGGCTGCGACCGCGCGGGTCAGCCCCGCATAGGGTCCGGCGCTGGAACGCTTGAGCAGGCTATCCGCCACCACATCGCCGAACCCGGTTTCGATCAGGCCGGGTTCGATCACCACCACATCGATGCCCAGCGGGGCAAGTTCGATACGCAGGCAATCGGACCATCCTTCCAGTGCATGTTTGGTGGCATGGTACCAGCTGCCCAGCGGCGTGTAGATCTTGCCGCCCATCGAGGTGATGTTGATGATCCGGCCAGCCCCTTTCGCGCGCATCGCCGGCAGCAGGAGCTGGGTCAGCCGACCGGGGCCGAAGACGTTCACCTCGAACTGATATCGGGCCTCGTCCAAACCGATCTCCTCCATCGGCCCATAGAGGCCGAAGCCGGCATTGTTGACCAGCACGTCGACGCCGCCCGTCTGCGCCATCATCGTATCGACCGCCGCAACGATATCGGCATCACTGGCGATGTCCATGCGAAGCGGATGCGCCCCGAGCGCCTTCAGGTCATCCATTTCGGCCACGCGCCGCGCGGCCACATAGACCTGGTAGCCGTCGGCAATCAGCCGCCTGGCGATTTCCTTGCCCATGCCGGATGAGGCTCCCGTCACGAGAGCGGATTTTTTGTTGCGATTGAACATAGGCCACCTTCTTTCCTTGTGAGGAAGAACTCCCTTCCTTGTGTGAGAAAGGTAGGCCAGCGCCGGACCTGCGGCATTGACAGTAGGCGCCAATTTTCACGCAGATTACGCCATCTTTGAGCGCGGGCGGCACACTGAAGATCACGCGCATGTCGCGAAACGGCGTGGGCGCATCGCAGCGCCAAACCACGGAAAGATCTACGCCCTGGGACGCATGGTCATCGCTCTAAAGCTGTCGCCCGATATTGCGACTGGTGAAATCAATCGCAGTCTATCGATACGTTGCGAGCAATCCGGCCGCCGTTCGCCGCCGAACTCCACCGATTTTACGACCCGTCACTCCCACTCGATTGTTCGGGTATGCACAACCCCTTTGATTCTGCGGGACAAAAAATATTCTCATGCGAAAATACCGTCACGCCAGCCAGCAAAAAGTTATGCTTCTGAGATTCGTATAATAATTAGGCGTTGTTCCTAGA